>DBWR01000038.1:6258-6632 GCA_002309305.1 Treponema sp. UBA1233 | reverse complement strand
GGTGTGAGCGGTGGTGGAAAGACGAAGCTTGCACATTACATTGCGGACTCCCTTGGAAGGAAAGTCATTTCTAAAAACGGCTCGGATATTTTTGGAATGTATGTAGGCGAAAGTGAAAAGAACATTGCAAAATCTTTTTCCGAAGCAAAACAAAACGACAGCGTCCTTCTTTTTGATGAGGTTGATTCTTTTTTCCGTGAGCGCTCTGATGCCATACGCAGATATGAGGTTACGGAAACAAACGAATTCCTTACCCAGATGGGAAACCAGAGATGAATCAGGCTATTTTCTGCCAGGCAAGCAGTTTATTCCGCACCCTCTTTTACTTCTTTAGACGCTTCATCCTGATATTCCGGGAAGGCGGAAAGCATGGG
>DBWR01000038.1:0-6195 GCA_002309305.1 Treponema sp. UBA1233 | reverse complement strand
TTTGGAATCATCATCAGGCCGTTAAAGGTATCGGAAAGATCCCACGCAAGAGAAAGACTCATTGTTGAGCCAAAGAATATAATCACGACAAAAATTAACTTGTAGATTATCTGTGTCTTTTCGCCAAACAAATACTGCCATGCCGTCGCACCGTAATGACTCCAGCCAAGTACTGTGGAAAATGCAAAGAGAAGAATCGCAATGGCAATGAACTTAGGTCCAAATGCACCAAAAACCGTGGCAAAAGCCTCTCCAACAAGACCAGAACCGGCATTTGAAGAAATCATCTGTCCAGTTTCCAGGTCAACAAGTCCAGTAGAAAGCACCGCAAAGGCTGTCAGTGAGCAAACAACGATTGTGTCCGCAAAGACCTCAAAGATGCCCCACATTCCCTGACGTACAGGTTCCTTGACATTTGATGATGAGTGAACCATAACAGAAGATCCAAGACCTGCCTCGTTGGAAAAAGCGCCCCGCTTAAAGCCCCATGTTATAGCTTTCTGAAGGCCATAGCCCACAAGACCGCCGGCAGCAGATTTAGCCGCAAATGCCCCCTTGAAGATGGCCCTGAATACCGCGGGAACAGCAGAGATGTGAGTGAAAAAGATTACCAGTGCTCCAATGATATAGATTATCGCCATGAAGGGAACAAGTTTCTCTGTTACAGATGCAACTCTCTTGAGTCCTCCCAAAATTACGATTGAGGCGATTATAACGAGAGCAATTCCACATATCCATGTCGGAACTCCAAAAGCAGATTCCATGTTGCCTGCAATAGAGTTTACCTGACTCATGTTTCCGATGCCAAAGCTTGCCAGAAGACAGAACACGCTGAACAAAATTGCAAGAACCGTTCCCACAACTTTCATTCCCTTGTAGCTTCCGAATCCGTCCTTAAGATAATACATGGCACCACCACGCCATTCACCATTGGCACCCTTGCGGCGGAAATAGATTCCAAGAACATTTTCTGAATAATTTGTCATCATGCCGAATATTGCCATAACCCACATCCAGAAAATGGCACCTGGTCCACCAAGGATAATCGCCGTGGCAACACCTACGATGTTTCCTGTTCCGATTGTTGCGGCAAGTGCAGTACACAGGCTTTGGAACTGCGAGATGGCCTTGTTTTCTATTCCGGTATGTGCGGTGATTTTTTTGTCCTTGAAAATGGCTCCTATTGTCTTTTTGAACCAGTGTGGAACATGAGTAAACTGAAATCCTTTGTTGACAATAGTCATTACAATTCCTGCCACAAACAAGAGCGCGATACCAAAGGTTCCCCAGACAACGGAATTAACCGAATCATTGACTTTTGCGATTGTCTCAATCATATGAGCCTCCTGAAAAAGAGTGAGTTTAAAATAAAAAAAGGCAGAACTGGAAATCCAATTCTGCCTCTTTGCATTGTTACCTGATTATAGCAAAAAAATAAAACAAATGTCTAGTCCTGGGACACATGACCGCTAAAATAACACTATCAAAAAAAATCTATTTATGATATAATTATTCAATCATTTTTGGAGGACTGATTTTAAAAATGCCCATCACTGATTATCTGGTTCGCAATGCAAAACAATATGGAGACGAGGTAGCGTTAATTGAATTGAATCCTGAACAAAAGGATACCCGCCGTGTTACTTGGAAGGAATATTCCCTGATTCAGCCTAGTCCTGATGTAACTTACCGCCGCGAGATTACATGGCAGGTCTTTGACGAAAAGGCAAACCGCATGGCAAACATGCTTTTAAGCCGCGGAGTTAAAAAAGGTGACAAGGTTGCAATCCTTATGATGAACTGCCTTGAATGGCTCCCGATTTATTTTGGAATTTTAAAGACTGGTGCGATTGCGGTTCCGTTCAATTTCCGCTATTCGTCTGATGAAATTAAATATTGTGCCGACCTTGCAGAAGTCAATGTCCTTCTTTTTGGCCCTCAGTTCATTGGACGTATCGAAGCGATTGCCGATGACCTTGCCAAAAACCGCCTTTTGATTTACGTTGGCGAAAACTGTCCGACTTTTGCAGAAAGTTACCGTGAGCTTGTTGCGGACTGTTCAAGTGTCGCTCCTGACATAAAAATTTCCGACGATGATTTTGGTGCCATTTATTTTTCTTCCGGCACTACCGGTTTCCCAAAGGCAATTTTACACCGCCACCGTTCGCTGATGCATGCGGCAACTGTTGAGCAGAAACACCATTCGACTTCCAGGGACGACTGCTTCCTCTGCATTCCTCCGCTGTATCACACAGGAGCAAAGATGCACTGGATGGGTTCACTTGTTGCGGGCAGCCGTGCGGTTCTTCTACGTGGAACAAAACCTGAATACATTCTTGATGCCGTAAGCAAGGAGCACTGTACCATCGTGTGGCTTCTGGTTCCCTGGGCGCAGGACATTCTTGACGCTATCGACAGGGGTGACATAAAGCTTTCTGACTACAAGCTTGACCAGTGGAGGCTCATGCACATTGGAGCTCAGCCTGTTCCTCCGAGTTTAATCAAGCACTGGAAGGAATACTTCCCCAACCATGCCTACGACACGAACTATGGCCTTTCAGAATCGATTGGTCCGGGTTGCGTTCATCTTGGCGTGGAAAACATTCACAAGGTTGGTGCAATCGGTGTTCCGGGTTACGGTTGGGAATGCAAGATTGTTGATGACAATGGAAACCCAATCAAGCAGGGTGAATGCGGTGAGCTTTGCGTAAAGGGTCCTGGTGTCATGGAATGCTACTACAACAACCCCGAGGCAACTGCAGAAGTGCTTAAGGACGGATGGCTTTATACGGGTGACGTTGCAAAGCAGGATGAAGACGGTTTCATCTTCCTTGTTGACCGCAAGAAGGACGTCATTGTTTCCGGTGGCGAAAACCTTTACCCTGTTGAAATCGAAAACTTTATCCGAAAATTTGACAAGGTGAATGACGTTGCAGTCATCGGACTCCCGGACAGGAGGCAGGGTGAGATCGCCGGTGCAATCATCAGCATCAAGCCGGGCATGACCTGTACGGAAGAAGAAATGAACGAGTACTGCATGGAATTGCCGCGCTACAAGAGGCCGAGAAAAATCATCTTTGCCGATGTTCCGCGCAACCCGACAGGTAAAATAGAAAAGCCGCTCTTGAGGAAAATGTACGGCAAGGAGCATTTGGTCGCATACGAAAACGAAGGATGATTTTTTTCAATTCTTTCATAATCTACCATATTACAGTTGAATAATATTTGATTTTACATTATTCTTTATTATATGGTTTATGCGTCACTTGCACTCTGTCTTATACCGCTGGTAGTTTTGTTCATCTGCCTGGCATTGCTTGTGCATGACTTTAAATGTACAAAAGGTTTATGGGCCTGCCTTCTTGGATTGATTGCCGTAATACCTAGCGTCCTGCTGCATATGTTTTTTATTGAGGCTGGGGGATTCCCGGTTTCAACACTGGTGGCGCTGCTTTTTGAAATGCTGCTTGTTGCATTGATTGAAGAGTCGATGAAATTTGCAGTGATGTTCGCCATGCCCGCACGGAAGACTGAGCTTTCTGCGTTCCTTTCGTATTCAATGCTGTGCGGCTTCAGTTTGGGTTGTTTTGAAACGCTTGTATATATACTGACTGGAAGAACGGGTGGCCTTAGTATCGTAACGAGGCTTCCTGCGATGCTGATTCATCTGGCATGTACAGGTCTTGCCGGGTTGACTGTTTATTCAATCCGAAAAAAATCTGTAAAAATTTTGCCATTTTTGTTTGCAGTTTTGTTCCATGGGGTGTATAATTATTTTGAGCATTTCAAGGATGACTTCCGCCAGTACTTTGCGTTTGTTGTAGTGCTGATTGCGCTATTTGAATGCAAGATACAATATTCGAATTTGAAATCCAAATTTGAGGAATTGAGTTTGGTAGACACAGATAAAAGTATAAAAGGAGATGTAGACAAAATGAGTGAAGAAAAGAAATCATTTTGGACTAAGGTTACGGGACTGTTTGCAAAGAAGGATGAACCGGAAGTAGCACCGGCAACTCCAGAGCAGACTGTTTTTGGAATCACGGCAGAAGAAACTGTTGTGAACACAGTTGAGGCTGTTCATGAGCCAGTTGAAGAAACTGTAACAGAAACTCATGTGGCAGTTGAAGAAAAAAGGGACTCGTTGAGTTTTAAGAATAATTATCCAAGAATAGATAATCTGTTCAATGACGATCGTGATATGGGAGGCTCTATGTCAGAATCACTCAAAGCAACATCAGTAGAATTGACTGAAATCGCAGACACAGCCAAAGCTGATGCTAAGAAAACGGTTACACGGGCAAAAGCCGGTGCAAAGAAAACTGCCGCCACAGCAAAGACCGCTGCCAAAAAGACTGCTAAATCAGCAGGAAAAGCAGCCGGCAAGACTGCAAAAGCTGTAAAGAAGACTGCAACAAAAGCAGCCAAGTCAACAGCAAAGTCCGCCAAGACAACTGCTAAGAAAGCAACAACAACAGCAAAGAAGACGACAAAAGCAGCAGCTGACAAGGCAACAAAGGCAAAGAAAGCTGTAAAGAAGACTGCAACAACAGCAAAAAAGACTGCAAAGGCAACCGTCAAGAAGGCAACAACAGCCAAAAAGCCGGCAGCTAAGAAACCAGCAGCAAAGAAAACAGCAGCCAAAAAGCCAGCGGCAAAGAAGCCTGCAGCAAAGAAAACAGCAGCCAAAAAGCCGGCAGCTAAGAAGCCTGCAGCAAAGAAAACAGCAGCTAAAAAGACAGCAAAATAAGTTGTAGCCCAGCATCGTTTTCTACTCAAAAAGCGGCAAGGAAATTCCAGAATCACGGGAGTTTCCTTGTTGTTTTTTTTGTTTAAATATGAGATAAAGAGATATGGAGCAAAACATGAAAAGAACATACCTCTCCACTCTCCTTCTGCTGATTGTCCTCGCGGCTTGTTCAGCACAAACAGTCATCAGGAACGGAAAGAATCTTGAAGAAAGGTTCCCCACCCCAGAAAACTTTGAGCGAGTAAAGACAGACGAAAACTCATTCGCATATTTCCTAAGGCACTATCCGCTAAAACCATATGGCAGCCCTGTTCTGCTCTACAACGGCGAGAAAAAATGGAGCAATGTTCACGAATCGGTTTTTGACATGCCCATACTTTCCACCGACCTGATCCAGTGTGCCGATGCGGTAATCAAACTGCGTGCGGAATACCTCTACTCACAAAAGCGTTATGACGAAATCCACTTTAACCTTACCAACGGAATGACGGTTCCTTTTTCCAGATTTGCAAACGGAGAGCGTGTTTCTGTCTCAGGTAACCAGACCAAATGGGTGGACGGAGGCAAAAAGGGATACGACCGTTCAGTTTTTGAGGAATACCTTAAGTTCATCTACACCTACGCGGGAACCCTCTCCCTTTCCAAAGAAGCAAGGGCAAAGGACATAAAGGATATTGAGCCAGGCGACTTTTTCATCAGGGGAGGAAGCCCCGGTCATGTGGTCCTGGTCCTTGATGCGGCCCAAGACAGGCGCACCGGCAAAAAGATAATGCTCTTGGGACAAAGCTACATGCCAAGCCAGGAATTCCACCTGTTAAAAAGCTTTGAGAAAATCAGTCCGTGGTATTATGTTGAGGATGCCACCCTCCGCACCCCAGAATGGACCTTCCAGAAAGGAAGTTTGATGGGCTTTTAGGAAACATGACAGCAGAAAAAATTTGTTTTTTCCAGATTTGTGATGTAGAATTAAACTATTGAATAAACAAACGTTTTTTAAGGAAGTAAAATATGTCGATGAAAGAAATGCCAACAATGACCTCTGTTGATGGAGGAAAAGTCTGGAAGCACAGTTTTGAAAAATTCAAGGCGACAGTTTATGTACCGGACAATGACCTGATGGACGATGTTCTGAATTACGGATTTATTGCCCCCTATCTTCTTGTATTTGGCGAACAGGATTATTCGGATGATTATTCTGGTGCAGTTCAATTTGCACGGACAAATGGGTTTGAGGCCATCGCAAGGAAATATGGAAGCAGCGTAGTGTTTGTTTACCCCACATCGGACGGTGGATGGGATAATGCGGCTCCGGATTTGTTTTCTGAAATCATTTCCAATTCCAAGATTCACGAGTTTTATGAAGATGGTGTCGTAAAGTTTTACAACCGTTTTACAAAGCAGCTTGAAGGCCATTACATTCGCGGTGCAATTTTCCGTACATGCCT
>DBWR01000008.1:44915-46431 GCA_002309305.1 Treponema sp. UBA1233 | reverse complement strand
GCGTCATCAGTGGTTTTCTCCAAGATCGATTAACAGTTCCAGCTTCCAGTCGGGGTCTGTGGTCCTCATCGTAACAAGGTTTCCAGTCCGCACCGCACTCAGGTTTTCACGCTGTGAGAGCTGATACAGGAATGAATACTCGTTCAAATAATCCTGGGTTACCGCTGCAGCCGCATGGTAATTCTGAAGGCCGCTTGTATTCTGATCTTTCTTGAACAGCAGGTGGAATGTCTCGGATCTGGTCTTTCCATCGCTGGCATATTTTCTGTCTCCAGTCACTAGGAAGGTACCGTCTTCCTGAACGTCAGAAATGTAAACAGTCCTGCATGTGCGCAAGACATCGTAGCCGTTTACCGAAAAGCGTATTAACCTTGAAGGCTTTGACCTCTGAACCGAAGTTTTCTGAGTGGAAGTTACCACGGGAGCCTGAACAGCCTGGGATGCAACTTTTTCCGGAGCAGATGTCTGCTGCTTTATTTCTTCCATTTCGGAAAGAACCTGTTTGAGCAATACGTTTGTTTCGGATGAGCTGCTTGAAGTGTACAGGTTTGAAAGCCCTAGGATGGAATTGCTTCCGGCCTTGCTTTCCAAAAGGGTTTCCAGCATTCCGGTTGAGCTTAAAGTCTGAAGGTCGCTTGCAGTCAAAGTTGAAAGAACATCCACGGTGCTCTTCTTTGAGGCAGAATCCTTTTCATCTGAATTCGAATTCTTTTGATTTGACTGGTTTTTGCCGCCGTCTTTTGAGCTTGAATTTGAATAGGAGAATGAACTCCCAATAACCGGAACAGAAACCGTGGGCATTGATGGTCCGGAAATTGTCGGCATTGAAGGAGCGGTTATTTCCTGTGAAAATGCAAATCCACATGCTATGCAGATTGCGGTGAATGTAATGATTTTTTTATAAGTTTGCAAGGCTTTCCTCCACATATTCAAGTCTGGTGGTTAATTCATTTATTGTCTTTGTAAGTCTGTCACGTTCTTTTTCAAGTTTTGTGCGGGCATCAACGGATTCTGATTTTTTCTTGAGCATCGCAATGACTGAATCTGGGCTTTTTCCCTTTTTGATTGCATCCTGTGCAAGGGCTTTTTGTTCAGGCTTTTTTGCAGACGCCATTATCTTCATGTTTTCAAAACCAAGTTCGGCATCTTCTTCCGGCAGCATTCCCACTTTTGTAATCGACTGTGCGGTATTTCTGGGAAGCTGAAGGACACGGTCAAGATAATCCTCGTAGCGTATGTTGTTTTCCTCGCAGAGGGTGTGTGCCCTAAGAAGCTTTTTGCCAAACTCCAGCATCAAATGTCCGTTGGGTTTGATGAAGTTTTCCTTTATGTCTTTGGTCAAAGCTTCCAGATCAGGGCTTCCGGAAATGTCCATCTTGTAATAGCCCTTCTGTTCGGCAATGTCCAAGAGTCCGTGGAATTTGGCCCAAAAATAATTCGTGTGGCTTCTGGAAGAATGCATCGGCTCCCTTCCGCCGTTTTCCTTTATCTTTTCTTCGTTGATCAGGTGGTGGGT
>DBWR01000008.1:26306-44872 GCA_002309305.1 Treponema sp. UBA1233 | reverse complement strand
AAGGATTTCCCTGGTTTCCGGTTTATAAAGGCCGTTTACCCTCTTGCTTTCCTTTCCCGTCATTATAACGGAAAATTCCAGTTGAGTATCTTGAATGTCCAGGAGCATTTCCTTGATTTTAGCGTTGTCCATCAGCCTCCACCCTACTCATACAATGACCAACATTTTATCATTCAAGCGGATTCTTTTCAAGGGATTTGTGAAATATTAGAAGGATGAAAAGTTAGCAAAGGACTCCCATTGCACCCAGAATTATGGAAGCCGCCACAGTTGAAGCTGTTTCCGTCCTAAGGATTCTTTCGCCCATGCCAAGATGCACAAAGCCGTAATCCTGCAAAAGAGAGCGTTCTGCATCCGTCCAGCCGCGCTCGGAACCTATGGCCGCCACCGCCGGATTCTGCATTGTTGCAAAGGCAGTTTTTTCTCTGGTGCAAAAATCCCACAGACTGCCCGCGGGGTTCACGTTGTCCAGGGCCATTTTGTTTTGTGCCTTTGCAAAGTCCGGGTAGTACGCCTTTATTTCCTCAAGGCACGAGCGCAGATTCTTGTGGACCGCCACTTCAGGAATAAAGGTGGATCCGGCCTGAACAGTTCCCTCCAGAAGCATTTGACGTGCCGCCTCCGGACTGGACATTGTTGATGACATGTATGATTTTTCGCCAAGCTCGGTACCGGTCAGATGAACAGCCATAACGCCAAGCCCTGCCATATCCCTTAGGAGCCTCTTAAGCTGAATGGGACGCGGAAAGCCTATGACCATCACAAGCGGATGAAGCTTTTTCCCCTCTGATTCAGGAGTAAACGTGAACGAAAGTTTTTCTGCAACCGAGTCAATCACAGCTGTACCGGATGCCCCACCGATGATTCCTGCGGTAAAGGTGTCGCCTTCTTTCTTGTGGAGGATTTTTATGATGTGCTGTGCGCGCGGATCTTTTATCTCAAGAGGTTTTTCGATTTCTTCCTTTGAAAAAAGACAGATGTTCATTTCCGGTAATTAATGGTTAAAGCCGTATTCTTTCTTAACGGACTCGTGCTGTTCATCAAGGAGTTCCATGACGTGGTCTATCATACTCTGCTTTGGGTCCTGGGTGTCAGCGGGAAGTTTTGCCATGTACTCGCTTCGGAATGAGCGGCATTCAATTACAGGACTTGCGGTAAATGCCTGACGTGCGGTTTCAACCAGATCGTTGAGCATGTCTTCATCCTGAATTTCCAGAATTGAACCGTTAACGCTTACAAGAACCATATAGTCAAAGAGGCGAAGATAGCTGTCTATTTCCCTGAGGCCCCTTTTTGTATCGGGATGTCCCGGACGATATCTGGTACCTGACGGGAAAACAAGAATGACCTGACCACGGCGCTTGCATTCATCCATTGCACGCATTGCAGCCATGTTGATTTTGCGGGCCTTCTGCTCCTCTGCCTTTATAAGTTCAGCTGACTGGCCATCGGCTTCCACCTTGCTGAGGCTTCTGGGCGGATATATTACGACACGGGTAAAGCTTTCTGCAAATGCCTTGACCACAGGATTATCCTGATTCAGCTTCATTCCGGCAATTGCAACAACATTTTTGGAAAGGGCTTCCAGCTTTGGATTTCCTGATTTTTCAAGCAGATAACAGAACGCAGGCAAGTCTGTATTTGAATAATGTTCCATCAAAATCAGGCCGGATTTTCCCTCTTGAACCAAATCATATAATTTCTCAAAATTTTCAACACCGTCAATGAAACTGTCCGGAGTCGTGTTGTCAGAGACAAGTTTATCCATGAATACCCTGGTCTTGGGATTTGCCACCTGATAGACATTTTCATCACTGATCGTAGAAGACTCAATAGATACCTTTGACAGATCGGCAAAAAGATCCTTATATTGTTCCCTCAAAGACAGTTTAGACATGTACAAGCTCCTCATAAAAACAGTCTAGTACCAATTGAAAATACCATCATTTTGAAATTTCTTTTATTCTATAAATAAAAGCAGAGGGTGTCAAGAATATCAAACCGTGGTGCGGAAGGCAAGTGCAAATCTTCATAAATCAAATACAATTAATTATTTACAAGGAAGTGCTTCCATTCCAGGCGGGAACCGTGCCAAGCCTACATGAGCCGGGACAAACTACTAGACAATAATCCTACAGCCAACAATTCAGGCCACAAAAACAACCCTTGCAAATGTATTCTTGTCCCGAACCCCGCCTACATTGCAGCACTTCCTCGTTTCTTTGTTTTCTATTCTGTTTATCAGTTATTGCACTTGCCTTACGCACCTCATTGGAATATTAAAGTGAACAGGAAACTCATCACCAAAAATATGAATATGAAAAAACATCTCTCTATTTTTTACCATTAATTTCCTTTTTGTATTCTTCCGCAACAGCAGTGGGGCCATCCCACCAAAGCTTGCAGGAATCATCATAAAGCATTTTTCCGGTATTTGATTCCATAAACGAGAGGAGTACTTCATCAGTAGATTTTTTTTCTTCATCCGCCAGTTCTTCAACAGCCATAACCGCCGCTAAATCCATGGCAAAAAGAGTTTTTTCTTTTTTCATAATCACTCCAACGAAACCTTTTCGCTCTTCAAATACTTCAGTTTAGACAGAGCCTTTACAGTTCTAAAACAAAACTGGTCTTTCAAACGCTCGGGAATTAAAAGGCCAATACACACTTTATCCGCAGACTCAGACCCCATCTTACCAAAGACATTTCCCATATAAGCCATAATCGTTGTATTTGTATCATCATTTGCAATCTTTCCGGAAATAACGTCATAAGGCTTCATCTGATTCCGAACTTTAACAAAGGCATCCTTCCTTCTATGTGCAACGATGCAATGAAGCCATGCCGCATCCGCCGTTTCATACACAAAAGTCTTCAAGCCATCGGTATCACTAAGTTTGAAAAAAGAGACATAAGCAAATTCTTCGGTTCGTTCCCCCTGCTGTCTTTTTTTAGCGGCAGAAAGCCTTGCAAAACTCTTTGCCTGCTCCTTTGAGGTGGTAAGGTAGAAGCCCTGTCCAAAATCCTTGTAAACAGCACATTTTTGCAAATCTGGGTTTTCAACTACACAATAGCTTCCGTGATATAAAACAAGACCTTCTTTTAGTTCAATCATACATCCGCACCCTTTTTTTTAAGAAATTGTCTGACATCCAAAAAGACAGCCTCATCTCCTTCCGTATGAAAAATGCCCCAACCCACACGAATGTACGACAAAACCTCATATTTCCTGAACAATCCTGCCGCTTCCTTTAGTGAAATCCCAAAGCGGTCCGAGGCCATTCTGAGAATCCGCACCTGCATGTATAAAATCTGCTGCTGCTCGTTCATTTTCCCTATTCTCCAATCCAATTATACCACATATATTCCATTCCGTCATGTAGGATTGCGGAAGGCAAGTGCAAATCTTCATAAATCAAATACAATTAATTATTTACAAGGAAGTGCTTCCATTCCAGGTGGGAACCGTGCCAAGCCTACATGAGCCGGGACAAACTACTAGACAATAATCCTACAGCCAACAATTCAGGCCACAAAAACAACCCTTGCAAATGTATTCTTGTCCCGAACCCCGCCTACATTGCAGCACTTCCTCGATTTCTTTTTTTTCTATTCTGTTTATCAGTTATTGCACTTGCCTTCCACAACACATTTTACCAGAAAATGTACATTTCATGTTTTATCCTTTTCTTGTTATTGTTTATGTGTTAAAATAAACGCAGCACCTAACAGGAGGTTTTGGATGAAAACAATGGTTAAAAAAGCTATTATGGTTTTATTATGTTTTTCTTTTTCCTTATCTTTATTTTCAGAACCAGACAGCCTAAATCTTACCAACAGTGATGTTCAAAACTGGATAAAAAACCTACAGCCAATTGTCGAAGAAGTTAACGAACTCAAGGCATATACCTATTTTTTCGGCATTGGGCAGATAACAGCTTCCGACGCACAAAAGAACGATGTCATCAAGATTTTACATAAGTATGGAATCAGAGGTGCAAACTGCATAGAAAAATTCAATATGATGGCTCTGGGAAGTTTTATTATAAGCCTAGAAGAAACATTCTTGAAGGAAAATAATTCAAAAGACTATTCTCTACTTCATTCATATTCAAAAGATATATCAGAAAACTACGAAAAACTGAACCCTTCCTACGCCGCTTTACAACAATTACAACAAAAATGGGAAAGCCTTGATTGGAATACCGAGTGGGAGCAGGCACTCAAAGAACTTGAAGATATTGATTGGGATGCCGAATGGGAACAGATAAATAAAGCATTGGAAGATACCGATTGGTCTTTCAACGAACCTACAAGGTCTAACACAAAATTTACAAAAATCGGTATTTCCATGCCTACAAAAAGCTTGCAACGTTGGAACCAAGATGGTGCAAACATGAAGTCACAATTGGAAAAACTCGGCTACCAGGTAGACCTTCGGTTTGCGGTTAATAATATCGATACACAAATTTCTCAAATTAAAGATATGATAAATAACAACTGCAAGGTTTTGATCATTGCACCTATCGATGGTACCGCCCTTAGAAATGTTCTCGATACTGCAAAAAAGAAGAAGATTTCCGTCATTTCCTATGAGCGCTTGATAATGAATTCTGATGCGGTTTCTTATTATGTTACTTTCGACAACTACAAGGCTGGAACAACACAGGGCGATTATCTCGTAGAAAAGCTCGGACTCAAGAGACGCTCAGCTTCAAATCCAGTTTACATGGAATTCTTCACTGGTGACCCAGGTGACAACAACGTCAATTTCTTCTTCTATGGTGCAATGGATGTTCTAAAACCATACATCGACAGTGGTGTAATCGTATGCCCTTCCGGTCAAACAACAAAGGCAAAATGCTCTACTACAAACTGGTCAACAGAAGAAGCTCAAAGGCGAATGGAAAACCTCATAAAAGCTAATGGATATGGTCCAAAAGGCAAAAAGCTTGACGCAGTCTATTGCTCTAACGACTCCATAGCAAACGGCGTTACTAATGCCCTTATTTATGCAGGTTATGATGCCAGCAATTTCCCGATAATCACTGGTCAGGACTGTGATATTCCATCTGTAAAGAACATACTTAAGGGGGTCCAGTCAATGTCTGTTTTCAAGGACACTCGTACTCTCGCTTCAAAGGCAGTTGAAATGGCTGATTCAATCATAAGTGGCTCCCAACCTTCTATCAATGACATAAGAACCTATGACAACGGAACAGGAATCATTCCTTCATATCTTTGCGAACCAGTTTATGCAACAAAGGACAACTACAAATCACTGTTGATTGATTCTGGATATTACGCTGAAAACCAATTCAAGTAATTGAATCATTTTGATTAAAGGGACTTCCATGTGGTTCTATCTTTTTCTTCATAAAGATGTGTGGAAGGCAAGTGCCATAAACGTTAATGTAAATGGTAAACAGATGATTGAGGAAGCACTGTAATGCAGGCGGGGTTCGGGGCGACAAGGCATTTGTGCGGTGGGGAGCGAAAGCGACCTTAATACCAATTACCGCACACCTTGCCTTGGCGACACGGTTCCCGCCGGAAATGAAAGTGCTTCCTCATTATTATTTTTTTGCACTTGCCTTCCACACATGTTTTTCAATGGACTTTTCTTCATTTATGCTGTATATTATCCAATAGGTGGAGGACTCATTATGGAAAATAAAAGATATCTGTTTACTTCTGAATCTGTTGGCGAAGGTCATCCCGATAAAATCTGCGACCAGATTAGCGACGGTATTCTTGACGAATGCCTTAGACAAGATAAAGAAAGCCATGTTGCCGCTGAAACTTTTGCATGCCAGGCACTCATCCTTGTTGGTGGAGAAATCAACACCGAGGCCTATGTTGACGTTCAGCAGGTGGCACGCGATGTTGCAAAGCGCATAGGATATTCAAATCCGGATTACGGTCTGGACTACAATTCAATGGCAGTCATGAATATGATTCACGCCCAGTCACAGGACATCAACCAGGGTGTCGTTGGAACCGGACTCAAGGAATTTGAAGGACAGCAGGGTGCGGGCGACCAGGGCATGATGTTCGGTTTTGCATGCAAGGAAACCCCGGAACTTATGCCGGCACCGATCATGTTTGCCCACAAGCTCATGATAAAGTCAGCGGAACTGAGGAAATCTGGAGCAATCAAGTGGTTCAGGCCGGACTCAAAGGGGCAGGTCACAATAGAATACGAGGGCCACAAGCCTGTAAGGATTGACACTGTAGTCCTTTCACAGCAGCACGACCCAGGAATCAAGCATGAGGAAATCAAGCAGACTGTAATCGAAAAGGTCATAAAGCCAGTTCTGGAACCCACAGGTCTATTGGATTCAAATACAAAGTTCTTCGTAAATCCGACAGGCCAGTTCTGTATAGGTGGTCCGGTTGGTGACTCAGGCCTTACGGGAAGAAAAATCATCGTTGACACTTACGGTGGAATGGGAAGGCACGGTGGCGGTGCGTTCAGCGGAAAAGACCCCAGCAAAGTGGACCGTTCTGCGGCATACATGGCACGTTACATCGCAAAGAACATCATTGCGGCAGATTTGGCCGAGCGTTGTGAGATTCAGCTTGCCTATGCCATCGGTGTTCCGTTCCCGGTAAGCATCATGGCAGGAACTTTCGGTACTGCAAAAGTTCCTGAGGAAAAAATCGTCAAGGCGGTAAAGGAAGTCTTTGACACAAGCCCTGCTGGAATCATAAAGACCCTGGACTTAAAGCGCCCGATTTACAGTGCAACGGCAACTTACGGACACTTTGGAAGGGATGAATTCCCATGGGAAAAGACGGACAAGGTTCAAGCCATTCTTAGGGCCATAAAATAGACTTTACACCCCAGAACCAGCTTCGTTTTTTACCTTATATATAGTGGGGAAAAAGCCGATAATTCAACGGGGGTAATGTCATGAAACTTAAAATCACCGTCTTTGCAATTTTATTTTCTCTATTGTTCATTTCCTGCAAGACAACCGAGGGAAAAACCATCAACGGCGACGGAACGGTAACAGTAGACCTTACCCTACTCTTCAAGGATTATACATCAGCAGACGCAAACAGAGTCCGGCACCTTACCCAAAACCTTGACCTTGAGCATTATACCGAAATAGAAAAATATACCGAAGACAAATTCATCCCCAAGGGAACTGCCCTTCAAAGCCTTGCAAGAAATGATGAGGAATTCAAGGGCTTTACCGCAGCAGGTCTTATCGTCCAGACAGATCAGGATGGAGTGATGGCAGTTAACGTCTACTACACCCGCAATACCGTAACCCTCACCTTCAAATTGAGTGGCGGAAAGAATTCTCACGGTTCTTCCACAAGCACCCTCAAGGGATTGTATGGCTCTCCGCTGAATGTATTTGAAAAGCTTGATATAGGTCCCTATTACCTGGGTTCAATTACAAGATGGCCGGATACATTCCCCGCTGAGAATACAAGTTACGATACGGCAGTTTTTGCAATAAACGATTTTATCAAGGAAGTTCCGTCCGGCGACACATACGCACGCATAGAGATGGGACCTTCATACATGATAAACATGGGTGACTACGAGATTGCAGCCGTAGAAGTGACTCAAGTCCTTTATTACAACATCATGAAGGAAAATCACAGCCATTTCAGCGGAAACGTCAGGGTTCCTTCTACAGGAGAAGTTCAGGACTACAGGCCGGCAGACAACATCAGTTGGTTTGATGCGGTAAAATTCTGCAACCTCTTGAGCATGAGGGAAGGCCTTGAACCAGTATATGTCATAGCGGGAACAAGCAATCCCGATCAGTGGGGAGAAGTCCCGGAAGATGACGAAAGTTCAATTCTTGGACTATGGCAGAGGGTATCCGCAAAACCGGAAGCAAACGGATTCAGGCTACCAACTCTGGCGGAATGGAAAAAAGCGGCAGGAAGCGGCAGTCCGTCTTGGAATGCAGATAACAGCAATGCACGCACTCATGAAGTGGCAAAATTCAAGCCCAATGACAAAGGCCTCTATGATTTGGACGGTAATGTAAGCGAATGGTGCTGGGACAGTACCGCAAAGTTCATTTCGGATTCTTCAGCAGAAGATTCTCTGGGAAGCGGCTTATACAGGATCCAGCAGGGCGGAACATATTACTCACGCGGAAACATCAATACAAGCTCAAACACCCCGTATGTCAGGACCAGCGGATATGGATTACGTCTGGCAAGAACAGTACGATAAGCACAAGTCCCCTTTACTCAGATGCAGTAATCGTAGCCCACAAAGGCCCTGTTTTTTTGCACAAGCTCATCAAGGGTTATTGAATCTACAAAGTTGTTTATGTTTGTAGTAAATTCCTTCCAGAAAAAATCGTTGCCCTCGGACTCAAGATGGTTGTTTTCCGAAGCACCCCTGGGAGATAGTTCCCCTTCCATTGCACGAAGAATGTCTCCCGCAGTGTAATCGTTTACCGGACGCGAAAGCCTGTATCCTCCGTTTGTTCCCCTGGATCCGATGACGAGACCGCTTTTCCCAAGGTGAATCAGAATCTGTTCAAGATACTTTACCGACAGATTCCGTCTGTGCGAAAGGGTTTTGAGCGGAATGTAGCTTTCATCCCCGGCTTCGGCAAGGTCCATCATAATCAGCAGTGCATATTGTCCGCGTGTTGAAATTTTTAACATTTCGATCTCCTATTCAACTTGTTGTTTCATCATTTTCCGTCTGCCTGTAACGCCCGGCTTATCCTGTCTATGGCTTCCTTTAACAGCGCCTGGGGTGTGGCAATGTTTATCCTCTGATAGCATTTTCCTTCAGGACCGAACATCGTACCGCGGTCAAGCCAGACTTTTGCCCTGTTTACAATCAGGTCGTCAAGCTCTCCGTCAGAGATGCCCAGCTCCGAAAAGTCAATCCACAGGAGGAATGTACCTTCCGGTTCAATGAGTCGTGCCTGTGGAATTTTTTCCTTTAGATATGAACGCACAAAGGCTATGTTTTCCAAAAGATGACGTTTAAGTGCCTCAAGCCACGGTTTTCCCCCTTCGTAAGCGGCGCGGGCTGCAACCATTCCCATCAGGCTCGGTTCGTCGTAACCGGTTTTGTCACGTTCAATCTTGAATTTTGCACGCAGGGCCGGGTTCTCGATGAAGTTTGTTGAAAACTGTAATCCCGCCAGGTTGAACGTCTTGCTGGGTGACATTGAAACTATGCTGTTTTGTGCGACCTCCGGTGACAGGCTTGAAAAAACCGTGTGCACGTTGGGCTCGTAAACAAAGTCGTTGTGAATCTCGTCCGCAAAGACAATCACATTGTACTTGAGGCATATTTCCGCAATGCGTTCCAGCTCATTTTTGGTCCAGACACGGCTTACGGGATTATGGGGGCTGCACAGGATAAAGAGCTTTACGTCGTTTTCCCTTATCTTTTTCTCAAAGTCTTCAAAATCAATCTGCCATTTTCCGTCCTTTTCAAAAAGTGGGGAAGTCACAAGCCTACGCTTATTTGCCTCTATCATGTTCTTGAACGGATAGTAAACTGGAGTCTGAATCAGGACGCTTTCACCTTCCGCGGTATATGCCTTGATTGCGGTGGCTATGGCAAAAACAACGCCTGGAGTACTCACCATGTCGTGGCGTTCATATGTAAAACCATGTTCGTTTTTCAGCCAGTTGGACAAAGCCTTGTGAAAAGCATCATCCGGGCATGAATAGCCGAAAATTCCATGGTCAATCCTTTTGTGCAGTGCCTCAAGAATTACCGGGGAAGTCGGGAAGTCCATGTCCGCAACCCAAAGCGAAAGTACGTCGGCGGGCTTTCCCCTTGCAACGGCCAAATCAATTTTTACGGCACCAGTGTCATGCCGGTCGGTTATCTTGTTAAAATCCCATTCCATCATTAACTCCTTCCAGTTGGCATCTTTTTTTTAAGTTCGTCAATTTTTTTTAATAATTCCTATTGACTTAGTAGGTTAATTATAGTATAACTCTTATTACCTAGTAAGTCAATAGGTTTAACATGGATTAAATAGAGGAGCAATTATGGCAAAGATTCTGGACCAACCGCGTTATAAGTGTGCGCTTGCGGCAATGCAGACTGTTCAGGCAATTACCGGTGCAATTCCGATTTTGCATTCCGGACCGGGATGTGCGGCAAAATTAAATGACAACAATGGAACGTCAGGACGTTACAGTCCCAACATTTTCCCATGTACGTCTATCAGCGAAAAGGAAGTTGTTTTTGGAGGAAGTGCAAAGCTCCGTTCAACTATAGAAAATGCCCTTAAGGTTATCGACGCAGACCTGTTTGTGGTTCTGTCCGGCTGTACAGGTGAAATAATCGGTGACGACATTGAGGAAGTTGCGGGTAATTTTGCTGATGCGGAAAAACCTGTAATCTGGGCAAAGACTCCGGGATTCAAGGGAAACAATTACGTAGGCCATGACTGGATTTTAAAGTCGATTTTTGAACAGTATCTTGCTGAAGCTGAACCACAGACGGAAAAGGGCCTTGTAAACCTCTTTGTCGCTCCACCTCAGCAGGACCCGTACTGGCTTGGAAACCTGCGTGAAATCGAAAGCCTTATTTCTGCGATTGGACTCAAGCCGAATACGATTTTTGGTTTTGGACGTGGCCTAGAAAACCTCAAGAAGATTTCCAACGCGGAGTTTACGATTCTTGTTTCACCATGGGCAGGCCTTGACAGTGCAAAGTATCTTGAACGCCGTTTTGGAATCAAGCTGCTCCAGTATCCCGTGCTTCCAATTGGTGCTACGGAAACAACAAAGTTCCTTCGTGCGGTACAGGAATTTACGGGTGCGGACAAGGAACTGGTTGAACGTGTCATAACAGAGAAAGAGGCAGAGTTCTACTATTACATTGAACGCTTTGCCGACACGCTTCTGGAAACAAGAATTCTTGGAAAGCGCTTTACCGTTGTAAGTGACAGCGAATACACGATTGCCGTGACGAAATTCCTTGTAAACGACATGGGCCTGTTCCCGGAAAAAGTTTTCATTACCGATGACGCTCCAAAGTCATTTCAGCAGAAAATCTCGGATGAATTGAAGGAATTGAATTACGGAATCAAAGCCGAAGTTCAGTTCACCACGGACGGACACGACATACACGAACAGATAAAGGCTGCTGATTTTGCAGGAACACCGCTCATCATAGGTTCAAACTGGGAAAAGAAGCTTGCACTTGAACTTGGCGCACACTATGTAAACGTAAGCTATCCAATGCTCGAAAAACTTGTGATTAACGACCACATAGCAGGATATTCCGGCGGACTCCATTTGCTGGAACAGATTTACACCGCCGCAATGAGCAAGCTGAAGCTGTAGGAAAGGAGGACAAACATGCCATTTAATTTTAGCAATGCAAATATAGCAATACGTGAAAACCGCCTTGGTTCGATTACGGGCTTTGTCGGTGACCTAAAGACGCTGGTCAACAAATCAGAAGACGGAACCCTCCGCAACAGGGAAAGGTGTTTCAGCCAGTCAAGTTCATGTCTTTCCGGATGTGCCCTGAATGCCCTTGCCGCCATCAGGAATGTTGCCGTTGTCTATCATGCACCGGCCGGATGTACTGCAATGGCAAGCAACGATGCTGTAAAATTCGGACAGATTGCGGCCAGAGTGAACAAGACCACCAACTCAGTTTTTGTCTGCACGGACTTGAACGAAAAGGACACGGTTTTCGGGGCAACAAATGATTTGAGGAAAATCATCCTCCACACTTACGAAGCCTACAAGCCGGATGCAATCTTTGTTTCCACAAGCTGTGTTTCCGGTGTTACTGGAGAAGACGTAGACGGTGTTGCGAGTGATTTGAATGCGGAACTTCCCATACCCGTAATTCCCGTTCACTGCGAAGGATTCAAGTCACGAATCTGGGCAAGCGGTTTTGACATTTCCGACCACGCGGTCCTGCAGGGAATAGTTCAGCCGCCAAAACAAAAGAGGCGCACAATCAACATAAAGAACTTTTACGAAAGCGCCCGTCCTCAGATTACAAAGATATTCAACGAAGTGTTTGATGCAGAACCTCAATTCCTTTACTGTAATTCCACAATAGAAGAATTGAGCCATTTGAGCGAGGCACTTGCTACGGTCTGTATATGTGGAACCCTCGGTACATATCTTGGCAATGCACTTGAAGAAAAATATGGCGTGCCCTATGTGCGTACGATCAACCACTCTGGTGTTACGGGATTTGAAACATGGCTCCGTGGCATAGGTGATGCAATCGGAAAGCGTGCGGAAGTTGAAGCCTACATCGAAAAGCAGAGGGCGATTTTCATTCCACAAATCGAAGAAGTGACGAAACAGCTCAAGGGACTTCGTGCGGTAATCGGAATGGGACCTGGATTTACATATGAGATTGCACGTGTACTTCAGGAATTTGGAATGACAGTTGAATATGCACTGGCATGGCATTACGACTACAAGTATGACAACGGCAAGGTTCCGCCGGCACTCGAACACCTGTTGAAAACTTCACCGTCAGACATGAAGGTGGCGGTTGCAGACCAGCAGAACTACGAGGTCCTGAACATCCTGAACCACTACAAGCCGGACGTTTATTTTAGCCGTCATCCAGGAACAACAGTCTGGGCAATCAAGCAGGGATTCGCCGCAGTATTCGTTGCAGATGAATATACGGTATTCGGTTATGAGGGAACATTGAGTTTTGCAAAGCTAATCCGCGACACAGTAACCAACCGCAGTTTTGAAAAGAATCTGGCAGCCCGCATCAAGCTTCCATATACAAAGTGGTGGTATGAGCAGAACGCAGACAAATTCATCAAGGAAGAGGCAAAGAAATAAACAACAGGAGGGAAAGGGGAAAGTCTTCCCCTCGGTCGCACTTCGTTGCTCCCTACCCCTTCTAGCGGGGGCATCCCCCGCAACGCCCCCAGGGCAACAAGATAAATGGAGGAACTAAAATGGCAAAGATACACGATTCATTAACTGAGCTTGTAGGAAACACACCTCTTGTAAGGCTTCATGGATACGAAAAAAAACTTGGGCTCAAGGCACACATACTTGCAAAGGTTGAATACTTCAACCCGATTGGAAGCATCAAGGACAGGATTGTTCTCCGCATAATTGAAGATGCAGAACGCGAAGGAAAAATCAAGCCGGGTGTAACAACCCTCATCGAATACACCAGCGGAAACACGGGAATCGCAGTAAGCGCAATCGGTGCGATGAAAGGCTATAAGGTTCAGATCTATCTTCAGGAAGGAGTAAGTCAGGAACGCCTCCAGGTGATGAAGGCATTTGGCGCAAACGTACAGAAAATCAGCGAGGTTCCGGAATTGCAGGAAGAACTCAAGGCGACCAACAACGACTTTGTGGCGGCAACCAACATATTAAAGCAGCATATCCGTGACAGGCAAACTGCAGGTGACAGCATCTTCTTCGTTGACCAGATGATAAACCCTCTGAATCCAACAGCACATCATGATACTACCGGAGTTGAAATCTGGGAGCAGACAGGTGGAGATTTGGCGGCAGTGGTAAGTGCGGTAGGAACAGGCGGTACAATCCGTGGCATAAGCGATTACATCAAGGCCCAAAGCAAGGACGTAAAGGTCATAGCCGTTGAACCTGCATTGGACGCAGGTGCCCTGACTGGAATCCACAACTTTACCGAAGTTCCAAACGAACGTGTTCCAATCACTTTGCGTGACACAAGCGGAGTTTATGATGAGGTTCTTTCTGCCACAGTAAAGCCATCTTTTGAGGCGGCCAGAACGGTTGCAAAAACAGACGGCGTATTGGTTGGTAACTCAAGCGGTGCGGCATTGTGGGGAGCTACAGAAATTGCAAAACGTCCGGAGTTTGAAGGAAAGAATATTGTTGTTGTTTTCCCTGACACAGGACTTAGATATCTTTCTACCGACTTATTCAAGAACTAATGTCTTTGGCTCCAATCCAGCTGCCGATACCGTAACTTTTGTTTCACCGGATTTGTAGCTGGAGCGGAGGATTGCACAGGCCCTTCCATGGTAGCTTACCGTCGTTGAGTCCGTGTAGTCCTCGTCGGTTATGGGATTTCCTGTTCCCAGTCCCGCAAGAAGAGCCGATCCCTGAACTTCAAGGTCTATCTTTATTTCCGCATCGGGCACAGTCCTTCCTTCTTCATCAACAAGGTCAATCATGACAAATACCGCGTCATGACCGTCCGCTTTTAGTGATTTTTTTGAGGGGGACAGTTTTATTTCCACCGGCTTTCCCACTGTAAAAAGCGTGTCTCTGCTTACCTCTTTTCCGTCCGCATAACTTACCGCCTCTATTTTTCCCGGCTGGTAGGGGGCTTCAAATTCGGCGAGATTGGGCAGGGGCCTTTCAAAGCTGACATTTTTCCTTGCGATGGATTTTCCGTTTATCAAAAGCTCTACTTCCTGAGCTCTGGAGAAAACCGCTATCTTTACGGGCTTTCCCTCATATCCGGCATAGCTCCAGTTTTTCTGATACTGAGGAAATCCCCAGAAGGTCATCATCTCAACCTTGTCATAGTCTTTGGGGTGTCTTGTGTAGAGGTGAGTCGCCTTTGAACCCCAGACAATGCTCCTGTATTGGCCTTGAGGAAGAAGTCTTCCGGTAATGTCATAGTCCGCGTCTTCCGCCGTTCTGTAGGGATAAAATGAAGTCTGCTGGGGCATAAGTTCCCAGGGCTGCTTTTTTACGATTGGGTCGTTCTTGTCCGCGTAAAATGCCTTTCCGACCCCCGCTTCTCCAAGATAGTCCCATGCCGTCCAGGTAAAGTCTCCGATTACGTAGGGATGGCTTTCGATAAAGGGCCAGCGGTAGCCTATCTGGTTGGGGAAATTTTCAGATCCAAGAATTACTCGCTGAGGGAACATTTCGTGGTCTTTTTCATACTGGTCCTCCATGTAGTTGTAGCCCACGATGTCAAGTCCGTTGGTAAATGGCTCGGTGACACGCTCCCACAGCTTCCTGTAGAATTCAGTGTTTACGTTTTGAGCCTGATATTGTCCTTGTGCAAGCTTGTCGTCCAAACCGCTCCATAGCGAGCATATTCCGTTGCTTACAGGCCTTGATCCGTCCAACGCCTTGATGGTCATGGCAAGCTCCGTTGCTTTTGTGTAGCCCTTACCCAATCCAGCCCTCTCAGGTATTTCGTTTCCGGTTGACCAAATGATTACGGAAGGATGGCTCCTGTCCCTTTTGATGAATGCGGTCAAATCCTTTTTCCAGTTACCTTCAAAATGCTGGCTGTAGTCTCCTCCTCGCTTACCGATTCCCCATGCGTCAAAGGCCTCGTCGAAAATGTACATGCCCAGACGGTTGCACGCCTCCACCAAAACTGATGAGGGGGGATTGTGGGCCGTCCTGATTGCGTTGAAACCCACTTCTTTAAGCTTTTTGATTTTCCTTGCCTCAAGCTCGTAAAGTGACACCGCTCCCAAAAGTCCATTGTCGTGGTGCAGACAGCCTCCCTTAAGCTTTACGCTTTTTCCGTTTATCAAAAGACCCCTGACCGAATCTGCGGATATTGTCCTTACTCCAAAAAGAATCTCTCCCTCATCGGCTTCAATGTCATCCCTTTCTTCAAGATGTGTGCGGTATTCTCCCTTGCTTTTGACCTGAACTTTAAGCCTGTAGAGGTTGGGGTTGTCAGAGTCCCATAGCCTTGGATTTTTTAGGTTGATTGAAAGGTGGGCCGTCTCCCTTGAGTTTGCGTCTACATAGACTGTAGTTTTGGAAGAGGCCGCAATTACGTTTCCTTCATCTTCAGGATAAAGATTTACGGTAACTTCAACAAGCCTGTTTTCCGGACTGTCATTCGCAACCTCAACTTGAGCCCTGATGAATGCATGGTCGTCGGAAAGGCCTTCGGTATAGGCGTAGATGCCGTCGTCGCAAAGATAAACTTTTGGACCGGTGCATAGTTTTACTCCGCGGTAAAGTCCCAGTCCCGTGTACCAGCGTGAACTGCTTGCCGATCCTGTGTTCAAGTTCACCGTGATTCTGTTTTCCTGACCGAATGTTACGTAGGGGGTAAGGTCAACATAAAATGGAGCGTATCCGTAATTCTGGTGGGCCACCTTGCAGCCGTTAAGGTCTACGGAAGCGTTGGCCATGGCTCCGTCAAATTTCAGCCCCAGCTTTTTGTCCTTCCATTCTTCGGGGATAAAGACAAACTTTGTGTAATTGCACATGCCCCCACAAAAAAATCCGCTGTCACAGCCTGAGGGGCAGTCCCTTGAAACCGGAGTTCCGATCATGGCGTCGTGGGGAAGGTTTACCGTAATGCCCTCATCGTTTTCAAGGCCTCCCACGGAATCAAGATAGCCCCACCTAAAAGTCCAGTTTTCATCGAGTGAAATTGATTTCATAAAATTGCTCCCTTTTCTCTATCTCCATTGTTTCTATTGTTCAATCAACCGACAAGAGATACGCCGTCTCCTGTTCCGCAGACGAAAAATCCCGCCTCCCATCCGATTGCATGAGAATATGCGGCCTGAACATTTTCAATAAAGCCATCGATTTTGTCCCTGTGAACCAGGGCGATGGCACAGCCTCCGAATCCCGCTCCCGTCATTCTGGCACCAAGGCAGCCCTCCTGTTTTTGGGCGGTTTCGGCAAGGGTGTCCAGTTCAATTCCCGTCACCTGATAGTCTTCCTTTAATGACTTGTGGCTTTGGCATAAAAGCTTTCCAAGGTTTTCAAGGTCACCCTGTCTGAGTGTGGTGGCGGCGTCGATTACACGCTGGTTTTCGTAAATGCAGTGTCTTGCCCTTTTGTTTAATGTGGGGTCGGATACAAGGTCGGAAACTTGCTCCCATTTGTCCGGAGTAAGCTGGCATAGGGCGGAAATCTTTAGCCCACTGTCCTGCAGAATTTTTAATGCCTTTTCGCATTGTGACCGACGCTCGTTGTATTTTGAGTCGGCGAGGGTCCTCTTTTTGTTTGTGTTCATCACGACGAATTTGTAGTCGCCGAGTTCAAGGGGAACGTATTCATATTCAAGTGTGGCGCAGTCCAAAAGCTTAGCATAATTCTTTTTGCCTGTTGAAATGATGAACTGATCCATGATGCCGCATTTTACGTTCATGAAGTTATGCTCGCTCATCTGTCCAAGCCTTGCAATTTCAATCCTGTCCATCTTAAAGCCGAATGTATCGGTTACGGCATAGGCAAAACCGCATTCCAGTGCAGATGATGAAGAGATTCCGCTGCCGGAGGGGATGTTGGATGCCATGAGGATCTCAAAGCCGGAGTCAAAGATAAAGCCCCTTTCCTTAAGCTGATGAATGATTCCGTTAAGATAGTTGGCATAGTCATTTTTTTTGTCATAGGCAAATGCCTCTCTCAAGTCAAATTCGTAGCTGCCCGGAAACCTTAGGTCGTTGTAAATGATTTTTGAGTCATTCCTCTTTCTTAGTGCAAGATAAAGGTAGCGGTTGATGCAGGCAGGAAAAACCTTGCCTCCGTTGTAGTCTATGTGCTCGCCGATTATGTTGATTCTGGCGGGAGAAGAATAGACCCTTACATCCTTTCCGTTTTTACCATACAGCTTGATGAAAGCGTCCTTAAGTTCGTCCGGTGAATATTCTCTTGAAGTCAAATCATTCTTCATTTTTATCTTGCCCCCCACTAAGTTCATGCTGCAGGATATTTTAATACGATTCCTGCCATAAAGCAAGTTAATATGGCTCAACTCATTGACTTGAGGGTAAAGACAAAGTATAATACCCTAGTAATATAATGGGAAAATAAAGGTAATTTATTGCTGGAGAATTAAACATGACGCTGCAGCAGATACGCTATATTCTCGGTGTGGCGGAAGCCGGATCATTGAATAAGGCATCGGAAAAACTTTTTATATCACAGCCTTCACTTACATCTTCCATCCATGATGCGGAATGGGAGCTGGGTTTTGAAATCTTCCACAGGACTCCACGCGGTGTAAAGGCAACCGAAAGGGGTGAAGACTTTATTAGGGATGCGGGAAATCTTTACGCCCAATATGAAGAGCTGATGAAAAAGCATTCTGACAGAGAGAAAAAATCATTTTCTGTTTCCGCGCTATACTATGCCTTTGCCCGCACTGCCTTTGTGGAAATCGTGAGGAAGTTTTCCAAAGATTCCTATGACTTTGCCTTTAGGGAAAAAAAGGCTTCAGGTGTTATCGAAGACGTAGCCCTGGGAAAAAGCGAGCTGGGCATCCTCTACTTGAGCGATTCAAACCGCCAGGAAATTTCAAAAGCACTCAGGTCGGGCAATCTTGAATTCCACCACCTTACTGAATGCAACGCTTTTGTTTACCTCCACAAAAACCATCCGCTTGCAAAAAAGCAAAGCCTCTCTCTTGATGAACTTATGCCTTACCGTTTTGTTACCTTTGACACCGATGACGTAAAATCATTTTTCTCGGACGAAGTAATTGCTCACTATGGCCTGGACAAGGCAATCACCGTGGCAGACCGTTCCACAGAATTAAATCTTTTGGAAGAATTGAACGGATATACTTTTCTTTCGGGGGTTTTCGGTGAAGATGCAAACGACACTGGCGAAGACTTCCTGCTGATTCCACTTCAGAATCTTGACGAAAAAAT
>DBWR01000008.1:0-26297 GCA_002309305.1 Treponema sp. UBA1233 | reverse complement strand
AACATCTGCCTGATTTACATTGATGCAATCCGGCGTTTTCTTAACATCGCGGGCTTTACCTGTTAATCTTTTTTATGCGTCTAAAACAAACTCGGCTGCAAGGGATTGTCTTCCGGGAATTCTTCCATCCACTTGAATACAGAATCTGTTCCAAGCATGATTCCGTTTGACTTGCACAGTCTGGAAAGATGGGCCATGAGTTCAGCTTCATGCGGGCTTGAACATACATAGCTGTAACCAAAACTCTTTATGTAGCGTTCCTTTATTCCGGCAAAACTTGCATTCCTTTTTGCAATCTTATCCAGGGCATCATAAAAGTATTCGCGGTTTCCTTCACGCAGGGTTAAGCCAATCCCAAAACAGAGCATAGCCTTTACTCCTGCCCTTGCACAATAGTCAACAATTCCCTCGACATTTTCTTTTGTGTCGTTGATAAATGGCAACAGTGGACTAAACCATACCACAGTTGGAATGTCATGTTTTTTGCATTCACACAAAACCTCAAAACGTTTGCTTGTAACACAGACGGCAGGTTCCACAAGACGACAGAGATTATCGTCAGCGGTGGTAAGAGTCATTTGGACAACGGCCTTGGTCTTGCGGTTGATTTTTTCAAGAAGATCCATGTCCCTGAGCACAAGATCAGACTTGGTTTGAAGCGTAACCCCAAAATTGTAACGTTCGATTATTTCAAGGCAACGGCGCATGAGGCCAATGTCTTTTTCCAGCGGTATGTAAGGGTCGCACATTGAACCGGTTCCAATCATGCATCGTTTTCGTTTTTTTCTGAGGGTTTCTTCAAGAAGCTCCGGGGCATTTTGCTTTACTTCTATATCTTCAAAGTCATGGGTAAACTGATAGCACTTGCTTCGTGAGTCACAGTAAATGCATCCGTGCGTACATCCCCGGTAGATGTTCATGCTGCGTGGAGTAAGGATTGTCTTGGCGTTTACAAAGTGCATGACAGGTCCTCCAGAAGTTCATGTTTATAGACTTTTTCTTGTGTTGATTCGCGGACAATTTTCCAGAGTCTTGCGGCAGTTTTTAGTTTATCCGGGTAGCATGCAGTTGCGGGGTCTGCACAAAAATCATGAAAGAATTTGTTCCATTGCAGGGAGATTTTGTCATATCTTGCATAAGTCTTTTTGCCGTAATAGATGTCAAGAAGGTCACCCAGCGTAAAGTTTTCGTCCTGTTCCTGCTTTACTTTTTTTACGGTGGCCACCATGTCCACGTTGAATTTAAAATTCTTAATGCCTGTCTGTTCAATAAAGAAGTCTCGGAAACGCGGACCAAAAGTAAAACCGCATTCTATAAGGCCCGTATCCAGAGTGAGTGGGAGTTGTGATTTTACGGATGCCTTTTTGGCTTGTGCTTTTTTAGGCCGGATGATGTTTCCCTTAAAGTATTCTTCGATATTGTGGTTTAATTCCGCCTTTAAGCCTGATGAATCGATTCCATGTGATTTGCAAATCTGCTGGAGTTCTTCGCGGTACCAGTAGTATCTGGAGAATTCTTCAAATGTCTTTATGTCATCAAAGTCCGGATGCTTCATCTTTATTCCTTATGAGCGGTGATTATCGTATAGCTGTAGGCATTCACAGTAATGATACAACCATCAATTGTAACATACCAGTTTTTGCCCCTACGTGTGATGATAGCGTTGTCATCCAGTATTCTCTTTCGGCACCAGACAACGACATCCCCGACATCTTCACCAAGCGAGAGGTTGCGGCGGATACGATCTCGGCCCATCGCTGTCGTGTGGAGTTTTTCTATGTTTTCGATCAAATCATTTTTCATCTTTCATTCCTCAGCTGCTGTATAAACTTCGATGTGATTTCCTTCTGAATCGACGAATTCTGCCACCCAGTTTTTGCCGATTTTTGTTAGTGGAAAACAAATCTCTTTGTCGGAAATTTTCTGTTTCAATTCTTCAAGTGATTTAAAACAGATGCTTGGTAGACAGTTGCTTCCATAGGTATGTACTTCATTAACTTTCTTATATGCAAACAGATGAAATCTGAATCCATCAATATCAAAATAACCACCGAGTTCACTTTTATTTAGAAACTTCTGTTCAAAGAAATTTTCATAAAAAGTAATGGCCCTTTCCAAATCATCAACAATTATATACAAAGAATCAATATGACAATTCATTATCGTTACTCCCTTTATATTCTCTTTATAGGATGCCGAATCACAGTTTTAAGTTTTTCCGCGGTCGTTTTATAGTCAAATGCCATAATTCACCTCTCTTTCTAGGATAAATTATACAACCTTAAATATGACAACAAGATGTCATATATTATTTTTTGTATAATTCCGTTACACATTTTGCCATTTGTAAAACCTTGTCTTTGATTCCTTTGGGTGAAATTATTTTCATGTCCGGTCCAAAACTCAAGAGCATCCCACACAGCCATGCTTCATCTGGAGCGGAAAAAACTGCCGTAATGCTTCCATCCTTGTGGGAATTGATTTCGGAACATGCAAAGGAATCCAAAAAGTAAAATGCCCTGCCTGCGGATATCCTTGCCTTGATTTGAATGAGCTTTTGTTTTGCTTGAGTGTCTGGATTTGTTGAATCTTTTACATGACCTGCATCTTTCATCGTTACATTTGCAGTCCTGCCTGTCTGTTCAACATTCACCATGCGGCTGAGTTTAAAATATCTTTCTGCCTTTCTTGAAGTGCACCAACCCAAGAGGTACCATGCCTGTCCACGATATACGAGCTTCCACGGATGCACTGTCCTGTGTTCGGATTTGCCGCTGCTGTTGTAATAATCAAAGGAAAGCTGCCTTTTTTTCAGGATTGAATCCCTGAGCATGCCAAACAGTTTCCTTACCCCGTGACCTTCGGGACTCCATGGCGAAAAATCAACTTCAAGCCAATCCGTATCATCCTGAACCAGACGTGAAAGTTTTTCTGCAGCCTTGACGTTGGCATTAAGGGTCGCAGACTGATTACCGCTCAAACTGTTCAAGGCCTTTACGCTGGACAAAACAGCAAGACGCTCTTCTTCAGAAAGTACGGTCTTATCAAGGGCATAGTTTTCGGAAATTGCAATGCCACCATCACGTCCCCTTACGGCATAAACAGGAACTCCGGCGGCAGAAAGGGCTTCCATCCAGCGGTACACTGTCCTTGTAGAAACCCCAAAGCGTTCCGACATTTCTTTGGCCGTAACTTGTTTTTTTTCGATGAGGATATAAACAAATTCAAAAAGCTGGTCCATCTGCATGTAAACATTATAACATGAAAGTGGATATCTAAAAAGTATTGTCATCCTGAACTTGATTCAGGATCTAAACATACAAGCTTAAGATTCCGGATCAAGTCCGGAATGACAGCTTATTTATATCAATTCCCTGATTCTATATTTTACTCCAAGGCTTTCACAAATCTTGCGGCAGTTTTCTTCGTCTTCTTTGGTGATTGTTGTTGAGACTGTGGTCATGGTTACGTTGGGGACATGCTTTATGGCACAGCGGGCAAAATCGAGCATTGCGGAATGCGACTCTTCTCCAAACTTTGGGCGCACGCGTTCAGCATATATTTTGGGATCACTTGAATTGAGGCTGATTGAAACAGCATCTATCAGGCCTTCAAAAAGCGGGGTAATGTCTTTTTTGTTAATCAAATTGCCAAGTCCGTTTGTGTTTATCCTGATTGGTTTGTCCGTCTTTTCCTTAAGGTATCTGGCTGTTTCAAGAAGGACATCAAGGGCTTCCGTTGGTTCCCCGAAACCGCAGAAAACAAACTCACTGTATTTTTCCAAATCTTCGGCAAGCAGGGCCGACTTTACTTCTTCAAACGAAGGCTCATGATCAAGCCATAGAGAATCTTCAACATAAAATTTTTCATTCCTCTGGCGGATGCAAAAAGTACACGCACAGGGACATCGGTTTGTAAGGTTAAAGTAAAGTCCAGAATGAACCGGATATACAATTTTCATCATGTCTTTTCCCTCTTTCGACAAACAATAGCTTTTTATGTGTTTTCTGTCAACAAAATTCACGAATCTTAAGGCTTAGTAACTCGGTTATAGAAAATGCCTATAACTTCAATCAAAAAAATATATTATACAAATCCGAGTATATTTTGTATAACATACCAAGTTAGTAGGTAATTAAACGCGCCTGCATACCAAGCTTTTATGAGGTACAAAATGAAAGACAAGACGCAAACAATAAAATCAATACTTTACCGTGCGTTTCCCGTTCTGGGAGTATTTTTTGCACTTTTAATCCAAAAGACAGTTCCCGACAACAAACTGCATCCGGCTGCAACCCGTCCTTACTACAGCAATCTGCTTTTGATTCTTTTGGGGATTGCATTTCTTTTTTTCATCATTTCGTTTTTCGTCCCTCGCCTGAACAAATCACTCCAGCACAAGGGACCTTTTCTTTTTGGTTCAGGAATTCTACTTGCGGTGTTAAACCTCATCACGGCAAAGTTTGCCCTTCTTCCCGTAATCTTTTTCCCGAGCTTTGACAACATACTTTCAATTTTTGCGGAACAGACTGACCTGCTTTTAAAATGCATCTGGTATTCGTTTAAGCTTTTGCTGCTTGGTGTTTTCTGGGGAATTACGGTCGGCTTCATCACTGGGGTGTGCCTTGGTTTTTCAAAAAAGGTCTACTACTGGATCAACCCCTACATCAAGCTCATAGGTCCTATTCCTGCAACTGCATGGATTCCTCTCGTGCTCACTACATTCCCGACGACATTTGGAGCAAGTGTTTTCATCATAGCTCTGGCAGTCTGGTTTCCGGTACAGCTCATGACAAGCTCCGGCATTCAGAATACAGGTAAGGTTTATTTTGAAGTGGGACGAACCCTTGGGGCAGGTACTTTTTTCCAGGTGTTCCGAATTGCAGTTCCAGCAGCGTTGCCAAATATTTTTCAGGGTGTGTTCAACGGAATATGTGCGGCATTCATCGCGTTGATGACGGCGGAAATGTTCGGTGCAAAATATGGAATCGGCTGGTACATCAGCTATCAAAAGGCAATGATGCTCTATTCGGGTGTTTATGCAGGTTTGATTTTGATTGCGGTGTTCTGTACGGTCATCATCACGGCGTTGTTCAAGGTCAGGTCAAGGGTGTTGAGCTGGCAGAAAGGTTTGATCAAGTGGTAAAGAGAGGTGTCATCCTGAACTTGATTCAGGATCTGAATTATGACAGAGAGGTAATTATGTCTGGAGAAATAAAAATAAACAGTGTGACAAAAACATTCAATCAGGGAAGCGCAGAAGAAGTTACGGCGTTAAACGGTGTGGACTTTACGATTCCGGCTGGCAGCTTTGTTTCGCTCATTGGTCCGTCAGGATGTGGAAAGACAACCTTGCTCCGCTGCATTGCAGGACTTGAGACACCGACATCAGGTGAGGTAAATGTTGATGGTGAAAAAATCACCAAGCCTGGAAGCGACCGTGGCTTTGCATTCCAGCAGGCAAACCTTTTTCCGTGGCTTACGATTCGTGACAACATAGCATTCGGACTTCGTGCACGACACATATACAAACAGCAGAAGGCAGACGTAGACAAATTCATAAAGCTTGTGGGACTTGAAGGTTTTGAAAAATCATATCCGCATCAGCTTTCCGGAGGAATGAACCAGAGGGCAAGCCTTGCACGCGCACTTGTGGGACATCCAAAAATCCTTTTGCTGGACGAACCTCTTGGAGCTCTGGACGCATTTACGCGGATGACAATGCAGGATGAGATACTCCGCCTGTGGAAGGAACACAACACCACGATGGTAATGGTCACTCACGATGTGGACGAGGCCGTTTACCTTAGCGATTACGTTGTTGTAATGTCACCACGCCCTGCAAAGGTTGAGGAGATAATCAAAATCGATTTGAGTCATCCAAGGGCCAGAGGTCAGGACGTCTTCTTAAAATACCGCACCAAGATTCTGGAAATCCTCGATTACGCAGGAAAAGTTCATGAAGTGGAATACGCAATTTGATGTTCATGCTCACATCTAAAATCCGGCACATCCTCTTTTCACCTGATTCCATTTAGATTATACTTTTATTCGTGCGGAGGGTTTAATTAAAGGAGAGCAAATGCCCAGGATTATTGGATTATGGATAGCCGGCATCATTTTAGGTTTTGTCGGCATAGTTCTAAAAGAGCTGTACAGGCCTGTTCAGAGGGCGGCAGATTTGTTTTTGACGATGTACTTTCTGCTTACAGTGTTCATACATTTGGCTGCCATCTTTTTTACCGGGCAAAAGTCTTCGTTTGCGGCAACAATCGCTGTAATGATTTTCCTTTACTACTGGCTTCATTTTGCACCTTATTATCCACATAGCGATCCTGCTGGGAACGGCATGGCACTTGGCTTTCGCTCATTTTATATAATTGTTGCATGCATTGTCTGGGGAATCATTTCATTTCTTTTGATAAAGTTTCTTAAGCCGAATGGTGACAGAGTGGGTTTGTATATTGTATTGGGCATAGCAGCAATCGTTGGTCTATACAATGTTTTTGCGAATCGAAAATCCTTTTTGTCCGGAGATGCATTTGAAGAGGATGCAAGATGGGCTCGCATGCGGGTGGATGATTACAGAAAGTCCCTTTTTAGAAAAAGCATGGTAGAAAAAAACGACTCGTGGGAAGCAAAGGAATTGGATGCGGTACCAGAAGAAATTGAACATTGGGATTTATACGGAAGCAATAGCATCAGGATTACAACATATGGACAGTATCCCTGCTTATTGTTGGAAGGAAGCTTTGGATTAACAAGTGAAACATCTGATATCCAACGCACAGGATTCCATTTCGGATATCTTGGATATGCAGATGGTGAAGATTCAGATGATGATGCGTCGTTTGTCCCAAAGAATATGACACTGGTGTGGTACAATATTTCGGAAGGAAAAACTTATAAAATACAAACTGAATTACCAAAGGAACTTAACAGATATTTTGAAGATACTGAGCGATTCCGATATGATGACATAGAATTCAGGATCATGCCGACGGGAAGAGTCTTGATGTTCCATAACATGTTCAATCAAATTCACAACATCATGATTGATTATCCTCTGCAGGGTGAAGTTACAGGCGGTTATGAAAAAGCAATTTCAGATCTGATACAAAAGGAAAAGGTCGATGTTAAAAAATACGGCAATATAAAAGTTTCTTCAGCTGGCATCATCAATGATTATCAAAAACGTTTCAAGTACCGGATCAATTTTCAATCGGAAAACGGAAGCTTTGATATAACAAAGACCATATGCAATTTCTTCAATGGCGAAAAGATTCTGTCAGGCGATAAATGGAATGAGGAAATGGACCCGTCACGGATAAAGGATGTTTTCTTGAGGTTTGAGGATGAACGGATGCGATATGCATGCTTTGTCTATTTTGATGAAGATGAGGTAATAAAGGCATTTGAAGATGTCTTCGATGCAAAAGATGACGATACTCAGGTTGAATTTACTGTAACGGTCGGAAATGATAAGGATGCTTTTTCATTTGCATTAACGGATGGCAAAAAACACTGTGAGCTTAAGAAAAGTGAAATCAGGCTTTATACGGTCGATGAAGATGAAAGGGGAAAGCTTGTCTTTAAAAATTATACGGGTAAGCATAAAAACCTGTTAAATGCTCTTGCCGGCAAAACGTCCAACTAAAGAAGCTTTAATGTTTCGTTCATGCTTCCTGTCCTGTAGCCCTGCAAATCCATGGAAACATAGTTGAATCCGATCTTCTTGAATTCGCTTACAATCGTTTCGTGATTTTCAAGGAGCTTTTGGAATTCATCCGGGTTTACTTCGATTCTTGCAATGGTGCCGGAAGTCTCTCCATTTCCAAAACTGTGAATCCGCACGCGTTCCTGGACAAACCCTAAATCGATGAGGAGCTGTTCCGCCTTGTCCACCATGTCAAGTTTTTCCACCGAGATGGTTTCGCCATAAACAAAGCGGCTTGCAAGGCAGGCAAAACTCTGCTTTTTCCATGTGTCCAAACCAAGCTCTTTTGAAATTGCCCTGATTTCCGATTTCCATAAATTGCATTCACGCAGGGGACTCTTTACACCGAGTTCTGCAATGGCCTGTAAGCCCGGCCTGTAATCTCCGTTGTCGTCAAGATTGCTTCCCTCGCATACATGAGGAATATTGTGCTGTACGGCTACTTCAATTATCCTTTCAAAAAGTTCACGCTTGCACAGGTAACAGCGGTTCTTTGGATTTTGCGTAAATCCCGGAATGTTCAGTTCTTCTGAATCTATAAGGACATGTTCAATTCCTTCTTTTTTGCAGAAATCGGAGGCCTCGTTTTTTTCCCTTGCCGGAAATGAATGTGAACGTGCGGTTACTGCAATGGTCCTGTTGCCCAAGACATCATGAGCCACCTTGAGCATGAGGGTGGAATCTACCCCGCTGGAAAATGCGATTGCGGCACTCCCCAAATCCTTAAAGTAATTCTTGAGCGCTTGGTATTTCCTGTTTAATTCTTCCGTCATGTTTCCCTCCGGCTGGCTTTATTATACCAATATGAGGGATTTTACTCTACAATCATGCAAAACATCAAATCATAAAGCATATATAAAAAAGCTATACCCGCCATAAAAAAATAGTATTTCACAGACATGAGCATTTTTGTTATAACATACTAAACTACTAGGTTATAACTTTTAGAGGAGGACAAAATAATGAAAAAATCAATTTATGCCGTTGGACTGGCACTTGTGGCACTGGCAGCATTTGTTTCATGCAGTAAAAAAGAGGCTTCAGTAGATGCCGGCTCATCATCAGAACAAAAAATCGTACGCATCAACTTTTCTACGGGAAGCCTGTGTCATGCACCGGTTCATGTTGCGATGAAGCTTGGACTCTTTGACGAGGAGCTTGAGAAGATCGGACAAAAGGCGGAATACGTTCAGGTGGTAGAAGGGGGAGCGACTCTTGGTGAAATGATTGCTTCGGGCAAGGTGGATGCGGGATACGGCCTTTATGCCACACAGCTTCAGGCAATCGAAAACGGCCTGCCCATCTCGTTTACTTCCGGAATCCATACTGGATGTACAAAATATTACGTGCGTGCGGACAGTGACATTCATTCCGCTGCGGATTTACGCGGGAAGACAATCGGTGTTCCGGGACTTGCCGACAGTGCCGTGATGAACCTAAAACGCAAGCTGATTGATGTGGGAATTGGTGTTACAGCCGACAACAACGAGGTGGAATTCATCGCCTATGCATCAGCCGATCTTGCAATTGCACTTAACAATGGGGCGGTTGACGTAATCGGTGCGCATGACCCAGTTGCAACAAAGGGAGAGCAGGCATACGGTTTCAGGAAGATTCTGGATACGGGAACTGACGAAAAATTTGTAAACGAATATTGCTGCCAGCAGTTTGTAACCCACAAGCTTCTGGAAGAAAATCCTGCAGGAGCCGCAGCGGTTACACGTGCATTACAGAAGGCCGCCGCATACGTTGAGGCAGAACCCCGTGCCGCAGCCCAGCTTCAGATAGAAAACGACTATGTGGCGGGAGACCTTGACTTTAACGCAGCCCTTCTTGAAGAACTGTTCTATCAGCCAAGCCGTTCACTGGGAAAGAAGACCTTTGAGGCAGCCGCACGTCAGCTTCAGGAAGCGGGAGTACTCAAGGCATCAACCAACATCGACAAGTTTATAGAAGACGGCTACATTGAACTGTATGGAGTACCGGACGGATACACCTATGACAGCGCGACAAAAACATACCATGAGATTAACGGTTCTCGCGCCTGACAGATGCAACATTTACAGGAGGTTTTATAATGAAAAACATAAGGATTATTTTATCGGTTGTCACGGCATTGCTTGGTCTTTTGGTCGCCATTGCACCCTACACATTCGCAAAGGTCTGCGGAATGCCCAACATGCACTGCCATGCAGTTACGGCCCCGACAGTACTTGTCTTCGGAATCCTGATTTTTGTAATTTCACTAATAGAGACAGTTCTTTTATGGAAAAAGCGATAACTGTAAAAAGCCTTGCGCTTTCCAACATCAGGAAAAAGCCGTACCGTACGACAGCACTCACAATTCTGGTTGCACTTGCTTCCGGGGTGCTGTTTGGTACGCTTCTGTTGACGGCAAGCATAAAAGGCGGGCTCAGCGGAATTAAGAACAGAATCGGTGCAGACTTGATGATAGTACCGGAAGGTTACGAGGCACAGGCAGAAAGTGTCCTGCTTTCCGGTGAGCCTAATTATTTTTACATGGACAAATCCATAGAGGAAACCGTCCGTGGAATTCAGGGAGTGGGAGAAGTAAGCAGCCAGTTTTATCTGACAAGCCTGAGTGAAAGCTGCTGTGATTTCCCGATTCAGATAATAGGCTTTGATCCTGAGACTGATTTTATCGTAAAGTCATGGGCAAGCAAAAAAGTAAAGGGCTCTGATGATGATGAGCTGATTCTTGCGGGAAGCAGCATCACGACAGAAAAAAATACTGTACGTTTCTTTGAGCATACGCATAATGTAAGCGCCCGGCTTGCAAAAAGCGGTACAGGCATGGACAACGCAATCTACACGGACATCTCCAACCTTGAGCAGATTTTTGAAGATGCAAAGGCCAAGGGTTTCGGATTCATTTCCGACGGGGATGCAAAATCAAAGACAAGCGTGATTTTTGTAAAGCTTTCACAGGGGGCAAAACCGGACAGCACGGCGGCACGCATAAAGGGTGCAGTCTCCGGCATACAGGTGATCCAGAGCGACAAGTTTGTCTCAGGGCTTATGGACAGCATTTCGTCCTTCCTGATTTTTTTACATGCGGTAAGTGTAATCGTCGTCCTGATTACGGTGCTTACTCTTTCGATTGTGTTCAATCTTTCCATAAATGAGCGTCTGCGGGAATTCTCCATCCTGCGTGTTCTGGGGGCGGATTTTAAAAAGCTGCGTTCGATTGTGTTTACGGAGGCAGGTCTGATTGGAAGCCTGGGTGCAGTTCTTGGCATATTCCTGAGCGCGCTGATTTTGCTTCCATTCAATGTTTTGATTTCGGAGAAACTCAACATGCCTTTTGTCTTGTCAGGGGCAGGGCCGCTGGCTCTTTTTGCACTGGTGACTTTTGCGGTTCTTGTCGGTGCATGTCTTGTTGCATCTGTGTCGGGTGCAGTCAAGGTTTCCAAGCATGAAGTATATCAGGGAATTAAATAGAATGATAAAGGTGGGAAATCTTTCAAAATCATTTATCACTCCACGCGGAAGAATTGATGTTCTTAGGGATATGAGTTTTTCAATTTCCAAAGGATCATTTATCGGAGTAACAGGAAAATCCGGGGCAGGAAAAAGTACCTTGCTTTCCATAATAGCGGGACTTCAAAAGCAGGATTCCGGTAGCCTGATGATAAACGGCACGGAGCTTGTCACTTATGATGACAAAAAACTGAGCGCATTCAGGAATAAAAACATCGGGTTCATTTCGCAGGAACAAAGCTTTCTGGAAAACTTTACTGTTCTTGACAACGTAAGGCTGCCTGCATTCATCGGTGGAAAGTCAGACGACACGAATGTACAGGAGATAACTCAAAGGGCAAACGAACTTCTTGATTCTCTTGGCATCGCACACCTTGCACAAAACTATCCCACCACACTTTCCGGCGGAGAAAACCACAGGGTCCTTATCGCACGGGCACTGATAAACGATCCTCCAGTAATCCTAGCCGATGAACCCACCGATTCCGTGGACACCGAGCAAACCCAGTCCATAATCAGGATATTCCGCCAACTTGCCGACCAGGGAAAGACAATCCTTATGGCAAGCCACGACCCCGAGGCCCTGAAGCTGTGTGACGGTGAGATAAAGGTTTAGGGGAGTTGTAATATATGGGAAAATAGGGGAAATTAGGGGAAAATTTCCCCTATTTTATTGACTTCATAATTATTTCGTGTTATCCTTTATTTATGATAGAAGAAGCTCCTAAAAAAGCCAGGTCAAGTGAAGTTTTCCGTATTCTCATGAATCCATTATATGTTTCTGCTATTGAGAAAATCAATGATGAGTATTATTACTGGGACAAGGTAAAATATCATGTTCCCAAAGGATTAAAGCCAGAAGATTTTTGGAATGCTGTAAAACAAACCCGTATTATTGGGGGCAATACAAATAATTTTTCTGCCTGTACTTTTTTTTATAAAGAAACAAATATGATGCAGTCTCTGTTGCATAATTTTGACATGAACTTTGGTGGTACGATAGCTTCTTCAAATATTCTTTCCAGTAAAAATAGACAGTATTATCTTTTAAGTTCAATTATGGAAGAAGCAATTGCTTCCAGTCAGATGGAAGGCGCTTCAACTACAAGAATAGTTGCAAAAGAGATGCTCAGAAAACAGGCAAAACCAAAAGATAAAAGCCAGCAGATGATATTAAATAACTACAATACAATCCGGTATCTTTCTGAACATAAAGATGATGATTTTTCTCCGGAATTATTACTTGAAATACATAAACAAATTACAGAGAAAACTTTGGATAATCCTGAAGATGAGGGTCGGTTTCGAACAGATAATAGTATTCATGTTATGAATGTTATGACCGGAGAAGTTGCACATGAGCCACCATCATATACTGTAATTAAACCGACGATAAAAGAGCTCTGTAAATTTGTAAATACTGAGACTCGTAGTTTTGTGCATCCAATCATAAAAGCCGTTATTCTTCACTTTATGATTTCGTATCTTCACCCTTTTGTGGATGGAAATGGAAGGACTGCCCGTTCTCTTTTTTACTGGTACATGCTCAAAAAAGGATATTGGCTTACAGAATATCTTTCTATCTCGCGTATTATCTATAAATCAAAAGTTCAATATGAAAAAGCCTTTTTGTATACAGAACATGATGGTAATGATTTGGGATATTTTATTCATTATAACCTTAACATTCTGAACAAAGCTTTTGAAGAATTAAAGATTTATCTTGAACGCAAAGCAAAAGAGAATATGGCAATATTGGAATATAGAATCCCTGGCTTAAATGAACGCCAGATTCAGATTGTAAAAATTTGTACAGAAAAACCTAATTCAATGTTTACAAGCAAAGATCTGGAAACAAGATTTAATGTTTCTGTAAAAACAATCCGTTCGGATTTGGAAGGATTGGTTTCTGTCGGTTTAATGGAAACAGTCTCTTTGAATAAAAGGCTTACAGGATATACCCGAAGTAAAAACTTTGAAATAAGATTAAGGGAAATTAGAGGAAATTAGAGGAAAATTTCCCCTAATTTAAATAATATGCACAAACGGAGAATCACAACGTTTTTGTTGCGTTTCAGAAACGGTTGTATGCGGCTTAGCCTGTCACCTACTCCAATGCCAGTTCCAAATCTGCAATCAAATCGTCGGGGTTTTCTATGCCTACAGAGAGGCGCAGGGTTTCCGGGGTGATTCCGTTTTTAAGGCGGAGTTCTTCGGGAACGTCTGCATGGGTTTGGGTTGTCGGATAGGTGATGAGGGTTTCGACACCGCCCAGGCTTTCGGCATATTTTATGAGGCACACTTTTTCCAGAACGGAAAGGGCCTTTTCCACAGAGTTAAGCCTGAATGTGACCATTGAGCCAAATCCGCGGGACTGTTTTTTCATCACTTCATGTCCGGGGTGTTCAGGCATTCCCGGGTAAATCACTTTTGTCACGCATTTTTTTGTCTTGAGCCATTCAGCGATTTTTGCGGCATTGGACTGGGCCTTTTCCATGCGGATTGCAAGGGTCTTTATTCCACGGAGGACAAGCCAGCTGTCAAATGGTGGAAGTCCCGAACCTGTGGTCTTTATCAAAAAGCGTAGTTTTTCCTGAAGTGTTTCATCTTTTATGACTATGAAGCCTGCCAGTGTGTCGTTGTGGCCCGCAAGGAATTTTGTTCCGCTGTGGACTACGACATCTGCCCCAAGATCAAGGGGTGTCTGGAAATATGGTGACATGAAGGTGTTGTCCACGATTAGAAGAAGATTGTGCCGGTGTGCGAGTTCTGCCACAACAGAAATATCCGTCACGTTCATCATGGGGTTTGTCGGGGTTTCTATGTAGATTGCCCTGGTCTCTGGTTTTATGAGGGATTCAATGTCGTCCTGCGAACAGTTTGCGCGTGTGAACCTGATGCCGTTTTTAACTGATACATTGTCGAACAGCCTGATTGTTCCGCCGTATAAGTCTGAATCTACGATGAGGTGGTCACCTGGTTTGAACAGTTCCATGAGGAGTGTGATGGCCGCCATTCCGGTTGAAAGTGCAAATGCGTCCGTACCGTGTTCCAGCTGGCATACGACTTTTTCCAATTGCTCGCGTGTGGGGTTTTGCAGTCGTGAATAGTCGAATCCTGTGCTTTTTCCTACTCCGGGATGTGCATAAGTTGCGGTCTGGTAAATCGGAAAACTGATTGCTCCATAATGCAATGGGGCTGACTTTTCGTCGCGTGCTTGTGTTTCGGATTCAAGGTGAAGGCATTGTGTTTCTATTGAAAATGAACTGTTCATATCAGGCAACCCCAGATTTAGTTTTCTTCAAACTTTGTATAATATGCGGCAAGTTTTTCCAGTGCCTCCTGGATTGGGAGCTCTATGTCGAACACGCTTACTGCATTCCGTTCAAACTGGCGGCGGACATTCTGGCCGATCTGTGCTGCAACGATGGAACGGCAGTCCAAAAGAAGTTCCACACGAGGAGACGCAGGACCTCCCGAACTGCCACAGCCGTTTCCTCCACCGCAGCCTCCGCATCCGCCGCCAAAACCACCGCCGCATCCTGAACCCCTGGGAGAAGTGTCATCTGAGGCCTCTTCAGAATTTGGGGCATCACGGTTTTCCAGAAATGCAAAATGGCCGCTTTCCAGTTCATAGATTGCGAACTGTTTTGCCTGGCCAAAGTGAAGGTCTATGTTTATTCCGTCAGATGATGCTATTGCAACCTTTATTCCCATAGGATACTCCTGGGCATAGGAATTGTCTAAAAAATGTCATGCCGAACTTATCAACTGTCATGCTGAACTTGATTCAGCATCTTAACATGCAAGCTCTGGATTCCGGGTCAAGCCCGGAATGACGTTCGCCGTCATGCTGAACTTGATTCAGCATCTTAACATGCAAGCCCGGAATGACACTTTTTTTACAACCCTAATGGATAGCCCTTTTAAATCTTGTAGTCGTCCTCAATTGCATCCATAAGGCCGTATTCAAGAAGAATTTCCTCCAGACGGTCCTGTGTCATTGGCGTTGGAATTGTAAATGTCGTATTGTTGATTACGGCTTCTGCAAGGTTACGGTATTCCTGTGCCTGAGCTGAATCAGGCTTGTATTCGATAACGGTCTTGCGGTTGATTTCGGCACGCTGAACGATGTTGTCACGGGGAACAAAATACAAAAGCTGGGTTCCCAATTCCTTGCTGAATGCACGGAGCAAATCAAGCTCGCGGTCTACGTTGCGGCTGTTGCAGATGATTCCTCCAAGACGTACTCCACCTGCCTTTGCATAACGGCTGATTCCCTTTGCAATATTGTTGGCGGCATAGAGGGCCATCATTTCTCCTGAGGCAACGATATAGATTTCCTTTGCTTTTCCCTCGCGGATTGGCATTGCAAAACCACCGCAAACTACGTCACCAAGAACGTCATAGAAAACAAAGTCCAGGTCATCGGTGTATGCCCCAAGGTTTTCGAGCATGCTGATTGAAGTTATGATTCCGCGGCCTGCACATCCAACTCCCGGCTCCGGTCCTCCTGATTCAACGCAGCGTGTTCCGCCAAAGCCTGTCCTCATGATGCGGTCCAGTTCTATGTTTTCGCCTTCGTCACGGATTGTGTCGAGTACTGTCTTCTGTGCAAGTCCACCCAAGAGGAGGCGTGTTGAGTCTGCCTTTGGATCACAGCCAACTACCATAACCTTTTTTCCGTGTTCAACAAGTCCTGCAGTCAAGTTCTGCGTCGTTGTGGATTTTCCGATTCCACCCTTTCCGTAAATTGCAATCTGTCTGATCTCTGCCATTATGTGCTCCTTTATGACCCTGTCGGCCTGATTAAATACCTATTAGGTCGGTAGGCAATATCAATATAATGATAATAACCTACTATGTCAATAGGTTTTATAAAAAAAATTACAAAATCCTCATGTCAGCTGAAAAGTCCCTGTACGCGGTTGTACTTCCATACGCTGAGGATGGCCTCGTCAATCGTACCGGGAAGTTCCATTGCCGTGATTCCCCCTGCACTGAGGGCGGCACCTGCGGCACTACCAAGGCGTGAAACCACGATGTAGCGACAGTCAGTGAACCTGAGTACGCTTTGTTCCATCTTTGAGACAACGTGTGAACCTTCCATGCAGACTGGCTCCACATTGCGTTCTTCCACAAGGTCGTAGCCTTCCTCGTCGTCCATTGAATATATGTAAAACTTTGTCGCCCTGCCATAGTGCTGGTTGACGGTCTCTCCGTCTGTTGAGGCAACTGCGATTCTGTATGTTTTGGATTTGGTATCAGCCATGCGAGAAATTCTCCTTTACTTCTCCCGTGCCGAAGTTTGCGTAAAGAGCCTTTGAGAATTCTGTGCGTCCCGGAACTCCAACGGCATCGGCGCGGCAGTGGTTGCAGTGCAGGAAAAGTTCGATGTACGGCATTGCTGAGGCCCTTGCTGCGTGGATTTCCAGACATGTGGGGGCCGGTTCGTCCTTGAGTTTTGCCGTGGGAATGAGCGGAATGATGTTGTAGCGTTTTGCACCCGCTTTGGCTACGGTTTTTGCTATTTCCGCGATGTGTTCTCCGTTGATGCGTGGAACAAGGACTGTGTTCACCTTGATTGTGATTCCTGCGGCGGAGATTTTCCTGATTCCTTCCAGCTGGTTTTCTATGAGGATTCTGGCTCCTTCAACTCCCTCTATCTTTTTTCCATGCCAGATGATGTAGTCGTTGAGCTGGGCTTCGATATCCGGATCCACGGCGTTTACCGTAACCGTAAGGCTGTCGATTCCAACCCTGATGATTTCGTCGGCACGTTCGGCCAGGAGGAGACCGTTTGTGCTCATGCACTTGATGAGTTCGGGGAATTCACGGCCTATCAGATTGAATGTCTTTAGTGCATTGTCACTTGCAAGGGTGTCACCCGGACCCGCAATTCCCGCCACTTTGATTTCCGGACTGATTTCCAGGGCCTTCTTTATGAGGGGAACCGTTTCTTCCGGCTTTAACACACGCGAAGTCACCCCAGGCCTGTTTTCATCGTCATTCAAGCTGCGCTCGCAAAAACGGCATGCAATGTTGCAACCGGGGCACACAGGCAAATGTATGCGTCCGGATGTTGCCTTTCCGCTTGCGAAACATGGGTGATTTTCCTTTAATTCAGAAAAACTCTTTGACATAAAAACTCCCATTAATTCAACTTGATTGATTTAATTACCTACTAGTTTAATAGGTTAAAAATACACGATATTTCCTATCATGTCAATAGGTTTTATGCAAATATTTTTTTGTCCTGAATGAAAGTCTTGAAGAAGGCATGAAATAGCTTTATTATGTTATGAGTCCTTATGGCTTCAAAAAATAGGAGAAAAGAATGTCCGAAAAACTCCCCTCTGACTGTTCAGGCTTTGTTCTGCTTGCGGATTTCATTCCTCAAATCGTACAGGAGATACGCTATTATTCTACATACAATTTTGTGGGCGACAGGATAGACGGTTACGAAGAGCCCTGTGCACTGCTGACAAAAGAAGCCGCCCGTGCCCTGAAATCTGCGAGCAACGAATTGATTGTCCAGGGTTACCGCTTGAAAATCTATGACGCATACAGACCGGTAAGTGCCGTAACACAATTCACGCTATGGGGAATAGAGGACCAGGACATACGCATGAAGCCGTATTTTTACCCGGATTTGGAAAAACAGGATCTATTCAAACTGGGATACATTGCAAAGCGTTCGAGCCACAGCCGGGGAAGCACGGTGGATCTGACCCTTTTGGACATGACGAGCGGACGTGAAATTGACATGGGAAGTCCATTTGACCTCTTTAGCGAAAAATCACATCCAGATTACAGGGGAATTACAGCAGAACAGTATGACAACAGGATGATGCTTCAAAAGGTGATGGTGCGTAACGGATTTGAACCATTGGACTGCGAATGGTGGCACTTTACCCTCAAGGATGAACCCTACCCCGACACGTATTTTGAATTCCCGGTATCATCAAGCTATCTGCTAAGGAAATGAAAATCCACAGGTCCAGCTTTACCCCAGAGCCACATCCAGAACCATCATCAGGGCAAAACCGAGCATGAATGTGATTGTTCCCCAGTTGGAATGTTCTCCTTCTGCCATCTCTGGAACCAGTTCTTCCACAACGACGTAAATCATTGCACCTGCCGCAAAACTCAGGAAATAGGGGAGCACGGGCATGACAAGGCTTGCAAGAAGTATCGTCAAAAGGCCTGCCACAGGCTCGACTATGCCGGACAGGATTCCATACCAGCATGACTTTCCCTTTGACAGACCTCTTGAATGAAGGGGCATGGAAATGATTGCACCCTCAGGAAAATTCTGGATTGCAATTCCAAGGGCAAGAGAGAGGGCACCGGCCTCCGTAATCTGCGCAGAACCGGAAGCCCATCCCGCATACAGGATGCCGACCGCCATTCCCTCCGGTATGTTGTGGAGCGTTACGGCAAGCACCATCATCGTCGTTTTCTGCAGTTTGCTTTTAGGACCTTCTTGTGTTTCATCCAAGTGCATGTGGGGAACGGTTTTGTCCAAAATCAGGAGGAATATCATGCCCAGACAAAATCCAACAACGGCAGGAATAAACGCAAGCTTTCCCATATCCGACGCCATCTCCATGGAAGGAATCAAGAGGCTCCACACCGAAGCGGCCACCATGACTCCGGCGGCAAATCCAGAAAGCATTTTCTGCACGGTGTTGTTAAGTTCCCTCTTCATAAAGAACACAAGCGCGGAACCAAGTGCTGTACCAAGAAACGGAATTAAAAGTCCTTTTGCTATTATATAATTCATCTGAGTCCTTCCCCTTATTTTATGCTGAAGATTTTTTCAAATGCGATTATAACCAGAGGCAGGTACATGAAGATAAGGTTAAGCCTCTGCCACAAGCCCTCATTGTTGATGAAGGTATTCTTGAATTCTTCCTTGTCCGACATGACAAAGAGCACAAAGAAAAAAAGTGAAATTACAAAGCACACGATAGAGATTATTCCGTTGGCACCCTCACCACACTTGAACGAAAGGATGGCCGCAATAAGGGGAACAAAGAGAAACAGCATGAAGCCAATTGTGGAACCTGCCCCATGAATTTTGGACGCTAGGGTAACGACTTCTTTTGATTCATTTACGCTAAAGAAACATGTAAAGATGCACGCTCCCACAGCAAAGATCGCGACAAAGACAATCAGGAGCCATGTATTAAGATGTGAATGTTGAATGTAATTCCTGTACAAAACAGGCAGGGCAAGCAAAAACAAAACGCCTTCAATCAGCATCCACAAATTGAATGGAATGCGGACCGGGCTTTTGGGATTACCCAGGGCACTGATGGACATTTTCATGGGACTGTAGCCACTATAAAACAACGGAAGGATGAATGATACGGCAATATCACCAATCATCGCGATAATCAAAAAGTACCAGCCAAACTTGTATAAAACATTCATGGAATAATTATATTGATTTTGTTTTACCGCGACAATAGGCAAATTTTTTTACGTGGGAATTAAATCAGGGGTGCTATTATTTTGAATATCCTTCCGGTCAAACGATAATACCATGGTATTGCCTTGTAGTTTTGTGCCGTCATCAGGGTGCAGTCTTTTAGGGTTTCCTCAAAATCTGACTTTATTTCCATAATCACAGGATTCTGATGGATGAAAGCGCCACATTCAAAATGATGAAAAAGGCTTCTGTAATCCAGGTTGATTGAACCCACCGTGGCATATTTGTCGTCGCTTACAAAAGTTTTTGCATGAATAAAACCCTTGTTGTACAGATAGATTTTCGCTCCGTTTTCCATAAGCGTCTTGAGGAAGATTTTTCCCACACAAAAGGTAATCAGATGATCCGGCCGTGTTGGTACTATGAGGTTTACCCTTACTCCCCGTCGTGCGGCAAAGATCAGGCTTTCCAAAAGGTGATTGTCCAGAACGACATAGGGGCTTGTGATGTAAAGGTATTCCTTTGCGTTTTCAATGATGTAGTAGTAAACATCTTCGGCAATATCGATGTTGTTAAAGGCATCATCTCCATAAGGAATGACAAGACCATCCTGAGGCTGCCCAGCTTCAATCAATTTTTGACCGTTATTGAATCCGCCTGCCCCCAAAATGTATTGTTCGTATTTGTCGTTTTTATCCGTGTAAATGTTCCATGTCTGCAAGAACAGGGTCGTCAGGTTTTGTGCCGCAGATCCTTCAATTCTAACTGCATTGTCCTTCCAATATTCAAAACGGTTTTTTCCTATGTTGAAATATTCATTGGCAATGTTAAGGCCTCCCGTGTAACAGATTTTTCCATCGATTACAATTATCTTTCGGTGGTCACGGTTGTTCATCCTTGTTGAAAAGAACGGAGTCATAGGTGAAAAGTTAAGTGACTTTATTCCCTTTGATTCAAGATATTTCTTGTATGAGCGCGAAGAAATGATGATTGAACCAAACGAATCGAACATCACGCGCACTTCCACACCCTGTTCGCTTTTTTTCTCCAGAAGGTTCACGAGATTGAGCCATGATTCGTCAATGTGGATGATAAAGAATTCCAAAAAGATGAATGACTTTGCTTCTTCGACATCCTGCATCAGTTTTGGTGAACATGATTCTCCGGTTGGAAAATATGAAATCTTATTGCCGACATGTGGAGAGCAGGCCGCAAACCTGTTCAGATAAAGACCAATTCCCTTTGCCTCAGGAAACGATTTTAGCACCTTGTTCGCATCTTCTTCTTTCATGCAATATTTGGAAGTGATTTCCTTTACCTTGGCAAGGTTGTGCTTCATCCTGAATGCGCCAATGTTTACGTGATAGATAAGATATGCGGAAATACCAAAAAGCGGGAACACCACCAGAGGAAGAACCCATGCAATTTTGAATTCGTTTTTGCCACCACAGTTGGAAAGATAAACCATAAAGACAAAAGAAATTGTAAGGCTGCTTCCCAAGTAGATTTCAAAACTCTTATTCAGACGGAAGAGGAACAGACAAAAAATCAAAATCTGGGCAAAGAGCAAAAGAAGGATTAACGCAAGCCTGCTGAACATGACCCTGTTTGCAACTTTTTTGAGTTTCTTGTTTTTTACCAGCGATTCAGTGATGTCAAACTTTTTGATGTCCGTCATGTTTTGATTATATCAGCGAAAGAACATTAAAACAAGGGAAAAGAAAGTGGGGTTGTCCATTAAGTTTGTAAAGCAGTGTCATTCAGGACTTGCATGTTAAGATGCTGAATCAAGTTCAGCATGACGGTGAACGTCATTCCGGGCTTGACCCGGAATCTAAGGTGTAGATGCTGTGCGAAGCCGCCGAAGGCCATCAAGCTCAACATGACAATGCTTTTTAGACAGCCCCACTGAATTTGGGAGGTTTATTAGGACTACAATTTCCAGCTTACAGCTTCCTTGCGGGAATCTATAAACCTTGAGTATATTCCACCAAGTTTTACCAGTTCCTCATGCTTGCCCTGTTCTGCGATGCGGCCCTTGTCTATTACGACAATCTGGTCTGCATTGCGNNACTGTCTTGAGGCGGTGAGCAATCATGATTACGGTCTTTTCTTTTGTAAGTTCCTGAATTGCGGTCATGAGGTCGCGTTCGTTTTCCGGGTCAACGTTGGCGGTTGCCTCATCCAGGATGATGATTGGAGAATCTTTCATGATGGCACGTGCAATGGAAATGCGCTGGCGTTCTCCACCACTGAGGCTTGCTCCACCTTCTCCGATTACCGTGTCATATCCATTAGGCAGGGCACTGATAAAGTCGTGGCAGCAGGCTTTTTTGGCGGCGTCAATAACCTTTTCCATAGGGGCTTCCGGCTGGCCAAAGCGGATGTTGTTTGCAATTGTGTCATGGAAGAGGTAAACGTTCTGGAAGACAAAGCTGTAGTTTTTCATCAGGTCATCCATGTTGTAGTCGCGTACATCTTTTCCGGACAGGGTGACTTTTCCCTTGTCTACATCCCAGAATCGTGCAAGAAGATGGCAGAAGGTTGTCTTTCCGCCGCCACTGGGTCCAACGATTGCAGTTGTGCTGTGTTCCGGAATTGAAAGGGAAATGTCGTCGATGATTTTGCGCTTGTCGTAGGCAAAGTCGATGGAGTTGGCTTCTATTAAACAAGAATTGTCACGCGGATTCGAACTTGCTATGTCATTACCCGCTATATTCATTGTTGGTAAGGCTAGAATTGCGCTGGCTTTTGTTACGCCTAGATCAATCGTACGCAAAAGGGCAGAGTAGTTTCCGCCGGCTTCCAGGGCATTAAAGAGCATGAATGAACAAACAAGCATTGTTGCACAGTCTGCAAGAGCCATTGAACCTGCCAGATAAAAGTACAGGGAAGTAATCATCATGGCAACACCGCTAAGCTTTGCAACCAGTGACTGAATGTTGGAAACCGGAATACAGCGCATTTCCATCTTTAAGAGGGTTTTCTTCCGTCGGTTGATGACTTCGTTCAGCTCACGGCTTCTTTTTCCCACAAGGTTGTATGCCTTTACTTCTGCAATTCCCTGAATGTATTCAAGGACCTTTCCGATTTCAGCAGCATCGTCACGGATTTTATCTGCAGAGATATTCTTTACCGCAAGACGCATGAAAAGATTTACAAACTCAAATAGACCAAAGCCAGCAAGAGCTACAAGGGCAATCCTCCAGTCAAAGAAAAAGAGCATCAAGATGATAAGGGAAGTATCAAGCAGGCCCTGGAAAACCATCATGACGGCACGGGTCGCAACGTCGCCAACGCTTTCCATTGTATTGGTGGTAACAGAGGTAATTTCGCCAAGGCTGTTTTCGTTGAAATATCCCATGGGAAGATACCGCAGGTGTTCTGCAATTTCGATTCGTTTTTTTGCACAGGTCCTGTAGCCGCCTTCGCACTGCCACATTGAAGTTACCTTTCGGGTAATGATTCCACCGATTATGCTTACGCACATGATTGCAAACGAAAGCCATATTGTTTTTGTTTCAAACGGCTTGCCTTCTATTGCGGTTCCAATGACACCACGGAGCATCACGGCAACCGCGCCAATTCTAAGCGCCATAAAAAGCGAATTGAAGATTCCGACAATTATCGAGCCTGTAAACTTTTTACGGTTTTCTTCATCGCAGAAATTGAAAAATTTGATTAATGTACTAAACATAATTATTCATCCTTGGACTCAATATGTGCAGTCCACATCTTTTTATAAAGGCCATCCTGTGCAAGTAATTCATCATGAGTTCCACACGAATCAATTACGCCATCTTTAATAACATAGAGCCTGTCCGCATCTTTTACAGTTGAAAGCCTGTGTGCAATGACAATCAGGGTCTTTCCCTTTACAAGCTGGGCAACAGATTTTTGGATGATTGCCTCGTTTTCAGGATCCGTGTATGCTGTGGCCTCATCAAGAATTACGATTGGAGCATCTTTCATCATGGCACGTGCAATTGCAATGCGCTGACGTTCACCGCCACTCAAGTGGGCACCGCTTCCTCCAACGATTGTGTCAAAGCCATTTTCCAGTGACATGATAAAATCATAGCATCCGGCCTTGCGAGCAATTTCTTCCACTTCTGCATCTGTTGCATTCTGGCGGCCAAGACGAATGTTCTCACGCACGCTCATGTCAAACAGGAAGTTGTCCTGACTTACATAGGCAACGCGGCTGTTGTATTCCTGGAGTGACAGATCCTTGATGTTTACGCCACCGATTTCTACGCTTCCCGAATCAACATCCCACAGAGAAGCGATAAGGCGTGCAATTGTAGATTTACCTGAACCGCTCGGACCGACAAATGCCGTGTAAGAACCTTGAGGTAAAGTCATTGAAATGCCATGCAGAATTTCTTTCCTGTCCTCTCCTTCAATTCCTTTGTGATATGAGAAATGTACATCTTTTAGCACAATCGAATTATCAAAAGGTTTCTTTACGTCAACTGCAGGGCGTTCAAGTTCATCCAGGGTCATGATGGAACCAACTTCACCGAAAATCGCACCGGCTTTGGCAATGTCATCATGGTAGGTAAATGCAATCAGGAACGGCTGAATCGCACTTACGGCAAGGACAATCACCGTGATGAAAAGAGAAGCGTCTATGGTACCTTTGAGGAACATGAAGCCACCGATTGGAAGGAGTGAAAAAAGAAGCGACGGAGTAACAACTGTTGCAACAGCATGTGGCCAAATGCAGTCACGCATCCATTCAACATAGCAGGCAGAACCTTCTTTAGCGGCAACAACAAAACGCTCGTAGCTGGACTTTGATTTACCAAATGCCTTGATGACTTCAATTCCATTGATGTATTCAACAGCGGTATCGTTAAGGGCCTTTGTCTTATCAAGAGCATACTTGAAGCGTGCAGGACCATCCTTGAACATAAAGCACATTGCGACAAAACCGATTGGAAGGGTAGCCATACATGCAAGGGCAAGGCGCCAGTCCAAAACAAAAAGATAGACAACAAGAACAATCGACAGGATGATGTTTGAAGTATATTCAGGAACAATGTGTGCGAGTGTTGTTTCCATGCTGTCGATGCGTTCAATCATGATGTTCTTGAGTGAACCGGACGGCATGTCAAGGACAGTTCCAAGCGGAAGACGTGTAAGCTTGTCGCACATGGATTTCCTGATGTTGCCCAGCAGGTTAAAGGTTGCGACGTGACTCATGCTTGTGGAAATTGCATGGAAGAGAACATTTCCCAACCAGAACAGCGCCGTGATGCCACATTCCTGAAGGAACAACTTCCAGTCACGGACCCCGGCCAAAAGCTGTTGGACAATCCGTGCAATAATGAAGTATGGTGCAATGCAGCATACCACACTCAAAAGGGCAAAGAACACACTGACCATGTACTGTCCCTTTTTACTTCCCGCAAAATATAAAATCCAGCCCAAAAGGCCTTTTTTTGCAGGTTTTGTTTTTTTATCAGACATATAAACCTCTATATATTTTCATTTAGTTAGATACTGCTAACTACTGTAGAATAATAGTTTGTACAAAGTTAGTCAAGTCTAACCAAAACCATAATATGTCCCATTTTGAATCTTTTTTGAATGTTGACCCGTTTGCCTTTTTTTGAGATAATTTGAATACTTTTTGAACTATGGAATGGAATCTTATCTTTTTTGTAAACAGCGTTCTTCTCGGTGTGGGGCTTGCAATGGACGCCTTTTCAGTTTCAATCGCAAATGCATTAAGTGAATCAGGCATGAGAAAAAGGCGCATGTGCTTTATCGCGGGCATTTATGCTTTCTTCCAGTTTGCCATGCCCATGATAGGATGGATTTGCGTTCATACTATTGTTGAATACTTCAAGGGTTTTGAAAAATTCATTCCGTGGATTGCACTGCTTCTCCTTTTGTATATCGGTGGCAAGATGATTTGGGAAGTGATTCATGGAAAAGAAGAAGATTCTGCGGACACTGCCGTCAAGCTGACTTTTTCAACACTTTTGATTCAGGGTGTGGCAACTTCAATTGATGCGCTTTCGGTTGGTTTTACAATTGCAGATTACGGCCTCCTGATGGCGTTTATTGCTTCCATTATCATTGCGGCTGTTACCTTTGCAATCTGTATGGCAGGACTTTTAATCGGCAAAAAAGCCGGGGACAAGCTCGGTTCAAAAGCAACCCTCGTTGGTGGAATTATCCTGGTGGGAATCGGAATCGAGATTTTTGTAAAGGGTGTGTTTTTTAAGTTGAACGCATAGAAAGGATAAATATGGAAGATTGGGAAAAAGAAGTTAAAGAGCATTGGAATAAAGTTTCTGATTCTGATTGGTACAAGTCATTGAGGACTGATGAGGCACTTGAAAGGATAAGGGAAAATCCAAAGGCTGCATTTCATCCCGGAATGATGGCCCTGCTTGAAAAACATGTCGGTGACTTTGCAGGAAAGAAAATACTGTTGCCCTCAAGTGGTGACAATCATGCCGCATTTGCCCTTGCGTTGATGGGTGCGCATGTCACTTCTTTGGACATAAGTGAAAGACAGCTGGAAAATGCCAGAACCATATCGGATGACTGGGGACTGGACATAGAATACATTTGCGACAATACAATGTATCTGTCAAAGATAAAAGACGCTTCCTACGATTTGGT
>DBWR01000070.1:61364-153155 GCA_002309305.1 Treponema sp. UBA1233 | reverse complement strand
GAGGCCAACGCTCTATCCAATTGAGCCAATCTCCCAATCGTATTAAGACCTAGACAGAATATCTATAATGCATTAAATTGTCAACTATAAGAAAAAAAGTTTCAAGGGACAGACAAGGAGAGGAATGCTTGATTCTTTGGGCATTATGACTGACCCGAACCTTATTTTTTTTAGGGGTATACAGTGGAACCTATTATTCTTGCCTCATCTTCTCCCAGACGCCAGGAAATCTTGAAGCTCCTGAACATTCCGTTTCAAGTTCATCCGTCACAGTTGGAGGAATCCTACCCTACCGACATCCAAACAGACAAAGTCGCACTCTATCTGGCCTCAAACAAGGTCAAGGCTGTAATTGCATCACTGCCTGCAGGACATGAAGTCCAGTGGATACTTGGTGCAGACACAACCATTGTTCTGGATGGTAAAATCTACGGAAAACCTGATTCAGCGGAAGAGGCTGCGGAATTCATGAGGAAGTTTCAGGGACGGACACACCAGGCGATTACGGGATTGGTATTATACAACGGATCAAACCACCAGTGCACGGAAAGGTGTTCAATCAGCGAAGTCAGCTTTGCACCCATGAGCGAACAGGAAATTGAATGGTACGTGAGCACCGGAGAATGGCATGGAGCGGCCGGCGGATACAGGATTCAGGGTTTGGCATCCTGTTTCATCAGGGAAATAAAAGGATCGGAAAGCGGCATAATGGGCTTGCCTATTTTTGAACTTTATGATATCCTCAAGGAGCAAAATTATTCCTTGCTTGAATAGTTTTGCCGGGCACTGACAGCGGGCTGTTGGCTTAGCACAGTGTTACGAAATCTTCCGGGTCCATTTTTATGGATCACGAGTAAAAGGTCAGGTGGAAAATTACGGGGCATATTGCATCCGTGGGTTTTCCGGTGAAGGAGTTAATCATGGCAGTAGTAACCATGAAGAGTCTGCTTGAGTCCGGCGTACATTTCGGACATCAGGTAAAGCGTTGGGATCCGCGCATGAAGAAGTACATCTTCGCAGAGCGCAATGGAATTCACATCATCGACTTGCAGAAGACAATCACTGCAATCAAAGACAGCTACGAAGAAATCCGCAAGGTAGCTTCAGCAGGCAAGTCAGTTCTTTTCGTAGGAACAAAAAAGCAGGCACAGCAGGCAATCCAGAAGGAAGCAGAGCGCTGCGGCCAGTTCTACGTAAACAACCGCTGGTTGGGCGGTACACTCACCAACTTTGCAACAATCAAAAAATCACTTTTGCGCCTCAAGAAAATCGAAAAGATGGAAGTAGACGGCACTTTTGACAACCTTACAAAGAAGGAAGTCGCATCCATCCTCAAGGAAAAGGAAAAGCTGCAGAAGAACTATGGTGGAATCAAGGAAATGAAGGAACTGCCAGGTGCAATCTTCATCATCGACACCCACAAGGAACAGATTGCCGTTAAGGAAGCTCACCGCATGGGCATCCCGATCATTGCAATCGTAGACACAAACTGCAACCCGGAAGGCATTGACTTCCCTATTCCAGGAAATGACGATGCAATCCGTGCAATCAGCCTCTTTACTTCAATCATTGCCAACGCCGTAATCGAGGCAGACAATGAACAGGGCCTCAAGATTATCGAGACATTGGGTGATGACGATGACGTTATGACCGATGCTTCTACAAAGCGCGAGGACGAAGAGATTGTTGACTATTCAAACTACACTCCTACAGAAGAAAAGGAAGAGGATGTAGAAGCCGACAAGAGGGACGAAGAAGACCTGATCGACGAAGACAGGGCATATTCAAAATAAAAAAACAGGGGTAAAAAAAATGGCTATTTCAGCTTCACAGGTAAAGGAACTGCGCGATTTGACCGGTGCAGGCATGATGAACTGCAAGAACGCCCTTGAAGAATCAAACGGCGACATCGAAGGCGCAATCAAGATTCTTAAGGAAAAGGGACTTGCTGCAGTTGCAAAGCGCTCAGAAAGATCAACAAATGAAGGCCGCATTTTCCTGCGCCAGGTAGGAAACAAGATTGCAGCCGCTTCACTTGTTTGTGAGACAGACTTTGTTGCCAAGAACGAAGAATTCATCGGATGCGGTGAAAAGATTCTTGACTTGGTATTCGAAAAGGGATATACGGAAGTTGTTCCGGAACTTTCAGACATTCTGATGGGATTTGCAGCAAAGACTGGTGAAAACATGTCTGTAAGCAAGATCACAGTTGTTGAAGTTCCAGCTGATGCAGTATCAGGCACTTATGTCCACACAGACTTCAAGACTGCCGCCATTACTGTAGTAAAGGGTTCAACAGACGACAAGGTAAAGGAATTTGCACGTGACTGCTGCATGCACCTCGTTGCATTTACTCCCGCATACCTTAAGCAGTCTGACGTTCCACAGAGCTACATCGACGAACAGAAGGAAATCTTCCGCACACAGATGGCAAATGATCCAAAGGATTCATCAAAGCCGGAAAATGTAAAGGAAAACATCCTTAACGGAAAAATCAAAAAGCACCTTGCAGAAATCTGTTTTGTAGACCAGGCTTTTGTAAAGGATGACAAAAAGACCGTTACTCAGAAACTTGACGAAATTGGAAAGGAAGTTGGTTCACAGCTTTCATTCGGTGACGTCAATCTTTTGATTCTCGGTAACTAAAAACAAAGGGGCTGCCCGCATCATGCTTCAATCTTGACGGCAATGGTGAGGACAGCCTTGTTTTTTAAATTTTTACAAGTATTTTAGGGGGAAATTATGGCAGATAATGAAAGCCGCATGGAAAAAACTGTTAATGCACTTAAGGAAGAATACAACACAATCCGCACAGGACGTGCAAGTGCTTCTATTTTTGACAAAGTTCGCGTAGACTATTACGGCACTCCAACACCACTGGCTCAAGTCGGAACCATTTCCATTCCGGAAGCCCGCATGGTAGTCATATCACCGTTCGACAAGTCCCTTATCTCCGACATCGAAAAGGCCATCCAGAAGGCAGAACTGGGACTCAACCCAAGCAACGACGGTAAGGTAATCCGCATTGCAATTCCCCCGCTAACAGCCGACCGCCGCAAGGAACTTGTAAAACAGGCAAAGGCAACAGCAGAAAACTACAGGACAACCATCCGCAACATCAGGCGTGACGGAAACGATGACCTTAAAAAGCAGCAGAAGGCAGGTGAAATCACCGAAGACCAGCTGAAAACAGAAACTGACAAGCTTCAGAAACTTACTGACAAGTACATTGACGAAATCAACAAGGTTTATGAAGCCAAAGAAAAGGAAATAATGGACTAAACCCCGTGGATTCCAATTCTTTGATAGACCCGTCTGCCCTGCCCGTTCATGTCGGCATAATAATGGACGGAAACGGCAGATGGGCCAAGAAACAAAATCAAGTTCGTACATTCGGCCACACAGAGGGATTGAAGCGTGCCAAGGAAATAACCAAGGCTGCATCTGATCTGGGAATCCGCTATCTGACTCTATATGTTTTTTCAACTGAAAACTGGAAGCGTACACAGGAAGAGACCGGTTTCCTCATGGGGCTGATCCACTCTCACATACGGCAGGAACTGGACTTTTACCGCAAGAACCACCTGCGTGTCCGTCTTATCGGCGACAGGAGCGGCCTGCCCAAACAGGTTCAGGACGACATACTTGAGGCAGAAAAAGACACGAAATCTTTTGACGGAATGTCAATTTGTCTTGCGATTAACTACGGTGGAAGGGATGAAATCATACGTGCCGTAAAAAAACTAAGTTTCAATGATATAAATCCAGAATCCGTCACCGAAAAGGATTTTTCCAGATTGTTCGACCAGCCGGACCTTCCCGATGCGGACCTCATCATCCGTACGGGCGGAGAGCAGAGGCTGAGTAATTTCCTGATGTGGCAGTCAGCCTATGCAGAACTGATTTTTTCTGATATACTATGGCCGGATTATGACAAGCAGGCGTTTTATGACGACATTGTTCGATTCCAGCACAGAAACCGCAGATATGGAGCCGTACCGCTATGAGTAAAGTAATTTCCAGACTTTTAATCTTTTTTATCGGAGTTCCCATTATAATTGCCATAGCACTCTGGCCTTTCTGCAATCATCTTGCCCTTCATGTCGTACTCATACTTTCTTCAATTTTTGGTGCAAACGAATTATACAATCTATTTAAAACCAAGGTATCGCTTTTGTCCAAACCCCTTGTAATATGCTGCACGGCTATTTTGCCTACAATTGCGGCTGTTACGGCCATTTTCCCTGACCATGTTCCAAGCATCCTTACAAGAAGCGGAGACATCATCACGACTTCATTTGTCTTTGTCATCCTGCTGCTCCTATTGGTTGAAGTGATATTCGCAAGGGAATTTGAAAAATCAATCCAGAGGATTTCTGCCTCATCATTCATCGTACTTTACGTAGGCTACCTCATTTCATTCATCTCCAAAATGACTACAATCTCTGAAGCCGGACAGGAATACCTTTCCAGCATATACATAGCGGTTTTCCTTCTAATGGTCTTTATGTGCGACAGTCTTGCATGGCTGTTCGGAGTCCTTCTTGGAAAAAACAACCGCGGACTCATCAAGGCAAGCCCCAACAAAAGCATAGCGGGCTTCATCGGGGGATTTGCAGGTTCGATAGGAATAGGCATAATCGTATATTACCTTTTTCCAAATTTTTTCCCTGGCACAGATGCTGGTTCAATTGCAAAAATAATCCTTCTTGGACTTGCCACTGCATTCAGTTCAATTGTCGGTGACCTTGCGGAATCGGTAATCAAGCGTTCTGCGGGGGCTAAAGACAGCGGACGTTTAATTCCCGGAAGAGGCGGCCTCTTGGATTCCATAGATTCAATCCTTATGTCTGCCCCTGTATACTATGTATTGATAACGCATTTTTATTCACTATGAAAAAGAAAGTTTTGGTTTTGGGCTGTACTGGCTCAATCGGGAGCCAAACCCTTGACATCATCAGGAATGAAAAAGACTTGTTCGAAGTAGCGGGACTCTCTGTAGGGCACAATCAAAAAGCCCTGGAATCTCTGTGTGCGGAATTCAACTGCAAGGGTACAAACTGGAGCACGGAAGGTTTTCCCGGTTTGGAAAAGCTTTTGGATGAATGTAAGGCGGACATTGCTGTTAACGGCGTTGCGGGTTCCCAAGGACTCTTGTCGTCTGTTGCGGTACTTGAGCGCGGAATGAATCTTGCCCTTGCAAACAAAGAAAGTGTAGTCATGGCATGGCCCCTGATAAAGAAACTCGCGGATAAGAAAAGGTGTTCGATTGTTCCAGTAGACAGCGAGCACAGTGCCATATTCAGCCTGGTAAACCACTACGGCAGCAGAAGGATTTCCGAAATCATAATCACGGCAAGCGGAGGACCATTCAGGAACTATACCAAAGCCCAGCTTGAATCTGTTACAGTAGAAGACGCTCTTAAACATCCCACCTGGAACATGGGCAAAAAAATCACGATAGACAGTGCGAGTCTTGCAAACAAGGGTCTTGAGGTAATTGAGGCATGCAGGCTTTTTGACGTTGGGACAAAACAGGTAAAAGTTCTTGTCCATCCGCAGAGTGTAGTTCATAGCATTGTCAGGACAAATGACGGAATGCTTTATGCACAGATGAGTGATCCAGATATGAGGCATCCGATTTATTCCTCCCTTGTGTGGCCGGAAAACAAGACCAACTATCTTGAACCATTCGATCTGGCGGGACATGAGCTTTCTTTTTTTGCTCCACGCATGGATGATTTCCCCATGTTGAAGCTGGCCTATCAATGTGCCGAAAAGGAAGGATCTTACACAATCGCATTCAATGCCGCAAACGAAATAGCGGTTGACGCATTCATAAACAAAAAAATCGGATTTACCGACATTCCCAAAATCGTAGAAGCAACCTTGAGCTATGACTGGAAGAAGGAACCCTGGACTGTTGAGGAAGTTCTGGAAGCGGACAAGGACTCCCACGAAAAGGCAAGGAAACTGCTTGACGGAAGGACTTTTTGATGAAAATTCTTTTGGGACTTCTGGGACTCAGCTTCCTTGTGTTTTTTCATGAACTCGGACATTTTCTTATTGCAAGGGCCATGGGCGTTACTGTGGAAGCTTTTTCAATCGGAATGGGACCGGTTTTGCTCCACCACAGATGGGGTGCCACCGACTACAGGATTTCGCTTATTCCACTGGGCGGATACTGCAGCATGAAGGGCGAAAAGGACTATCGTGATGCGCTGGAGAACAAGCAGAAGGAAATACGTGGAGACAAAGACTCCTTTTATGGGGTTCATCCTTTTAAACGGCTTTTGATTGCGTTTGCAGGTCCTTTCTTCAACGTGATATTTGCATTTGTGGCATTTTCAATCATAGCAATGATGGGCTACACCTACACTACCGCAGGAAACAGGGTGCTTATGTCTTCTGATGTGGAGGAATTCAAGGATTCAGAATCCCCGGCGGCAGAAGCTGGAATGAAAAGCGGAGACATAATCCTTTCCATGGACGGCACTGAAGTAAGCGATTTTACCGAAATACGGCAGTTCATAACCCTGAATGGAGGAAAAACCGTACGGGTAAAGGTTCAGCGTGAAAATGAATTTCTTGAGATTGACGTTCCCCTGGGCTTTGACAAATCAACAGGCTCTGGCTTTATGGGAATAGTATGGGACAAGGATTCATTAATTGAAAAGAATTACGGTCCATATTCATTTTTCCCCGCTCTGGCTCAAGGGGCTAAGGAATCTATAAAGACAATGGGTATCGCCGTAAAGAGTGTCGGCATTCTATTCAAGGGAGTGGATGTAACGTCAGCAGTTTCCGGGCCTGTCAGAACTACGGTCATGATTGGAGACATGATTTCCACCGGATTTGAGGAAGGCGCAAGGATAGGGATAATAAACGCCCTTGAGTTCCTTGCATTCATCAGCATTTCCCTCTTTCTTACAAACCTGCTTCCGATTCCGGTATTGGACGGCGGACTAATCCTTTTTGCACTCATTGAATGCATTACACGAAGAAAGATGAATCCCAAGCTTTTGTATTACATACAGATGGTCGGCATGGTAATGATTTTTGGCCTGCTTGCTCTTGCAATAGTTGGGGATATAGTTTATTTTATTAAATAGTGAGTATTTCACATAGAAAATCCTTTTGAGGAGACATGACGATGACAAAACAACTGTACGGATATTTCAGAGGAATTTGCCTGGTTTTTCTCTTTTCAGCAGGTTTGGTACATGCGCAGCCACAGGTTTCAACCCAAGTACACGACGGCAGCGTAAGCTATTTAGTTCCATGTGAAAATTCAAATTCCTACCTTTCAGCAGGAAGTGACGGCAACATCATAAAGTGGTCACAGAATGGGATAGAAGAACATCATCAGATAAGCACCTCCCCGCTTTTAAAGATCATCATGAGCCCCAAAAACAATGATTTCGTCACCATTGAGTCAGAGGGGTCGGGCCTTCAGAAAATGACCGTAAACGACGGCACAAACTATTCAAAAAAATTCTCAAAGCAATTCAAGGATTCAATCGAAACGGTATCATATTCGGCAAAGGGCTCCGTTCTTTTTGTGACGACATCTTCCGTAAACGGTTCCTACATCCTGAATGCAAACAACGGGAACCTCATAAAAAGGATTGATTCCGTTGCAGGTAAAATCGTCCTTGTACAGACCGCCGATTCAGAAAAAAATGCAATGTTCTACTGTGACTCCGGCGACATATATTATTACAACCTTCAGAAAATGGAACTGTTTGAAACACCCCACTGGAAGACGGAATCATCGCTCAAGCAGACACAAACTTTCGGCAGCGGCAACATGAAGAACAGGTTCCTTGCCGGCGTAAAGAACGACACGGTCTATATAATCGACTCACAGACTGGAAAAACTGTCTGCACCTACAAGGGTACTTCTCCAAGGCTTGTGGTATCAAACAAAAACAAGATTAAGGGATTATATTTTACGGTATTAAACGGCTCAAAGACAAACCTGATGTTCTTTCCAGAAAACGTCATTACAGCAAAAGTTTCCGGGTCGGCAACTTCTGCAAGTCCCAAGCAGATTGCGACTTTCTCTGACATTGAATCAAACATAACATCCATCGCATGCCAGAATGACAATTCCTTTATTTTTGGTACGGACAAAGGCAGGCTGTATGCCTCAAATAAAAACGGTTCCAGCCTGGACCTAAATTCACTTACACGTCCAGCCTACGAAACCATAATTGATATGGCACATACTGACAGTTCAGTTTTGCTTCTTACAAAGGACGCACTCTATTCTACTGACGGTGACTCAAAGGAAATCAAAAAGGTCGCAAAGAACAATGGAGCAACCCACGTAACAGTAGTTGACGAAAATTCCGCAATCCTATGGACTAAAAAAACAAAGAAAGACGTATACCTGGTCACTTTCTCGGAAGAAAGCCCAAGTTCAGGGAAATATCTATTTACACCCAAAAACAACGTGAACAACCTGCGTGTGTTCGGCAGAAAGGCCGCATACGTTTCAGGGGGTACCAAGGTATACACCGTTGACATTGATACCAAGCGAGAAACCCTTGTTTATTCAGGAGTTTCCATTGAAGACGCAATCATCGTCAATTCAAATACTATTTATGTCGCAAAGGCAAACACGGGTGTCAAGGATTCTTCCGTACTTTCAGTTGGAATTCAGTCAAAGGAAACCCTTGCCCTCAAAACCCCGGGATTCATAGCACATGACCTTTACCTTGACTCTGGAAAATCAAACAGGCTCTTTGGAATCACACTTGAATCAATTGGTTCTTCTACAGTAACACATGTATTTTCATTCAACCCTGCGGACAGGAAGAGTTCGATTTTGTTCCAGTTCAACCAGGAGGATTTTGACTCATCCATTCAAGTTGAATATCCGATTGTTTACTCAAACATTGGAAACAACCAGATATACGCTTATGACATGGAAACAAACCGTGTAAAGATTTATGGTAGGACAGCTTCGGCTCCTGTTAAAACCGCAACGATAAAGGACAAACTTGTCAGCCTTAACGCAGACGGAGGCCTTACATGGTACAAGACTTCTTCAGAAACACCGGTTTCACAATGCTATCTGTCAGGCAGCGGAGAACTGATTGAATTCTAATCTGATGATTATATAGCCGTCATGCCTTGACAATGAGTGCCTGAATCCGTTATAATAGTTCCATTATCAGCCCGGATGGTGGAATTGGTAGACACGCTAGTTTCAGGTACTAGAGCCAGTAATGGTGTGCAAGTTCAAGTCTTGTTCCGGGCACAAGGCCGCTTCATTTACTTGGGGCGGTTTTTTTATTTTAAACTTATGCTGAACTCTCTTCCATCAGGCAGAGGAAACTCCATCCCAGTTGCGAAAAACTTCATCTCTCCGTCTGATTTTATTGGATTATACAATTTGTCTCCGATTACGGGAAGCCCAAGCCAGGCCAGATGACACCTTACCTGATGACGGAATCCTTTTGCTATTTTACATTCAACTTGAACTGCATCCTTATCCATACACATTATCTTTATGCTTGTCTCATATAAAACACTGCCCGCCTTTTTCATTGCCATCAAGGGACTTTCATCTGTGACGGGCCGTACGCTTTTTCTTGAGGGACCGTAATGTCTGAAAAATGAGCTTATCTTGTATTCTTTTCCTTTTTCCCTGCTGATTATTGGGCATGGAGGATATGAGTCATCATTATGGTTCAAAAGTCTTGTACATGTAGCGCTGTATGTCTTTATAAAAAGCCCCTTTTCCTGAGCATCCTGTATGAAATCATAAAATTCCTGTGTCATGGCAATCAGCAGCAATCCAGAAGTATCAGTGTCAAGGCGGTGCACGAGTCCTCCCTCTACTTCCTTTTTCCCGATTACATCAATGCAAGCCGGATATTTTTCTGAGGCAAGGGTTAAAGCTGATTCATCACCTTTTTTAATTGGAGCACTTGCAAGTCCCCTTGGTTTATTCAGAATTAAAAACGGCTCTTTTTCTGACGGTTCATGTACAACAATGATTTGATTCATGTTATTTTTCCCGCCTGACCATGATTGTCTTTTTATACATTTTCTTTAATCTTGTTTCAACTTGAATGAAGCGTTCCGGAGTTTTTGAAGTAAAAATTGTTGGTTCTGTTTTTCCTGGAAGAAGGATTTTTAGTTTTCTAGCATGAAGCATGAGTGTTGCCTTTGGGAAATTGGGATCTTTTTTGAAATATATGTCATCTCCCAGAATCGGACAGTTAAGGTATTTCATGTGTACACGAATCTGATGTGTCCGTCCTGTGTGGAGCCTCAGTACCATTAGGGAGTATTGGCCGTAACAGGCGATGCAGGTATAGGCGGTCTCGGCATATTTTCCCTGAGTTTCGTCCAATACAGCCATGAACCTCCTGCGGTGTTTGGGATCGCGTATTATCTGTGTTTTGATTATTCCCTTTCTAAAAGTAGGCCGACCATAACAAATCGCGATGTATTCCTTTGTCATGTTCTTTCTTTTGCGGAATTGTGTCTGAAGGAATTCTTCAGCATCACGATTTTTTGCCGTTATGATTATTCCTGAGGTTTCCTTGTCAAGCCGGTGAACAATACCAGGCCTTCTTCTGGAAATCATTTCTTTTTCGCTACCGTCCTTTAGCTGAGGAATGCTTTCCCTTCCCCAGTGATATAAGAGGGCGTTTACAAGTGTGCCGGTCCAATTGCCGCATGCAGGATGAGTTACCATGCCCTGAGCTTTGTTTACCACACACACATTATTGTCTTCGTAGATTATGTCGAGCGGTATGTCCTGGGCTTCTATGTCATCTGGAATGGAATCTTCCCATCGTATGTCTATCTGGTCTCCTGCCTTTACCTTAAAGGAAAGCTTTCTGCTTTTCCCGTTTACTAGAATTTCGCTGACTCCGCTTTTTAACTTGCTGCGGTTCATTCCATTGGGAAGAGATGCTATATATGTATCCAAACGTTGGGTTTCAGTATAATTTGACGGAACCTTTATGCTAAAGTAATGCACTATTCTTCTTCCGTTCCATCTTTTTTTTCTTGCGGAGGAGAAGTGTTTTGAGGAACATATTCTACCGTTGGGATTATCGTAATGTTGTTGGATTCCTGTATCTTCCGCTGCTGTATTTTCTTTTGGTTCTTTTGCTTGACTGTAGTAATTATGAAATCAACAACCCCTATTACAAGGCTTATTCCAAGGGAAAAACCTACAATCAGCTTTATGTCATCCTGGGTGTAGGATGCATTCTTGTTGAATGGGCTTGGAAAACTTGAAGTTCGTCCTGTAGCGTACTGGAAGGTGCTGTATGCAAGGGAAACAGTCAGAGTTGTAAATGGAACTGATCCCAGAGTAACTATTTCCGACCTTCTGAGGTTGAGCATCCATGTGGGGAACTCGCTTTTTTCATACGGTTCGGGTTCTTCATTCTTTGTCTCTTCGGCAAAGGTTTGTGAAGAAAAAATCATTGTCAGGACTGCAAAAATCAAAAGGAATTTTTTCATTGATAATCCCTCTTTCCAAAAATCGCAGTTCCAATCCTTACCATCGTACTGCCCTCTTCTATTGCAATCTTAAAGTCTCCGCTCATGCCCATGCTCAATTCCTTTATGGGTAATGATGGGTATTTTTCATTTACTGTTTCACGTAGTTTTCGTAATGTGATGAACGACTTTCGTATGGGAGCCTCTTCTTCTACAAATGGAGCCATGGTCATAAGTCCCTGTGGAATTATGTGCGGGAAATCCCCCTTTGCACAACGCTCAAGGCTTTTGAATAATTCTGTTTCGTCCTGATATCCTGATTTGGAATCTTCCGCAGTGTGTATTTCAAAAAAAACGGAGATTTGCTTGCCAAGGCTCGAACAGTGTTTTTCTATCTCCTCCAACAGTTCAATGCGGTCCACAGACTGAATGCATGAGGATATTGCCACGGCCTTTTTTACCTTGTTGCTCTGCAGGGTTCCTATGATGTGAAGTTCCGGAAGTGATTTTTCTCCGCGACCAGAAAGAGTCGTGTTTATTTCTGTAAATTTTTCGTTTGCCTCTTGAACGCGGTTTTCTCCAAAAAGAATCTGACCTGCTTCAAAGGCATCGATTACATCCTGGGCTGGGTGGAATTTGCTTACCGCACACAGGCGCACAGAATCTTTTTTTGCACCGGCCTTTTCCTCCGCCAGATGAATCTGATTTTTTATGTCATTCAGGTTTTCCGCTATCATTGAAGAACCCATATGCAATCTCCTTGTTTCATTACATTATAGCAGAAGTACAGGTTTCGGACAACCGCACATAGTCGGCGACCGTCAGATTTTCTGCCCTCATGTTTTTGTCTATTGAGGCCTTCTCCAGAACTTCCACGGCTTCAAGACCTGGCGGCAGCATTTGCTTTATGTTGTTCAGCACGGTTTTCCTGCGGCTCGAAAAAAGTGCATGAATCAGCTTTACAAGAAATTTTGGGTTCGAGCATTCAAGAGGACTGTCCTTTTTTACAAGAAGTACTGTTTGTGAAGCAACATTGGGACGCGGCCAGAAGTTTCCCGCCGATATTTCAGCACCAAGGCTCACGTCATACTGCCACTGGCATAAAACCGAAAAAGAAGAATAGTTTTTTGAAGAATGTGATGCACAAATCCTCTGGGCAACTTCCTTTTGTACTGTAAACACACAGCGGTCAAAGGCAAAGCCATGTTCAATCGTATCCGCTATAAACGTTGAAGCTATGTTATAGGGAAGGTTTCCGAACAGTTTTACGGGCTTTTCGTTCTGAGCTTCCTGCTGCCATGTTTTAAGAACGTCACCGGATATTATCTTAAAATTTCCGCCATTAATCTCGCCTGAAAAGATTTCGTTCAATATTGAAATGAATCCCCTGTCTATCTCAAAGGCCTTTAGATTTGCCTTTTGGTCCAGTATTTCCCTTGTCATGCATCCCAAGCCTGGGCCTATCTCCCATATCGCCTCACCCGGAGCAATATCCAGCATTGTAACGATACGCTTACGGGCCTGTGGGTTTACAAGAAAATTCTGCCCGAATTTCTTTTGCATTGCCATACCCCTCTCTTCCAAAAAGTTCTTTAAGGCAAGAGGTGAATTATAATCTATCTGAACCATACGAAATCCCCGTCAAAAAGTATTTCAGACATACACCGGCGGACACATGGAAAAAAATCTTACCATCCCCGCGATGATGTCATAGAATAAGTTCAGTATATCACCAAACAACCCGGAAAGAAAAGGCATGCACAGGCATAAAATCACAGCTACAACAGCCAGAGCAAAAAATATTGAGACAAGTGGAGCTGCAAAAACTGTTGCAACCACACCGACTGGCGCAAACGAACCGAATAAAGACATGGAGATTGGAGCACCCAGCATTTGTGCACCTGTTGATGCAGAAAGTGATGAAGCCAGCTTTGGAGGGAAAATCCTGGAAAGCCAGCGGAAAAACAATTTGGAAAACAAAAGGATTCCCGCAAGAGCCCCATACGAAAGCATGAATGCCGCACTTGTCAGGTCAGAAGGAATTACGCAGACATGAATCAGAAATGAAAGAGCAAGTATTTCCAGGGTATCGGCGGTACAGCAGAAAACACCCTTTGCAATGATTGCCAGTGCCGCACACAAAAATGCCCTGAACAAAGACGGAGAAAGTCCTGCAAACCAGATGAAAAACAGTATTCCCGCAGCTTGAAAAAGTTTTGCCCAGCGTCTGCCAAAAAGTGATGTGCCTGCCCGTGACGAAAGCCCAGAGAAGAACGACAGATGCATTCCGCTTAATGCCAGAATATGAGAAAGCCCCGCATTCCTGAATGAATCGGCCACACCCTCTTCCAGATACTCACGAGAGCCGGATAAAAGTGACAGGATCAGTCCGCCAGCCTTAGACCACGAATACATGAGCCTTTTGAATACCAGACGGCATATTGCCCTGAAATGCTCGATTTTTGCCCAGAGACCAGCCCCATATCCAAGGTAATCCAGAGAAGAAACCACAAAGCAACCGTATTTTTCATTCCACGAACCGCGGCACAGTATTTTTTCACCTTTTTCGATCAAAACGGTTTTACCTGACAGCGAGTAAAGTTTTCCAGGATAGACGGCCTCAACTATTTCGCATGGAATCCAGAGGCTTACTTTACCCGATGCCTTTGACCTGGCTTGAGCATGATTCTGATGCGTACCTGATTCTGTTACCTTAAGCACGACAGAATAATATTTCCCGGAAGAAAACCTTGATGGATTTGAATCCACCCACCCTTCGACTTCGCAAGCCTGTTCAATCGGAATTACGGAGACATAGTGGTTTTGAGGCCTCAGCGGAACAATTCCCCCATAGAGCAGTATTGAAACTGCAATGGCGGCGAGAATAAAAGGATTTTTAAGATAGTCAACTGCATCCCTGAACATTTGTCCTCTTGCAGCCGGAAAAATAAAAACCGGTCTATATATATTATATAGTACCGGCCCTAGTGTTTTTTAACAAAAATGCATGAAAAAATTTGATTTTTTTTATAAATTTCACTTGTCAAGGTTTATTCTTTCCAGAATGTCCTGCGCATCGGTGTTGGGAACTCCTCCCATGCCGAACGAATCGTCTCCCTTTACGATTTCCACGCTGGGGTCGTTTGCAGGATTCAGCTTTGGTTTTGGAGCGCTTTTTGAAAGCTTTTCCACCGGTTCTTCGGCAGGAGCAGGATTTGCCTCCACATTTGCCTCTGGGGCTTCTTCCGGCTTTGTCTCAGGTACAGCTGTTGAATAATCCGGATTTATGTCGATCACAACACCGGATGGAAGTTCTTCCTTGTAGCTGTCTTCTTCTGAAGCAATAAGGGCCTCGTTGATGTCCTTTTCATTTTCAGGAATGACATTGTATACGTAAGAAAGGATGGCGTTCTTCATCGTCGGATCTATGTGTGTGCATTCAAAATGCAGGCGTGACTGGTCGATTACCTTGTTGTATTCAACTGCACGTATGATTCCGTACATCATGATGAAGGTGTCCTGAAGCTCAAACTGCAGCTTGATTCTTGCATTCTGCTTTCCTATTCCACCAATGCGGATCATTGCTCCGTCTTCGCTGATGTCCTCAAGCAGACAGCGGTATCCTTCTTCGGTATCCACGGCATTGTAGTCAACTACCTCTGACTTTATCATGTACATCTGGGCGTAGATGTTGCATACGCAGCGAACTGACTGCCTCTTTTGCGCACGGTCAAGCTTGTTGCTGTGCCTCAGGAAAAGACAGTCCTGCCCCTGGAACACACCTGCCCCGAACACCTGGGTGTCAAATGCATAACCTGCATCACCCTTGCGCCAGAAATATACTGAAATATGATGGTCTTCCCACATCTCTCCTTCCAGAACCGTAAAGCGCTTGTTTTTCTTGTCTTCCTGACGTGGAAGTGAAACAACAAGTTCCCGGCCATTGTTCAGGACCACGGAAGCAAACACTCCCTTTCCGGGAAGGATGATCCTGAGCCTCTGTCCTGCATCCAGCGAACGTGTATCTTCAAGTCCCTTTTTGCCTTCATGGTCAAGGGTTATCCTGGTGCGGTATTTATACAGTTTGGAGAGGAACTGCTGTGTCTGGTAGCTGTTTTCCGTATTGTTGCTCTTTGCCTCGGTTATTATCTGGGAAATGCAGTCATTCAGTACGCTTGTAGAAAGGAACAGAGAGATTGGTTCCTCCAGCTTTGTTTTCTTTGCGAGTTTCCAGAGGGTGTTGATTTCTCCCAGCTTAAAATCGGAGTCCATGCCCTTTGTGTAGAATTTTATCTTTGTATCGTTTACCACGTAAATTCGGGCTATAATTGCGACTACGGCAACGATGATTAAAAAAGCTATCAGACTGCTCAAATTGACCTCTCTTAATTATTCATTTATAATAATGCACGTTATGGTGACACTAAAATGAAGAATAAATTTCTGATATTAGAATGGATCGTTATTTTGATTTTTCTCGTTATTCCCCCGCTTCTGGTAAATCCGGGTACGTCTGCCGCAATTGCAAACAACGGGAAAATCAGTCCATATCTTCTCCTACGTTTGATTATCGCCATTTTTTTATATTATCAACAGATATATGTCATAAAAAAAACACCTCAAGAACAGAACGGCAAATTCAGAAAGACTGTCTTATTCCTGTCGTGGTCTGCCATCTGCTTTGGCCTTCTCATGATAACCCAGGCCCTTTTTCAGGCAATTTCCCTGGTTCTGCCGCTTAAATACAATGAAACCGTATTTGACTTCAACCTTGACTCAAAAAGCTGCATAGTGGCCTTTCTCAACCTTCTGACGGGGGCTTTTTATGAGGAGGTGCTTTACCGCGAATATCTGCCGGAAACCATGCTGATGTTTTCCAGGGGAAGGAAATTCCGCTCTAATCTAAGCGAAGGCTTGTGCGTGGTGGTTTTTGCCATGTCACACCGCTATCTTGGACTCCTGCCCGTCCTTAACGCCTTTTTGGGTGGAATGATACTACGAATCTGCAGGAAAAAGTCCCTTTCAATCTGGACCTGCACAATCGCCCATTTCATGTACAATGCGGTCTTGTTCGTCTTTGCCATACTCCAGCAAAAATAAACCCCGGATGCCTTGTTTTTTATCTTAATTTGTATTAGAATTTACATAGGAGAATTGAGTGATGGAGGTATTTTATGAAAAACATTAGGAAATACATTTTGACCGCCGTTCTTTTTACGGCAACACTTTCAGTATTCGCACAGATGCTTACATCCGATCAGAAGGAAACAATTTCTAACGGATTAAATGATTTTGCAAAAGAAATAATGGTTGCAGCTCCGGAAGCCGCCACACAAATGAACGTATGGGCAGACGCACATATCGGAAACCTCTTTCCTTCCATCCATCCGCACCTTGGCGGTGGTCTTTCACTTGGAGGAACCGCAATAAACATGACGGGATTCAAGGCAGCGGCAAATGAAATTGCTGATGATTTTAATAATGTGACATCTCTATGGACCTATTTTGGTGCCGACCATCTTGATGACGTTGACTTTGGGGACATTCCTGACAAATTCGTTTTTCCGTCAGTTTCCCTAGACTTTCGTCTTGGAGGTTTTGGAATTCCCTTTGACATAGGAATTTTTGCAATAATGACAAACCCCAACATCTTTGCAGTAAAACTTGATGATCCAAGTACAATTCTAAATATGAGCCAGGCCATTACATTTGATTTACTCGGTTTTGACGGTTCAATTGACTATTTCAGCATTGGAGGCGACTTCAGGATAAGGCTTCTGGAAGAAAATGGAGCCATTCCTGCAGTTTCCATCGGTGCAGGTTATGCATATACGAAAGGACTTGTAAAAGTTCATACTGACCAGAAACAAGATATATACGGAACACAACAGACTACATCTATTGATTTGGGATTTGGATTCCAGACACAGGTATTATATCTTCAAGCCCAGGTTTCCAAAGATCTGGCAATTGCCACTTTGTTTGCTGGAACAAGGGGAATACTAAGCAATACGGCGTGCGACTGGAACTGGAATATTGATACAAGGAATAGTTCTACCCCATCAGCAACAGTTTCTGACAGTGACAGCGGCTCTGTTACTGCAACCGGACTGTCTGACACGCATAAGGACGGCAAGTGGGATTTCTCTGGCATACAGCCCCAGGTTTATGCGGGATGCGGCCTTAACCTCTGGAAGATGCAGCTTACGATGAGCCTTTGTGCCGACATCAGGAGCCTCTTTGACAAGGGTAACTACACCGACTTCATCTGGAGCGGTGCATTGGGCATCCACTTTAAGATTTAACAACAAGCTACTTGACATTATTATTTCAATTTGATATAGTAGTGTCATAAGTTTTGCGGTAGTCGTATAACGGCTCATTACCCCAGCCTTCCAAGCTGGAGACGAGGGTTCGACTCCCTTCTACCGCTCTAGATCCTTCCACAAACGGAAGGATTTTTTTTTGCCTTTTGTTCAAAATTGTTTCTTTTGGGGTGTTTTTTCGTATCGTTCTATGATTTTCTATTCAATTTTCAGGATTTTACAGGCGCTACGGGCTACTTCCTGTTCCGCTGATTTTTTGCTTTTTCCGCTTTCTGGACCATACGAGATGGTTCCAAGGTGGACGGTGACCCAGAATGTCCTGTCGTGGTCGGGTCCTGTGGTCTTTACAAGCTCATATACGGGGCATGTGCGGTACTTTTTCTGATAATATTCCTGCAGGAGGGATTTGTAGTCTTTGTTGCCCTTGTCCTGCTGAACCTTGCGGATTTCAGGTACAATCAGTTTAAGGACGAGTTTTTCTGCGGCATCATATCCTGAATCCAGATACAGGGCTCCTATGACGGCTTCCACTGCATCGGCAAGAATCGCGGGTTTCTGCCTTCCTCCCGAAAGCTCCTCCCCTTTGCCCAGAATCAGGTACTGGTCTATGTGCATCACGTCCCTTGCAATTGGAGCCAGGGATTTTTCGCTTACGACGTTCGCCTTTATTTTGGCCAAATCACCCTCGGGGTTGTCCATCATGTCCTCATACAAAAAGGCGGCGGTAACAAGCCCCAGGACAGAATCACCGAGGAATTCCAGCCTCTCGTTGTTGTAACGGTGATGTTCGGTGTTTTCATTTGAAAATGATCGGTGGTGGAAAGCCAGATCCAGAATGTTCAGGTTGTTGAATGACAGTCCCAAATTCCTGCAGAATGCCTTGAGCTCTTTCTTTCGTTCCGGGTCCAGCTTCTTTTTTTCGTAAAACAAATCGCGTGCGTTCATACAGTCACAAACAAAAAAAGCACAGTAACAAGTACCGTGCTCTTTGATTAAGTCTAAAACAGATTACTGCTTCTGAGACTTGATGTATTCGTATGCATCCTTTACAGTCTCAAATTCATTTGCCTTTTCATCCGGGATGTGTACGCCGATTTCTGCTTCGATGGCAAATACCAAATCATAAAGATCCAGGCTATCTGCTCCCAAATCACCGCGGAAAGTTGCCTCAAGAGTAACCTTGTCTTCGCTAATACCGAGCTTGTCTGCAATCAACTTCTGGATTTTCTCAAACAATTCGTCCATTTTTAATCTCCTTTAATGTTAGCCGTTGACTTCTGGAGTAATCACCTGACGTCCACGATAGAAACCACATTTCGGGCACACGTGGTGCGGAAGAACCAGGTTTCCACAGTTGGCACAGGCAACAAGATTCGGTGTAGCAAGATGCATGTTAACACCTCTTCTTCTTTTTGTAACGGCCTTTGATGTTTTTGATCTAGGTACTGCCATAATTATATAACCTCGCTATAAATTTTTAGTCGTCTGTATAACGTCGTATATATTACTACAGATTCCCATTTCATGTCAATAATTATATAGAAAAATACGCATAACTGTCAATAGAATTTCTGACATTTTTTTAAATTTTGTCGAAAAAAAAATTGAATGCCCATTCTCCAGCCATCGGACGACTACAGGCTCAATGACGATATTTTTCCTTTATCGCCTTTTCCACACACGGGGGAACCATTGCGGAAATGTCTCCTCCAAAACGAGCAAGTTCCTTTATACTGCTTGAACGGATCAGAAAGTACCTCTGCTCCGTCGGAACAAAGAGCGTTTCCACATCCTGATTGATTGAGCGGTTGATGAGGGAGAGGTCAAATTCATAGGAAAAGTCGTTTGTGTTGCGGATTCCCCTCAAAAGGACCTTGGCCCCCACAGAACGGCAGTATTCGCTTATAAGGGTATTGCAGATGTGTACGGTGACGTTTCCCAAGCCATGAGTCATTTCCTTTAGCAGGGCCATCCTCTCTTCCGCGGAAAAAAGGTATTTCTTTTCCGGATTGACAGCGATTGCCACGTCTATGGTGTCAAACAGGCGGCTGGTGCGCTCTATAATGTTCAAATGTCCCAAAGTGGGCGGATCAAAGGATCCTGGAAAAACTGCAAGCATAATGCCACTTTAGCATAAAAAGGAATCTTGGGCAATATTCACGGCACATTGGCTGAAAACATGCCCGTACTTGAAAAAATGGCCGAATTGGGGTAAACTGATTGTGTTTTTAAAGGGAGAGTGTGATGGAACGAGGTACTGACATGATATGGGTTATTGGTAGCAAGGGGATGCTTGGACAGGAGATTACAAAGCAGCTTGAGGAAAAATCTATTGTCTGGGTTGGAAGTGATTCCGAGGTTGACATAACAAATCCTGAGGCGCTTGATGACTTTGCAGAGTCACATGACCGTTCCGCAAACAGAACAGGAAGCACGGCCGCAAAAGGCTTTGTTCCGCAGAAAATAACATGGGTCATAAACTGTGCCGGCTATACCGCTGTGGATGATGCGGAGGAAAACCAGGAACTTGCCCAGAAACTGAACGCACAGGGAGCGCTGAACATCGCACGCGCCACACGAAAAATCGGTGCAAAACTCATACACATTTCAACCGACTACGTATTTGACGGAAGGACCAACAGGCCGTACAAGGAGGACGATGCAAAAGCCCCCCTTAGCGCTTACGGCCGCTCAAAAAGCGAGGGTGAGGACCTTATTCAAAAGGAAATGACCCAGTACTACATTCTCAGGACCTCATGGCTCTATGGCTTTGACGGAGACAACTTCGTATATTCCATGACAAAGCAGATGAACCAGAACCAGTCGATAAAGGTCGTCAATGACCAGAAGGGATGCCCCACAAACGCCGTGGATCTTGCTTCCCTGATAATAAAGATTATCGAAACCTCCGCAAACGCGACACGCCTTTTCGGAAAGAATTCCGCGATTCCCTATGGACTTTACAACTACACTAACCTTGGCGAGACAACCTGGTACGATTTTGCACGCCGCATCTGTGAGTTCGGAAAAAAATACAAGAGGATTACAAACGAATGCACCGTAGAACCATGCGCAACCACAGATTACCCCACCCGCGCCCTAAGGCCTTATTATTCAGTTTTGAGCAAGGACAAGCTGCTTTCGTCCATGAAGATAAAAATCCCTTCATGGGAAGACAGCCTTGAGAAATTCATCAAGTCGACAAGATTCTGTCCGCGGTAATAGGAGTTAATCGAATGAAAAGACGTCTTCACAACATTCTGGTAACCGGTGGCTGCGGCTTTATCGGAAGCAACTTCATCAACTATCTGTTTGGAAAAAGCGCTACAGGCAGCAGGGAATTCATGGATTCAGGATTTGAAGGCAACATCATAAACGTGGACTGCCTTACCTATGCGGGAAATCCGGCAAACCTTGCCCAGGTTGAAGAGGAATTCGGCGGAAAGAGATACTTTTTTGAAAAAGTTGACATCTGCGACAGGGAAAAGATTGAGGCGATCTTTAAGAAATACGACGTGGACACCGTAATTCATTTTGCGGCGGAAAGCCATGTTGACCGCTCCATAATGGGACCTGAGGCATTCATCAGGACAAACGTGATGGGAACCTACACCCTTCTTGACGTGGCCCGCAGGTACTGGAACGTTTCGCTTGACAACACCAGGGAAGATGTCCTCTTCCACCACATTTCAACGGACGAAGTTTACGGCTCACTCGGAAAGGACGGATACTTCAAGGAAACCACACCTTATGACCCGCGATCCCCATACTCGGCCAGTAAGGCATCCAGCGACCACATAGTGATGTCCTACTACCACACCTTTGGACTTCCCATAACCCTTTCCAACTGCACCAACAACTACGGCCCCTACCAGTATCCGGAAAAAATGATTCCGCTCATGATACTGAACATCAGGGACGGAAAGAGGCTCCCCGTCTACGGCAAGGGAGAAAACATCCGCGACTGGATTTACGTAGAGGACCACAACCGCGCGGTATGGCAGATCGTCAACAGCGGCCGCACCGGAGAAAAATACAACATCGGCGGCGAAAACGAATGGCAGAACATCCGTCTGGTAAACAAGCTGATTGAGCTTGCATCAAAGCATCTGGGCAAAAGCGAGGAAGAAGTCCGCTCAACAATAGATTATGTGAAGGACCGTCCCGGACATGACCTCCGCTATGCCATCGACTGCACCAAAATCAAGACAGAGCTCGGCTGGCAGCGCAAGCTCCCGTTTGAGCAGGGCCTGGAGATGACGGTGAACTGGTACCTCACCAGCGATGAATGGGTGAAGGGAGTCAGGGGGTGAAGATTTTTTAAAGGAAAAACCCCACCATTTTTTTTCATAAAAAAGTTATTGAATATATCTTCGAATCAGACAGACGATAAATCATCCCTACTAAAGATTATTTATAGCCTTATCAAAATAAGCATAACGTAAGTTCAGCCAGTTTTTAAGATAATCAACCTCACTTTGATAGGTTTTTCTTTCGGAATATCCAAACTCATTTGGCCAAACATAGTTCCCGAGAATCTGCCATTTTTTGAAGTTATGGTCAGCAGCATTCTCTAGTAACGCTGCCTGTTCAGGAATCCAAGTATTTATAAAGCCATAAAGATCTTGCTTTGTTAAATTCCACCTCTGTTTAACGTTGTCGACAAATTCTGAATCTGAAAACATTCTTTTTACCCAAACAGAATTTTCTTTCACAAAAAGGCCGGTATATTTATCTCCACCATCATAGTAGACATTACCGCAAGAAATATCAAAATCCCAACTTGGTCCCATGTGAAAAAGACCGTCACTTGGTTCATAGTAAAAATATATCGATCCATAGTGTGCCGCATCTATATTTTTTGTAATTTCATTCGTAAGATACCAATCTATTATAGATTCTTCATCAAAATACTTTCTCCACCCATTTACAGGATCATCAAAATTCTTTCCAAAAAGAACATCTTCAGCCGTCTGTATCGAAGTCTGAACTCTTTGTTGAATCTCAACATCAACATCATCCGGATCCTTTAAGCTTATGCAAACACCCTTTTTTGTAGTGAAATTAAATTTTTCATCAAGTCTCTCATTGATTTCAAAAATAAAACCTCCCTCGTCAACCCCAGTTTTACTTATGTCGTTTATGTTTACTCGATTTTTATCAATCTTTATCTGTTCGCCAAAAAGATATACACCTCTGTAACTTCCATTTAGAATAAGATGAACCGATTTAAACGAAGGATTCCAACATGTGTTATACAAATTATTTCCCAGATAAGATGCAAAATAATTTCTTAAAAGTGATTTATCACTGTAATTTGCAATCAACACCCATCTTTTACTTTTTTTCATCCCAAGAATTTTCGTTCCGGAATCTAACTTTATAGAATAAGGCTTTTTTGGCAGTCCCCATGAAGTATTTCCTCTTCCCTTAATTTTCATAACATCTATTGTTAAATCTTCAAAACCACACTGATTTCCTATCACTTCAAAGAGAGCAGTTTTCCATTCAGATTTAGAATCAATTGTATGACCATCCTTTGTAACAATCTGTATGATCGGTATACCTGTTTTCTCTAGCTCAACTACAGAAGGATTATATGATATATCCTCATAATCGTATTCAGCTGGAGGATAAGAAGAACACGCAGCAAAGATGATTGATGTTACAATAATACCTAGTATATATTTTTTTTGTCTCATTAGGATTTACTCCTTTTTATCTTTTTTCAGTCAAAGCAAACTTGACCTTTTTATCGATAGCTTATAAGGTGACCTAGTCAGAAATATAAAACATATCCATAAACAAAATGTATTATAAAATTTTTCATGCTTTTCTGCAAGTCTTGTTTACTTACTTTCAAAAAATCTTTCTAAGTTAACTAAAAAAACGCAAAGATCAGATATTTGTGATTGTATAAAACATCTCCAGCTAAGAATTTCCTTTCATTGCCTTATACAACTTTTTCGCGGCTTTGTCATAGGTATATTCACTTAGAACCATATCTGGCGCATCCGTTTTCTTTTTAAGCAATTCTTTTATAGTACAGTCCGTGCTATAGGGGTCTATGTAAAGAGCAGTTCCTTTGTATATCTCCGGCAGGCTTGCCGCATTTCCCACAACAATTTTTGCTCCTACAGAAAGGGCTTCCAGAGGGGGAATTCCGAATCCCTCGTAATAGCTTGGGAAAACGAATGCCTTGCAGTTTTGCATAAGGGACTTAACATTTTCATCTGACACGTAACCCAAAAGGATTACGTTTGGAAGCTTCCTCAAAGCCGATAGTTCATCACTCTGCATTCCGTTAATGACTTTGCCGGAAATTGCAAACTTCTCAGACGGATTTTTTATTGCATATTCTAAGATCCATTTCAGGTTCTTACGCTTTTGAAGGCTTCCTAGGGTAAAATAATACTCTCCTTTCTTCAGCTGTGGAAAACTTTCAAATATAGAAGGATCAGAATTAACTGATTCGAAGTGCTCCCATCCATTTGGAATGACTGAAATTCTATCGGATGAAATCCTATAGGTCTCTGTTATCTGTCTTTTGCTGAATTCTGAAACCGTAAAAATTTTTTTCGCCCTCCTTGCAGCGTGCCTATACATCCAGCACATGTAAAATCGCCTGAGTTTGTCTTTAAAGCCCACAAAATCACTTGGATAAAGCTTCGCATATATATCATGTATAAAGACATATCCTGGTGTAAAAAGAGACGTGACGTTAGCAAAATCCAAAGAAATTCCTTGATTTTTTTTCACGAATTTAGAAAAGATAAAATGATCCCAGACGGGAAAACTTGTAAGCTCTTTCTCAGAAACAATGATCTTTATGTTTTTATAATCCGGAATTTTTTTTGCATTGTGAGGAACATATATCCAGATTTCATCTTTCTGAATAAGATAATCCAGCCTCTTGCAAATCTCAAAAGCGAACCTCTCTATTCCCGTTAAATTCCTGCATAAAAACGAAGCGTTTATAATAATCATAAAATCTATTCCCTTAATTCCACATAAAAAATTTTTCTGTCAGGAGAAGCAAAAATGGTATGCAATTTTGAATCTTTCAATTGCATAAAATCAGATGGAACCTCAGAAACATAGGCATCTTCAAAAATGAAATTAAACTTATATGCATAATCCTTGTCCCACATATTCGATCCTGGAAACCTCATAACAAGAGAGTTAAGAATAGGATATTGTCTTCGGGCATTGTCATAAGACTTACAGTAACCTGCAGAACCATTGAGCGAAACTTTTACTTCTTTGGATTCAGTGCTTATATATTCACTCAAATCATAAATTAAGGCATGCATTCGGAAATCAGAATAATCTTTCTGCTGCGTAAGACAGTTCCCATATGTATACAAAAATGCGACGGATAAATAGACACATAGGATGGCCGGTACGAACAAAATTTTCCTGAATTTTTGAGTTTTCTCAGAAATCATAAACAATGAATCAAAGACTATTAGGGACACGAAACAATTGAAGCCCATAAGGACGCGAGGTGCAATCATTGAAGCTTCAAAAACAAGATATGCCCCAAGTGAAAGAATAAAACCCGCAACGATGAAAATGGCAAGAACAAAAAATGAGACTAATTTGCTAACCTTTGATTTTACAATGTTCAAAATAACAAACATTAGAAGAGTTATTATGAAACAAAGTTTGAATATATGTCCTCCGAAATTTTTCAGAACAAAAGATGAGTATATTTTTAAATTTGGAATTATTCTTGAAACAGAAAATCCTGTAGAAGCCAGCCCTACATCTTCTGGCTTGGAAAACTTCGGATTTCCAGAACAATTAAATAAGAGCTGATAAATCACAAGAGCCAGAGCAAAAGAAATAACTGAAATGATTATAAAGCTGACAATATTTTCCTTTTTCCCATTAATGATTTTTTTAAGCACGAGATACATACAGACAACTACGTAAACACTAGTTCCAGCCTGATATGACATGCAAGAAAGAATAAGGAATATTATCGATGTATATATGAACGATTTCTTATCTTCACAAAAAAGAAATGGTAGAATCGCAAACAGAATGGAAAGCGTCATGTATGGATTATCATAGCGATAAGAAAAACACTGGCTGAAGAAAGGAGAAATGAAAAGCAAGGATAATCCAAGGGTCGGAAGTATTCTTATATCATTTCCACATATAATATAAGATAGTGTAAAAACTGTAAATGCAAAAATGATAACTGAAATGATTTGGGAAAGCGGGCCAATGTCTGTTAAAGGAAACGAGCCGTGAACAAGCACAGATCCAAATTCTGAAATGTACCGTCCATAAGCCATCCAGCCAGAGTCATCAGCTCCCATGTTTCTGGCCATATCATCCATATAATAAAAATCCGCGTTGATAATTTTATAATAGGCAATAAAGAAAAAGACGACTAGAAGTAAAGAGAAAATGATATTCTTTTTTTGAGCAAATGTCTCCCCAAATTTTTTATATATCTGTCCTTTAGACTCGCAAATTGAATTTCCAATGAAAGTAAATTTTAAGAATAAAAGAACTATGGAAACAAACAACGGCATATGAACACAGTTATAGACGGCACAGGACCATTTATAGGGGTCACGGAGAACCTTGCCAGTCAGTTTTTGGACGGTTTCGATGGCAAAAGAATTGAAAACGCTCGTAGACATAATCAGGCTCGCCACGAAACACAACAAAAAAAATACAAACAAAAAAAGTGTTTTTCTTGTCGGCTTGATAAAAAACATATTCCAAACTCCTATTTGATGAAATTAATTAACTGCATAAATAAATGAATTTTCTGCATATTTCTTTCCATTCGCGGCCATTCAAGTCATAGTTATAATCACAGATAGATTTTTTCATTGCTTTCCGAACTTCCAATATAAAATCCTCATATTCATACGTCACAACAACCCCAGCGTCCTCAAGCTTAGGCGTATCGCAATAAGCAACGACAGGTTTATGCGCCGCCATAGCCTGATAGTATTTTGCTGTAATGCCGAGGGGCCGGTCTTTATAGAAATCTGTGACATAAGGCACCATCACGACATTGCAGTTTGTAATCCAGGCAGGAACCTCAAACGGTTTAATTCCGGGAACATAATACAGGTTATTATAATCCCTTATCCTCTTTTGAATATCCTGTGAAGGATAATTCGGACACACCACAATGTAATTGAAGTCAGGATCAGATTCACAGGCTTTGAACAAAAGCGGCCATTCAACTTCCCATGCTCCCACATATAGGACTGATTTTTTGTCCTTTAAAAGTTCGGGACAGTCATATTTTTTTGTGTAGGAATCAATGTCTATTCCATTTGCCAAAACCTGATATTTCACTTTGGAATCAAAATCCGGAATCGATTTTCTATAAGCCTCAATTCCTTCCTGATTCACAATGAGACTCAAATCTGCCTTATAAAGAATGTTTCTCTCCATTCTCTTTACGCGCTCAGGAACAGCGGCATAGACCATTGGATCACTCGGACGGTAAACCATCCTTGCATCGGGAAAAAGCTTTTTAAGCGAGTCAATAAAAGCAACTCCCTCACAGGATTCAAAGACAAAACAATCAGCACCGGAAAGATATTTTTTGCAAAAGCTCTTAAAGCTTCTAAAAGAATGTGTCAGAAGCCAATTCATGAGTTTCTCAGGCAAAAAATGTCCCATGCTGTCTGGAACCCTGAATGTCGGAAAAGTGACATTCAACAGCTCTGGAGAATTCCCTTCTCTGGAGACAGGATATTTTCCCCCCTTCGACAATGTTTTTATTACGGACTTATTTATCTGCTCACGGTGCATAAACAATCCATAGTAAGGTCGGGGAAAACTAAAGAAGACCGTCTCCATGCCCGCAAGACAAGCAGCTTCCGCGAATTTATGAAAGCCCCCTTGTCTTTTAGTATCCCAGTTATGTGCCGTAATAAAAACAATCTTAAGCATACTAATCCCGCGAATACAAATCCCTTGTATAAACCTTGTCCTGTACTTCCTTCAACTCATCGGCCATCCGGTTCGCAAGAATCATGTCGCACTCAGACGTAAATGACTTAATATCATTGTTTACAGGATACTTCTCAAAATCATCCGACTTTAAGGTCGGCTCATAAATCACAACCCTGATTCCCTCCCCACGGAGAATCTTCATGATGTCCTGTATGGAACTCTGGCGGAAATTGTCGCTGTTTGCCTTCATCGTAAGGCGGTAAATACCGACCGTATTTGGCCTTTTAGCAAGGATTTGTGCGGCGATAAATTCTTTTCTTGTTCTGTTTGAATCAACTATTGCCTGAATGAGGTTCTGAGGGACTGAATTGAAGTTTGCAAGAAGCTGCTTTGTATCCTTTGGAAGACAGTATCCTCCATATCCAAATGAAGGGTTGTTGTAAAAATCCCCTATTCTTGGATCCAGGCTTATTCCCTGGATTATCTGCTTTGTGTCAAGTCCCCTTACCTCCGCATAGGTGTCCAGTTCGTTAAAATATGCAACTCTAAGGGCAAGGTATGTATTTGCAAAAAGCTTTATTGCCTCGGCTTCAGTACAATTAGGAGTAAGAACCTCAACCTCCTTTTTTATTGCTCCATCACGTAAAAGACTTGCAAATTCCCTGGCTTTTTCGTTTAATTCTGGACGTTCCTTGGGATAGCTTACGACAATGCGGCTGGGATAAAGGTTGTCATATAAGGCATGTCCTTCCCTCAAGAATTCAGGAGAAAACAGAATGTTCCGAATTTTATATCTCTTTAGCAAGCTTTCCGTATAACCAACTGGTATTGTTGATTTTATTACAACCGTCGTTTCCGGGCATTTCTTTTCCACGATGGAAAGCACGGCCTCTATGGATGAAGTGTCAAAAAAGTTTTTTTCAGAGTCATAGTTCGTTGGAGTTGCAATTACCACATAATCAGGATTGTTATAGGCAATATCTGAGTCACAAGTGGCGGTGATATTAAGACTTTTAGAAGCCAAATATTCCGAAATTTCCTTGTCAACAATCGGAGATTTCTTGTTGTTGATCAAATCAACCTTCGACTGAATGATGTCACATGCAGTCACATCATTGTTCTGCGCTAAAAGAATTGAAATTGAAAGGCCGACATAGCCTGTTCCTGCTACCGTGATGTTCATAAGAATAGTATACAACTATTAGAGAAATCAATCAAGAAATTTCACTGGAGTCCAATTAACCTGTCAAATAATCAGAGATCCATACAAAAAAACTCTTTCCGATATTTTCAAAAAAATATATATCTGCTATAATATGCAAGCTATGAATCTACTTGTAATCCCATCTTGGTACGATACACCGGATAATCCTGTCAGGGGACTTTTTTTTAAAGAGCAAGCTCATGCACTTCTTGATTATTTTACAAAGAATGGAATTGAAGCCACTGTCACTATCATAGCCCTTCAACAATATAACATAAAAGAAATTGGTGTATATTCCGGCATAAAAAAAATAACCGTCTCAGAAGATGACGGAATAACGACAGTAAGAGCCAGGATGTTTCATTTTCCAAAGCTGGAAGAAATCAATTTCAGGCGAGGATCAGCTTTTTTGAAGAAACTGATTCTGCAGGCTCAAAAGCTCCTTGGAATCAAATTCGACCTTATACATATACATTCCACACAATTTTCAGGCATCTGGTATGCCATTAGCAAAATGAAAATTCCCTATGTAATTACGGAGCATTCATCCGCCTATTTTAGAAACAGAATTGGGGCGACAGAAAAAAAGTATTTGCCGACTGTTTTTGATAATGCGAAATCTGTAATTGCGGTTGGAAATGGTTTGGCTAAGAAAATACAGGTATATTCAAAAAAAGATGTCAAAGTCGTTTTCAACATCGTAAAGGAAGTTCCGCGTTCCACATTTGAGGGAATCAAGCAAAATGAGGTATTCACTTTCTTTTCGTTAGGATATGACATAAAGGTAAAGGGATTTGACGTCCTTTTAAATGCGTTTGCAAGATTTTTGGAAAAACACCGTGGAGTCTTAGTAATCGGAGGCCTTACGGAAGATGGACAAAATGCGCTGAAAGAGCAGGCAAAGATGTTAGGAATAAACAATAGTCTGGAGCTTTTAGGCAGGATTCCCCATGATGAGGTATACAAATACATGGCCCGGAGCTCTTGTTTCGTTCTTCCGAGCCGATTCGAGACTTTCGGCATAGTTCTGGCGGAATCCATGTACGTAGGGCGCCCCGTTATTGCATCCAGAACCGGAGGACCAGATTCCTTTGTCAATGAAAGCAACGGTATCCTGGTCGAGCCAGGAAATGAGGACGAGCTTTTCAATGCCCTAGTAAGCATGAAGGAGAATTACACATCGTATAATTCTTCAGAAATGCAAGAATATGCGGCGAGGGTCTTTTCCGCCGATGCAATTTGTGAAAGGATATACAATATCTATAAAGATGTTTTAGTGGATTCTGCAAGATAATCGTGTCAATTCCAATTGATCTTATACAATCCTGTTTTCCAGACATCAGCATAGATATTACTTGAAAAATATATGTACAGAATACTATTTCTTACGAATCCACTTGAGCGATAACAATTTTTAATAACCGGAGTTTCTTGGAATTTCCAGTCAATTAGATTATTGCTCGTTCCTATAAAAAGGCTATATTCTTTTTGTTCACAAGAATATGGTGAAACCATACACAAAAGCATTACATAACCGTCCTTGCCATCTTTAAAAACATCAACATGCCAAGGCTGCAAATCGTTTGGAATTGTACTCAGCTCAATTTTATTTTCGAAGTTTATTGAATGAATATCATTCCCCTTGACAGCGTAAAGCGTATTACCGTTTGTTAAATCTTTATGCACGGCAAATAAAAAACACTCACGGTCATTGTATACAACAGCAGGGGAAAGCATAAAGCCATCATTTCTACCATTTAATTGTTCATGCCTAAGGATCTCCTTTTCCCAATTCAGTCTGTCCGAGCTTGTGAGCAACATCAAATTCTGATAATCTGGACGCACTGTCTCCAAATAAAGAATCTGGTACATTCCGTTATGAAAATATATGTCGGGATCATCATTGTGGTCTTTTTCAGGAGCGGGAACCAGCGGATTAATTCCCTTCTTTTCCTCCATAAAATGAATGCCGTCATCAGAAACCGCAATGGAAGGATTTTCATATTTGTCATTTGTATTTGGATAAGGGGTAAAAGCGAGAACATATTTGGGAGATTCGTCGCGCAAAAGAATATCCGGATGAACTATTTGATTGCTGTTGTCATACGTTGGAATATAAAGCTTAATCTTTTTATTGAGCGGGAGTTCTTCCAGAGTCTTTTTCCCGGTCGATTTAAAACTTGCCCCAATACAATGCGCTATACATCTTTTGATTTTAGTTTTTATCCCGAACACAACTAACTCCTAAATATCTTTTTTATGACTTTCTTAAAAATGAATTCCAGATAACCAGGGATTGATTTGAAAATAATTGAGTCGTAGCATATTGTATTTAATGAATCAAATTTTTGTTTATAATCTCTCTTTTCTTTTCCTAAAAAAAACTCTTTCTTGCCCTTCTGAATGAGTTCCTCTACTACTTTACTGTATAATAGAAATCCCGGAGATTCTTTCTGATAGGTCGGATTATAACTTAAGTTTTCGAGATATACATTCTGGCCTTGCTCACATGTAAATACCATGGATAAATACTTTTCTTTACTGTCATTAGAGGATGTTGCAATCTTCCAAACATAGGCATCTGTTACAAAATACTGTCTTAAATATTCTTGTGCCGTCAGACCATATTCCCTATCCATTAATGACTTCTTGAAGGAGAAAAAAGCCTCAACAATTTCATCCGGAATCCCCTGAGCCATTGTGTAATGCAAGAATTCTGGTTCTGATTCAAATTGATTTAACAAATGATTGTGTTTACGCCTTAATGTCTGTTTGGATTTTGATGACATTCTTTCCCACAACGCTTCTTTTGTTGCTGGAAGAACAAGGTGAAATTGATTTGTCGGATAGTTACGGGTAAATCCAGAAATTTTTTGAAGGCTGTATTCACAGGACAATTGTTTTATTGACTTGTAATTTGAAAAAATATATTTAGCAAGGGATTTTATCTCATCTTTTTCTAGTGGAGTTAGAATTATTCCTATGTAGCCTTTATTTACATCTTGATGAAATGGTATATAAAACTTTTCTCCACTATCACGTTCCAAAAGCAACATTGTATAAGCCCCGTATACAGTTCCAAATCTATTTTGAACCACATCCGGGGATACAAGATTGTCATCTTCAATACTTGCGTTTTCTTTATAAAGTGAAATCTTCATTTTCATATTATTCGGTTCCCAGCAACTTATTAAGATTTTCAGAAAAAGCATCTATGAGAAAATCTTTAGCTCTTTTTCTGCAGTTTTCTGAATACTCCTTTTGAAGAAGCGAATTTTTTGCCAGCTTTTCCGTTTTTTCTATCAATTCTTCTAAAGTCAACCATTTTTCTCCACAGTTATCTGTGACAATTTCTTTTTGACCACCCTTATTAATTACAACCGGAATGCAACCGACTGACATTGCCTCAACTGTTGTTATACCAAAATGTTCGCATTTATAAGGATCTTTGTTTTCATCAACCCCATACCCCTTGCAATGCCAGAAGAATGTTGACTCATTATAGAATTGTGAAATTTGATTAAAAGTCGCATTTTCAAAAATTTTGATATTGCATCCTTTTGCATAGTCTTGAAGTTCCGGCAGATATAAGCTACCCTCATCAGAACCTCCTGCAATAACAAGGGAATAATTTGAAGTCAGAAAGTCTGATTTTCTAAAAGCATCGATAAGTGATTCTAAATTCTTGTCGCGTTCTATTCTTGAGCATACAAATATCTGATTTTTTCTTTCACAATTGATTTGAGGAATCTGTATTACAGGAGGGTATAACAACTTTATTTTACTTTCAGGTATCTCTGGCCATTTTTTTTTCATGAAACCTTGGGTGAAAATTGAATTAGGAAGAAACATATCGTAACTATTTGCATATACGGTATCTTTATGAGCCATAATTCTTTTTATGATGAAATTTGATTTATTATGGATATTTTCAAGTTTTTCCATTGGAAAATGAATTATAGCAATATTTTTCTTGGCCTTAAACGTATAATGACCCCTGCTACAATAGAAAAACAAATCAAATGATTTTGAAGCATTTTCTATTTTTTTCCTAAGCAACATCGATCTAATTTTATTTTTATAGAAACCATGAATAGGTAGGAGGGAAATACTCTTATCATCAAGTTTCGTGCCATATTTTGAGTTCAAAATTTTAACAAATTCATTATTAGCCGGGACATTCTTTTTGTCATAACACTCTGATACAAAATATATCTCCGCATCCTGATATATTGATGTCAATATCTGTGCCATGCGAACGGTATAGCTTTCTGTTCCGCCTGTTGCGTATAAAATATCCTTTATATACAATCCTATTTTCATAAAGGAAAAATCTCCATACCATCTATAGTATTTACATATTTATCTAATTTAGTATATAGTCAAAGTATATAAAAATCAATACATATGCTTTTCTTTTATATTTAGTTGTGCTATAATAAACAGTATGATAGATTCTTCTGGACCACTTATAAGCATTATTATTCCTGTCTATAATGTTGAAAAATATCTGCACCGTTGTATAAACAGCGTTGTTAACCAAACATACAAAAACCTCGAAATCATTCTTGTGGATGATGGTAGCCCAGACAATTGTCCGGCACTGTGTGATGAATGGGCAAAAAAGGATTCCAGAATTATTGTTCTTCATAAACAAAATGGAGGCCTTTCCTCTGCCCGTAATTTTGCTTTTTCCCACTCAAAGGGAGAGTTAATTTCTTATGTAGATTCGGATGATTTTATATCATCAGTATATATCGAAAAACTATATGAAATGCTTATTCAAAATAACGCCGACATCTCATGCGTTTCTTATGATCCAATACAGACGGAAAATTTCATTCCTAAACCTGACGATTTCGAATATCCTGTTTTTGTTATGGATGGAAAAGAAGCTTGCAAAGAACTGTTTACAACACAAAAGGTTTCTACGATGGCCTGGGCAAAACTATACAAACGTCAAGAAGTAAAGCAGTTTCCGGATGGCCGCAATTATGAAGATTCTGCTACCATTTGTAAATTTTTATATACCTCGAAAAAAATCGCATCGTCAAAAATGCCTCTATATTACGTAAACTCTGTAAACGAGAACAGCATCTGCCATACCAAATCTTTTAAGAATCTTGATGACTCAATTTGGGCCGGTATGGAGAGGGCCCGTTTTTTTAATTCTGTTAATGAAAAAGAACTTGCAGAATATGCTTGGAATTACATAGGTGGAGACATGATTAACACTTTTATTGATTATCCAATCTATTGTAGAAAATGGAAGCATTACGTAAAAGAATTCTTTAGGGAATCTTCCGCCCCGTTGTTTTTAAAACTTAAATTACAATTGGCTTTACATTTTCCTAGGATGTATAAGAAAATAAAATCAAGTAGATAAAGGAATCATTATGGAATCTTACAATAAATCTAGCGGTAATCCTCTTCTATCCATTATAACTGTAAATCGCAATAATGCAACAGGATTGAGGAAAACTATGGAATCCGTCTTTAACCTCACCTTTAATGACTATGAGTATATTATCATAGATGGTGCAAGTACAGATGACAGTGTTGATGTAATTAAAGAATTTCTTAAAAATCCTAAATATGCCAATAAAATAACCTATTGGTGCAGTGAACCCGACAAAGGTATTTACAATGCCATGAATAAAGGCCTTGAACATGCTAATGGCATTCTTGTGAACATGATGAATTCTGGAGATTGCTTCATACCCGATTCCCTTGAAAAACTGCCATTTTGGGAAAAAGATAATCCAGGCAGCGTCCTGTATGGTGCAATTAGTAAATATGATAATGGAATATTTATTGGTGCAGAGGGGCCTTCCTCTGTAAATATCGATACAACACCTCTTTCCCATCAGGCTGCGTTTATTCCATTGGACTTACATAAAAAATTCGGAAATTATGATGAGCAATATAAAATTTATGCCGACTTTGAGCTTTGGAACAGATTCAAAAAAAACGGCGCGAAGTTCTTTTGGATAAACCACATTATTTGTAATTTTGAAGGCGGGGGACTTAGCAGTATTGTTAACAAAGCTCGTTGGAAAGAAAAGGATAAAATATTGAAAAAATATGGGAATTATCATAGAAATCCGCTTAAAGAATTCTTAAAAAATTTCATTCCCTATGGAATTATAAAATTTATCAGAAAGATAAAATCTTTCTGATAAATACCTTTTTATACAACAACTCTGGTTGATTAATAATCTCTTAAAACGGATTATTTTTCATATATTCTACTCTTGTTATTACACAATCTTCAAGATAAGATACATATTCATCGAAATTATTTCGTTTTTCACCTACAGGATTTCTGTGTTTTGTTCCCCATCTTTTACCATCTAATTCTACTGAGGCTCTTATTTTCGATTGTGTTGAACTAATTTCCGATGATATTTCAGAGGTTGATAATTTGCTTATTATTGTATTAAGCTCTTCATTGAATTGTGGTATTTTGAACAATGCATCAAAATAAATAGTTTTCTTTAATCCTAAAGTATTTGATGGATTGTAACCTGCCCAATCAAAGTCCCATACAGGACCAGCTTTTAATATTCCTGTTTCTGATTTTAATGTGAAATAACAACTTTTTGGATGGTTAAGCTCTTCATTATACATAATTTCATTAACGAGATAAAATTGTGCAAATGATTTTAGATCAATGAAATTCTTGTATGTCTCATCATAAGTTGTTTTGGTCTCGTCTGTAAATGGAAAATTTGAATTGTATAAAACAGCTTCCATTTCTCTAACATGATTTTTTATGTTTGACAGTTTTTCATCAGTCATATTATCATCATTTTTAATCATGTATGGAAGTTTCTTGTAATTTGAATGAAATTTCCAAGTTTCATCATAATAAACATCCATTTCGATTAAATAATCATTTTCTTCATCAATATTTACACGAGATTTATCTATTTTGATAGCTTCACAGAGCCAGTACAAGCCAACATAATTTCCATTTAAAACTAGATTTACATATTCACCTTTTACAGTATAGTCCATTCCAAGGTGCTTACTTAAGTAGAACGCAACAACATTTTTCATAAAAGAATTATCATTGTAATTTGCGAGCAACACCCAACGTTTGTGTTTTGGCATTCCACAAACAGATTGTTTCTTTGAAAACTTTAAGGCGTATGATCTTTTTGGCTGTGACCAGGAAAAATTCCCACGACCACGTATTGAAACTTCTGTCGTTTCAAAATTCCATTCTTCTTCTGATGCATTTGAAATTCCTACCGTTGCCGAGGTCCAGTCTTCTTTACTTAAAATTTTTGAATTACCTTCTGTTTGAATAGAAACAGTCGGGATTCCGGTCGATTGCAAAACATCATCTGAAACAATAAATTTCTCATACATTGCAAAGCTTGTATCTTCGTCAGGGTTTTTAGTGTTAAAAGTACATGATGAGAAAAAAAAGGAAAATAGAATAAAAAGAAAAATTATTGATTTTTTCATAAATCCTCCATATCTTTAGTGTTTTAAGTGTTCCGCCTAAGGTGAACTTGGACAGATTTGCAAAAGCTAATAAGGTGGTCAAGCACTCTGGAAGTTTTGTTTATTTTTCCAGAATTTCTGCCGCCTGATACTTGCATTATAAAGCTTCATTTTTCTTTCTTCAAGCCTTTCTTCCATCTTTCCTTCGAAAACTTCATCTGGTGTCAGGTAGAATATTGCCCCATTCAGCCTCTCCGAGTTGTACCAGCAGATCCATCCTGCGATTTTGAGTTCCGCATAAGATGCCGATACGTACGGTGTACGCCTCACATGCTAATTCTTTAAGGTCCTGTGGAAGCGTTCGACCTTGCCGTTTGACTGCGGATGGAAAGGACGTGTCCTTGAGTCCACAATCTCAAGCTGGACGAGAAGCTTGTGGAAATCATCGCTGACATACTTTTTTCCGTTGTCGTGTATGATCCTAGGCTTCGCATCGGGATAAACTTCCTTCGCCTTCGTTACCAGAAGCTCCACGTTGAACTCCTTCATGTCCTCGAATAAATCCCATACGAGGATTTTCCGGGAGTAGCCGTCAAGAACCGCAGAGAAGTAATAGAACTTCCCGCCAATCCGAATGTACGAGAAGTCGGTGTGCCACTGCTCGTTAGGTTTTTCGGGCTGATGGAAACCTTTCTCATGTGCCTCTCCGCTTATCAGCATCCGAAGCTCAAGGCTCGCCTTTATTTTCCCGATATCCGGCCAGAGAAATTTTTTTTAAGGGCCATGTTCTCGCCCGCAAGTTCAGCGATTATGGAATCCTTTTTCGCAATCTGTTCCTTCATCTCGGAGATTTCACGCTTTTCCTTTTTTGCGGTGATGTCCTTCCGCTCAGTCTTGAAGAGTTCTGCCATGCTTTCAAGAGTCTGCTTCCTCCAGTTCATGATTTGATTCGGGTGTATCTGATGCTCCTCAGCAACTTCGGAGATTTTCTTCCCATCCTGAATCACTTCAAGTACGATAGCAGCCTTTTCCTCTGCTGTGTAGTGTTTCCGTTCTGCCATAAGGTGCCCCCTTTACCTGTATTATACACCTTATTAGCTTTTTTGTTTTGTCCAAGTTGCGCTTAGGCAGTACAGTATTATTATATCATATCTTGAAGATTTTTACTAGGAATGAATTGGATTTTCATATATACCTTAATTCTGTAAAGTATATATCATAGCTGACTAAAGTATATACCTTAATAAATTATGATATATATGTTTTCATTCAGTGATTAACCAATTCCACTAACTTGTCACTTTCCAAACGCCTCGTCAAATACTTTTTTCATTCCCTCAACATCCAAAGGATTGAACAGATCTGGGTTTTTCTCGTCACCGCCTTTTTCGACAAGGGTCATGTAAAGGCTGTGCAGATTGTTATTCGGTTTGACGTATTTCAGCCTTGTATAACGATCCGAAGGTTTTGTCGTCGTTAACCAGCACTGGCTCTTGTCCAAAATTTCCATCAAATGCTGATTGTTAGACGCAAAGAAAATTTGCCCCTTTCCGCTTTCCAAAAAAAGCTTGAAAAACACCTCAAGAACATGATCATGGATGCTGCTGTCCATTTCATCTATGCAGAGCATTACAGAACCGTTACCGTAAGCCATGACAAGTATCCCAATGATGGAAAGTAACCTTTTTATACCAGCACTTTCAAATCTGATGGGGATTATTTTATCATCCTTGACGGTATATACATCGTAGAAGGTTCCGTCCGGTTTTTCCAATACATTTCGGTTGACCTCCGCAAGCAATCTTGTGCCAGGCGCAACTGTAGCTATGAAGGAATTCAGCCGGTCAATCAAGCCCAGAAAATCTCCCTGTACTTCTTCCTTTGAAAAAGTTGGTTTATTAAGGTTTACTGGGAAATAATTGATTGCCTCATTTTCCCAGATTTTCTGATTTGGAAAGATTATTGGAAGCACCTCATTTCTTGAACTCTCTTTCCAGAATGAATCTGTTATTACAAAAAGGAAGTTTTTAGCATATTCTTGAATTACAGGAAGATAATCAATTATTGAATCATTTTTGCTTTCTGCAGCAAATGACTTATACAGAGAAATCATGTCTTCACCAAAAATAAATGAGGCTCCATAAAAGTCCGATTTATCCTGCTGCCTTAAAAAAAACAGTTGGGCCGCTATGTCCTTTGTTATACCAGATTTTTTTTCAATATAATTTGAAAGCATTTTCTTTACAGTGGCAGGTTGTACAAGGGAAACCGGATTATCCCTTACAAAGACGAGGCTTGTCTTGCCCTTCAGATTATCAATATCATAGAGATTTATTTCTTCCTCTGACACGCGCCACTTTTGACCGTTGTTTTGCATCGGGCTTATTGCATGGATCTTTATAAAATAAGTCATTAATTTTTTATGGACCCCGGCAAAAACGTTGAAATCAGCCTTCAAGGACATCCAGTTCTCACCAGCAGTTATGTAGTCCTGGACATCTGTAATGTAAGCACCACACAACAACAAGCGCAGCAAGGCCATAGCCCTTATAAAGGTTGACTTACCGGAACCGTTCTGCCCGTATAATCCCAAGACATTTGATTTGTCAGGGAAATCATCGTCCATGGAGATCTTTCCTTTATTGACACATCCGAAATTTTCTATTTCCAGAGATACAAATCGTACTATTCCACCTTTGTTTTCAACGTCTTCAATCATACTGACTATTATATCGTCAAATAAAAAAAAAACAAGAGGTAATAAAGCTATTTTCTCCTTTTTTGTTACTTTTTTATAGCTTTATTCTATCTTTTTAACAACTTTTTCTTACACTTCTATCACTTTTTGTTCTTTTGGTATTGACATTCACTCAAACACATCGTATAATACCATTAGTTACAAAAGTCACTTTCCTTTTGTCAATTGTGATGTGACTACAGCTGTTTTTGTAACAAATTTTAACGGAGGTGATACAATGCACTATACCATCATTTTACGTCCTAATCCATTGGACAAAACCGCTGATCCCAAGTACTACGTCTCTCCCATATGGAGCGACCAGTGCTCAACCGATGAGCTTGCCGAGGAAATATCCCTGGCAACGTCACTAACACCTGCTGATGTAAAGGCATGCATTGCCTGTTTCATGCAAAGCATACCGGCACACCTCATGCGTGGAGAAGCTGTAAATTGCGAGGGATTTGGAATATTCCGCCTTTCATTTTCTGTTTCTACCGGTCATGAAAAAGCGGAGGATGCAACAGCCAGGGACATCGATACCCTTAGGGTTCTGTTCCGGCCTAGTCCAAAGCTAAAAGAAAAGCTGAAGGCAACAAAGTTCAGCCAGCGAGCTTGATACCTTTCAGCTAAAAAAAAGATAGTTAAATTATACTCTATTTTTTCCCGGAATGCAATGGCTTTATACAGTCATCTTCCGGGTTTTTGTTATGGCAAATCTTTTCTAATAGGCAAGAAGCGGAGTATTGAAAAAAAACAGCTTGCTAAATAAAACTGGACAAATCCACTTTACAAAAGCTGTTTTGTCCAGTATAAAAAGTGTTATCGTTTGATTATATTTCAGTTTAAAATATCAAATTTGGTGCTAACTTTTCTTTTTTTAATCAAATGATTGTAGAAAATACTTTTACATGATATAATATAGTTTGTATTTAGGTAAGCCAACATGACAACAGATATGTACAAACTCTTAACATTCAAAGATCTCGGTGATGAGCGCGGTAAACTTGTAGTTGTAGAGGGTGGCCGTGATATTCCTTTTGAAATAGCTCGTGCTTTCTATATCTACGGTTCTGACTCAACGGTAGTTCGAGGCAAGCATGCAAATAGAAATTCCGAATTTGTACTTGTGAATGTTGCAGGAAAATCAAAGGTCATGATAACAAATGGCTCAAGAAAAGAAATCGTTGAGTTGAACAAGCCTATGGAAGCCGTTTACATTCCAAAAATGATTTGGAAAGAAATGTATGACTTTTCACCTGATTCTGTCCTACTTGTTCTAGCAAACACTCATTACGATGGGACTGAATACATCAGAGATTTTGATGAATATATAAATGAAATGAAAACTTATGCTGAGGAATAGTAATAAATGCAGGTACCTTTTTTATCATTAAAAGACATAACTGCAAAATATGCAGACGAACTTCATGAGGCGGTACTTCGCGTCACAGATTCTGGATGGTACCTTCAAGGAAAAGAAAACAAATCTTTTGAAGAAAACTATGCAAAATACATTGGTACAAAGCATTGTGTGGGTGTTGCGAACGGATTACAAGCACTTGAATTAATGATTCGAGCATGTAAGATGCTTTACAAATGGGCTGAAGGTGATGAAATAATCGTTCAAGCCAATACTTACATAGCAACAATTCTTTCTATATCTCAAAACATTTTGAAGCCTGTTTTGATTGAGCCTGATGAAAACACGTTGATGCTTGATTGTTCAGAGATTGAAAAAGCAATAACCTCTAAAACCCGGGCAATTATGCTTGTTCACCTTTATGGAAGATGTCTATACAACGATGAAATAACAAAAATCTGCAAAAAACATGATCTTAAACTCTTTGAAGATAATGCACAGGCACAGGGATGCTCATACAACAATAAAAAAACCGGAAGTTTAGGTACTGTTGCGGCACACAGCTTTTATCCCGGGAAAAATCTTGGCGCATTTGGAGATGCAGGGGCAATTACTACAGATAGCGACGAGATTGCAAATTTAGTCAGAATTCTTGCAAACTACGGTTCATCTAAAAAATATGTTTTTGATTATATTGGCGAAAACAGCCGCCTAAGTGAAATGGATGCAGCAGTTCTTGCTGTCAAACTAAAGTATCTTGATGATGATAATAATCGCCGTAAACAGATTGCAAAAATGTATTATGATGGAATTAAAAATCCCCAAGTCAAAATACCATCAATTTTACCAAACGAGCAAAATGTATATCATATTTTCCCAATCTTTACAGAAAAACGTGACGAACTTCAACAATATTTGAAAGAGCGTGAGATAGGAACGCTAATTCATTATCCCATTCCACCTCACAAACAAAAGGCATATTCTGAATGGAACAATCTTTCTTTTCCCATTACAGAAAAAATTCATGCACAGGAGCTCAGCCTACCCATGAGCCCGACGCTTACGGACGAACAGGTTCAATATGTTATAAAAGCAATAAACGGATGGGATAATAAATGACCTTTTTTTGCACTCTTTTTGATCATAACTATCTTTCACGTGGGCTTGTAATGTATGAATCCTTGAAGTCACATTGTTCAGATGAGTTCAAGCTTTACATTCTTACAACCGATGACATTGCTTTCAAATGGTTTTGTGATAATCCACAAGAGAATATTACAGTCAATTCTTTAGCAAATATAATGGAATCATATCCTGTTCTTAGGAAACTTGAAAATGAGCGAACAAGAACAGAATTTAACTGGACTCTATCATCTTTTTCCATTCAATTCTTTATAAAAAAATATAACCTTCCATCCATTACATATTTGGATGCCGATTTATGTTTTTATGATGACCCAAAAGTTCTTTTTGACGAATTGAAAGGGGAATCCGTCATTATCACGCCACACAACTATACACCATGCTACGATCAGACGGCGACAAGTGGCCGTTATTGCGTGCAATTTATGTATTTCAAAAATGATGAAGCTGGAAATGAAGTCCTTGAATGGTGGAGAAACGCATGTGAGGAATTTTGTCCAGGGAAATATACAGATGGCAAATTTGGAGATCAAAAGTATCTTGATGATTGGCTATCTAGATTTTCTGGGAAAGTACATGAAGAAAAACACATGGGATGCGGTATCGCGCCTTGGAATGTGCAGCAGTTTGATATTGAAAAAGATGAAAATACCTTTATAATTTCGAACAAAATTACAAAAGTTAAAGCCACATTAGTTTTTTATCACTTTCATGGAGTAAAAGAATTTTTATATGAGGACAAACTATTTATTTGGAAACTTAATGACTATGAACTTTCTGATTTTATAATTGATAATTTTTATAAACCATATACACAAAAACTAGAAGAACTTTCAACAAAACTTCCAAAACAAAATCTTTCTGGTTGGACTGAAACATCACCAAATCCAATCACACTACCGCGTTTACTCCTTAAGACCATAAAACAAAGTTTTAAATATCTTCTAAAAGCTTTTTTACCTATAAGAACCATGAAAAATATAAAATATGAAACAGAAAAAAAGTTAAAGGCTCAAAATATACTGAAAAATCCTGTTAAACATAATGAAAACTTAAAAGAGTCTAGAATATTTTAATTATTTCAGATATTTGTTTTACTGAAATACAATCATCATGTAAAGATTGTTTATCAATCAAAATTGACAAACAACCTGCCCGATTGGCCATACGAACATCGCTTTCGAATGTATCACCAATCATTAAAAACCTATCTGCGCTAAGTTTTTCATGAGCACACAAGAGTTCAACCATCAGAGTATTTGGTTTCCCAATAATTATATCACATTCTCTTTGAGAACACCATTCAATAGGTGCAGTCATAGCGCCACAACCTGGCATTGTTTTTGAGTTTTCTCCTGGATAAGTTCTTTCTCGATTACATGCTATAATTTGTTTGGCATGCAAAGCGACTTGCAATGCGGCCGTTAAATCATCATAAGTCATTAATGGGTTATAGCCAATTAGTAAATTTTCTGCATTATCATTTTGGTTGACAGAAATCCCGTTCTCATTAAACTCATTAATCAAATTTGGAGAACCAAATATATAAACATTTTTGAGATTATTTTTTTTACAATAAAGTGCTGCAAGATAACCAGAAGTTAATACCTCTTCTAATTTACAGTTAACCCCCATATCAAAAAGCTTTTCATAAATTTGAGCACGTGTTTTTGTAGAATTATTTGTAGTAAAATAAATTTTCTTTCCAGCATTTCTAAAAAATTCTATTGTTTGATTTGCACCAGGAATGATTTTTGAACCATAATATATTGTGCCATCTAAATCGAAGAGAACTATGTCAAAATCGTTAATTTTCATATATCACCTAAAGTCTATTATTTTAATAGTTTATATTATTCCTCACAATCCAGTCTTCGCTTTTTTTTATATCCTCAAGTGTGTGAACATCAAAACTTTCTTCAACTATAATTGGTTTTATTTTGTTTCCCATAAATGTCCAAGGCTGTTGACCTTCTGTTTTTGAACATACACTTTCTTTTAAATTTAATGTCCAAAAATTATGACAAAGAACATAATTTTTGGGTAAGTCTTGTCGGTTTGTAGAAACATTTTTACCCGAGAAATCAAACCAAGTTTTTAAGAATCCATTTTTATCAAGTGTTTTCGAACGATATGGGTGATGATCCATCTCTTCCATAACAGGTACTACAGCAGATATCGAATTATCTTTTAATATATATTTAATGGATTCTTCTATCCATTCGTTTTTCGTAATTGCATTATTTGCCAAAATAACTACTAATATATCAGGTTCACAATCATCTTCTTTCATAACAGAAAGAGCATGAATTATTGCATCAACATGTTGAGAAGTAGGTAATGCAAGTTCATCAGGTCTTAGAATTCTTTTATAACCAATAGATTCAGCGGCAGAAAGAATAGCTTCATCATCACTACTACAATAAAAATCTGTAATTAAGCTACAAGTTTTCGCTGCCATTCCTGGATAATACAATAAAGGTTTTCCAAGAACAGGAAGAATATTCTTATTTTTAAGAGTATTATTTCCTCTCCCTGTTAGCAATGCTGCGATCTTAAATTTTTCATTCATTATTGTCTCCTTTTATTAAAGCTTTAAAGCCCATTCACACATTTCTTTTATTCCCATATCAAGGCTTATTTCTGGTTTCCACCCCAATGCATTTTCAATTTTTGAATAATCGCAGTAAATACCATATTGATCCCCAGGCGTATTGCCAGTATATTCTACAGAGATTTCGAATGGTAAATATTTTTTCATCACACCAATTAATTCTTCACAAGTTGTTTTTTTATTTGTAGCGACATTATAAAAATTATATAACTCTGGCTCATTTCCATTTGCAGCCATAATAATGGCTCTCACAGTATCATCTACATGAACAAAATCTCTAAATCTGTTTTTATCTCCTTTCACAATGATATGATGTTTTTTTACTGCTTGGGCAAGGAATATAGATACCATTCCTTGTTTTAGATTTTCCATATTTTGTCCAGAACCATAAGTGTTATTAAATCTCAATGCTGTTGAACGAATTCCATATTGCGAATAAATTCGCATATAATGTTCACTAGCAATCTTTCCAACTGCGTAGAAACTTTTTGGTTTCAAAACACCATTCACTTCATTTACAGAACCTTTGTTCTCATCTCCATAGACACTCATAGATGATGCATAAACAAATCTTTTACACCCTGTCCTTTTAGCATAATCAAGAAGAATTAGTGTTGAAGCGGCATTGCAATTCAAATCATAAATAGGATTTTCAAAACTGATTTCACCACTGCTTTGTCCTGCTATATGAAAAATAGCATCAAATTTTTTATTATTAAGTTTTTGGATTACTTTAGGATTAAAATCATCGCCTTCAATGAATTCCCCCTTCCACAGAATATTTGCCATATTTCCCGTAGAGAGATTATCTATAACTGTAATTCTATTTCCTTCATCAGCTAATTTTTTTGCCAAATGAGAACCTATAAACCCTGCTGCTCCAGTAATCAAGTAATCAGACAATTTCTTTATTCCTCCATATCGAGCATAACATTGTAATTATTTATTGCTTGAGTATATTTATTTATAAAATCTTGAGAATTAACATTATCTATAAAATCCCAAAGTTCATTGATTGTTTTACAATGAGGAAATCCTAAATCGGTTATAGCCTCATAAAAATTTCTTCGTTTCGTTAAATTCACAGTTGCAAATAATTTTCCTATTTCAGCCCCTTCAATAAGGGAATGTGAATACTCACTTATGATTAAATCTGCTTCTTTTATATCTTCTATTAAACTTGTATTTGAGAATGTAAGTGAAAATGACTGCATATTTTGCTGTGGTATATTAGTTGAAAGTTTCAAATTTTGAAGTTTTGTATACTCAAAATATTCAGCAATTCTATTAATGGTATTAACACCTGTATGCATAGGATGAACACAGGCTGGATGTGGACGATAAACAAATGTAATATCAGGATATTTCTTTGCAGATTTAACAATAGCGTCTACTAATATATCATCATCACTAGGATTTATAAGTGCTGACCAGGGTCCTGCACAAGTAGCAGTAATAAGAACTTTTTTCAATTTAACTGAAAAATCTGGTTTAGGTAAATAGTTCTTTTTTCTGAAAGGTAAGATTTCAACTGGAACATTCTGAGCCTCATAAGCCATTTTACCAATTTTGTCTAATGCATAATACTTTACATTGGCGGGCTTAAACCTTAAGTTTAAAGCAGAATAATTAGGAGGTAAATAACCATCTTGAACAAATCTTACATCGTATTCTGGAGAGTCTGGAATTGAGATTGTACCAGCTTCATGCATAGTCATAATATAAATGACATTTTCTTTTGAAGTATAATACTTCTTCTTGTTAACTTTTTCCTTTTCTTTTTCACATGTTGTCAATGAAATATTCAAATAAGGTAACAAACGTTGTAGTTTTCCAATAAATATATATTTTTTCTCATTCTGCAAAAATACTTCAACAGGAACAATAGTTTTTTTAGTTCTATTCTTACACAACTTTAACTTCATTTTAAGGAAATGATAAAGTTTTTCCAATAATTTTGAATAACTTAAAGCTTTTCTAATTTTTTTTATGAAACAAATTCCATCCTTATCATCATTTTTTCTTGAAGTATTATAATAATATTGTCCCGAAATAGGAATAAAACCAGCATCAAGCCATACATACTCTTCTATGCCTAAATCATCTGATAATACAAAACCTGAGTATTCAGAGAAGCTTTTTTTAACTTTTTCTAGCACCAATAAATTTTTATTTCTCTTAATATTGGAATAATAGTCATTTAAGTTTAAATTATTAGAATCAAATGAATTAATATCACAATTTTTTGCCGCTTCATCAGTTAGAAAATCAGAAAAAGTGTAATAGCTAGTATTATTAACCATAGAATCCAATTCTTCTCTTTCATTTTGAAATAAAAAATGTGTTGTGATAAAAATATTACTATCTGCCTTTTTAAATTGATTGGCTATCAAAGAAAAAGAAGAAAGTTTTAAATTTTTAGAAAAAACAAAAATATTCGGCATATTTATTTCCTAAAAAAAAAATTCTCACCAAATTTATTTCATAATTAAAAAACTATCAGGCAGAATCTCTTTTTGAAACTTGATTTTAATTTTAAAAACAACATCTTTATTAAAAGGATTTATGATCCATTTTGTATTTTTTATAGAAGCACCTAATAAGACCTCATATTCCATACCATTTAAAACATAATATTGTGGAATATCATAGCTACACACAGCAAAACCATCCGAATTAACATGTTGACCTGGATTCATTTCATAAATTCTAAATATTTCAGTATCACCAATACGAAATAGTATCCAAAAATCTACAAATCTTTCAATTCTTTTTACAGAATAAACAAGTTCAATTTTGTATTTTGCATTTGGAATTAATTCACCTGAAACCATATTGCCATTTGGCTCCAAAACCCTTAAAGAAAGTGGTGAAAAATACTCATTATTGTATAAACCGTTATTCTTCCAACAATTGTAATTAAAATTATCTGTATAATTTAGATATGAATGAATACACTCCTCAATCTCCCCGCTTTTAACAATCTTTCCCTTCTCCAGCACAATCCCCTTGTTGCACAGATTCTTTACCTGCGCCATATTGTGCGACACAAACAAAACCGTCCGTCCCTCACCGGAGCTCAGCTCGTTCATCTTCCCCAAAGCCTTCTTCTGAAAAGCAGCATCACCGACCGCAAGCACCTCGTCTGCAATCAAAATATCACTATCAAGATGGGCCGCAACCGCAAAGGCAAGTCTTACATACATACCGCTGGAGTACCTTTTTACAGGAGTGTCGATATGCTCGCCTATTTCAGAGAACTCAATTATGTCGTTTACCTTCTTGTCAATCTCATCGTGCTTCATGCCAAGGATGGCACCGTTCATGTAGATGTTCTCTCGGCCCGTCATCTCAGGATGGAATCCGGTTCCTACTTCCAGAAGGCTCGCAATTTTTCCGTTGATTTTTATATTACCTTCCGTCGGACTTGTTATCTGACTTAAAAGCTTGAGAAGGGTTGATTTTCCGGCTCCGTTGTGTCCGATGATGCCAACCCTGTCGCCCTTCTTTATCTCAAAATTTAAGTCCTTTAGCGCCCAGAACCCCTCCGCAGTGGGATCATACTTGCTTCCAATCTTAGCATGAGGGTCATCCTTTCCCCTCTTTCTTGCCCACCAGCTCTGTATATCGCGGAAAAGGGTCCCGTTGTTTATCACACCCAAACGATAGTATTTTGAGAGGTTTTCTACTTTTATTGCGATGTCGTTGGTCATTAAAACTTACCTCAATACAGTTCTTGATATATAATTCTTTTATATTTTCTTCATGAACTGTAATAATTTTGTTTTTTTCGATTTTGTTTTCCTGCTTGAAAAAAGAACAAAGCCATTGTCTTCATAGAATTTTATTACTTTGTTCTTATCAGAATCACATTCAAGAAAATATACGGCACCGCCTATTAAAGACTGTACACTTTTTACAAAATAATTGATTATACAAAGCAATTCTTCACCATCAATACATTTATTATTGCCGTTATTATAATTCTTTCCTAATTGTGCAACAAGAATTGCCGGGACATTTAAAAAGTCTTCGCCAGTGTCTTCTGCATTTCTAAGCAATCTTTTTAACACTGTCTTAGATATTTTATCTTTTTGGACCTGGAGAAGCTTATTCGCAAGAGTAAAATATGCAACGAATTTATCATCATAAAAGATCAAATAAGAAACAGCTTGATTCCTAACAGAGAAATCCAAAGCATTGTATTTTAAGAATTCCTCGACCTCATCATTTAACGGACACTCAAAATCTGAAATGATGTTCTTAACTGCTGAAAACTCATCATTATCTGAAAGCTCATTCAAACGAATTATAGAAAATGACTTTCCAGCTACAGTTATAGAAATCATTTTGCCCTCTTTAGAAGCCCAAGAATAGTTTTGCCTTTAATCTCCTTAACAGATTGAGGATATATTTTATTATTTGTTGTCTTTGGAGTCATTTCCAATACATCAGCTATAACTTTAGCAGACTTTTCCGATGTAATAATCATCGGTTTTCTGATACTTGCTGTAGACATATCAAACCTCCTTCAACCCATTTATATAGATACATTATATTAATAGCCATAAAAACTGTCAAGTTTCTATCAACCTTGTGCGGTTCCTCCTATCAAATAGAAGGGAAGATCGAAGTCCTTCAATATCTTCAGGATTTTGTCTTAATATAGTCCCAGGTAATTTTTGTCAGGAGGTCTTTTTTCTGTATATCAGTAAGATTCCTATATGACATAATAAAAGCCTAAATCACATCCACAAAGTTGCGTTCGTTGCGGGTAAAGAGGACCAGGCCCAGGAATGCCAGAAGGAAGGTGGTTCCCAGGCTTATTAGAATCATTGAAAGCGGAACAGAGCCGGCCCCATAAAAGCAGATTCGGAATGTTTCAATCGGAGCACTCATGGGATTTATGTAAAAGAGCCAGAAGAATTTCTTTGGAGCCTCACTCAGGGGGTAAACCACAGGAGTCGCATACATGGCAAGCTGAATTCCAAAATCAACAACCAGCTTTAGGTCGCGGTATTTTGTCGTAAGGGAGGAAATGATAAGCCCCAGACTCGTTCCCAAAACTCCAATCCATAGGACGATGAGCGGGAACGAAAAAGCCCACCATGTCGGATAAACATGGACACCCCGAATGATAAGGTAAAGGTATATGCAGACCAAGAGGGCAAATTGAATCAAAAGCTTTATGACAAGTCCTGCCGCTATGCTTATTGGAACGGTAAGCCTGGGGAAATAAACCTTTCCGAATACATCCTTGTTATTAAGGAATACATTTGATCCCCCCAAAACTGTACCCGTAAAAAAGGTCCAAAGCATTGTTCCGCCGAAGTAAAACAGAATCGAAGGCACCCCGTCCGTACCTATTCCGGCCAGATTACCGAAGACAAAGATGTACATGATGGATGACAGTAGCGGCTGTATGACATACCACAAGGGTCCCAGAATAGTCTGCTTGTACTGGACCACAAAATCACGCTTTATGAACCTTTTTATAAGGTAGCGGTAATCCCACACATCCTTAAGGTGCAGGTCCAAAAGCCGCCTCTTTGCGGTAATTACCTTTGTCCACTGAGCATCATCATTTTTTGTAATACTATCTTTTTCCATCATACAGTCAAAATATCCTTAATCTTTAATCTTAAAAAGCTCTATTTCTTTCTTGCAACTATTAATATTTCTTTTGCATCCAAGTCCGTGGCTTTTAGAGGATTGTCAAACCTTCCAGCTCGAACAAAACGAGAATCAAGAACAATAAAACCATTTTCCTTTAACAAAGATTTTATCTCATTCAGCCTATAACGTTTATCGCGAATAATGTATTCAGAATCCAAAAAGCCATCATCTTTAAATATCTCCTTTCTGAATACAAGTCCCGTCTTTGTATCTATTACAAAATTTTCAGGATTAAAAATATTCCCTGATTTTTGCATTATTTGTGATGCCCTTAATTTGAAAAGCCTTTTAGGATCAGAATAGACATCAAATTTGTATTTGCATATGTTTTCTGTAAGATGCATATTCATGACAGAACAAATAAAAATGCCATTTTTTTTCAAGTTTCGTCTAGCAGCCTTTATTATATTTATGTTGTCTTTCTCTTTGGGAAAAGAACCTATAACGTCATAAAGACATAAAATGACATCAGCTTTGCTCTTACACTTAAGATTTCTACAATCGCTAATTGAAAGATTGTCCTGGATTTCAGGATAATTCTTTTTTGCCTGGGTAATCAAATTTTCAGAAAAATCATATCCATTTATATTTTTGTATCCTTGTTTGTATAATTCCGCTATATGTCTTGCAGTCCCACACCCCATATCCATTATACGGGCTGATTTATCCGAAATGTATTGCTTTATGAACTCAATCTCTTCTGCTGTATGCTTTGTCCATGGCTGAGTTATCATCTCCATTCTTGAATAAGCATCTATCAATCTGCTTTCAGAATACTCAATAAAATTATCAAAATCCTGTTTTGAAAGCTTCTTTATTTCCTGTCCCCTAAAAGTAAATGCAAGCCATTCAAAGCCTTCCTCCAGATTTCCGAAAACCCATTCATCTCCATATTTTGAGATATAATTAGGAATATCATCATGGCTGACATAATAGCTGGAATTTACCACAGAATTGTTCTCCGTGATGAATATTTCTTCTTGGGAAATAAAATTCACTTTGCTTGACAATTGTTTTATTACCTTGATATTCTGTTTCATTTTTGTTAATGAAACCTTTCTCAAGGTTGCCGATTCCAAAGTTTTTATTGTAAGAGGATTTGTTGTCGCCAGCCCCCATGCATAATCATTGGAGAATCCCCATATGGAAAACAAAAGCTTCTTGGCAATTTGGTTTTTCCGGAACTCCTTTTTTACAACAAGCTGTATTACCCATGTCGCATTACCCTGTTTGAAATTTTCAACAACATAAAAAGCCTGACCAACAAGAACATCATCGTAATATGCAAGGGCAACATAGGTATAATCATTTGAAACCATGTATCTTTTATAATAACTTGGTTTAAGAGATATCTGCTTACCTCTTAGAGATTCATTTTTATTTGCTAAACTATACTTTCCATAATTTTCAGAAAACAAATCTGATATTGCATCAAGCTCTTCTTCCGTCAAATTTCTGGCAGCTTTCGTATAAAAATGCAATTTATTTTTCTGTATTCTTGAAAAATGCATATATCTTATTTTCTTACATTCCCATGGAGGAAATCATCATAGGCGATTTTTATTCCCTCGCGCACATCAACCTTTGCCTTCCAGCCCAATGCATTTAGCCTTGTCACGTCACAAAGCTTTCGTGGGGTGCCGTTTGGTTTTGACGGGTCCCATTCCATCCTGCACTTGCGTCCACCCTTACGGACATCGGCATAAACGACGTCTTCTATTGTTTCAGCCAGTTCCCTTATCGTGCATTCCCGTCCGGTTCCTACATTCACAAAGTCTCCAGTCGGGGTGCGAAGGTCCTGGGCGTTCTTGTTTTCCATAAGATAAACCACTGCATCCGCAAGATCCCCTGCATAAAGGAATTCACGGAGAGGAGAACCGTCACCCCAGAGGTGAACCACATCCTCACCGCTTGCCTTCGCTTCGTAGAATTTGCGTATCATCGCAGGAAAAACATGGCTTCCCTGAAGCTCATAGTTATCCCCCAGACCGTAGAGGTTTGTCGGCATCACGCTTAGATAGTTGGTGCCATACTGTTTATTATAAGCAGTACAAAGCTTTATCACGCTTATTTTTGCAAGTGCATATGCATCGTTGGTAGGCTCCAGTGGTCCTGTCAGAAGGGATTCTTCCTTAATCGGCTGCTCGGCCATTTTGGGATAAATGCAGGTTGAGCCAAGGTTCATCAGTTTTTTTACCCCATTTACCCTAGCCGCCTCAACAACATTAAAGCCGATAACCATATTCTGATATATGAAGTCAGCCGGATAGGTAGAGTTGGCCCCTATTCCGCCAACATGAGCCGCCGCCAAAAAGACATACTCAGGCTTTTCGGATGCAAAGAATTCATTTACAGCCGCCTGATTCAAAAGATCCAGTTCTTTGTGTGTCCTCGTGATTATGTTTGTGTATCCCTTTTCCTGCAGGCAGCGGAGGATTGCCCCCCCAACAAGCCCCCGGTGACCGGCAACAAAGATTTTATTATTGTAATTCATATTTTCAATTCGTAATTCGTAATGCGCAATTCGTAATCATATTGTCACACATTACAATTAGCTCCACCCTCTTTCTGTGTTTTGGTAATTGCCATCAAGATTCTTATTACTTCCTGACAGTCAGAATATAAACTTTGAAAATCATTTTCATGACCTTCTAAATAACCGCTTTCATTAAGTAACTCCAGCCAGTATTCCGTCTCACTAGCTTCTTTTAATGAAACATTGAATTTAGCATAAAAATCGGCCTTTGTTTGACCTCTGATTCCTTCTCTAACATTAGCACCAATGCTTGTCCCGCTTTTTAAGACTTGTTTTGAAAGTACAAATTCCTTCTTTTTTTCCGTAAGGAATTTATATAGCTTAATAATGCGCAATGCGAATGCTTTGGATTTTTCAACTATTATGTTCTCATCACTAGTTTTCATTATGCCCTTATTTGATTATGCATTACGCATTTAGCATTACGCATTATTTTACCTGTTCCTAACCACCCTCTCATTCCTTACGTATTCCATGTCGTGCTGCATCATTATGTGGACCAGTTCTGGGAAGCTTGTTTTTGTGGGGTTCCAGCCGAGTACGGATTTTGCCTTTGTTGGGTCGCCAAGGAGGGTTTCAACTTCTGCGGGACGGAAATACTTGGGGTCCACTTCTATAAGGACTTTTCCGGTCTTTTTGTCTATGCCCATTTCCTCAACACCCTCTCCCTGGAATTCTATGTCGATTCCGGCTTCCTTGAATGCAAGAAGGCAGAATTCCCTTACGGAGTGCTGTTCTCCTGTGGCAACAACAAAGTCATCGGGCTTGTCCTGCTGAAGTATGAGCCACATGCATTCAACATAATCCTTTGCATATCCCCAGTCCCTGAGTGCATTCAGGTTTCCAAGGTAAAGCTTTTTCTGAAATCCCTGTGCGATTCGGCTTGCGGCAAGGGTAATCTTTCTTGTAACGAAAGTCTCTCCCCTGCGCTCCGACTCATGGTTAAAGAGGATTCCGTTTGAGCAGAACATTCCGTAGCTTTCGCGGTAATTCTTCATGATCCAGTAGCCGTATAATTTGGCAACGGCATAGGGGGAACGCGGATAAAAAGGAGTAGTCTCCTTCTGCGGCACTTCCTGTACAAGACCGAACAGTTCCGATGTTGAAGCCTGATATATGCGGCATGTCTTTTCCATTCCCAAAAAGTGAACTGCTTCCAGAATGCGCAGGACTCCTGTGGCATCAGTGTCTGCCGTATACTCGGGAACGTCAAAACTTACCTTTACATGGCTCTGGGCCGCAAGGTTGTATATTTCCGTGGGTTTTATCTCGCGTATAAGGCGTATCAGACTTTCTGAATCCGTCAAATCCCCGTAATGTAGCTGAACGGGCTTTACCTTGTGCATGTCCTCAATCAAATCTGCGATGTAGAGGTGCTCAATCCTTCCCGTGTTGAACGAAGAAGAGCGCCTTATGATTCCGTGGACCTCATAGCCTTTGTCCAAAAGGAATTCCGCAAGGAACGAGCCGTCTTGTCCTGTAATACCTGTAATCAATGCAATTTTGTCAGACATGTTTTACTCCAAATGATTGTTGAATGATTTTTAAATATACCTCGTCCCTTTCCTACAAAACGCCTAAAAAAACGTCCTTCGGTAGAAATGCACTATGCCCGTGCAATATGGGACCTGTGGTCGAGGCACTTGACTGCGCACCTAACGTGCATCACAGCCAGTTACAACTGAATGTTTCCTTAAATATTAAGCCAAAAAGCCCTTTCTGTCAACATTACAAGCCCCATAAAACGCTTTTCACACTTGCAATAAAACCTTAAACCATATAAAATTATTGTTGTTGAGGATGTATGGAATATTACTGCATAATGGTCAAAACGGGAGCGGAAGAGGCGTTCAAGGCGGATTTTGAAAAGGTTCTGCATGAATCTGACGCCACAGCCGAACTTTTTTTCTTCAAGAAGAAAATGCGCACTTCCAAAAAGCTTGAATATGAGCAGGCTCTTTTCCCGGGATATGTGTTTCTTTCCATCCGTCATCTGGAACCTGGCATTGTAAAAGCGGCGCACATGAACAGAAGTTTCTACCATTTTCTTCCGTCCAATACCGACATCCATCAATTGGAGGGAAAGGATCTTGAATACCTTGCAAACCTCAGGAAATTCGGCGAGGTACAGGGCATTTCCAAGGCTTACTTTAACGAGAACATGCGCATAGTGATTACCGACGGCCCCCTTATGGGATTTGCGGGCAACATCATAAAGGTTAACCGCAAGAGGCAGAGGGTTACGGTCAAGCTAGACTTGTGCAACAGTACATTAAAATTTGACCTTGCATACGACGAGATACAAGGAGTAAAGGAGGATTTATGAAAGGAATAATTCTTGCGGGAGGTTCGGGTACACGTCTGTACCCCATAACAAAGGCTGTTTCCAAGCAGATACTGCCCCTCTATGACAAACCCATGATTTATTATCCTCTTTCGGTCCTTATGCTTGCAGGAATCCGAGAGGTGCTTGTCATCTCAACTCCACGCGACATCGGCCTTTTTAAGGAGCTTTTGGGCGACGGCAAATGGCTTGGAATGAAATTTGAATATGCGGTTCAGGACAAACCAAGGGGACTTGCGGACGCCTTTATCGTTGGCGAAAAATTCATCGGTGATGACAATGTGGCCCTTGTGCTTGGAGACAACATTTTCTTCGGTCAGGCATTCACCCCCATACTCCATAACGCCGTATCAAAAATCGAAACTGAAGGTGGCGGAGTCATTTTCGGATATCAGGTAAAGGATCCGACTGCATACGGTGTGGTTGAATTTGACAGTACAAATAAAGTCATTGGAATTGAAGAAAAACCCCAGAACCCAAAATCCAATTGGGCGGTACCTGGCCTTTACTTTTATGACAATTCTGTCATTCATATTGCAAAAAACGTAAACCCTTCGGCTCGCGGGGAAATTGAGATTACGGCCGTGAACAACGCTTATCTTGAGCAGAAGAAGCTTTCAGTTCAGTTACTAGGACGTGGCATGGCATGGCTAGACACAGGGACATATGACGGACTTATGGAAGCCTCCAACTTCATAATGACCATACAGAAACGTCAGGGACTTTATGTAAGCTGCATAGAGGAAATTGCCTACAGGAACAAATGGATAGACAGACAGAACCTTCTGGATATGGCGGCAACCTACAAGACTAGCTATGGGGAATACCTGAAATTCATAGCCGGGAGATCTTGAATTTGCCGTTTCAGATAAAGGGCTGTTTTGCAGATGGTCTCAAAATTGAGGGGCTTTATGAGCTTACCCCAGAATCATTCAAAGATTCCCGCGGATACATGATTGAATCATATAACGAAAAGGAATTCTTTGACTCCGGCCTGACGATGAGCTTCGTTCAGGACAATCAGTCGCTTTCTGTAAAAGGGGTCCTCCGGGGCCTTCATTTTCAAAAACACCACCCCCAGGGGAAACTTGTTCGGGTTGTAAGCGGGAAAATTTTTGACGTTGCCGTGGATTTAAGGAATGATTCCAAAACATTTGGAAAGGCATTTACCACAATACTGGATTCCGACATACAAAACCAGATGTACATTCCATGCGGATTTGCACACGGCTTTTATGTACTAAGCGACACCGCCATCTGCGCATACAAGAGCAGTGACTTCTACTATCCCGGTGACGAAGGTGGAATCATTTGGAATGACCCGAAACTTGCCATAGACTGGCCTTTCGAGCTTAAGGAAGCAAATCCAATCCTGTCGGAAAAGGACAAGCAGTTAGAAATATTTGATCCATCTGCACCCTACTTCGGCATGGATGGCAAATGGTTACAGAATTAGAGGTGACAGAGTAATGAGAAAAAAAGACGGACAAATATACTGCAAGCTACTTGACTTTCAAGAAACCAACACCATCACAAATCTCTTAAACAAAACACCGCAAATCTCTTAAACAATATTCTGAATTCATTTCTTGTACTTGTTTATTAGGATTAAATGGTATATATTCTAAGATATTGTCTTATATATACATGTAATAAAAAGAAATATAAAAAATCTTGATAAAGAAGGAGAACAATAAATGCCAAAGACAGTATATCTAGGAATTACAGGAGACATCATTCATCCTGGAATTATAAACATCATCAGCGAAGGTGCCAAACTTGGGGAACTTACGATAGGCCTTTTGACGGACAGTGCGATTGTTTCACACAAGAGGCTCCCCTATCTGACCTATGACCAGAGGAAAAAGGTTGTAGAAAACATCAAGGGTGTTGCAAATGTAATTCCTCAGGATGACTGGAGTTATGTCCCAAACATCAAAAAGCTTAAGCCGGACTACATGATTCATGGCGACGACTGGAAGACGAATTACCTTTCCAAAATCCGTGAAGAATGCTTTGAGGTAATGAAGGAATGGGGCGGCCAGGTAATTGAAATTCCATACACGCAGGGAATCAATTCCACAGCCCTTGTAGATAATGCAAAGACAATAGGAATTACACCGGACGTACGCCGGGCAACTTTACGCAGGCTTATCGCAGCAAAACCCATCGTTAGGATTATGGAAGCTCATTCCGGACTAAGCGGACTTATCGTTGAGCATACGGAAGTGGTTAAGGATGACGGACTTCATTCTTTTGACGGAATGTGGTCATCTTCTCTCACAGACTCCACTTCAAAGGGAAAGCCTGACATTGAGGCCGTGGACTTGACTACCCGACTCCAATCACTTACAGACATTCTTGAATGCACCACAAAGCCTATTATCTACGATGGTGACACTGGTGACATTCCCGAGCATTTTGTATTTACAGTACGTACACTGGAACGAAACGGAGTCAGTGCAGTCATCATCGAAGACAAAAAGGGACTCAAAAAGAATTCCCTCTTTGGAACTGAGGCTAAGCAGGTACTTGCAACGGAAGAAGAATTCTGCGAAAAAATAAGCGCCGGTAAAAAAGCCCAGGTAACAAAGGACTTTATGATAATAGCCCGCATAGAGGAAATCATTGCAGGATATAGTGTTGATGAGGCGATTACAAAAGCCTTTGCTGCAGTCAGGGCTGGAGCAGACGGCGTTATGATTCATTCAAAGGACAAGAGCGGAATGGATATCAAGGAATTCTGCCAGAAGTTCAGGGCCGAATACAAGAACATCCCTATCGTACTTGTTCCTACCACATACAATCAGTTTACGGAAAAGGAACTTTGCGAATGGGGTGCGAACATCGTCATCTATGCAAACCACATGCTGCGTGCAAGTTATCCTGCCATGCAAAAGTGTGCGGAAACCATACTTAAGGCGGAACGTTCGCTTGAAGTCAACGACATCTGCATGCCGATTAAAGAAATTCTTGAATTGATTCCGGGGACAAAATAATGATTAGACCATCATACTTTTACGACTTGCTTATTAAAAACGGTACGGACTTTTTTGCAGGAGTTCCGGATTCACTTTTGAAAAACCTTTGCGCTTACATCACGGACAACGCACCTGCAGAAAACCACATCATTTCCGCAAACGAAGGAAGTGCGACGGGTCTTGCAACCGGCTATCATCTTGCAACCGGCAAAATCCCGATGATTTACATGCAGAACTCAGGCGAAGGCAATATGGTAAATCCATTGATGTCAATCGCGGATCCTGATGTTTATTCAATTCCGATGCTTATCGTAATAGGATGGCGCGGTGAACCCGGTGTTCACGATGAGCCCCAGCATGTAAAGCAGGGAAAGGTTACCTGTGACCTCCTTGACGCCATGAAGGTTCCGTATGAGGTTTTAAGTGACAATGAGGCAGACCTTCCCTCACAATTTGAAAAGGCATACAAATACATAAGGGAAAACAACGCCCAGTATGCTTTTGTAATCCGCAAGGGTACTTTTGACGAATACAAACTGCAGAACAACATTCCGGTTGAAGGCAAAATGAGCCGTGAAGAGGCCATAGAAAAAATCATGCTCTCCGCTGATGACAGAACGGCCTTTGTATCTACAACAGGAATGATAAGCCGTGAACTTTATGAACTTAGGGACAAGCACAATATGGCTCACGACAGGGATTTCCTTACAGTCGGAGGAATGGGACACGCAAGCCAGATTGCCCTTTCCATCGCCATGCAGAAAAAAAACAGGCAGGTTTTCTGTCTGGACGGTGACGGAGCAAGCATCATGCAGATGGGTGGAATGGCTACAATCGGAAGCAGGAAGCCGGCAAACTACATTCACTTTGTCCTGAACAACGGAGCACATGATTCTGTCGGAGGACAGCCCACAGTCGGCCGTCAGATTGATTTTTGCGAGATTGCGGAAGGCTGCGGCTATGAGAATGTGGTAAAAGTTTCAACTCCAGAGGAACTTGATGCAGTCCTTGGTGATTCTGAAACAAGGGAAAATCTCACTTTTGTAGAGGTTCTTGTGACAAAAGGCGCAAGAAAGGATTTGGGGCGGCCAAAATCCACTCCAATTGAAAATAAAATCGCATTGATGGAATTCTTGAACAAATAGGCGGTCAAAAAATGATTAAACAGGCAGTTATTGTTGCGGGCGGACTTGGAGCCCGTTTTGGAGACAGGACAAAGGAAATGCCCAAGGGCTTTATTGAAATTGACGGTGTTGCAATGGTTGAACGTTCGGTTCAAAAGCTGATTGCAGCAGGAATCGAAGAAATCATAATCGGAACCGGTCACTGCTCTGAATACTATGATGAACTTGCAAAAAAATATCACATAATAAAAACCGTCCGGAATGACAATTATGAAAACACAAGCAGCATGGGAACCCTTGCAGTCTGCGCTCCGTTTGTAAAAGGTGATTTCCTTCTCCTTGAAAGCGACCTGATTTATGATGCAGTTGGACTCAAGGTGCTTCAGAATGACGAACGAAGCAACGTAATTCTTGCAAGCGGAAAGTCCAACAGTCACGATGAAGTTTATCTCGATGCAGATGACAATGGAATCCTGAACAATGTAAGCAAGGACAAGTCAGTCATTCCAAATCCCGCAGGAGAACTTGTGGGAATAACAAAACTTATGAAAGCCTGCCTTGACAAGATGGTTTCATATTACACTAGCGACAAGTCACTTTTAAAGCTTGACTACGAAAACGCGCTCAAGCAGGTCAGCCTTGATGGAGAGCCGGTTTACGTTCATAAAATTGAATGGTATGCGTGGACGGAAATAGATGATGAAAGCATGCTTGAACGGGCACAAAAGGAAATATGGCCGCGCATCATGGAAAATGAGTCACTCCTTTCAATCCGCCGTGAGGTTCTGTTGAATCCAGGCCCATCCACTACCTCAGACAGCGTAAAATATGCCCAGGTAGTTGCGGACATCTGCCCCCGCGAGCTTGAATTCGGAAACCTTATGGAAGAAGTTGCGGAAGGACTTACGGAAGTCTGCGCAGATCCAAAAGATTATGTTTCCATAATGTTCGGATGCTCTGGTACCGGTGCTGACGAGGCAATGGTAAGCTCATGTGTTCCTCCGGACGGTAAGCTCCTTGTGGTAGACAACGGTTCCTATGGAGCCCGCCTTGCAAAAATCGCCAGCGTCTACAACATCGACATGGATGTCTTCAAGTCATCAACTTACGAGCCCATTGACCTTGCCGCACTTGAAAAGCAGATGCAGTCAAAGAAATACACCACATTTGCAATCGTATATCACGAGACGACTACAGGCCTTATGAATGACCTCTCCGTCATCTGCCCCATGGCAAAGAAATACGGCATGACCACAATCTGTGACATCGTAAGCGCCTATGGAGGAATGCCCATTGACCTTGGCTCACTTGGCATTGATTTTGCAACAAGCACATCAAACAAGCATATCGGCGGTATGGCAGGAGTTGGATTTGTCGTTTGCAAGAAATCAGAGCTTTTAAAGCAGAAAGACTGGCCCATGAGGAACTACTACCTGAACCTATACGACCAGTACAAATACTTCCTTGAGACAAAGCAGACCCGCTTTACCCCTCCAGTTCAGACCTTCTACGCCCTGCGTCAGGCAATCATAGAGACAAGGGTTGAGACTGTGGAAAAACGCTTTGAACGCTTCACCGCATGCTGGGAGATTCTTGTAAAGGCTCTTGATGAAATCGGACTTAAGATGCTGGTTGACAGGAAATACCAGAGCCACTTCATCACGGCAATTCTGATTCCCGAAACCCCGAAATACAGCTTCAATGCCCTCCACGATTACGCAAAATCCTTCGGCTTCACGATTTACCCGGGAAAACTCGGCAACATCGACACCTTCCGCATCGCAAACATGGGAGACATCAAGCCAGAGGAAATGGCCCACTTTACCTGCGTCCTGCGTGATTACATGCATTCAATCGGGGTGTGCTGATAGTGGAAATTGTTGCATAACATAGATAACTTACTTTAAATGTTTTTATTTTTTTAGTATAATATTGGTATGAAATTTGGCGTTTTCGTAAGACAAGTGTTTGACAAAAAATTACTAAAATTCCTTATTGTAGGTATAATAAATACAATTGTCGGCTCTGGTCTAATGTTTCTTCTCTACAATTGTTTTAATGTCCCTTACTGGCCATCTTCAGCCTGCAATTATGTTGCAGGTGGGATTTGTAGTTATTTCCTAAACAAATACTATACATTTAACAATCATAAGAAAAGCTTCAAGGAAATTCTATATTTTATTATCCTGATTATTTTATGTTACTTTATAGCATATGTCAGTGCTAAAAAAATAATCTATATGATATTTAGTAATTATTCAGAGAAAACTAAAGGAAATATAGCCCTAGTATGCGGAATGATTATTTATACAGGCTTAAACTATTTGGGACAGCGTTTCATAGTTTTTAAAGAATCCAAAAACACTGAAGAAGTAAATACTCATGAGGAAGTAAAGAATGAAAGATAAAATGAATAAAATTTCTTTGATTGTTCCATGTTATAATGAAGAACAGAATATCGTTCCTTTTTACACTGCCATCATAGAAACTTTTAATGGGTTGAAAGACGCAGATTTTGAACTAATGTTTGTAAATGACGGTTCAAAAGATAAAACACTAGAAAGAATCGAAGAATTAAATACAAAAGATAAGCGTGTAAAGTGTGTTTCATTTGCTCGAAATTTTGGAAAAGAAGCGGCTCTTTTTGCAGGAATTCGTAATGTCACAGGAGATTGTACCGTTATTCTTGATGCAGATTTGCAGCATCCCCCCTTTGTAATCAAAGAAATGTATGGCAAATGGAAGGAAGGCTTTGAAGTTGTAGAAGGTATTAAAACCGACCGTGGTAAGGAAAGTCTGTTCCACAAATTGTTTACGAAGATTTTTTATGGATTAATCAGTCGTGCAGTCGGTATGGACATGAAAAATTCCAGTGATTACAAACTTCTTGACAAAAAAGTAATCGCAGAGCTTACCAAATTAAAAGAAAGAAACACTTTTTTCAGAGCCCTCTCTTTCTGGGTAGGATTCAAAAAAACAACAGTTTATTATGAGGTCGCGGAACGGCAAAACGGGGTTTCCAAATGGTCTACAAAATCTCTCATCAAATATGCCATTAACAATGTTTTATGTTTTAGCTACGCTCCTCTTCATATTATTACTTTTGTAGGTATACTATTCATTATTATTGCAATCGGAGTTGTTATAGATGCTATTATTTCATATTTTAAGGGAAATGCTGCAGGAGGATTTCCTACCCTTGTAATCCTTTTATTGGTAGGCTTTGGTGCTGTTTTAATAAGTCTTGGGATTATTGGTGTTTACATCGCTCAAATTTATGACGAAGTAAAAGGTCGTCCACAATACATTATAGGTAAGAAAATTGAATAAGAACATCATTGACATACACGCAGATGATTATGGACTCTCAAAACAATCTGACAATGATATTTTGACTCTTTGTCAGAAAGGAAAGCTAGATAGCATAAGCATAATTCCCAATCTTGACATATTTCCTCAAAGTGTAAGTAGCTTTTTAGAAACTAGAAAAGATTTTTACCACATTATTAATGTTTCAATCCATTTGAACTTTATGGAAGGGAAAGCCATTTCACCTCTTGATCTTGTACCTGATCTTGTTGATTCTGAAGGATATTTTACAGTGACATGGGCTCGACTCTTTTTATGGAATTATAATCTTCTGAAACGGCAAAAGATAAAGTTTCAACTTAAAACTGAGATTGCTGCACAAATAAACAAATGTATTGCAGCTAAAATTGTAGATCCTGATTTTTTACGTATAGACAGCCATCAGCATCCTCACATGATCCCTTTAGTATTCGATGCCCTTACAGAGGCAATAAGTGAAAACAATTTCAAAGTCACTTATATTAGAAACACTAATGACCCTCTTTCATTTTACCTTCTAAGAAAAGGTAGTTTTAAAGGATTATCAATAGCGAATGTATTAAAATGTCTTATCTTAAATTTTTATTCCATTAAAGTTACCCGCTGGTTAAAACAAAAAAAACTAAAGAATTCATACCTTTTTGGAGTTTTTTATTCTGGGAAGATGGATGACAGGATTTTTTCCGTACTTCCGGTATTTGAAAAGAAATCTTCTCAAAAAAACAGAGTATGTGAAGTTTTGTTTCACCCTGGGCTTATGGATAGTTCAGAAATTACAGAAGAGTTTAAAAAAACAGGTTTCAACGATTTTCATTTATCTGAAAATCGCAAAATTGAGTATAATACTTGTGAAAAGTTATAGATAGGAGTGGTAAAAATGGCAAAAAAGAATAAGTTTACTGTATTATTTTTCTCAGTTTTTTTTATTTTATGTTTAATACCATCTCAATTTCCTTTTGTTCAAACTTTTGCCGTAACTCTTGTTGAGAAACTTAAAAATGATGATATTAATGGTCCATTCTGGATGAAACAAATGTCAGCTTTTGGTCTAATGGGAATTCTTTTTATTTTAGCTTTTGATTTCTTTTTTATTACTAACATGGGAAGAAAAATTATTACTGATTTTGTTTCTCAAGCAAAAGAAATTCTTAAATATATAAACGAAAACAAGAAATATTTATTCATTTTAATGGCACTATATGCACTCTCATATTTCACTATAATAAGGGCAAATTTCGCAAATATCATTATTGATGATATGGGACGTCAAATTGAAGGTGCTCGAGAATGGATGAATTTTTATCGATACATTGATGAAATAGGTTCCATCTTTATTCATACATCCAAAAAACTTATGGATATTGCTCCACTAACTCAATTCATAGCCATTTTTTTCCTTTCCCTTTCCTCTTTTTTTGCTATCAAAATATTTAATAAAGGCAATTTTACAATTCCAGCTTGTTTAATTTCTTTACTCATCGGGATTTTCCCATATTTTCTATCAAATTTTTCATATAGATATGATTCTCCATATATGGCTCTATCTATTCTTTCCAGTATTATACCTTTTCTATTCTTTGAAAAAAAATCTCTTTTCATTTTTTCTTCTGTAACATGCCTTTTGGTTATGTGCATGACTTATCAGGCTTCATCTGGCATTTATATTATAATGTCTATTTTTTGTGTAATTTATAAATGGTTATTAGAAAATGAGAATTTTAAAGAAATATTAAAAAAAACTGGGATATGTATTCTTTGTTATTGTGTTACACTACTCAGCTTTTACCTTATCTTTTCCTTTACATCTGAAACAGAAATTTATGTAGATGAATCAATCAAGATTTCTGCAATTATTCCAAACTGTATAAATTATATAAAAACTTTTGTGGCTGATTTTAATAAAACCCCAATACTTTTCCTTTCATTCATTATTATTCTTCTTTCAATTGTTTTATTAGTTAAAAACTCAAAACAGAATAAAATATTTTCTACTCTATCAATACTTTTTCTAATTTTGATATCAATTCCCCTTTCATTTGGTATATATATATGCCTAGCTAACCCTTCTGATCACCCAAGAGGTATGTATGGCATTGGTATCTTTATTGCACTATTAAGCCTTATAGTCTATAACCAATTCCAAAACAATTCTACTCTTTTGAAAGTAATTTCTGGTATAAGTCTCACTTGTTTGGTTTATTGCAATATCGCTTTCAGTTTTGCCTATGGCAATGCTCAGGCAGAACAAAAAAATTATATTAATTTCCGAGCTACTCTTTTATTAAATGACCTTGCAAATATTGTAGAAAAATCTGAAGAACCAGCACAATTTGTCTTTAACGGGGATATAGGTCATGCAGCTATTGTACAAAACATGATAGATGTTTACCCTGTCATGTCTAAGATGGTAGATACTGGATTGAAAGCTGATCGATATTCAACTTTTGTTTTAGAATCTATGAATTTTTTTAGGCTTGTTTCTGGAAACCAACAGGAATTCACAGAGGATTTTCCAATTGTTTTTGAAAATCAGTATCACAAAATTCAGAAAAAAGGAAATAAATATATTGTAACATATAAAAATCCTGATTTAAAAGTAATTAAAGTGATATAATAAGGACATAACAAGGAACTTTAAATGAATATAGCAACTGTTTTATATACAATAATCCTATATCCCCTCATCCAAATAATAGAGATATCTTATTATGTATTCTCTAAGTTATTTAGTAATTCTGGGATTGCAATTATAGGTGTAAGCCTCACAGTCACAATATTATGCCTTCCTCTTTATATTGTTGCTGAACATTGGCAGCAGGTTGAGCGTGATATACAGAAAAAATTAAAACCTGGCATTAAAAGAATAAAGGATGCTTTTTCTGGTGATGAACAGTACATGATTCTTTCGACTTTCTACAAAGAAAATCATTATCACCCAATAATGGCTTTGCGTTCAAGCTTTGGATTATTAATCCAGATTCCCTTTTTTATGGCTGCCTATTCATGTCTTTCTAAGTTACCTGCTTTGCAAGGACAATCATTCCTTTTTATAAAGGATATGGGGCTTCCTGATGCTATTTTCCATATCGGCTCTTTTGCTGTAAACATTCTTCCAATCGCAATGACCATTATAAACATCATTGCCGGGGCTATTTATACAAAAGGTTTCCCTGTCAAGGAAAAACTCCAGATATACGGAATGGCCCTTTTATTCTTAGTAATCCTATACAACAGTCCTTCCGGTTTGGTACTCTACTGGACTATGAACAATGTTTTCTCTTTGATTAAGAATGTTTTCTACAAATTGAAAAATCCTCTTAAAGTCCTATATATTTGTTTATGTGCCGCTTGTATTTTTGTCGCTGGCTATGTTTTGTTTGTTTATGACCAAAACTCCAACTTTAAAATTCGCCTTGCACTAGCTCTTGGAGTTTTACTCATCACAGGCATACCAATCTATCTGAAAGCTATAAACTGGATAATAGATGTTCCATTAAAATCAATAAAAAACAATTCCAAGATTAGATTTTATCTTTTCCTAACATCAGGTATTGCTCTAGCTTTGTTAACAGGCTTAGTTTTGCCATCAAATTTAATTTCTTCAAGTACACAGGAATTTTCTAACATAGGAACCTATGCATGTCCTACAGATTTCCTTCACTCTCCCTTTTGGCAAAGTATAGGCCTTTTCGTTATTTGGCCTCTATGCATTTACTTTTTGTTTAAAGAGAGAATACAAACACTATTATCCTCACTCTTTACAATACTCCTTATTGGAGCGCTTATAAACGCATTTGTTTTTCATGGTGACTATGGAACAATGGATATAACCCTTAAATTTATAGGTGGAATTCAATCTCAAAGCAAATCTTTTATCCTAATAAATCTTATAGTTTGGATTACCATCATTATCATTCCATTATTATTATTCTATTTCAAAAAAGAAAAGCTTTTTTTGTATGCAAGCATCATAGCCGTCATTTCATTTTCTGTTTTGAGTATAGTCAATACATCTACCATTAAAAATGAATACAAAAGTTTTATGACTATAAAATCACAAATAAAAGAAGATGCAGGAAGTACACGAATCCATCTTTCTAAAACAGGTAAAAATGTTTTCATTTTAATGCTTGACCGTGCAGAAAGCTCTTATTTTCCTCATATTCTAAAAGCAAATCCTAATTTAAGTAAAATATATTCGGGTTTTACTTATTATCCAAATACTGTTTCATACAATGGACATACACTCATGGCCAGTCCTGCTTTATTTGGGGGCTACGAATACACACCATTAGAAATGAACAGAAGAAGTGAAGAACCTCTTATTGACAAACACAATGAATCTCTTCTTCTAATACCACGCATTCTTACAGAGCAGGCAGATTTTACAGCGGACATTTATGATTCTTCCTGGGGTAATTACAGCTATGAAGCTGACATGAGTTTTACAAATTCTTATGAAAAAATCAATGGAGGGGTTTTAAAAGGGCGGTATACCGGTGACATAAAGAAAAAACTTGATTCTTATGATTCAAACATTCTTATGGAAAGTGTAAACCGCAATCTTTTTTTTGTAAGTCTATTTAGAGAAGTACCAGCTTTTTTACGTGATATTGTTTATTACAAAGGTACTTGGTGGTGTTCTGAAACCGTCAGTGATGAAGATTCGTTACTGGATTGGTATGCTACTCTATATTATTTAAGTGATATTTCTGACTTTGAAAACAAAAATAATAGCCTCACCATCATTACAAATGAAGCTACACATGCTAACGAAGACATATCTTATTTAAATCTTACATCCACCCCTGTGGAATTTGATTCTGACTCCCCAAGCTATGAAACAAATATAGTCTGTCTAGAGACTATTGGAAATTGGCTTAATTTTCTCAAGGAAAACAATGTTTATGATAATACACGAATCATAATAGTTGCGGATCATGGCATCGGATATGGGCCAACTGCAAAAGAAAGATATACAACAACAGATTTGTCAGGCTATCCTAAAGACAGTTTAAATCCTCTCTTGCTTGTAAAAGATTTCAATGCTTCGGGAAATCTCGTAACTGATAATACTTTCATGACAAATGCAGACACTCCTTTCCTCTCTATAAAAGATTTAGTCTCTAACCCAACAAATCCATTCACGGGCAACCTTTTAGATGATGGTAGTTATAAAAAGAATGGCGTAACAATAACCACAGATAATCTTTTTAAACCTCACCATTCTTCAAGCAAAAACATCTTCACTGTCAAGGACAATTCATGGTTTACTGTAAAAGACAATATTTTTATTGATGAAAATTGGAAAAGTGGGGCAAACAATCAATGAAAATTGCTATAGATTGCCGCATGCTAGGTTCAGGCGGAATAGGTACATACCTTGAATCTCTTCTCCCATTTTTTCTTAAAGACTTTGATTGCTTACTTTTCGGAAAAAAGGAACTGATACAGTCAGTTATCCCAGAGCAAAAAACAGCTGCAATTGTTGTAGACTGCAATATTAAACCTTTTTCATTAAAAGAATTGTTTTTCTTTTCAAAGGGTTTATTAAAACTAATAAATCAATGCGATATATATTACACACCATACTGCAATATACCCCATGGCATTAAAATCCCAGTTTTTTCAACTATCCATGACGTTGTTTTTCTTGACATTCCTTCTCTTACATCACGCATAGGTGTTATGGCAAGAAAATTTTTCTATCAAAGGGGAATAAACAAATCAAAAAAGATATTTACTGTCTCTAATTTCTCTGCTCTTAGAATAAATGCAAACCTAAAACTACATAATAAAAAAGTAATTGTAACTTATAATTCTGTTCCAAAATGGTTCACAGACAAAAGTGAAAACATAAGCAAAGAGCACTTTCTTTTATTTGTAGGTAATATTAAAAAACACAAAGGACTACATACGCTTTTAATGGCATTTGACATTATTTCAAAACAAGATGACAAACTAAAACTTGTTATTGTAGGTAACTCAGAGAATTTCAGGACAGGAGATGATTCAATAAAAAAACTGATAAATTCTTTTCCTAATGGCAAGATTTTATTTACAGGCCGAATTTCAAATGAAGAAGTTAGAAGTTATTATGAAACTGCCAAACTTTTGATTCAACCTTCATTTTACGAAGGATTTGGAATGCCACCACTTGAAGCCCTATATTGTGGAACGAATGTTGTCATCTCTGATATTCCTGTTTTTATGGAAATCTATAAGGATTTTCCTGTTACTTACTTTCACTGCGGCGATTCTAATGATCTTGCCCAGAAAATACAAAATTCACTTGACAAAGATAAACCAAAAATCATCAACAGGGTATATTCATTTGATCGAACTTATAATATAATAAAAAAGGAGCTGGTTTAATAATCTGGAATAATTTTACTCTAAAAACTTATTACTAATACATTATACAGGAGATAAACAGAATGACTGAACAAGAATTTGACTACATAATGGCTATTCGCCGCAAAGAAGATGTTTCTGGATTTTCAAAGGATACGGTGCTTTCTTGCACGAAATCAGGTTGGGTAAAAAACAATAAGGTAACCAACGAGGGCATTGAGGCTCTTTCGCCATACAAAGTTGACAATGCAATCATAATGGCAGCAGGACGNNTAGCCGCCGTTGCATGCCACTTTCAAACTATCTTCCCAAAGGACTTTTTGAAATCAAAGGCGACACCATGGTTGAACGTCAAATCAAGCAGCTCCATGATGCTGGCATTAAGGAAATCATACTTGTGGTAGGTTATCTTAAAGAACGATATTATGAAATGGCAAAAAAATATCCTGAACTTATAGTCATAGACAACACAGAGTGGGAAGAAAAGAACAACATGTCTTCCCTTTATGCGGCAAGGGATTATATAAAGGCAAGCTACATATGTTGTTCTGACAACTGGTTCGCTCATAATGTCTACCGCGATTATGTATATGATTCTTACTACGGATGCTTATATTCTGATGAATTCTGCAACGAATACTGTGTAAGGGGACTTGATGACCGCGGTTACATGACGGATGTAAAAAAAGGTGGAGAAAAATCCTGGTATACTATAGGAGAAGCATTTTTCTCAAAATCATTCTCAAAGAAGTTTGTAGATTTGATGGTCAAAGAATACTATGACCCAGAAATGAAATACATGCTGTGGGATGATTTCCAAATAAAGCATATCACAGAACTCCTGATGAAAATAAAGCGCTACGATGATTCTGAATGCAAGGAATTTGACACGACAGAAGATATCCTGCAGTTTTATCCAAATTTCAAGGATTTCATCGATCAGTTTTTCCAGGAAGACGAACTGATAAACTCAACACAACGCATTTCTTATCTATCCAATTACTCCGACACCAAACAGTATTCTGTAGTGGCAACCGAACAATTAACAGGACGTTTGCACGTAAATGAAAACCTCTTTGGACCTAGCCCCAAATGCCTGGAAACACTACAAAATGCTACTATGGAGGATTTGTATCTCTATGATTTGACACGAGAAGACAATCTTGCAATAGAAGTATCAAAGTTAACAGAAATACCCACGGATTCCATCTTCATTCATTCAGGAAGTTCTGACGTAATAAAAACAATTATGACAATAGTCCTGAATAAGGATGATTATGTCCTTATTTCTAATCCTGCATGGAATTATTACAAATCAGTTTGCGAACTCCGTCATGCTAAAGCGGCCTATTACAATATTATCCCTGGAAAGGATGTTTATGAATTCGACATCTCCAACCTTCTTTCCGAGGCAAAAAAATGCACTCCAAAAATCATCGTAATTACAACACCCCACAATCCGACTGGAGCCGTTATATCTCGAAATGACTTGGAGAAAGTTATAAAAGAAAATCCTACCTCTCTTATAATTGTTGATGAAGCTTACCTAGGTTTTTCAGCAGTATCATACGATGCAAAATACCTTCTTAATTCATATAACAATGTTGTCTTCTGCAGGACATTTTCAAAACTATATGGACTTGCAGGAATGCGGCTTGGTTATGGACTATGCACGCCAATGGCAAAACAGGTTTTCAAACTGGACCTTAACCCATTCCGCGTCTCAAATATTGGCCGTAAAGTCTGTATATCAGCCCTTCGTGATAAATCATATTATTCAGATTTGACACAGACCATCATAAAGATAAAAGATGATTTCATTTCTCAAATCAACAAGATAAAAGGAATTAAAGCGTTTAAATCTGCCGCAAATTTTGTTTTCATACATTTTAATGAAAACTTAGGTGAAAATGACAGGGAAATTGATGTACAGGCATTAAAGGATTTCCTTTCTCAAAACGGATATTTAACCAGATTGTGGACAGAAGGAAGTCATCTTTCCATGCGGATTACAATTGCACCAAAGCCTGATATGGATAATGTTCTTAATTTGATTAAGGAGTTTTCTGAGAAATGAATTTTTTACCGCTTTATATTGATCCCGGCACAGGAAGCATGCTGTTTTCCATCCTCATCGGAGCAGCCGCTACCCTTTTTTTCCTGGCAAAGGCATTGCTGTTAAAGCTCAAGCTTATTTTTGCAGGGAAAAAGGGTGTACAGGATGACAAGTCATATAAAAAGTTTGTGTTTTATTGTGAGGACAAGCGCTATTCAACAGTATTCCAGCCTGTCTTAGATGAATTTGAAAAACGGCAAATTGAAGTTACCTATTATACAGGTTCACAGGATGATCCCGTTTTTAATACAGAGTATGAGTTTATAAAACCGGAATTCATTGGTACTGGTAATGTAGCCTATGCAAAATTAAACATGCTTTCAGCCGGAATCGTACTTATGACAACACCAGGATTACAGGTGTATCAATTAAAGCGAAGTAAAAATGTTAAACATTACAGCCATATTTTTCATTCGTGCACGGATTCATCAATGTACCGCCTTTTTGGCCTTGATTTCTTTGATTCTGTCCTTATGACAGGAGATTATCAGGCAGAAGACATACGGCTTCTAGAAAAGCAGAGGAACCTTCCTGCAAAAGATCTTATAACAGTTGGATGTACTTATCTTGACTTATTAAAAGAAAAGATGGCTACAATACCAGAAGAAGAAAACCACGAGTTCACTGTTCTTGTCTCTCCATCCTGGGGAAAAAGTGCCCTGTTAAGTCTTTATGGAGAAAAATTGCTTGATCCGCTTGTAAATAGCAAAATGCGGATCATCATTCGCCCGCATCCACAGTCAAGAATTTCTGAAAAGGAAATGCTTGAAAGGCTTTTGGAACGATACAAGGATAAAAGTAATCTTGAATGGGATAACGAAAGGGACAACATCTATTCACTAAAAAAAGCAGACATCATGATTTCCGATTTTTCGGGAATTGTTTATGATTATACTTTCCTTTGTGACAAGCCTGTCATGTATGCAAACTCAGAAATGGATTTACTGCCATATGACATCTATGACACAGGACACGAACCATGGGCGGTTACTACCCTGCAGAAAATCGGAATTCCCATTAAGGAGAGCGATTTTGAAAACATCGAGGAAGTAATCAAAAACGCTTCTGACAGCCCAGAACTTGCAAGACTTAGGGCCTATTACAAGGCAGAATCCTGGCAGCATATTGGAGAAGCCGGTAAATTGACCGCAGATTATCTTATTTCCAAACTATCAGATATTGAGAACTCCAAAGACAACAAGAAGTAAGAATGTGACAGTTTATTTTAATTTGTATGAAACATAGGTGCTGAAGTGCGAATGCCACTGATCCACATTATCAGCAGAATCATAGAATCCATGCTTGTTGTAGATAAAGCAGGATATTCCGGCTCCGATACCCTTGTAAATCTGATGTTCATATCCAAAATTGAGAGTCCATATGAAATTCCAGCCATCTGAACCATCATCGGGAACTGAGTGTGGAAGTGTATAGAATAAACTGGATACCCCGGATGCAAAAAAAGTACCTATAACAGGATGTTGATACCTCACTTCCGCCTTTGCTGTAGCACCTATACCTATATCATAGAGTCTCTGCTCCGAACCGTCGATAGAAGAACTCCTATCATCAACTACAAAAGTATAATAATAATCAGAGCCACCAATAAATGCAGCAGAGAGATGAGCATTCCATAATAATTCATTTCTTCGTCTGAATAAAGAAACTCCAAGTGAATTATTGGAATAATTCATGTCCGTCGAAAAAATATTGTCATAAAGGAGCGTAACAGCAAATGTAGTATCATTTTTTAAGTCTAATTGCCATGAAAAAAGATCCTCTATACCTGAAAAGGCGATGAAATAATGTCCTGGAGAAATCATAAAGTCTCCCTGTATATCAAAACAATCTAATGGAACTTTAGTATTATGAGCGTACGGATCCTCATATACAATACGAACTGAAATCTTGCCACCAAACTGTTTATTAAATGGACTAAGATTATTGTTATTACCTTCTGATTTTATTGAAGAAAGCATAAAAGATGGTCCCACAGAACCATATAGAGCAAATAAATCTCCATTTTCCTTAGGGCTGCGTTCACCCAAGACAAATCTATTCAGAGCGGCTTGTGGACTAACAATCCAAGCAAGATAAGGAAAATCATCTTCCAGCAGAAGATATATTCTATGTAAAACTTCTCCAAACATTGCACCTGAAACCGTGGTTAGAATCAAATCATTATACGAAGGAGTTTCCGTTTCCATAAGATATTCCCATGTAAAAGAACCATAAAAAGTAAGACCTAAAGATGCCCAAAAATCAAAGCCATTTGCACGTCCTGCCGTATAATAATGTGCACCCTGATATGGATGTCCAATTGTATTTATATAAAATTCATCCTGATCCCATACCCATGGATGTGATAAATTGTACCACATGCTTTCAAGGCTTACATTGGCATAATCCATCTTTCTGACAACTCTGTTATAGCCTGTAAGAAGAATATTCATCAAATTAACTTCACCAAAAGCAATTATACCGTGTCGCAAATCAGGTTGTGCATAGACTATAGTTGTATCCTCAGAAATCTGAACAGAATCATCTTCTGTACCTTCCTGAGAAAAAGCTGTGGTAAAAAGAACAGTAATACAAATAAATAAGGTAATGATTTTCTTGTCCATTGTTATAGTCTACAGAAAAATGTGTCTTGTGTCAACGAAAGGGAATTTCCTCTAATGCTTGCTCTTTCGGAAGCTGAAAAAACTGTGGCCGAAGTAGTTGCAGACAAACGACACATTCAATCCGATGATGTGTGCGGCAAGTTCGATCAGGTTCTTTGAATCATTGGGGAAGCACTTGAACAAAATGAAGTGAGCCAGGGTTGAAAAGATGAAGGTTGCGATGAATCCGACCATCGAGACCATCATGAAGCGCCAGAAAGATTTCCAGGTAAAATGATGGGGGCTTCCTTCAACATGAAAGACAAAAAGCGCGGAAAGTATGTAATTGATTACGGCTCCAACAAAATAGGCTATGATGACGCTTATATGAAAATCCATTACATGAGAAAGCAGCCATCTGACAAATATGTTTATGATTGCACTGAAAGTTGCGGTTCCTGAATATTTTCCAATCTGCTTTGCCCTCTTTTTAATTGACCCCATGAACTCTCCTATACGTTTCCTTCTTCTGTCGGTGCAAAACCGTCTTCTATCATCTGAAGCATGAACGGAACTATCTCTGGGTCAAACTGAGTTCCAGCACAGTCAACCAATTCTTTTTTAACCTTGTTGATGTCGATTTTATCACGGTAACAGCGGTTGCTTGTCATTGCGTCAAAACAGTCTGCGACACAAATAATTCTTGACAGATATGGAATGGCCTTTCCCTTCAGCTGATCCGGATATCCGTTTCCGTCATAACGCTCGTGATGGTGGCGGACTATTGTCTCGATGTCCGGTATGTACGGGAATCCACGGAATATGTCTGAGCCTATTGTAGTATGGCTTTGTATAACCTTCCTTTCATCATCTGTCAGTTTTCCCGGCTTGTGGAGTATGCTGTCAGGGATTCCTACTTTTCCGACATCATGCAGAATCGCGCAGTAATATACAATTTCCTGTTCAGCTTCGCTCAATCCCATGCGCTGGGCCAGTTCCATCGAATAAATTGCAACCCTTAGGGAATGGCCTTTTGTATATGAATCCTTTGCTTCAATCGTATTTGCAAAGAGCAAAAGTGTTTTTTCTATGAATTCCTTGTCTTTCCTTTCGCGGGTACGGTATTCGCCCTGCCTTATGTAAATGGTAATCAAAACGGAAATCATTGACATGGCAAATGCAAACAGGAAGATTTGAATCGCACGTACTACAGGAATCTGACTGACCATAATGTGCGGTGTGAATTCCAGATTGATGACGGCACTTTCGGGGTAAAACAGTTTTGACGTATACATGATGCAACCGAATGTTCTGTAAGACATGGGTTCAACAGTGTAATCCAAATCAAATATCTGGGAATTGACAGTCTCACCCTTATAAGGTTCCCTGATTGTCAGCGTATCGTCCTTGATTGTATAGACTCCGTTCCACGGGTCAGAATCTATCCAAAAGTGTCCGGGTATCTTCATGGAAATAGTCCAGTCCTTCAAAGCCGTATATTTCCACTGGCTTTCTATTTTACCGTCAAACTGTCCTCCCATTGTAGCTCCGTCGGATTCATACCATTGCTTTTCCGGATTACGCAGGAACGAAACCTGTACGTTTGAATCCTCAGTATGACCGTTAATAAGCACTACGGACTTTCTTTCACGGTTTATTCCATTCCGCCTTAAAATCGTAACGCCAAGAAGCAGAACGAGCCCTAACAGGAGCATTACAAGAGGCATCATATATGGAATATGTTTTTTAACCTTGTTTGACATCATCACATCCTGTCCAAATACGGAATAAGCAGAAGCTCCATTGCATCTTTCATTACAGTTAAAGTTGATTTTGCCAGCTGGATTCTTGCCTGTGCAAGAGTCTTTTGATCCTGAGCAACCGCAAGAATCGGACAGTCACGGTAAAATGAACTGAACGACTTGCTAAGGTCATACAGATAGACGGCAAGCAAACTTGGATCCAAGTCATTTGCCGCCTTTTCTATGACTGACGGATATTTTTCCAGTTCCTTGATCAGGGCCCATTCGCTTTCGTGGGTCAAAAGCTTTAACGATTCTTCTCCTGCATCCGGTTCGAGCCCCTGTTCTTTTGTTTTTCTGAGGATTGAAGATATTCGCGCACCCATATACTGAAGGTATGGGCCTGTGTTTCCGTTGAACGAAAGGCTTTCCTCCGGGTTAAAGAGCATGTCCTTTATTGGAGTAACCTGGAGGAGGTAATAATGCAGGGCGGATAGGGCCACTTTTTCGGCAACTTCATCAGGATTACCGACATCTTCTTCGCGTCCCCTTTCGTTTATTGCCTTTAGGGCGTCAGCGTGGAGGCTGTCAATAAGGTCATCGGCGTCAACAACCGTTCCCTCGCGGCTCTTCATGCGTCCAGACGGAAGGTTTACAAGACCGTAGCTCAAGTGATAGAGTTTTTCCGCCCATGTGTACCCCAGCTTTTTCAAAATGTAAAACAGCACCTTGAAATGGTATATCTGCTCGCTTGCAACCACATAGACCATCTGGTTGTACTGCCAGTCATCATGCCTCTTGATTGCGGTTCCGATATCCTGGGTTATGTAAACTGATGTTCCGTCCTTCCTCAACAAAACCTTGCTCTGGTTGTTTCCGTCGCGGTCTTTTCCCACGGCTTCAGTAATGTCGATTCTAACCGAACCGTCTTCCGCCTTGTAGAAAATTCCCCTGTCAAGGCCGTCCTGAATCATTTCTTTTCCAAGAAGATAAGTATCGCTTTCAAAATAGAGCTTTTCAAAATCCACACCGGTTCTGGCATAGGTTTCCTTTACTCCGCTCAGCGTCCATTCATTCATCTTCTGCCACAGGGCGCGTACCTCAGGGTCTCCGTTTTCCCATTTTACGAGCATTTCCTCGGCTTCCTGTGCGGCCTCAGGGTGTTCCTTGGAGTATTTGTCGAATTCCACATAGCACTGGCCTACAAAATGATCACCCTTGATTCCGAGGCTTTCGGGAGTGTCGTTGTTTTTTTCATGAAAGAGCTTGTATGCCAGCATTGATTTGCAGATGTGCACTCCACGGTTGTTGATGATGTTTGTGCGGAAGACCTCTGCACCGGCTTTTTTCAAGATGCGGCTGACAGATTCTCCCAGGGCATCATTCCTCATGTGGCCCAGATGAAGCGGCTTGTTTGTGTTTGGAGAGGAATATTCAACCATGACTTTGCGGCCGTCCAAAAACCTTTTTCCATCAGAATTGAACGACCCGTATCCTTCTCCTAGTTCCTCGATTTTCCTGAGTATTGAAACTGCAGAACCTGCCTTATTGAGCTTTACGTTTATGTAGGGACCTGCGGCAAGGAATGTTCCGAATTCCGGATCAGCATCGCGGTTTATTATTTCCAGAAGGCCCTGGGCAATCTGCGGAGGTGCCATTCTGAATGATTTGGCAAGTACAAAAAGAGGAATACCCAAGTCTCCCATTTCGGGCTTTGGAGGATTTTCCACATGCAGGCTTTCTTCTGCAGGAGCTTCCGCCACAATACCCTTTTCCTGGATATAGCTGTTTATCGCCTTGAACACTATATTTCTAAACAATTCCCTTTTATCTGCCATCACAATACTCCAAACAATTTAAGCTAAATTATACAGTAATATAGGAATAAATTCAACTTGAAGAAATCATATTGAGGAATTCTTTTTCGTCTATAACCGGGATTCCCAGTTCTGCGGCCTTTTTGTTTTTGGATGAGCCGCTCGAGGTGTCATTTGTTACAAGATACGAAAGTCCCTTGACCACAGATGATTTTACAAAGCCTCCGTTGGATTTTACAAGATTTTGGGCATCGGCCCTCTTCATGCTGACCAGCTCTCCTGTAAAGCAGAAGGATTTTCCTTCCAAAAGGCCTCCGGTACTCTGCCTGATGGTGATTACCCCGTCCCTTACAAGGGCTTCCATCTCCGTGCGGTTTTCATTCAACCCCTGGACAAGAGTGTGGGCCATGAGGTCTGCAAATCCGTAGACTGCGGCTATCTGTTCTTCCGTTGCGTTCAATATTGCTTCAAGTGTGGGGAAACCTCCTGCCATCAGCTTTTCGACAACAGTTTCCCCTATGCCCTCTATGTCAAAGCCTGCGACATATTTGCTCAAGGACAGTTCCCTATGGGCCTGGATTGAGGCATATACCTTTTGTGCACCAAGGGATTTTTTATCCTGCATGAGGCTTTCCTGATTCAAAAAATATGGAGAAAGGTTTTCTTCGGTAAGAGAATACAGGTCCGTGATTGACTTTAGCTTTCCGTCATTAAACAGTGCGGTTACCAGAGTTTCTCCAAGGTCCCTTATGTCTGCAACAGACACCCATTTCAAGAGCTGGTGCAAAATGCGCTTTGAACAGTCTTTATTTGGACAATAGAGTCTTGTACCCTCGTTTACAAGGGAAGATCCGCATGTAGAGCATTTTTCAGGAAGTTCTATGGGGAAAAGTGGGTTCGAGTTTTCTTCAGCAACAACCCTTTCGATTTTCGGGATGATTTCACCGCGCTTTACTACAACGACATGGCTTCCTATCTGCAGCCCCAGGTTTTTAATCGTATTTGGGTTTGCAAGGCTTGCCCTCTGGACTGTGGTTCCGTTCAAATCAACTGCATCAAAAATGGCAACCGGCGTATAAGTGGCTCCCGATTCGTTCCATTCCACCTTGCGGACTATGCTTACCGCTTCCTCAAGACTGAACTTAAATGCAATCTGCCTGTCCGGCCTGTCCCTCAGGGTATCCTCATGGTTGACAGTCCTTTCCTTTATTACAAGGCCGTCAATATCATATTCAAGATCCTTCCGCATTTCCATGACCCTTGCACGGTAATCGATTACTTCCTGGGCTGATTTTGCGATGTATAGCGGAACTACGTTAAAATTCAGTTTTTTGAGCCAGAGGAGTTTTTCCTCCTCGTCTTTATAGGGCTGTTTTCCAGACGTAGACCACACGTCATATGCAATTACGCACAGGTGCTGGGATCCATCCCCATCCTTTCTTTTCATAAGACCGTTGGCGGCATTCCTGCAGTTGGCCTTGTCAGAATAATACTTTTTGTGAACTTCATGGGTCATTATGACTTCACCGCGTATTCCACCGGTAAAGGGAACTGGCTTTCCGTTTTCAACCAGGCTTTTTTGAACTCCATCCATCTTCATGGCATTGGCTGTGATTACGTCCCCTGTTTCTCCATCTCCGCGCGTAACGGCACGTACAAGGCTTCCATCCTCGTATTGAAGTTCCAGACTTGCTCCGTCCAGCTTGTATTCAACCAGATATTCGTCGTAAACATGCCTGTTTGCCCATGCAAGGAATTCTTCAGGGCTGGCGGCCTTTTCCTGACTTCCCATAGGCATTACATGGCGGTGCTTGGCAAAATTACCGCTGTCGGCTCCAACTTTATGAAGTATGGCATTGTCGGGATCCAGGGCTTTAAGTTCGTCCCACAGCCTGTCAAAATCAGCGTCGCTTATCTCGGCTTCGCCGTTGTAGTATGAATCCTGATATCGCTTTATGAGTTTTTCAAGTTCTGCAATCCTTTTCTGACCGTCACTTTTTTTCTGGGCATCTTCAACATCAAACAGTTCCATGTTTTCCCCTCAGTCTGAATCCTTTTCAAACATAAGCTCAAATATATCACGTCCCGCGTCAATACCCTTCTGCTCAAACTTTGTCCTTGGCCTCCATTCCTGGTGGGGGGCAAATCCCTGATGGCGGTTGTGGATGCCTGGAGTTGCATTCAGTTCTTCAAGTGCATTTTCAGCATATTCCGCCCAGTCGGTTACGAAATAAAGGTATCCCCCCGGTTTTAGTTTTTTGGCAAGGAGTTCGGTTTTTGGCCGCTGGATCAGTCGCCTCTTGTGGTGCTTTTTCTTTGGCCATGGATCAGGAAAGAAAATATGGAAAGCCTCAAGCGAATTGTCGGGAATCATGGTTTCAAGAATCTCAATGGCATCGTGTTCGATTATGAATAGATTGGAAAGCTCCCTCTTGTGGATTTCGCCAAGAAGACGTCCTACACCGGGTTTATGGACTTCACAGCCCAGGTAATTCATGTCCGGATTATTCTGTGCGATTTCTGCCGTTGCATGACCCATTCCAAAGCCGATTTCCATGGTCACGGGATTCGTATTGTTGAAAATTTCCGTATAATTCAGGCACTTGTGTTCAAACGGAATGCAGTAGACCGAATTCAATTCGGAATAGCATTTTTTTTCATTGTCCGTCATGCGTCCGATTCGGATTACAAAGGTTTTTACAGGCCGGTGGAATTTATTGGATTCTTCCTCCCCGTTGTTTTCAGCATCACTCAATTATGTTCCCCTCAAAGGTTTTCTACAGGCATCATGCATACTGTGCGCCCGTTGGATAATCTATAGCATATGCGGATTTTTTCCGCAACACCATAGGTCTTTCTTATTTCGGAATTACTTGTCCACGAGTCCTTTCTCTCTCCGTAATAAATCAATTGTCCTTCCGGATCATAAAGGGCTATGTTTTCTTCCCTGTCTATCTTCATGTCATTGAATTCTGCGGCTGTGGTTTCAAGAAGTTCCTCGGGATAGGAGACTGTAAAAATGCTCTGACACTCCTGCCCCGCCATGTCCACATATGAGATTGAGTAGTTTCCCTGCGGAATGTATGAGCCCTGGACGGGAACAAAATTCGTGTAGCCTGCCCAAGTTGAATTTTTAGTTGAAGCGATTTTCCTTGGATTCTTGCACTGCCAGACAAGCCCGCTCTGATTGTGGGTAATCTTTATTTCATCCGCGGCACGTTCATCCAGTGTTGTCTCTGCAAAAACAGAAAGCCTTGCCGTTGGAAATGATTCCCAGTCCGCATAGTCTAGCACCGTTGTGGAAACAAGTCCAGTTATGCGTGTTTCTGAATCTGAACATGAAAATAAAGAAAAAAGAAAAACCGTGCCAAATACAAGGGGAAGAAAAAATCTCTTTGTACGGGCACGGATGTATTTCATATCAGAAGTTGAATTTCAGGCTTATAACCGTAAGGTCACTTGCCGTAAACTGATTTACCAGAGATTCAAACTTGACGTTAACCTTCTTGCAGGCGTCATCAAGATAGGAAAGATAGTACAGTCCAAGATCTGTTCCTTCCTCACCTTCCGGCATCTGTCTGTAGAAGTCGATGAGGGATTTCTTGTTCAGGTCGGCCGCCATCTTGTTTTCGATGTTTTCCTTTACTTCCTGGAATTCGTCGTCCTTGTTGTAAAGCGTTATGTTAAGGCTGCCCTGTTTTCCGATTGATGTTGAGCCACCACCGATTTTCCATGAGAGGAATACTACCTCGTGCTTTCTGACAAGTTCCTGTACGATTTTAGAACGGATGTCCGGGTCATAGATGAGGGAGTCTGAATTTTCGATTCCCTGATACAGTATGCGGGCTTCCTTGCGCATGTTCGTGTTTTCGCAGTTCAGTGCAAGTTCCATGACCATAACGGAGATGTATTCTGCAACCTTGGATTTGTCCATGTAGCTGGCAAGTGACTGGCGGATTACGCTCATGATCTGAATGAAGCCGTCGGCCTTGTAGAATTTCGTGATGATGTACCAGTTCATGAGGCTCAGGCGGTTAAGGAATTTTTCCGTCATCAGGAGGTAGATGTTCTTTTCTTCCGGGGTATAGTCCTTGTTGGACATTATGCTCTTCCAGACTGGTTCCAGGATTGACTGTCTTGCGGCCTGAATGATGTTTTCCTTCATCGCGAGGTGGTTCCTCAGCTGCTTGTCTGAAATTTTGGTTTTTTCATCTATGAGCTGGCCAGGATTTGACCTGTTGTGCCGGCGTACGCAATCGCACTGAATCAGGGCGGCAAAAATCTCGCGGTCAAACTGCTTGTACAGGATGGAATAGACAATGACCTTGGAAAGGTCCATGATTTCCTGCCTCTTTGACACGAATTCCGACATGGATATTTCCAGTTTGGAGACATAATCAACCAGGATCATGTTCTGCAGTGACATCGGAGAAAAATGATCCATGCTTATGCCGTATTCCTCCTGGTTATCTGCAAGACGGAAGCGCAGAAGCTTCTTTTTATGACTGATGAAATGAGAAGCCCCTTCTTCCGTAAGGACTACTTTAAGAGGAAGATCCAAATAGAATTTTTTTCCTGCTGCACTCATACTTTATTAAAAACTCCTATCTAGCCGCTCATTATACCTTATAGGTCTTGCAATGTAAACAGCAATTATTTAGAATATAATTATATATGATAATCCACAAATTGAAAAGGCATTTTTTCCTTTTTGCCGCATTAATATCCCTTTTCTCAGCCAATCAGGTGCTTTTCGCCTCGTCCAAGCCCTTGGAAGGACTTGCATTGTGCGATTACCTGTATGACTTTTTGAACGATTCGGGACAGGAAGTACAGCGCCAGGACCTTTCCACCGCAGATTCATATAACTACCCGCAAAATCTGACTATTACATTATCGGCAGAAAACGAAAATAGGCAGAATAAAAATTGGCTTGACTCTTCAATAAATTGCATTATTTTTTCCTTTACCCAGAATTTTGCCGCCGAAAACCCGGAATTCATACTGGAATTCATCAAAAGGCTCAAAAACCTTGACCTTTCATACGAAACCATCATACTGCTCTGTGCAAACGACACAAATCTGGACTACCTTATTGACAAATCCCGCCATCCATCAGGAACCGAAAGCTATGTGGAAAACATGGGATACGACGACAGGACATGCGCAATTGTGGTTGACAAGGCCGAAACAGCCCGTTCCATAACCCTCGGTCAGGGAAATGAGGTTGCTCCGCTGTGGCTGGTGCGCACCATGAACGATGCCTTTGAAAAAAAGGGGATTGACAGCTCCCTGCACCTTACAAGCCCCCTGTCACAGAAAATGGGTCTGGAACTGCCAAATACGCGCCTTAAACCCTTTCTTGAGGAAAACATTCCCGCCGCAGCATTTTCGCTTTATGAGACGGATGATGACCTGGACATACTCGCTTATACTGCCGGAACCCTTTCCAGCCTGAACAAGAGCAACTGGGACCGCCACTACTTTTTCTTTAAGGTGGGACAGGAATCCTATTGGCCAAGTGAAGCGGTCTTCATCATCGGATTCATCATTCTTAGCGTACTGATACTTCTTGCCCTGAGCTTTACCACATTTACGGGCACAAACCGCAGCCGTGCCATAGCAAGGGACATCCTGCGCTCATGGTTCCTGATTCCGATGACCATAGTCCTTTCCACCCTGCTGCTGCATTTTTCACAGTTCATAATTGAAGGGTTTGGGGTAAAAAATCCACTGGTCCTGTTCACCGGCAAAATCATGATAATGATGCTTGTCATGAACGCCCTCTACATCATTCAAATCAGGTTCAATTTCTTTGTTTCGCTAAAGGCTTCAGGATACCTCATGCTTTTTATAGCGGCAGTAAACTTTCTGGTCTATTCTTCAATTGAAATCACGCTCATATACTTTTTCTTTCTGGAATACCTGCTCTACTACATTGCGGAACGTTGCCGTAAAACCACGTCACTCATCATAACTTTCATACTGCCCGTAATTCCTGTGGCGATGGTATTCACAAACCTTCTGCAGAGCGCATGGTCACCATCCCTTTTGAGATACCTGCACTTTTCATGGCTCAAGGATTTTTTCTTTGCCCTGACACTTTTTCCACCACTGATGCAGATGAACCGCATTTTGATTTCCATGGATGTTTTCTCCAGCGAAAAGAAATATCCTCTAAAAAGGCTCATACCGTATTCAGCAATAGCCCTTTCCTCAATTTTCATAATCATACTGGTGTCTTACTTCGTCATATCCGCCTTTACCCCGACCTATACAAAAAAGGCAGAAACAGCTGTTAATCCGTTTACCGAAACCCTGGAAGAAGGAATCCTTGACGTAAAGAGGGAAACTTCCCCATTCATGGAATTGACCCTGAATGAAATAACCGTAACCTGCACGGAAAAACTGGTTAGGCTTTCTGTTGCCGTAATCTCCTCTGACGAAACCCCGATATACAACTCAAATTACGAATACATCCCCCTTGACGGAAACAGTGGAAGCTTTACTTTTGCCGATTATCCGGACGGTCCCGTGACAGTCAGCTATTCCACGGAACAGAATGCAATCTACAGCCTTGAGATTTCCGCCTACACGATGGATGAAAACTCAAACATCAAGCACAGGAAACTGAGCCTTAACTGCCTGCCGGAGGGAAACAAAGATTGAAAAGCGTTTTCCTTCATGTGGACCTTGACGCATTCTTTGCCTCCGTTGAACAGCTTGAACATCCAGAATACAGGGGAAAACCGGTTATCGTAGGGGGACTTCCAGGAGACAGGCGCGCAGTCGTTTCCACCGCATCTTATGAGGCCAGAAAATTTGGGGTTCATTCCGCCATGCCGCTTGTTAAGGCCGTAGCCCTTTGTCCCGATGCCATTTTCGTAAGGGGTAACTATCACCGCTACCAGGAAAAATCCCAGGCAGTCATGGACATTTTTTCTGAATATTCACCTGACGTAATTCAAATCTCAGTTGATGAGGCCTTTATTGATCTTACGGGAACAGAACGGCTTTTCGGAAAAGCAGAGGATGTTGCCAAAAGGATCAAGGATGAGGTAAGGGAAAAGACAGGACTTACAGTAAGCGTTGGGATTGCTTCCACGATGTACATTGCAAAGATTGGTTCAGGTATGAACAAGCCGGATGGACTTACAATTGTACCTGAGGGAAAAGAAATTGAATTCATGCTTTCCCTTCCGCTTGAAAAAGTCTGGGGAGTCGGGGGCAAAACACTTTCAAGGCTTTTAAACGCAGGAATCAGAACTACAAGGGACATCTACTGCAAATCTGAGTCTCTTTTGATAAGCCTCTTTGGGGACAGCACAGGACGCTTTTTATACGAGGCTGTACGGGGCAATTCAGGACTGACTTTCGGCGGTGAGGCTAAGAATCATTCCATAAGCTCTGAGACCACATTTGACTTTGATTTGGTTGAACGCTACGCAATAGACACGGCTCTTATGGAACTTTCCATCAATGTCGTTTTCCGGATGATGAGGGAGAAAGTAAGGAGCAGGACCGTCGCATTAAAGATACGCTACGAGGATTTTACCACGGTTTCGATTCAATCCACACAGGACAGGGTCGTAATGAACGCAGATGACCTTTTTGCAAGATGTCAGGCGCTCTTTACAAAAAAATGGGAATCCGGACGCGGCATAAGGCTTTTGGGAGTGGGATGTGAAAACATGGAGGACCAGTCTTCTCCGATACAAAAGGAACTGTTCGATTTTGGAGAAGAAAAAAAGGCAAGGGTTGAAGAAGCGATTTACAAGATGAAAAATAAAAATCCGGGCCTTGAAGTGACCAAAGCCCGGTTATTGAAAAAGTGACGTATTATCCTTTCATTTCACATCATTCCAGCGGGGCAAAATATCCGCTTTCATCTTTTCCGGAACGGTTCAGAAGATATGTCTCCACCTCTATCGGCAGGTACTTTTTACCGAACTCTGTCTTCTGGTTTGATGTAAAGCTGAACTGATACAGTCCCGACGGCAGTGCCATGAGGTCTTCAATGACTGGAGCCAATCCTTCAGCCCTGTAGACGTAATATGTCGTTCCTGTCGTGTTTTCCGTGATGTAGTCAACTTCAGCAGCCGGCATCAGTGTGTCTACCAGTATAGTGCTGAATGAAATTGAATTGTTGTTCAGGTATGCGCTGAGGTCAGAAAGGCTGTACTTTGTAAATGCATTCTGGCTTACTGTTCCTGATGTGATGTAGATTACTCCGCGCTTCTTTTCTCCGTTTACAAGGTCGTTTACAGCAAGGCGTATTCCAAGATCAAGAGCGGCATTTTCTGTGTATGGAGTTGAAAGTGCCCTTACAGAGAATGAAGAAAGGCTTGAAGGACTTCCCGTGAACTCTGTCGTCGGGGTGTCACCAACAGAGATGACAACCACCCTTCCCTTTCCATTCATTGCGGCGCAGATTTCCTGTACGGCAGAGTTGACCTGTTCCTCGTAGTATTCCATGTCAACCGAACGGTCAATCAGCAGCGTTATGTCCATGGTATCGTTGTTGTCAGCGGCACCCACAAGCTTGAGGTTTGATACAGGGCGCTTGTTTTCCGTAATAAGGAAATTATCCAGGTCAAGTCCGACAATAGGCTGACGGTGGCGGTTTTCTACTTTGACTTCCATAACCACATTCGGGAAATTGTCTTCAATTACGCGCTCAATCTGGACGTTGAATCCTCCGACAAGTTCGGTCATCTTTGACATTACGTAAATGTCGTTTGCCTTGAAGTCTGTTACGATGATGTTTCCGTTCCTGTCCGGCACAGCGGCTGTTATCTGGCTTGTGGCACGTGCCGTACGTCCGTTTTCAAATACTGAGCCGGTATCGGTGTCTACAGTTACTATCCTGTTTTTGTCGGTAAGGATTATGTGGTCGCCCCAATTCTTGAGTGATTCGGGACGGGCAAAAGTCTTTTCGTTTACAAGGTTTGAAATGAAGTTTCCCGCACGGTCAAATTCGTAGATTGCACCTGTGGCACTGTCTGCAACAAAAACCCTGTCATTAAGGACTGCAATTCCTGTTGGAGAGCGCAATCCCGGAAAATCAATGCTTTTCTGTCCGAAATGAAGGAGTCCGTTTCCATCGGGATCAAAAACCACAACACGGGCATTTCCAAAATCAGTAACATAGATGTTACCGAAGCTGTCTTCCGCCAGATACTGAGGACCGATTACCTCTCCTTCTCCGCGACCCTTTTTACCAATGTATTGAATGAATGAGCCGTTTTCGTCAAGAAGGGCAAGCCTGTCTCCGGCAAATTCGCTTACAACCATGTTACCGTTCTGCAGCCTGATGATGTCCATCGGCCTGTCAAATCCGTTGATTGGACCGCGAACCCTCTTTTTGATTACACCGTTTACATCATAGTGGAGTATTTCATTTGAACCGTATGCGACAACCCAAAGGCTTCCGTCCGTATTTGCCAGTGCTGAAATCGGCTGGCTGTATATCAGGGTCGTTCCGTTCAAATGGGGGAAAGAACCTGCTTCCGTATAATGCTGTGAATAGTCAAATTCCGTCTGAGTGATGCGCCTGTCACCGACAATCTCTATGCGGTTCTGCAAAAGGAGTCCGCCGTAACCGTCATCGGATGCAAACTGCCACTGCTGGAGGGCCGAACCTTCAACGCCTGCCTTGTAGTATGCTTTTCCGAGCCAGTCCAGAATCAGGTTTTCTCCGGGCAGATATGAAAGCGCCTTTTCAAATTCCTGAATCGCCTCGTTATAGGCTCCACGGTAATAGCTTTGAACGCCCAAGCGGAATTCTTCTTCGGCAAAGCCTGAATTTGCACTTCGCGTAATTGAATTTTCATCTCGCATTGTGTCCGTCAAATTTGTCTGCGCAAAAAGAGGACTTAGACCCAATACCGCAAGGCCAAAAGTAGCAAACATCGCCTTGCCAAATGATTTGCAAAAAACAGTATTCTTTTTCATTCTTCCACCAGTTCAGCTTCATGGAGGTGTGATTTGATTACCTCGTTGTCGCCATCGATATTTAATGCCTGTTCCAAATATTTGCGTGCCTGAGAGAAAAGTCCCATCCTGTAATATACCCAGCCGAGACTGTCCAGACATGCACTGCTGTTGGGTGCAAGCGTGAGGGCTTTCTTGCACAGGCTCAACGCCCTTGTAAGTTCCTTTCCCTCGCATGCAAGCACATAACCAAGACCGTTAAGGGCCGTGGGATTGTTTTCGTCAATTGAAAGGGCTTTTTCGTAATACTCCACACACTGCTCATCCTCTCCGTTTTCCCAGGAAAGATAGGCAAATGAAGCATAAACGGCCGCAGGATGATAGCCTGCCTTGAGCAAAGCCTCAAGCTCATAGTCTGCAAGCTGCTTGCGGTCTGTACGGCTGTAGATTACAGCAAGAAGATAACGGCACTGCAAAACCCTTTCCTTGGCCATGGGGGAAACCGCCTTTTCCTCGTTGGTCACCACCTGTTCAAGATATAGCAGGGCGTCATCATAACGTTCCAGTTTGCTGTAACATAATCCCAGATAGTAGGATACATCTATGGGGTCCGCACCGCTGTCCGCTGACAGTGATATGAAAAATGAAAGAGCACCCGTGTAATCCTTTCGTTTGTAGAGCTGTATTCCTTCTTCCAAAACAGCAGCCATAGAGGCCTCCTAAAACTCTCCATCACAATAATGGGGATTTACTTGGGATTCAGTTGAAAGTACGGAAACTGCGACATAGCCGTCATTTACAAGCGACCAGTCTGTTCTGCCTTCTCCGACATAGCGCGGTGACTCACCTGAATGACAAACCGCATACAGCGATCCGTCATTTTCCTTTACAACCTCCACGGTGTCCCCGTAAAGACTGTGCGAAAGAACGGCAAAACGTGCGCCCTTGAACGAATCCGCAGATGGTGCATTGATATTGATAAAATACGAAGCCCCACCCTCTTCTTCTAAATGTCGGAATTTTTTGCATAAAGCTATAAGTTTTTCTAGATTTTTTGCAGTAAAATCTGCCAGAGGACCATATTTCAGGCGGTCATCTTCTTCTTTCCAGTAGATTTTGCCGGTTTCCGTGATGCTGAGCGCAATTGAAGGATAACCGTAAATGCTTGCCTGTCTGGCCGCTCCACACGTTCCCGAGTACACGACATCGGTTCCGATATTCGGTCCGCGGTTTATTCCTGACAGGACTGCATCAAACTGAACTCCGGGGAACAAGCCCTTGCACCCCGCTATGATGCAGTTTACGGGATTTGCATCAAGTGCAATTATTTTTTCGGAAACTTTAAGAAGGGCTGTTTTTCTCTGCATTGAAAAGGAAGCCGATGCCCCGGAACGCTCTGTCACTGGGGCGACTATATAAACCTCATGACCGGAAGCCCTCAATGCCGATGCAAGCGCATTTATGCCTGGGGCCTTGTATCCGTCGTCGTTGCAGAGAAGAAGATTCATAAGAGCCGAACTCCTTTGGACGGTTTGACTTCAAAGAACACCGGACTGAAGCCGAATATGCGTTCATATTCAGAAAGGGTTTCCTTGTAGCGGTCAACATCCTCATTCCTGAGCACGCAGTATGTACATCGGCCGAATCCCTTGCCGGTAATGCGTCCGCAGTTCAGCGGATTCCTGAGGTCATCGGGGTTTACGTCAAGTTCCTGGACCCTCTTTAAAAGCCAGTCTATTTCCGGACATGAGATGTCGTACAAATCCCTCATGTTTTTGTGGCTCTGGTTTACGGCCCTTGCAAAACCGGAAAAATCTCCTTTTTCAAGTGATGACTGGGCTTCAAGAACATCCTTGTGCTCGTTCATTATGCAAAGGAGGTGACGCCTGGTATCCTCATTGACGACAGAAAGCACTTCATTCCTTTCAGCCGCATTTTCCTCGTAATGCCATCCTCCGTAGATGTTTGAGCGCCTTTCCTTGAGTTCTCCCAAAAGAAGGACGTTTTCAGGCTGCTGGAGGCTTTTTTCGTTCCATGTGGTGATTCGCGGAACACGTGCGTCCGTCAGGATTATCGTCTTGTCCTTGAATTTGAAAGGCAGGAGGTCACATGTGTTTTTGGCGTGGTCTGTAAGCACCAGGGTGTTTTCCTTTGACTTGACTCCGGTAAAAATGTCGGCCCTGCAGTTTTCCAGTCCCAAAAACTGCCTGTTTGCCTTGTCAAGTATCAGAATCATCTGATCGTCGTTACACCTGAACTTGTGGAGTTCCTTGATGGCCCATGTACAGGCTATTTTTATCGCCGTTGTGATTCCGAAACCTGCGGAAGGCAAAATCTCGGAGTAGACCGTAATGTTCATTCCGCCGCACTTGAATCCGGAAGTTGAAAAACCGTAGATGACGGATTTTATCGCATTGGCCCACTTGTCTTCCTTCTTGAATTTTACAGAAGAAAGGCTTCCGCGCTTCTTTTCATTTAGCTGAACAAACTGAAAGCGCAGGTTGGAATCCGACCTTGCGGACAGAGCCACATATACCGGCAGGTTTACAGCCATTGAGAGGGTCTTGTCCTTGAAAAACCATGTATGCTCTCCAATCAAATGCACTCGTCCCGGTGCAGTTGCAATTACATCAGGTTTTGTCCCATATTCAGAGGCATGAGCTTCAATTACTTTTTCCATATATCTCTTCCCGTTCCATTTCCGCCGGAAACAAAAGCAAACCGACGGACTATTGTTTTTTTCTTAACAAGATAGTATCATATAATATAATGAATCACGCATTTTTACAAGTTTTTTGTGCAATTTTTTCGGGTCTCTTGCAGGGCTTTGCCATTTCCAACGAAATTCTGCCCTTTGGGTCCCCTTTGCTGGGGCTTTTCTGCCTGGTTCCCCTGTATGTGGCATTGTACAGGGCTAAAAGCTACAGGGGCGCCTTTTCCATTTTTGCCCTCCAGACACTTACCGTCCATCTGTTTTCCAGCTACTGGCTCTACAATTTCCACGGATATGCACTTTGGTCACTTGGTGCAAGTGCATTCGGAACAGCCCTTCTTGGAGGACTGACAGGCATTGTAATCTTCTTCATTCCACGCCAGATGTGCTTTAACCGCAGCAAGACGGAGCTTGAGGAAGCCGGGGGAAAACGTGTCCACCTGATTCCGCTCAGGATACTCTGGTTTGCGTTCAGCTTTGTCTTTTGGGAATGGATAAAATCCACTGGTTTCCTGGCTTATCCATGGGGCACCCTTTTCATGACGGCATACAAGTGGAAGATAATGACCCAGATGGCGGACATAACCGGAGTTTGGGGCATAACATTCCTGTTCGCCCTATTCAACGCCATTGTCGCAGAAGGATTTAACGTGCTGAATATGCTGATTCACTCACAAAACCCGAGTGTTCCAGCCTTTACATACAAAAAGACCGCTAAGGCAACCGCCATACTCATGATTTTGACCGCAGTTTATGGAATATTCCAGTATCTTGTGCCCAGAAGCGTCAAAAAGGAGCTGAATGCCATAATCGTCCAGCAGAATGTAGATCCGTGGGAAGGCGGGGATGCGGCCTCCATTTCCATTTCCTCAAGGCTGACGGAGCGTGAGGTCAGCAGAATGCGTTCTGAGGGAAATGAACCGGACCTTGTGCTTTGGAGCGAGGGTGCCCTGGTTTATGCATTCCCGTCCGCAATTGACTATTACAGCAACGAACCTGAAGAGGAAAGCCTTACAGACTTCATTAAGCGGATGAACGTTCCATTTTTAATCGGTGGAAACACACTTACGGACAAGGCTCACCGCAAGATGTCAAACAGCGCTATCCTATTTGACAGGCGCGGGGAATATGCAGGCTTCTATTCAAAGATACATCTGGTTCCATTCGGAGAGATAGTTCCCTTTATGGACAATCCGCTTTTCAAGTCCTTCATGACGAATGTAGTGGGACTGTCGTACACAACCACACCGGGAAACCAGTACGTGCTGTTCAAGGTTCCCCTGAATTCATCCTCCATACTTTCTGCCCCACTCAGGGACGGTCTGGAACCGTATGGGACAATAGAACTTGATGCAAGCGGAAGGGTGGATTCCGATGCGGCAATGAAGTACATCATCAATTTGAATGAAAATCCGGAAAGCTATGTATGGTTCAGCACCCCCATATGCTTTGAGGATGCATTTAACGACGTGTGCAGGCCACTTTTCAACAGCGGAAGTGAAATATTCCTGAACATCACGAACGATTCATGGAGCAAGACCCCTTCTTCCGAATACCAGCACTTCATCGTTGCAAGCTTCAGGGCCATCGAATACCGTACTACCCTTGTACGCTGTGCAAATGCCGGTTATTCCGTGGTTGTGGCTCCCAACGGAAAGATACTCAACGACATGGCAGTGTTCACGGAAGACGCCCTTGGATGTTCAATTCCGATTTATGAACACAAGAACACCGTGTACTCGATTTTGGGAGACTGGTTCGTTTATCTGACCTTTATATTCATGGCACTTTGCTTTGTCATTCCATGTGTGGTCTTCTACTTTAACCGGATCCGAAAAAGCCCCGCACTGTTGAAGTTTGCAGAGGCAGTCATAAAAGACAATCCAGAGCATGAGCTCCCCCAGGAAGCCAGTTACGGAGAAGGTCTGGAAGATGATGAAGATAGTGAGGTTCAGGAACAAGAGGAAATCAAGGACCATATGGAAACCTCATTCAGCACAGGAACCCTAAGCCTGCACTCAAATCCAGCTCCAACGCCGTCAAAAACAGCCGCAAGAAGGACTTCGACTGTCCTAAAGGCTTCAGCTGTCAAAGAGAAAAAGACTACAGGAAGGACTTCCGCAACCAGAAAGACAACAGACACAAAAAAGACTTCGGACGCCAAAAAGACATCAACCTCAAAAAAGACTGCGAGCGCCAAAAGGACAGCACCTGCAAAAAGGACAGCAGCCAACAAAAAAACGACGCC
>DBWR01000070.1:31105-61286 GCA_002309305.1 Treponema sp. UBA1233 | reverse complement strand
GTTAAAAAGACTGTAACTGCAAAAAAGACGGCGGTAAAGGCTCAGGATAAAGGAACAAAACGGGGGAGAAAATAAATGACAGTAAAGACTAAGAATTCGCTTGCAAGAACAATTGCCACAGTCATTTTTACAGCCCTACTCTGTCTGTCATGCTTTTTCTCCATTCCCCTCCCCGGTGGAATCCCGATTACCTTACAGAATTTTCTTGCAGTACTTGCAGGTCTGATTCTTGGAGGAACACAGGGAAGCGGAGCAACAGGACTGTTTCTGTTTCTGGGAGCCCTTGGACTTCCGGTATTCTCCGGCATGAGGGGAGGATGGGAAGTCTTTACCGGTGCAACTGGCGGTTACCTGTGGGGCTATTTTCCGGCCGCTCTGGTTTCGGGGCTGATAACAGGAACACCACATGCTTTTGAAAAGAACTTTGACATAAGAAACTACCTTCGCATTACCCTTGCATCCATAGCAGGTTTCGTTGTGGTCTATCTTCCTGGAATTCCGTGGTTCATTCACTTCATGTCTGAGACAGGAACAAAATATACTTTTTCCCAGGCAATGAACATCGGTTTTACCCCCTTCATCCTGACCGACATAATCAAAATCGCAATAAGCATACCACTTGCAGCCCTGCTCAGGCCTGTAGCCGCAAAGTACCTCTATCCCAATGATGAGGAAGAGCTTGAGGAACTGATGGAAAGCCTGAAGAAACGCAAGAACCTTATGGACAAAATCACTGGCAAAGGCAAAAAGAAGAATTAACCGATTTTTGTATAGTATACACTTTCACATGATTTTTTATGAAACTTACCCAAATTTTGTGACAAATTTCAAATTTCACACTTGAAAACACCATCTATAGCGTAGTATTATAGGATGGGTGAGGTAAAGCAATAATACTATGAGATGTCCGTCCTGTGGAAGCCTTGATGACAAAGTTATAGAATCACGAACCATGATCAACGGAGAAAGCATAAGGCGCAGAAGAGAATGCAACGAATGCCACTACCGTTTTACAAGCTACGAGCGCATAGAGGAAAAGCCATTCATGGTGGTAAAGCGTGACGGACGAAGGGAACCATTTGACAGGGAAAAGCTGGCCAGGGGAATTGAACGCGCACTTGAAAAAAGACCGGTTTCCACAAGCATGGTGGACCAGATAGTCAACGAAATCGAAGACGAAGCCTATGACCTTGGCAAGATGAGCCGTGAAGTGTCAACCTCCGACATGGGGGAAATCGTGCTCAAGAGGCTTAACAAGGTTGACAAGGTGGCCTACATCCGTTTTGCAAGCGTGTACAAGCATTTTAACGATCTTGATGAATTCATAACTGAAGTAAAGAAAGTTGGAGGAACAGAAAAATGAGCGGTGACTCATACGGCAATGTATTTCCTGAATGGCGTGATTTTCTGGGCAGCAGCTCGGACTTGGAGACTCAGGGCTTTTTACGAAAGGTTGTAAAGCGCTCCGGAGAAATTGCAGACTACGACCGCAACAAAATCGAACAGGCAATAGGAAAAGCGATTCTTGCCGTTGAAGGAAGGAAAAATCCGGACAAAGCCGCAAGCCTTACGAACTATGTTGAGGAACACCTCAGGGTGCTTCTTGCAGGAAGAAGGGCTCATTCAATTCCAGCAATAGAAGAAATTCAGGATACAGTCGAAAACGTCCTTATCGAAAACAAGGAAGTCGAAATCGCAAAGGCATACATACTTTACCGCGAAAGGCACAATGCAATGCGTGATGCCAAAAACCTGATGATAGACATATCCAAGACAATGGACGGATACCTTCAGCAGAGCGACTGGCGCGTAAACGAAAATGCAAACGTAAACTTTTCTCTCGGAGGCCTCATACTCCACAACTCAGGAACGATTACTGCCAACTACTGGCTCAAGAACATATATCCTGCGGAAATAGCAAAGGCACACCAGGACTGTGCGTTCCACATCCACGACCTTTCCATGTTCAGCGGATACTGTGCGGGCTGGAGCTTAAGGCAGCTCATCAAGGAAGGTTTGGGTGGAGTCCCGGACAAGATTACATCAAACCCCGCAAGCCACCTGAGCACCCTCGTAAACCAGATGGTAAACTTTTTGGGCGTGCTCCAGAACGAATGGGCTGGCGCACAGGCATTCTCATCTTTTGACACATACCTCGCACCATTTGTAAAGGCAGACAACCTGAGCGAAATAGAAGTAAGGCAGTGCATCCAGAGCTATCTCTTTGGAATCAACACACCCAGCCGTTGGGGAAGCCAGGCTCCGTTTACAAACATTACATTGGACTGGACATGCCCCGCAGACTTGAAGAACGAAAAGGCGATTGTAGGCGGAAAGGAAATGAACTTTACCTACGGTGACTGCCAGAAGGAAATGGACGTAATCAACAAGGTCTTCATAGAACTCATGCTTGAAGGAGACTCTGCAGGCCGTGGATTCGGCTATCCGATTCCGACATACAACATCACCAGCGACTTCAACTGGGACAGCGAAAATGCACAGCTTCTGTTCAAGATGACGTCACAGTACGGAACACCCTACTTCCAGAACTTCATCAACTCAGACCTTGACCCCAGCGATGTACGTTCAATGTGCTGCAGGCTCAGGCTTGACAAGAGGGAACTCAGGAAAAGGGGTGGCGGACTCTTTGGTTCAGATGAATTTACAGGAAGCCTTGGAGTTGTTACAATCAACCTGCCTCAGATAGGCTATCTTGCAAACGACGAAAAGGAATTCTACGAACGCCTTGACCATCTGATGGACCTTGCACGTGACAGCCTCCGCATTAAAAGAAAAGTCATACAGCGCCTTCTTGACGGAGGACTTTTCCCCTACACAAGACGCTACCTCAAGACGCTCAACAACCACTTCAACACTATAGGCCTTTGCGGAATGAACGAATGCTGCCTGAACTTCCTTGGAGTAAACATAGCAGATCCCAAGGGAAAGGAATTCGCATGCCAGGTTCTTGACCACATGAGGAGCAGGATGCAGGACTATCAGGAAAAAACCGGAGAACTGTTCAACCTGGAGGCAACACCGGCAGAAAGCACTTCATACAGGCTTGCACGCCACGACATACAGAATTATCCCGACATCATCACAAGCGGAATTGACGATCCCTTCTACACGAACAGCACCCAGCTACCGGTTGACTATACCGCGGACATCTTTGAGGCTCTTGACCATCAGGAAGCGCTGCAGACACGATATACGGGCGGAACGGTATTCCATACCTTTGTGGGACAGCAGATAACAGACTGGAAGGTTTGCAGGGATTTGGTGCGGACGATGCTTTCCAACTACAGGATTCCGTATGTGACCATAAGCCCGATTTATTCAATATGCAAAAAACACGGATACATTCCGGGAGAGCATTTTGAATGTCCAAAGTGCAAGGCGGAAAAGCAGGCATTCCTCAAGGCAAAGCTTGTGGCATTGCAGAACGAAAAGGAACAGGCCAGGGTTTCACAGGCATGAAAACATATTATACCGATTATAAAGAAAGGGAGGATAGATTATGAGGACAGTTGCAGAGATTGAAGCAGAAATTGCGGAGACACAGCAGGAATTGGATACGGTGCGCGGAGATGAAACGGAAGTATACGCACGCATTGTAGGCTATTACCGTTCAGTCAGGAACTGGAACAAGGGAAAGCGCGATGAATACAACCAGAGGCTTTCATTTACAGTACCGGAAAACCTTGCAGAACCGGCAAAAGCTGATGCCGCCGATGACCATAGGGAAAACGACTTCGTTCCGTCACAAATGCCCAAAGCTAAGGCCGCAAGCTACGAGCTGTTCACAAGGGCCACATGTCCGCATTGTCCTGCCGTCAAACAATATCTTGCAGATGTAGCACTGGAAGGAACCCACATTGATGTGGATACCGATCAGGGGCTTGCAGACGCAGCCGCAAAGGGAGTCCTCGCCACCCCGACTGTAATCTTCTACGACAGTTCAAACAACGAAATTGCAAGGGCACACAATACGACGGAAATCGAGTCCGTGCTATCCAATTATACGGAGCAGACAGTCTCCATTGCATAAACAATGCCGGATCTTTTAGAAAGCGCTGCAGGAACACTCATAAAGACATCTCTTGTCGACTACCCCGAACATATTGCATGTGCGGTGTTCCTGAAAGGCTGCCCCATCCGCTGCCCATACTGCTATAATATCGCCCTGATTGGAGATACGGAAAGCAGCCCCGAATATGCCCAAGAAAACGGATTTGTAAGCCTGGCAGATATTTTTGCCCATCTTGAAAAAAGAAAAAACGTCCTTAGCGGAATTGCCATCTCCGGTGGTGAGCCTCTTGAAAATCCCCGTCTGATTCCACTCATAAAAAAAGCACGTGAACTGGGATATAAAATCAAGCTCGACACAAACGGACTTTTCCCTCAAAAGCTTAAAGAATTATGTGATGACAGTGCCCTTCGCCCAGACTACATTGCAATGGACGTAAAGACCTCTCTTGACCGTTACGGCATGTTTTGTCCGGATGAAAAAAGGGCCATGGATTTTTCAAAGGTCTATGAAAAAAACATACTGTCTTCTGTTTCGATTATTTCAAGTTTTCCCCCAGAATGCAGGGAATTCCGAACGGTTCTTGTCCCCACCCTTGTTGACGAAGGAAACATAAGAGACATCGCCGCAATAATCCCGCAGGACGCCTTGTGGTATTTCTCCCAGTTCCAAAACCAATCTTGCCTGAACCCATCCTACTGCGACATGACTCCATATACAGACGAGCAAATGGAAAAACTCGTGGAGCTTGCAAAGCTGACCCATCCAAAAGCACAGCTTAGATAAAAATCAGGGCAAAAAAAACTCCCGTCTGGAAACCAAACAGGAGCTATAGTGGCGAGTGGGATCGAACCACTGACATACGGAATATGAGTCCGTTGTTCTACCGACTGGACTACGCCACCACGAATGTAGAGAATATAACACAAAGATTTTTTCATGTCAAGTAGATGTCTGAAATATGAATTATTATTGACGTAAGGGGAACTTGCTTTTATAATATATATGATATGGTAAGGAATTCTCTTGGAAAGAAAACTTATATCCTCATTTTGGCCCTTCTTTTTTGCGTCTTGTCCGGCTTTGCAAAGAATGTTGAAACCGACACTACCGATTACTATAAATTGGCCAGTACAGGAACAGCCAAAGAAATTGTTGCCGCATTCAAGAGAAATCCAGATTTGAGCAAACAGGTTTTTGGCCTGCACAGGGAAACTTTTCTGATGCTTGTGCTCCAATACGACAGGGACCTTGAAATAGTAAAAAAAGTTTTTCAGGGAGACTGCTCGGCAAATGCCATTACGGACGACCAGAAGACTACGGTCATGTATGCCGCACAGTATACGACTCACCCGGAAGTTCTTGAATATGTCATTAAGGCGGGAACCATCTTTGGCTTAGGAACAAAATCCAGGGTAACAAAAATCGACAGCCATGGAATGACTGCATTTGACTATGCTCGAAAAAACCCAACGCCAGGTTTAATTGAAACACTCCTGCAATACGGAAATGAACCTTCAGAAGAAAAAAAGGACAAGGCAAACAAAGACAAGCAGCGTGAAGGTTACGTAAACACAGAGTTGAGTGGCACCACATCCGTCAATTTGGGAGAAGGCATAACCGTAACCCCAGAAGACCCCAAACCCGCAGAACCAACTCCTGAACCCGAGCCAGAATACACAGAGCCCGAACCAGAATATACGGAACCGGAACCTGAGTACACAGAACCGGAACCTGAATACGTTGAGCCAGAGCCGGAATACACAGAGCCAGAGCCGGAATACGTTGAGCCGGAACCTGAGTACACAGAACCGGAACCTGAATACGTTGAGCCAGAGCCGGAATACACAGAGCCCGAACCAGAATATACGGAACCGGAACCTGAATACGTTGAGCCAGAGCCGGAATACACAGAACCAGAGCCAGAATACATTGAGCCCGAACCAGAATACGTTGAACCGGAACCTGAGTACGTCGAGCCGGAGCCGGAATACGTTGAGCCGGAACCTGAATACGTTGAACCCGACCCTGAGTACGTTGAGCCGGAACCCGAGTACGTCGAGCCGGAACCTGAATACATTGAACCCGAACCTGAATACGTAGAGCCAGAACCTGAATACGTAGAGCCAGAACCTGAGTATGTTGAACCGGAGCCTGAATACATTGAACCCGAACCAGAGTACGTCGAGCCGGAGCCGGAAGAACTTATTCTAGAAACTGTTGAAGAGGACGAACTTGAACCGCTCCCGCAAATTGAACCGGAGCCAGAGGTGGAAGAACCTCAGATTCAAGAGCTGCCCGTTAAGGAAGAGACGAAGCCTGAGCCTGTTGAACTCATACTTGAAACCGTAGAGGAAGAGGAGCTTGAACCGCTTCCGCAAATTGAACCGGAGAAAAAATCTGAACCTGTTCCACAAGTTGCAGAACCTGTACCACAAGTTGCAGAACCTGTACCGCAAGTTGCAGAACCTGTACCGCAAGTTGCAGAACCTGTTGCCGTAATCACAGAACCTGAGCCAAAGGCTGTGGAAAAAGAGCCGGAACCAAAGGCCGAAACAAAGGCACCTCGTCCCAAGGAAACGATATATGACTTCATTGAGGAAGAAAGCATAGAACCTGAACCAGAGCAAAAGACAGGCACATTTGAGGATGCTGCGGATGAAAATGGAGTTACACAATTGATGAGGGCCGCAATGTCCGGAAATGACTGGCAGGTCCGCACTCTGATAGAAGCCGGAGCAGACGTCAACGCAAGGGATGTGGACGGATGGACTGCACTCATGTATGCTTCACGCTACCAGCAGAATGTTCAGATCGTGAAAAATCTTATTGATAACGGAGCTTATGTCCGAGTACGCAACAAGTACAACGTCACCCCACTTTTGATGGCGGCGGAATACTCTCAAAATCCAGAGATTCTTTCCGTCCTGCTTCAAGACCGTTCCCCGGCAGATGAAGAAGTCTTCAAGGCATTCATATTGACAATATCCAGCACGCAGGCACCGGTCGAAATCACGAAATCAAAACTAAGGCTGTTCCTTGACGTGGGTGTGGCAATCAACAGGATATGGAAGGGCAAAACACCTCTGATGTATGCGGCCCAATATTCCACAAGCACCGAAATAATCCAGCTCCTGCTTGACGAGGGTGCGAAAACGACCATCAGGGATTCAGCGGGGAAAACTGCATTCGACTATGCAAAGGAAAACCGTTCGCTTGAACATGACGCAACTTATTGGTCACTAAACGGAGGTCAGTAAGTATATGCGCATAACGGGAGGAATCCTCAAGGGAAGGACGACAGCCGTACCAGACGGCAAGATGGCCATCAGACCTGCCATGGACAGGATGAGGGAATCCATTTTTGACATAATCGGGCCGGACCTGCCTGGGAAATCTTTTTTGGATTTGTTCAGCGGATCCGGAACCATTGCCATAGAAGCGGTTTCTCACGGAGCAACCTCAGTTTCCCTGTGCGAGATGGACAGATCCAAGGCCAAAATCGTCATAAAGAATGTAGCCATGTGCGAGGAAGCTGGCGTACGCGTAAACTGTCATTTCATGGCCGTAGAATTATTCTTGAAAAGGTGTAGGGATAAATTCGACTATATATTTTTTGACCCGCCATTCCCATACAAATACCGCCGGGAACTTCTGGAAACTGCTGATTCCCGCTCGCTTTTGAATCCGGATGGCAAGATTCTGATACACTACCCCCATGAAGATCCCCTTCCAGAACAAATTGGAGGCCTTATTCGGGTGGATCAGAGGGTTTATGGACGTTCAATTGTTGATTTTTACAAAAAAAACACAGAACTGGCACAATCAGAGGGGGAAAATGGTTAAAAACCCTTGACAAATTGCGTTTTAGCAGTAAAATTAAATATATATACCTAAAGGATCATTATGGATGAAGATTTAAAAAAACAAATCGACAGCAAGCAAGGCAAAGAAGGTTTCATAAAAGTTACCGACGAACCTGTAACCGGCCTTTCTTCACAACAAAAGGTAGTATTGATACGCAAAGCCAACGAGTTGTTTAACAAGGGCGAGTATGACATGGCTGAACGAATTTATATTACCACAGGATACTCTGACGGCCTCACCAGATGCGGTGATGTCTATGCGGAGAAAAAACAGTATATGCAGGCCTTAAAGTTATATCTTTTGGCACATAATAAAAGAAAATCAGATCCGTTAATTGAAAAACTTTCTGCAATGGTTTCTGTAATGCTACAAAGCGAGGATTAAAAAATGACAGACATCGAGCCAAGCAATGAACAAACAAAAGTAACTACTGAAGTCTTTGACGATGCTTCAATGGCCATCATGGATATCAAGCCGGAAGATGGTGTCGCTACAGAGATATCAGAACTATCAAAAAAAGGTTATGTCTACCTCAAGGACAACAGGATAGACGAGGCTATTGACTCTTTCAAGCAGATTCTGGAAATCGAGGACAACAACAACTATGCCCTCGTTGGACTGGGAGACAGCGAAAGGAAACAGAACCACTTCAAGGAAGCAATCGACTACTACACAAAGTGTCTTTCCTATCATCCGGGCAACAACTATGCGCTTTTCGGTCTGGCAGACTGCTACAAGGCACTCAACCAATACCACAAGGCAATCACCATCTGGGAACAGTATCTTGTCCACGACGACAGGAACATAACGGTCCTTACACGTGTTGCCGACGCATACAGGAAAATCCGCGACTTCAAGAAATCAAAGCAGCTTTACCTGCAGGTTCTTGACATGGAGGAAAACAACGCCTACGCACTCATAGGTCTTGGACACCTTCACTATGACTTCAAGGAATACAAGGATGCCCTCTTCTACTGGACACGCATGCTTGAGGTAAACCCTCAGAATGTTGACATCCGCGTATTGACTTCAATCGGAAACTGCCACAGAAAGCTCAAGACCTTTGACAAGGGACTCACATACTTTGAACGCGCCCTGGAGATGGATCCAAAGAACTTCTATGCCCTCTTCGGTCTGGCAGACTGCTACCGCGGACTCAACCAGCAGTTCCGTTCAGTAGAATACTGGAACAAGATTCTGGAAATTGACCCAAGAAACAAGGTTATCTTGACACGTGCAGGTGACGCATACAGAAACACCGGTGACTACAAGACTGCGGCTGACTATTACAACCGCGCCATGGACATCGACTTTGACATTTATGCGGCTCTGGGTCTCGCCTTAATCTGCAAGGGAGAAGGCAGGTACGAGGAAGCAATCCAGCGTCTGGAAAGGCTTATACGTGACGACGAAAAGAACTACAGGCTGTACATAGACCTTGCCGACTGCTACATCAAGCTCGGTAAAAGGGACAAAGCAGTGGAAGCCCTGCAGTCATTCCAAAAACTGGGCATCAGAAGCCAGGCAATCAACGAAATGCTGTCAAAGCTTCAGGAAGCAAAGAAATAACTGAATAATGGCCTCTAAAATCTGCATCTCGGGCTTATTCCCGGAAGAAATCTGCTCTACGCTGGAAATTCCGACAGCCTTTCGCGGGCGACAGATATTCCAGTGGATTTCCAAGGGAGCATCTTCCTTTATGGAAATGACAAACCTTGACAAGGCCACAAGGGAAAAGCTTGAGGAAAAGGCCTCCATTTATTCAAGTTCAGTAAGCGACGTGCTACGGGACAAGGACGGCACGATAAAACTCCAGATAACACTTGAAGACGGACGCGCCATAGAAACAGTCCTCCTGACAGACAGGGAAAACAGAAAAACCGCATGCGTAAGCTGTCAGGCTGGTTGCGGCATGGGATGTAAATTCTGCCAGACAGGAACCCTTGGCTTGGGAAGAAATCTTGATGCCGGTGAAATTGTCCAGGAATTCCTGATGATGGAAAAAGAAGCCGGAACCCTTGACAACATCGTCTTTATGGGAATGGGCGAACCCATGCAGAACCTGAACGCAATCAGAAAGGCCATAGCCGTGCTTTCCAGCAAAGAGGGACGCAACCTTAGCACAAGGCGGATCACCCTGAGCACATGCGGCATAATAAAGGGCATATACGACATGGCGGATAACGGTCCTTCCATACGGCTGGCAGTTTCACTTACAACGGCGGACCCCCAGTTAAGGGAAGAATTGATGCCTGTAACAAAATCCAACCCGCTTCCAGAACTAAAAAAGGCAATCGAATACTACACAAACAAAACCGGCATGAGGGTAACCCTTGAAGCGGCACTTTTGTCCGGACAAAACACAGGGAAAGAAAGTGCCGGACGTCTTATTGAATTTGCAAGGGGACTAGACGCCTACATCAACCTCATACCATGGAATCCAGTTCCAAACCTCCCCTTTTCAACACCTTCCAGCCATGAGTGTCATGAATTAGTCCGTATGCTCCAGCAGGCGGGATTAAACGTCAACCTAAGGACAAGACGTGGTACGGAAATCGGAGGGGCATGCGGACAGCTTGGGCGGTCCATGGCTTCAGACTTATAACACACATTTTAAGTTTATTTTATTAAATAAAACACTTATTTTTCTACGTTTTAAGTTTATATAAAGCTAAAAAAACACATTTTTCTTGTAAAAATCACTTGCAATAATTTTACAGCTCCTATATAATGAATATTGATTGAATCAGCAGATTTAATCTTGAAGATTAAGCCGTTAGGAGTCAAGACAATGCAGAAAAAGATATATGTTGCAGGAATGGATGACGATGCTACCGCATCAAAAGTTGACGAAGCTGTAAAAGCTGTTGCCGGAGTAACTTCCGTTGCCTCCACCGCCGCCAAATGCCAGGTTTGTGTTGATTTTGACGAAGGCACTGCCGGTGTAGAGGACGCCATAAATGCTGCAATCTCTTCCGTGGGAGTAACAGTTCTTGGCTAAGATTAAAAAAGTCCATGATTCCTTTTGCATGTGCTAAGGCTATTTTTACATTTTTATATTTCATTGTTTAGGATTTATAATGAAAATTACGATTCTTGACGGAAACGCACTTAACCCGGGTGACCTTTCCTGGAAGCCATTAGAAGAATTCGGACAATTGACCGTCTATCCACGTACGGCTCCCGAACTTGTTGTTGAACGCATCGCTGACTCAGATGCAATACTGCTTAACAAAGTTTCAATAACAGAAGACATACTTGAAAAATGCCCCTCACTGCGCTATATCGGCGTACAGGCCACCGGATACAATGTTATAGACCTTGAAGCCTGCAGAAGGCATAGTGTTACCGTCACAAACGTTCCCTCATATTCAACTGCCGGAGTTGCACAGCTTGTATTTGCCTTTATAAGCGAATTTGCATGCCACACCCAACTTCATTCAGATTCCGTAATGAAGGGTGACTGGTGCATAGCCCCGGATTTCTGCTATTGGAAAACAAACTTAATCGAACTTGAGGGAAAAACCCTTGGAATATTCGGATACGGAAACATCGGACGAAGGGTGGCCGCAATCGGCAAGGCTTACGGGATGAAGATACTCGTATGTACGCGCACACCCAAACCAGACATCGAAAATCCATGTGACTTTGAAACCCTGCTCAGGGAATCTGATTTTCTTTCGCTGCACTGCCCCCTTACACCGCAGACCAAGGGCATGATTGACGAAACTGCCCTTTCCAAGATGAAGAAAACGGCTTTTTTAATCAATACGGCTCGAGGTGCCCTTGTGGATGAAATAGCAGTCAGACACGCCCTGGAAGACAAGACCATAGCGGGATTTGCCTGTGATGTTGTTTCGGAAGAACCCATGAGATACGACAATCCCCTTTTCGGCGCACCAAACTGCATCATAACACCCCACATAGCATGGGCCGCAACGGAAACCAGACAGCGGCTGCTTAATGTGGTAGTTGACAACCTCCGCTCATTTGCAAACGGCAGTCCAAAAAATGTTGTATCCTAAGTGCAGCCAAAAGAAGTCCATCCACTTGAAAAATCTCGAAATACTTCATATACTCTATTTAATTGTTTACAGAGATAAGAGGTAGAAAATGGGAAAAACTATAGCACAAAAAATATTTGAATCACACATGGTGGACCAGCCTTTTGAAGGCACCAACATCCTTAAGCTTGATCGTGTTTTTTGCCACGAGATTACAACCCCCATCGCAATCAACGACTTGATTGACAGGAACATGGACAGGGTTTTCGACAGCACAAAGATTAAGGCTGTAATCGACCACGTAAGTCCGGCCAAGGATTCAAAATGCGCAATGCAGGAAAAAATCCTCCGCGACTGGGCCAAACGCAATGACATAAAGGATTTCTTTGACATCGGAAGCAACGGCGTATGCCATGCCATTTTCCCGGAAAAAGGTTATGTGCGTCCGGGCTTTACGGTAATCATGGGAGACAGCCATACATGTACCCACGGTGCATTCGGTGCTTTTGCGGCAGGTGTGGGAACAACAGACCTTGAAGTCGGCATCTTAAAGGGTGTCTGCTCGTTCAGGGAGCCAAAGTCAATTAAATTCATCCTTAACGGAAAACTAAAGGAAGGCGTCTATGCAAAGGACGTAATCCTGTACATAATCGGTCAGATTGGAGTCAACGGTGCTACAAACTGCGTAATGGAGTTCACGGGTCCAGTCGTAGACAATTTTACGATGGAAGAACGCATGACACTATGCAACATGGCAATTGAAGCCGGCGGTACAAGCGGAATCTGTTTCCCGGACAAGGAAACTGTTGAATACCTGTGGCCGTTCATCAAGGACGAATTCGCAAGCAAGGAAGACGCCCTCAAGGAATACAGCAAGTGGACAAGCGATGCGGATGCCGAATACGAAAAGGTTTATACATTCGATCTTTCCTCACTTGAACCGATCTGCACCATCAACTACAAGCCCGATCAGATCCGTACAATCAGGGAAATGAAGGGAACAAAGGTTGACCAGGTTTACATCGGAAGCTGTACAAACGGAAGAATAAGCGACCTGCGCATTGCAGCCCAGATACTCAAGGGACACAAGATTGCAGACGGTGTACGCGGAATCGTTTCTCCTGCAACACCAAAAATCTTCAAGCAGGCTGTGGACGAAGGCCTCATCTCCATCTTTATGGATGCCGGATTCTGCGTGACAAACCCAACCTGCGGTGCATGTCTCGGCATGAGCAACGGTGTCCTTGCAGAAGGAGAAGTCTGCGCATCAACAACAAACCGCAACTTCAACGGACGCATGGGCAAGGGAGGAATGGTCCACCTGATGAGTCCTGCAAGTGCGGCGGCTACTGCAATAGCAGGAACCATTACAAATTCTGAGCTTTATAAGGGCTGATTCAGTCCTTTATAGTGTAGTGAAACAAGGGGCAGCCCTGGTGCTGTCCATAAATAAACGCCTTTCAATGACGAGGAATTTTGAAGGGCTCAAATATTAAGAGGGAAAAAATGAAACAGTTTGGCGGAGATGTTCTTTTCCTGGATCGTTCAGATATCAACACTGACGAGATTATTCCTGCAAAATACCTGACGGAAAACACCAAGCAGGCTCTGCAGCCATACCTTTTGGAAGACCTGAAGCTTGACGGTTTTAATCCAAAGACCGATGTAAGCGGAAAGAGGGTCATCATCACTAGGGAAAACTTCGGTTGCGGCTCAAGCCGTGAGCATGCTCCATGGGCACTGGAAGTCAACGGCATTTACACTGTAATTGCAGTGAACTTTGCCCGCATATTCAGGCAGAACATGTACAACTGCGGACTCCTTGCGCTTGACATGAGCAAAAAGGATATCGATGACATGTTCCGCACATTCTCCAGCAAAGATACACAGTGTAAGATTGAACAGAAAGAAGACGGCACCTGGAAGGTCAAGCTCATTGCCGGAAGCCTGTCCAAAAGCTATCCGTTCACTCTGGAAGGATTTGAGAAAGCCCTTGTAGAAAACGAAGGCTGGATCGGCTACGCAGATAAAAAGTACTGATGCTAAAACCAGGCAAAAAGGCATTCTGGAAATTACAACACGGAATTTTCAGGATGCCTTATTTTTTTTCAACCAAACCTTTTTCCAAAGCCTTTTGTAAAATCAATTCAACAATTTCATCGGGCAGATGCTTTGTTGTGTCCACCACCAAATCTACAAAATCATAGCTACTGTTGTCGATTCCGTAGAGCTTCATGTAGCGCCTTGAATCCTCACTGTCCCTCATGCGGGTAAACGCCTTGATTTCCTCAAGGTCTCCACCTTCGCGGGTCAAGATGCGGTTTGCCCTTACATCATCATCAGCCCACAGATATACCTTTAAGTCGGCTTCCTTGAGCATCCAGATTGCAAGACGGCTTCCCAAAACGCAGCTCTGTTCCCGTGCAAGTTCTACCTGCCTTGTGTCCACCGCAATGTCGTATGAATCGTCGGTTTTGGCATTGTCAATTACCTGGGCAAGAGTCATCCCCTTTTCTGCCGCAAGCTGCCTGAAAGTAAAGTTAATCAGCTTAACACCAAGCCTTTCTGCAAGAAGAGAACTGACGGTGGTATTACCGCAGCCTGATTTTCCGCTTATGGCAATCCTGATTTCCCTGCCAGATGGAACAAAATAGTTTTCTACAGCCATGCATACCTCCATTCAAGACAAAAAAATAATGCCAGGAATCGTTACAACCCCTGGCACCCAAAAACTCATTCAGACTGATTAGTACTGAACGAAGTTATGTGAATCTTCCATTACGTAGATTGAGCGTGGAAGTCCCTGAGCAAAGTCAACAGCATTGCCTTCTTCTTCCGGAACATTTGGCCAGTAAAGGATTGTTGAACCTTCTGTTGAAGCCTCTTCTCCTTCTTCTCCAGCTGCTGCGATTACAGGAATCTTGTTGATTGTCGGATAATAGCCCAAGAGCCTCTGTCCATAGAATACGAGGAGGCTGTTTGAAGCCTTTGTGTGGTTCTTGTTCAGGTGGCGGTCAAACACGAAGAGATATGAGTTTTCTTCTTCGTCTGTGATTGTACCGATTGTTTCGATGTAGTCATCATCAGCGTAGTTGTTTGGATTTGCCCTCTTAGCGGCGCGGATGATTGAATCTGAAGACCAGTCAAATGCATAATAGTCTTCTGAAACCTTCTGGATTCCTGTTTCTGTAAATCCGTATGCTTCTGCTACATATGGAGAAAGTTCTCCTTCCTGAACTACTACGAATACTGGCTCACCCTTGTATTTGCCAACGATTGGATCACCTGACTGTGAGAGTGTCTTCTTGTAATACAGTTTGATGTCGTCTGTGTTTGTAATGTCATAGATTACATAGGCATAAAGCTGTTCATCTTCTGCAGCTGTCTTTGCAAGAGTCAGAAGGTACTGGGCATCACCTGAGTTGAATGAATACCACTTGCTGTCAAATGCAATGTCATCAGCAGGATCTGTGGTAAATGCGAACAGCTGGCTTCCAAGCTCAAAGCGGCCTTCCTTTGTGTCGGCTGTAGAGAATTCTGAAGGATAGTATACCATTGAAACATCAGAATTTGTAAATGCACGGTATTCTGAATATGGAATATCCTCTCCATCTTCAACAGTCTTGACTTCGGTCAAAGTGCCATCAACACTAGCCAACTCAATAGCACTGTCTTCTTCATAGAAGAAATATTCGGCTATGTCACTGTCGCTGACATTGTATTCAGCAAACGGGTCGGCGGCGAACACAGACAAGGTCTGTGACAGTACAAAAGCAATTCCAGCGATCACTTTCATTTTCTTAGAACAGAACATATTGTTTCTCCTTTATTCTACGTTCTTCGATTGCTCCCTGATATTCTCAAGAGCATCTTTAGCTTGCACAACAACGGAACCAATCTCAGTAAACTGATTTTTGCTTCCTATGGTATTTATTTCGCGGTTGGCCTCCTGACAGATAAAGTCAATCCTTTTACCTGGCACAGGGTCCTCCGTCATTTCCTTGCGTAAAGCCGTAAGGTGGCTATGAAGACGAATGATTTCTTCATTTATGGTATACTTGACCAGCATTGAGGCCGTTTCTTCCAGAATCTTGTTTTCGTCCACATGGTCGTCAAGAAGTTCATGGAATTTTTTGCTTATGATTTCCTTGAACCGCTCCTCCATCTTGGGCTGCCATTCCTTAAAGAAAGCCGCACATTCATCAAGCACATCCAGTTTATGCAGTAAATCTACCTTTAGGTTTTCCCCCTCCCGTTTCCTATCTTCCACAAACTGAGCGAACACCGGCTCGAATACGGTCTGTATTTTGTGCCAGTAAGATTCAGCATCATATTCATGGCTTACATTTAAAACACCCTCCTGCTGAATTATCAGTTCCAGCGGAACGTCTTTTTCTTCCATACCCAAAGCCTTGGCAACAGAAACAAAAGCATCCCTGTACATGACGGCTGCCTTTGGATCGGCGGAAATAACGGCGTTTGTCGTTAAATCCCTTACTCTTATCGTAACATCCACCTTGCCGCGGACGACTTGGTTTCCGATCATCTGCCGGATACGCTTTTCAAGTATATTCAGAAAGGACGGAAGGTTTACGTTCAGATCCAGAAAACGACTGTTCACGGACCGAATTTCAACACTTATCTGGGTATCTTCCACCACGGCTTCTTTATAGCCGTAACCGGTCATACTGTTCAATTTGAATGCACCTCCGGTTCTGGTTTAAAAGCCTTTAAAATGGAAGAACCAACCTTCCAGTTATCTCCTGCTCCCATTGTAACAAAAAGATAGCCTTCTGAATAGTCCTGTAGGGGCTTTTTATTCAATATATCTATGCCAATTTGTGCCGCTTCTTCAAATTCCGGGGCGTAAATCACGTTTTTATGGTATTTTTTGGCATGTTCGGCCAGAATTTCACCTGTTACGCTTGCCTTTGACGCATCCTCCCGGGCGCTTCCATATATTTTGTTGATTATCACGACATCGGCGTCACTGAAACTTGATGCAAATTCTTCAAGCAGGGCGGCGGTTCTTGTGTATGTGTGGCTCATAAAATCCACCACAATCATGAAATCCTTGTAAAATTCCCTGTAGCCTGCAAGAGTGGTCTTTATGGCGGTAGGATGGTGGCCGTAATCGTCCAGGAAAATGACCCTGTTTCCGCTTGGGGTAACTGCCCTGCCTACGATTTCACTCCTTCTTTTTCCACCTGAAAAATCCAGCAGTGCTTCCGCTATTTCATCGGTGTGGTCATCCGGATTTTTTCCCTCGGTCTTTAAAAGCTCACGGCATACGGCAATTGCGGCACATGCATTCCTTACGGTGTGGTTTCCGGGAACAGGTATTGCGACTTCTCCTACAGCCGGAAGTGAAAAATAATGTCTTCCGCCCTTGATGCTTCCAAAACTAAGCCTGTAGTCACCCTCCGCTTTTTCTCCGTAGGGAATCAGGTTTATGTCAGGCCTCCTGTTTTTTGCAAGTCCCGCAGCCTCAACAGCCCCATTGTCGTCGGCACAATAAATCAAGTGTCCGCCCTGAGGCAAAAGGCATATGTAATCCACAAACGCATCACGTATGTCATTGTATTTGGGATAAAAGTCCTGATGGTCGCTTTCCACGGAAGTAAGGACTATTATACTGGGATGGAATGCCATAAAATGACGCTGGTACTCGCAGGTTTCCGCAACAAAATACTTTGGACTTTCAGAGCTGACATTACGGCTTGTCATAGTACAGCTGTGCCCGAATGAAGAAATGATGCTTCCCGCAAGTACTTGAGAAGAAAGGTCAAGTTTTTTAAGTATGGTTCCTGTCAGTCCGGTTGTGGATGTTTTTCCATGGACACCGCATATGCCCACGCTGCAGCATGAACGCGAAAGTTCACCCAAAGCCTGACTGTACAAAAGCATTGGAACGCCCTTTTTAACGGCGGCAATCAAATCTGGATTTTTTTCCGGCGAATATGCGCTTGAATATATTACAATCTTGATGTCGTCAGTTATGTTGTCTTCTGAAAACGGAAGTGCCTTTATTGAATATTTTTCCAGAATCTCGTCGGTGTAAAAACGCTCTGAAACGTCGCTGCCGCTAATTATAGCACCACGGGCATGCAGGATTTCCACAAGGGCCGCCATACCGGTCCCCTTGATTCCCACAAAGTGAATATGAATGCCTTTGACATCTTTTGGAAGAATGATATTCTGCCCGTCCATAAATAACAATTATATCACAACTATGGAAAAAGTTCAATTATTTGTTTTTCCCGCTAGTCCGAGAGGTTCAGCATAATCTTATGACCCATCCTTTCCGAACTGTCATTATTCCATATCTCTATCTTTACTTCTTTGCCAGCCCTGTAATCTCCAGCCAGTTTAGCCAGGGTTTCGTAGGTGTCAACTTCGTCTATATCGTCATCCCCTGAACCATCGTCCTCATACATGCCGCTTGACTTATAGCTGATGTTGTCCGTAATCTTTTCCAGGTAGTAAGTGGGGTTTATTTCTTTCTTAAACTCGTCCCACTTGTATTGTGCGAAGTCTGTACCGCCGCCAAAATCCCGGAGTGTTTCGAATGAGCCGTTTTTACCGATATGTACTTTTCCGGCGATTTCATTTGTTTTCCCGGCATCATCAAAATCACAGTACAAGGAGCAGGCTCCAAGGGTTACTTTTACAGGCTTTACTTTTATTGAGACAAGCTTTGTGGAGAACTTAGTCTTGCAATATAGCCTAGTCTGCTTTACCGAAAGTGAATATTTTATGTCCGGATACAGGTAGACTTTTCCTTCTGCATCGGGAGTAAAACCAGATATTGAAACAGTGTTTCCTGTGTTGCCTGCAGGAGTCTTGAGCCACATGTTTTCGGAAGTCAGATAGCTGAATTTATAGACTGTGTAACCGTCTTCGGTGCCACTTGAATTTTCACTAAAGTTCCATGTCACATCCGACAGTATACCCTGTATGTAAACGTCTTTAGTGCATGTCTTAGGCTTTTGTCCGGGATTTGTCACCTTAATCGACAGGCTATGAGGACCAAGGCCAAATTTACCGCTTGTTCCGATGGAAGTACCATTTTTCGTAACTGTAATAGTACCAACACCGCTAAACTCATAACTAAGTTCTCCTGTTCCACCGGCAGTAAGATTTACATTGTAGGTTTCATAGGAAGAATAACTTGTGTTTTCGGCATCATGAGTTTCACTAACCTTGTGGATTGCCCCTCCTATGGTGTAAATGTCCATCTTCGGTTCCGTAAGTTCATAAACCACCATTAGTCTTTTTGTGAATGTCTTGTCCGTATAGTTTGTCTTTTTTATTGTTCCGTTGATTATGTGTTCTCCTGGTGCAAGAGATAGCGTTACCGTGTTATATGTACTGCTGTTAAAACCATTTCCATTGTCTGTTCCCGAAATCGTACTTCCTGAGTCAGATTCAATGGTATACGATGCATAAGATAATGATTCCGGTATTTCAATGTATTCATGTTCGTTATATATTTCCCCGTTCAAGTTTGAGCATTTTATAATTGGGTCCCCAAGTGAAACTATAACTCTTATTAGTTTTGTAAAGGTCCTGTCTTTGTAGTATGGCTTATGAACAGTTACACTTACCTCATATGGATTTACATTTGGCCCAATATTAACTGACTTTGTATTGCTTGAGCTGTTTAATGAAATTGAACCGCAGCTTCCTGTGATGGTGCATTCTGATTCGGCTGTTACAGTGTATGTGGCTTTTGTGCTTGAATCTTTAACTTCTATGTATTTACAACCTTGTGAATCTGTCTTGCCGTTGAAGGCAGAACATTCGAATTTCGGTTCCTGCAAATATTCAACTACTTTTATTTTTTTGGTAAAGGGTTTGTCAAGATAATTTTCTTTGTGGACAATTCCATTTATTTCATAATCTCCAGTACCGAGGTTAATGGTCTTGGAGTTTGTACTGCTGTCTATGGAAATGCTTCCACAGGTTCCTGTAATCGTACATCCATCTCCAGCCTTTATCTCCAGTGAAGTTGTAGTCGTAACAGACGGATCAATCTCTATGTATTCAAACCCATTGTTGTCTGTATTTCCGGTAAAGTCAGAACAGATGAACTCTGGTACATCCAAGGCTTGGATAACGCTTATCTTCTTTTCAAAAGTCTTTTCCGTCATGTAAGGCATTGTCACCTTACCGCTGAATGTATAAGAACCCAACGCTAGGTTTCCAGACTTAACCGAAACCTCATCAAAGGCAACGTCTTCTATGCTGCCCGAAACTTTTGCCCCATTGTTCTTGTCGTAGGCAACAGGCTCCAGTTTGTATGAAAGGTCTCCTGACACAATCTCTATGAATTCAAAATCACCATCCTTATTTCCTGTCAAATCAGGATTAAACGTGAACACAGGTTCTTCAAGTGTCTTTGCAACACAGACTTTTTCGCTTACAGTTACATCATTGCAATACTTCTTGTGTACGGTTGCAACAAGGGTATGACGGTTTACGTTAAGGCTCCCTTCTTTTGGTTCAGACATTTCAGCAGAAACTGAGCCGTTAATTTTAACAGAAAGCGTAGTTCCTTCTTCCGGCGCGGTAATCTTATATGTCACTGCATCAGTAACTGAATCAACTTCCATATAACCATAACCGTCTGCATCACGTCCACATTCATTGAACTCTTTTCCAAACTCAAACTCCGCCTTGTCCGGTGTCTTTACGATCCTTATGTTCTTTGTGACAGTCACAGAGCGGGCATTTATCCTGCTTGCAACAACCTTGATTTCATGCTGCCCTATTCCGCTTACTGTACCGCTTGTACTGCAGGATCTGCCATCAACTGTAACTGTAAGAGTATCTCCTGCCTGTCCCGGTGTTATGTCATATGAAACGCCACTAGAATTATCCGGAACCTCAATACATTCAAATCCGTCTTCATCTTTAAGACCGTTGAATTCTTCCATCACAGTGATGGTGGGTTCAACAAGGACACACACGCCAAGTCTGGGATCTGTTGCAAGGAGTTCCTGCTTGAGTCCATGGGGGCCTGTCACTTGCACTGTGTATTCGTATGACAAAAGGTTGTCTTCCTGACTGTCAAAGTAGTAATAGAATTTTTTTCTTGGTGCTCCTGGTTTTTTGTTGTCTTCCAGCGTCAGTATCTTGGAATCCTTGTAGTAAAGCTTACCGTCACTTTCGCGAAGATAGCATTTAATTTCGTATGTTGAATTCTTGTTTCTGTTTTTGTCTTGTTCAGGATATTCAAATTGTAAATATGCCTTTTGAGTCTCCGGATAAAAATCTGTCATTACCTGAAAGTTGCTGATGTTGTCAGGAGGTGTATTCTGCACGAATGTAGTTGAATAAAACATTTGGGGATACGAGTCCTTTAATTCGGCTTCACTAAACTCAGTTCTGTTTTCCGGCCAGAGGCAGCCAGACAGAGTCATCTTTTGACCTTCCGTGTCATCTTCCAGTTTTGTGCGTATCCTTACATAAGTGGGTTCAACAGCTTCTTCTGAATATTCGGATCCTACAATTTTTCCGGCTTCGTCCAGAAATGAAAATGAATGTTCAGATGAAGGTGCGGTGGCTTTTTGTAATATCGGGATTCCCTGGGGGTTTACGGCATAGAGCCTTATTTCAACAAAATCTTTTGCTGATAGCTGGGGTACGTCATCCAAATAAGTGTAATCTGAACCATACTCCATTTTGCCCACTTGACATGTGGACGACCAATACTCAAGATATTCTCTTACGGGCTGATTAAAAAACTGGCATGATGCAAATTGAATTGAGCAAAACAGAATAAGACAGACGAAACTGACGGTCCCTGATTTTAGCTTCCCCATACACTCTCTCTCCGATGATTAGCTTAAAACAAATAAATCCACTACATACATTCTAGCATAAATTATCGGAAAGATAAAGGGAAAAACTCCATTTTCGATGATTTTTTTAGAGATTTTTGTCAAATTTAACATTCTGAGGGCTTGTATTCTGCATCCAAATTCCCCCCCTGCAGTTATGGTATGGGGAAACATGGAAGAGGAGATTTAGTCGGAAACCATAAAAAGGATTTTTATCTTAATGCTTCTATTCTTTTCTGAAATTTCATCTGACTCTAAAACCCAAAGACTTGGATTTGACTCGTCTTTTTTTAGATTAGAAAATGTCTTTGTGCATGATCCTGCAATACCATCGTTATCCGGATCATCTGTTGCATTTCCGACATTTCTTCTTAAGCTGGCCACGGCAATTTTAAGTTCATCCTTAGTTGAAGAACATGTAATAGTAAAGCTAGGGTTTCCACTATCCCCCAACTCATGCCACTCGTTTTGCTTTACATTATCGCGGTTAGAGTGGATATAGGAAAATGCTTCATTTTCATTAACAAGGATTTTCCCCTTTAAATCAAATTTATTCTTATTAAATCCTGAAAGATAGACATAAAGCCTACCTGTTCCATCATCATTATTGTTATAACTAAGCGTAATCGGTTTAATCTTTACTTCAACGGTTCTTGCATAGACATTGGGTTTACAGAAGTCTCGTGTTTGTGTAATTGAAAGAGAGTTTGTCGTATCAGGCATCAGAGCATATTGTTTCTGTGCGTTTGGACTTTCTGTATGAGTACCTTTTTTAACGACTAGTTTATTGCCATCATTGCCTGCAGAAACTGTGTAATAAAGCTTGTTATTACTCAAAAAGCTGAAATAAACTGTATCTTTGTCTGAAGCTGACACTAATTTTGATTTGTTTACATAGTTAATAACAGGATTTGCCAAGATTCCCTGGACATAAACCAATTCCTCATATTCCTGAGTTTGATAGCCATCTCTAGAAACTAAAAGCCTAAGTCTGTGGTAACCAAGGGCAAGAGTACCTTCTGGAGAATCCAAGCTTTCATCGTCATGGCTTTTATCTTCTATGGTGAGGCTTTCTCCAGTTCCCAAAGAGGCAACATAGTACATTGTTTCTCCATAGTCCTTGAGTTCTATGCCGTATGTATTGTCTGCGTATGCCTGACGAATCATTTCTGACGTATCCGCATTATCATCTTTAGATGCTAAAACTGTGTGGCCTGAGTTCTTGTAATATGTAAATGCAGGTTTCTGCAGCTTCCGAACCATTTTGATATATTTGTAGAATGTCTGGTCGTTTTGATATGGCTTTTTAACTGTGATAGTCAGCGTATAGTCTCTTGAGCTGGCTGCACCAAGGCTTGCCAGATTGTTAGTATATGTATGGGTATTTACTGTGGTTGTCGAATTACCGTAACTGTTTTTTATCTCCATCGTGCATCCGCTTGCCGCAGTAATTGTATAGGTAACATAAGTTGATCCATCGGGAACTTCTATCCATTCATAATTTCCTGATTTAGTGCCAGTCAGATTTGGAGAGAACCAGTATGAAGGTTCCTGGAGTTTTCTTACTACCTTAACCTTCTTTGTTACACTTACATCCTTGCAGTATTGCTTGTGGATTACACCGGTCAAAGTGTGGCTGCTGACGTCAAGTGTGCCTGTTTTAGAAGTATCGGTTTCGCTGAACGTAGTGCTGTCAATAGTTCCTGAAAGTGTTGTTCCTTCTTCTGTTGGACTGATTGTATAATTTACCTTGTCTGAAGCATTGTTGACTTCTATGTACCAATAACCGCTTGTATCCTGTCCCTTTCCGTTAAATGAAGTTCCAAAAACAATGGAAGCTGCTGAAGGGGTCTTTACAATCCTGATTTTCTTTTCTACAGTTACTGGGAATGCATCCGTCCTGCTTGAAGTCGCTATGATTTGATGCTGTCCTATTCCACTTACTGTATAGAGATTCCCTGTAGGAACCATAACCGTTCCGTTATCCGTTACTGTAAGCGTATCTCCTTCCTGTCCTGGGATTGCCGTAAATGAAACTGTACTGTCATTGCTCGGAACTTCAATACATAGGTAATCATCCTCATCTTTAAGTCCGTTGAATTCATTGTTCAATGTTACGACAGGTTCTACAAGTATACATGGTCCCAATGCCTTATCTGTAGCACGCAATTCAGCTTTAAGTCCATGAGGACCTGTTTCCTGAACGGTGTATTCATACCTATTCAAAATGTCATCAGTCTGTTCTTCAAAATAATACATGAAGGTATCGCTTCCGGAATCTGGATTCTTGTTGTCGGCAAGAGTGAGAATACGGCTTCCTTTGTATGACATGCTGCCATTATCTTCACGGAAATAATATTTTACTTCATAAGTTGAGTTTTTATTTCGGCATTGGTCCTGCTTTGGAACCTTAAATGAAATATATGCCTTTTTAGTTTCAGGGAAAAAGTCAGGTGCCCGCTGCAAGTCCTTGATATTGTCCGGAGGTGTGTTCTGCACGAATGTAGTTGAATAAAAGGTTTCTGGATAAGATTCTTTTAGTTGAGATTCTTCAAATTGAGTTTTGTTTTCAGGCCAAAGGCAGCCGGAGAGTGTGATTTTTTGGCCTTCGTTCTTGTCATCCAGTTTTATCTTTATTCTTACGGAAGTCTGGTCAGCATCCATTGCTTCTTCGGAATAGTTTGTTCCGGGTGATTCCCCATTTTCAACTGCAAAAGAAAAACAATTTTTATTAGGATCAGGATTTTTTAAAATCGGGATTCCCTTGGGATTTACCAAATAAAGCCTTATTTCCAGAGTGCCATTTGCAGAAACCTGGGGTACGTCATCAAAATATGTATATTCCGAAGCATATTCCATCTTTCCAACCTGGCAGGTAGACGTCCAGTATTCAAGATATTCCCTTACCGGCTGATTAAAGAATTCACATGAAGAAAAACAAACTGAGAAAAGAAAAAAAGCAAAGACAGAAAAGAAATGAAAAAAAAGTTGCTTTCTGTTTTTCAAGTCCAAAAATCTCCTCGTAATATATAAAAAAGGGCTGTTTACACTAAAATTTTATAATACTCGAAAAAGAGAAACAATTCAATAGTAATTTAAGAATCGCCCATTATCAATTAGGCATTAGAAAACTTTTTTACCAAGACTTTTCCTGCCGAAGAATTGCGTGTGCAGTCTTTTATGCGGTAATATAAATTTCTGCTGATATAGGAAATCATGCGCGTAATCCTGAAAGTTCAAGATAGATTTGATCTGCAAGACCAAAGTTTGTATTCTTTGTCAATGCCTCGGCATAGTTATCGTAGAGCATGTCTTCATACATTCCGCGGGCAAAGTCATTTTCCTTTCCGAAAAGGCTTGTATGGTGGATTGTGTCCCTCATGGAAGAAAGCATCATCTTCATCATGTAGTTTTCCAATTCTTTTGACTGGGCATACAGTTCTGATGTGCGGTCAATCGTTACTTTCTTGCCTTTGGAGTTTACGGCGTTGGCGGCCATACCCTCTGGAGATGCGTTTTTATCTTTTTCTGATGTATAATAGTTGTAGAATCCTTCAGTATAGTCGCCCTTGAGCCTGTGGTTTGATGCAATCTGTGAAGAAGCGACTGTCTCTACTGATTCTGAGGCAGCAGGGGTTTCAGCATTCTTTTCCCGGGTCATTTCCTGAATGAGTGACATAAAGCGGCTTTCATCGGCCTTTTCCTGTGCAGCTATGATTGCCTGTTCTCCGTTAGAAAGTGTTCCTGTAATTCCTAATCCTGATATTCCCTGAACTGCCATATTTCATTACCTCTTGAGGGTTGTTGCTGTCTGGAGCATGTTGTCGCTTGTCTGGATTGCCTTTGAGTTGAACTCATAAGCTCGCTGTGCAACAATCATCTGAACCATTTCGTTTACGACTGAAACATTGCTCATTTCCAGGAATTTGTGTCTGGTTGTACCCATTCCGTCAACTCCAGGACGAGAAGCAATTGGATCTCCGGAAGCGTTGGTCACTTTGTAGAGGTTGTCGCCCACGTTTTCAAGACCAACAGAGTTCGGGAAGCGGTAGAGCTCAAGCTGTCCAACATCAACAGGATCAAGTCCGCCGTCAACTTTTACAGTTACCTTACCTGTTGTAGAAACTGCAAGGGTTTCAAGCTGGAATCCTTCCGGAAGGATGATTTCAGGAACAACACGAAGTCCGTTTGCCGTAACAAGCTGACCTGTAGAGTCTACCTTGAAAGAACCGTCCCTTGTATATGCCCAGCTACCGTCATACTGCTGTACACGGAAGAAACCATCTCCCACAATGGCAATATCCGTGTCAACACCAGTTGCCTGAAGAGAACCCTGAGACATAATCCTCTGGGTTGCGCCTACTTTTACACCATGTCCCATTTGAACTCCCACAGGTGTAATCGTATCTTCTGTTGCTGGAGTACCTGCAAGTTTCCTTGTCTGATACAGGAGGTCCTCAAATTCAACCCTATGCTGCTTGAAGCCTGTAGTGTTTACGTTTGAAAGGTTGTTTGAAATTGTATCAATATTCGCCTGCTGACCGTTCATTCCGGTGGCGGCTGTCCATAAACTTCTAACCATCTTCTATCTCCTATCCCAGATTACAGATTAACAGTAACGACTTTGTCCCAAAGGGTGTCCATCATGTCATCTTCTGTCTGAATTGTCTTTTGATTTGCTTCGTATGCACGGTTCACTTCTATCATCTGAACCATTTCGTTTACTACGTTTACGTTGCTTGTCTCTGTATATCCCTGAAGCACCTTTGGCCTTTCGTTGCCTTCTGCGATGTGATATTCGCCGGCAATCTCGTTGGTGTTCCACAGGGAATTGCCCTGCTTCTTCAGGTAGCGCTCGTTTTCAAAGCGAACCAGCTTTATGCGGTCTGCAATCTCGTTGTTTTCCTTGTTGATTACCATACCGTCCTGGTTTACAAAAAACTTGTCGTCCTCAACCTTAATCGGACCGTTTTCTCCCATTACAGGATAACCGTCTTTGGTAAGAAGGATGCCCTCTTTTCCCAAAAGGAAGTTACCGTTGCGTGTGAATCTTTCGCCGTCGGGTGTATCAACAACAAAAAATCCCTTTCCGCCAAGAGCCAAGTCTGTATTTGTTTCGGTACTCTTGAATGAACCCTGGTCAAAATCCGTGAAAAGCTCGTTGGTTTCCACTCCCAGACCAATTGTTCCGATAATCGGGGCCACATCATTTGAACCGAGAGAAGTCTTGTAAATGCCGTCCGCTACAGTCCTGCGCACCAAAAGTTCGCTGAATGACTTGCTTACAGGAATGTCTTTTTTAAAGCCTGTCGTATCAACGTTCGCCAGGTTGTTGGAAATGGCATCCAGCCTGTTCTGCTGGGCGTTCATGCCGCTTGCACCAATATACCATCCTCTTATCATATTACACCTCAATTTTGATTATCGGCATTTGGTTTGAGAGGTTTATATAATTAATTTGGATTTTTGGGCATAAAAAAAGCCCGGAAATTCATCCAGGCTTAAGTGCCAGCGGTCAGAATTGAACTGACGACATAAGGATTTTCAGTCCTCCGCTCTACCAACTGAGCTACACCGGCAAACAATGGTATAACAATATACTTTTATTTCATCTTTGTCAAGAGCCTTGTTCAAAAAAAGACGAAATTTGTTGACAAAACTATTTGTAATGCCTTATAGCGGCAATCTGCTCCAGACAATACTTATAACTTGTGGCTCCAACCGTGACATTGCGGAGATATTGACCGTGTTTTGTGAACACCACGACATATTCGATCGGTATTATGGAAATTCCAGCAGAAAGATGCAGGCCATAAACGTCTTTGCCCATGAACTTCAATTCTTCCAGAACAACATCACTAACAGTGTACCCTCTGTCTTCCAGGGATTTTTTCATCTGCTCCGTGTACAGTCCGACAAAAACCGGATTTTCCAAAAGTGTTGATGTAAACTCTTCGTCATCAAGATAAGCGTATTCATCCCCCATATTTTCCACAGAGACCATGACTGTTTTTCCGGTCAAATCGGCATGGCTCATCATAAAATCAACTTTCCTTCCATCTGTTTCCATCATTGAAAGCGTATCCTGGGGTATGACTATGGCATCAGAAGAAATGTCAATTGCAATATCCATGCTCTTGTTTTTGTACAAGACAGGCTTACCGTCCTTACCATTTACTATTTCGCCAGGTTCATAGACAATACGTCCGGAAGTTGTTCCGCCTGTAGTCTGGCAGGACATAAAGACAAATCCCAGCAAAAGAAAAAATGACAGTGCAAGTGATTTCTTCATAACAAACTCTCCTATAAAAACTTAGATTACCATGTTCATCACGGTACGAACCTCATCAAGAGTCTTTACCGCAATCTCACGGGCCTTTTCGGCTCCCTCGGTCAAAACCTGCCTTATATATTCAGGATTCTTTTCCAGTTCTGCACGCTTTGCACGTATTGGACGCAGGGTTTCGTTCAGGGCTTCTGTAAGCTGGCTTTTGAGCATTCCGCCCCCACCTTCTCCTATGCGCTGAGCTATGGCTTCAGGTTCTTCTCCGGTACAAAGTGAAATTATCATAAGAAGGTTTGCTACCTCCGGCCTTGTCTCCGGTTCATAGGTGATGACCCTATTGGCATCCGTCTTTGCCTTTTTTATGAGTGCGGCTGTCTCATCTTCCGTTGCAGAAAGCATGATGGCATTGCCGCGGCTCTTGCTCATCTTCTGGCTTCCATCCAGTCCCAGAATGCTCGGCGTTTTTGAAAGAAGTGCCTGTGGTTCTGGGAATACGGGCTCACGGTTCTTGCAATACTTATCGTTGAACCTGCGTGCGATGTTGCGTGTCAGCTCAAGGTGAGGAAGCTGATCCTTACCTACAGGAACAACATTACCCTTGCAGAAAAGAATGTCGCATGCCTGATGAATCGGATATGTAAGCATTCCTGCGTTTACGGCCTTCATTTTTCCGTTCTCAAGGCCGCTCTGGATTTCATCCTTTACCGTCGGATTGCGCTTTAGTTCCGCTTCTGTAACCAAAGTCAGGAAAGGAAGCATGAGCTGGTTGCATTCCGGTACATAGCTGTGCGGATAGATGATTACGTTTTCACCCGGTTCAATTCCAACTGAAAGGTAGTCGATGACAAGCTGCTTGGTATTTTGGCTTATCTCGTCAAAGGCATCATGGTCGGTCAAAACCTGATAGTCGGCGATAAGAATCATTGTCGGCACTCCCAGTTTTGAAAGTCGAACCCTGTTCTGTAACGAGCCGAAATAATGTCCGATGTGAAGTCTTCCAGTAGGCCTATCGCCTGTAAGAACCCTGTATTTTGAGGGATTTTTTACGATGTCTTCCTCAATTTTTTTACTGCGTTCAACTGCAGCCGCAAAAGTTTTATTTGAATCATAGTCTAAGTCTGCCATTTTTTTAACCTCATGTATATAATTTTTTTTCCATAACTAAAGGAACAACTAATATAAATAAAATATATAATAAAACTATGAATGTTTCAATATTATTAAGGTCTTTTATTTTTTTACCACGCCGAAACTAATTATGAATTATGAATTATGAATTATTTTATCCCTATTGCATAAAATTCATATTTGATTAAAATATTCCTGAGGGTGGAAAGATGAGATCTACAAGGGCTATAATTCATTTGGAAAATTTCATGCACAATATAAACGCTATCAGGGCTTTTACAAAACCCGGTACAAAAATGTGCATTCCGGTAAAGGCGGACGCATATGGACACGGTTCGGTTGAATGTGCACGTGCCGCTCTTGAATGTGGAGTGGAATATCTTGCGGTTGCCGCTGTTGACGAAGGTGTGGAACTCAGGGAAAACGGCATTAAGGCTCCCATCCTGCTTTTTAGTCTGTGTGACCCGGAAGAAATCAAAACCGCAGTAGAAAATGACATTACCCCATTTGTGTTTGACGCTGAATACATTGACCTGTTTGCAGAAGAAGCAAAACGTCAGAATAAGAAGGCCTACCCCGTTCACCTTGCAGTTGATACAGGCATGGGACGCATCGGTTGTCTTGAAGATGAAGCCGCAGAAATGGCCCGCCACATTGCAGAAACAAAAGTCCTTGTCCAGGAAGGAACGATGACACACTTTGCATTGAGTGATGACAAGGCATCATCTTCCATCGAATATACAAAACTACAGTTCAGTAAATTTCAGAAGGCAATCCAAAACATCAGGGAGGCGGGATTCAATTCTGGAATATGCCACTGCGCAAATTCCGCCGCAAGCCTTGACTTACCCGAAACACATCTTGACATGATAAGGCCTGGAATCATCGTTTACGGATATGATGCAGGAGACGTCAATTCACAATACCTTAAGGAAAAGGGAACGCCAATAGAATTAAAACCAGTGATGACCCTTTGTACAAAAGTAAGCGCAATAAAGGAATTCAAAAAAGGAATGAGCGT
>DBWR01000070.1:22257-31064 GCA_002309305.1 Treponema sp. UBA1233 | reverse complement strand
TATGGAGACGGTTTTGTACGCCGCTTTTCCACATCGGGAATTCAAGTTTCAATTAACGGAAAAAGCTATCCGATCCGCGGTCGAATTTGCATGGACCAGTGCATGGTTGAACTCGGCCCAGACACTGACGTAAAAAGATGGGATACAGTCGTTCTCTTTGGCTCAAAGCAGGACGGAGCGGTCATGACGGCACAGGACATTGCGGACAAGACAAACACAATTTCCTATGAAATCACAACCGTACTTACAAGAAGAGTCCCCAGAACATTCACCCGATAGGTTTTACTCAAGGTTTTCATTCAGGCTCAGAGCCATCAGCAGCTGTCCTGTATAATATATTATTGAATTACCCAACGTTAGGATAATAAACCACGCCTGATTGTAACCAGGAGTCTTTGGAGATACAGCCGGAATAAAGAACAGGAATAAAAGGATGAAGTCCGACACATAAAAGAATATTGCGCCCAAAACAGTTAGCCAGACACCCTTTGCAGACTTTTCCTTATACTTGAAAAGCCCCAGTGATTTTCCCGCCATAAAGGAAACAACAGCACCATAGATGAAAATCGGAATGAAGAATGAGCCCATGTCAAAGGCATCGGAAAATTCCCTTGTTATGTAGCGGTATGCCGTAAGGGTTAATACCATTGGCAAAAAAGAAAGGACTTTTACAGGACTTCTGTTTATGAATGCAATAATATAAAAGACATGGCCGATGAAAAATGCTGTCAGACCTGCAAGGAAGAAAACCGATTCATAGCCGGAAATAAAATTCACGTTCAGCAAAATGTCACCAAGGGCACCAAAGCACAAGCCCGTAAAAATCAGTTTTTTATACGTAAACTGCCTGTAATTCTTTCTGCACATGATGAATATTGCAAGAAGAACAAATGAAACACTTGCAAGCGTCTTACCAACCAAGGCAAGCCGCGGCATAATCTGGATGCATGAAAAATCAAGGAGGAAGACTCCCGCATACATTAAAACAGCAAAAAAGATTGTCATAATAACCTCTTGAAAAAATAAATGTATGGCCTAAGCCATGCTATATCAAATCACACTCCTTTGAAACAAGGAATTTTTTTACTTCAGCAACAAGATAGAAAGACCCCATAACTAAAAGCGGTAACCTCTGTTCATTTGCATTTTTGAACGCAAGCGAAATGGCCTTTACATAATCCGCACATGAAATAAACGAAAGCCCCGCCTTGGAAAACGCATCTTCAACCGCAGGCAAATTCGATGCCTTGGTTTCTCCGGGTTTTGTCAGCGTAATATGAGTGAAGCTGAACGGAACGAGGGATGCTATGTGTTCAGAATCCTTGTCTGCAGCACAGCCGAACAGCAGATGAGCCTCACAGTCCGCAGAAAAAACAGAGTTGAACGTCTTGAGCGTATAATCAACACTGCACACAGTATGCGCTCCATCCATTATAAGACATGGAATATTGGGATATGTCGGAACATCGTGCATTATCTCAAAGCGACCTTCAAGTTTAGACTCAGAAAGCCCCTTTTCCATTACTTCTTCACTAAGATCCGGAAAAACAGTCTTAACCGCTATGGCTGCAGTAAGTGCATTTTCCGCCTGAAAGTCACCGACAAGTTTTAGCGTGGCAGATATCGGCCTTGAAAAAAGTCCTGACTCAAGAACAACTTTCATTCCAAGAGAACCGGAGTTTTGTTCATTCACATATGAAATTGAAGATACCTTTCCAGCCTCTTCTGAAAAGATGATTGGAGCATGTTTCTGCTCAGCTATTTCCTTAAACACCTGCAGGCACGATTCATAGTTTTGCCTTGAAACAACAACAGGAATTCCTTCTTTGATGATTCCGCCTTTTTCCCCCGCAATTTTTTCGACAGTATCACCAAGATATTCCATGTGTTCAAGTTCAATCGGGGTAATGCAGCAGCATTTTGGGCTTATCACATTCGTAGCATCCAGCCTTCCGCCAAGACCAACCTCATAAACCGCCCAGTCACACTTTTGGTGTTTGTAGCAGAGCATGGCAAAGGCAGTTACAAGCTCAAACCATGTAAGGGGCCTTTCTCCAGGAAGAGATGAAGTAACAATCGATTCTACAGAATGCATCAGTTCGGAAGCCGCAGTAGAATAAACTTCATCATCAAAAAAACCGTCCGGAGATGATATGCGCTCCCTAAAATCCAGAATATGAGGGGAAGAATAAAGTCCTGTATTAAATCCTGCCGCCTTAAGTATGTTTGCAATCATGACGGAAACAGACCCCTTGCCTTTGGAGCCTGCAACATGAAAAGAACTGGTACAGTTTTCAGGATGACCCAATCGACGGCACAAGAACTGCATTGTGTCCAGCCAGAAAATGTTTTTCTTTGGAGTGCGTTCAAAATTCAGATACTGATCCAGCCATTCATTGAACCTGCTGATAGAAGATACGCTATTCATCCTTCCAATCCTCCAGAATGCGTTCCAATGACCATTCGCTCAAGGAATACCTGTAATTGCATTTCCTTAGCGCATCCTGCTCCGTTTGAGTCATGGACTGACTTGCATAAAACTGGGGAACAACAACTATATCGTTTTCCGTTTCATATACCGAGAAAACTGCACGTGAACCGTTTTCAAATGTCTTTTTCAACACATGAATTGTTTCTTCCGGCAATGGAGCAACAGGCATCAAGGTTCCATGTCTGTATGAAGACTGCATGCTGGCAGAATTATTTCCACTCAGGAAAACCGGGAATAAAAACGGGTCCGACCAAAATGAAGAAGATGCATTCAAATATGAGCGTATGTCATAATCTGTTTCGTATGACGTATCTTCTTTAGAAGTCCTGAATGCAATTCGTTGGGTAAGGCTGTCAATGCGACCGAAATAGAGTGCAGAAATTTCATTCGAGTTTTCATCCAGCATCTTTACCGAAAAAGCATTTTCATCGTCAATCCCAAGATCTTCCCAAGCATCATCTGAAGAAGCCTTTACCCTTACAGTGCGCAACTGAACCAGAGATTCCATCAGATTACGTACTGTTTGAGAATCCGCCGGCCATATCGTATTTGAAACAGAATCAGTTCCCGACCAAAAATCATCATTCCGATTTAGAGTAACGCTTTGACCACCGGCACTGCCATCACTTATTACAATGCTTGACACCGACTTTAGCAAAGAAGCATTCATGAGGACGGTTTCCCTTGTTTCTATTGCATTTTTCTTTGACTTGAATATAAAGCTTGAGGCAAACAGAACAAGAAGGACGAAATCAAAGACTGCAAATGCAAGCAGACATTTTTTTTGGACGACCGTAACTTTCATTTTGAACTCCTGTTCATTTTAGCCCTATAGAGCATTACGCTTAACCCCACCGCCGCAATCACAGCGATTACAATAAAACACATGAAGAAAATAGCAATACCAGAATTCTTCTGTATGCTGGCAAAATCTTTTTTATAAAGTGTGGTATTCCTTATGCTGCGGTTTTTAAGCGCAAGTATTTCTGACTCTCCGCTTATCTTCAAGATTGAATCCGCAAGAAAAGAAAGGTTCCTTACATCCAGGGCTGTCCCTGATGAATATCCTATCATGCCCGTAGCAAAACCATACTGGTCTCCGATGATGATTGCAGAAGGTTCTTTTTCTCCCTCTTTTGTAAGTGATACACTAAGGTTGAACTGTCCCCTTTCCTCATTTGGCTCAGGGCTTTTTTCGCATATAAAGGGATCTGTTATAAACTGTCCGTCTATCTGTTCCATTTGCCATGCTGAGCTTGAAGTCACAAGATAGGGACGCGGAACAAATCCATAATCAGAAGAAACGTCTTTATCAACATCAATTGCAGTTGGCCAGAACACGGTCATTCCCATCGGGGCATTTTCCTGAGTCATCAGAACAGGCCATAGCGAATAGTTTATATATTCCGTTTTCGCGGTGACAGGGTTTCCCTCCGCATCAGTATCACCATACAGCGTAATCCTGAAATTTGAAATGTCTGCGGTGACCGTATCCCTGTAATAGACTCCAAGTTCCTGAAGCCTGTAAACTACATAATCGTCGATTGGAAGAATTGACCAGTCATTCTTTATGTCAACTGTATAAGGGGATGTTGCGATAAAAGCCTTACCTCCGTTTTGAATGAACTTGACAAGAGCCTCCGCATCCTCGGGCATGAAATGAGCTGTTCCCAAAACAATTAGCGGTACGTTCTGATAAAGTGAAAATGGCATCTGCCCTGCTTCCGGATAAGAAAGTGAGGGCATATAAGTCTGAACCACGACAAAACCCTGGGATTCAAGATATGGTGTCAGATATGAATAATCCTGTTCCAAAGTCATGCCGTTTCCGAGTACAAGTTGAACGATTCGTGTCTTTTCACGGACAAGCCTCTGTATGCGACCGTCCAAATCATATTCAAGTGTATCAGCGGAAAGAACAAAAGGAATTGTTTCCATTTGGCCAAGATAAGATATTACTATTGCAGAATAAACCAGACTGTAGCTGTTTTTTCCAGATTCCTGAATCGGCTGCCCTTGGATTCCATAAGCGGAAAGTGTTTCTGTAAGGTTATCCTTTTCCGGATCAAGCCGTCGGTATGTTATGAGATTTGAATAGCCTGCATATTCAGAAAGATAATCGTCAGCATCCTGTGTTTGAGGATATAGGTTTCTTAACGAAGAACTTTGATAGAATGTTATGTCAAGCGGTTCCTGAACTTCGTCAAGCAGAGATTTGCTGAATTTGCTTACAGAAAACGAATGATCGCTGGTTGTGTCAAGCCGAGTATAAAATCTGCTTGAGTTTGCAAACAGCATCAATATCATGAGGCAAAAAAGTAATGTAAATACCTTTATGAAAAGCGAGTTATTGTCACGTTTTTTTTCAATTGAAAGAACAGCAAGGAAAGCAAAAAGAATGAAGGCACACAAAAAGAAAATGATATCCCTGCTGTCAAGCAATCCCTTTCCCGCCGCATCAAAATGCCATGCAAAAGAAAAGAATTTTGCAGCGGAAACTATGAATGAATTTGGATTGACATAAAGAGCCAGAAGATGAAGGCTGTTTACCGCCGCCAGAACAAGAGCACAGACAACAAAGGCAAATCCGGATATGGTAATGGCAGAGAAAATGAAGACAGCAAGGGAAGTTGAACAGATGAAGTACAGTATCAGTACAAAATATGATGTGAACAGCGAAGAAACATCAACGTCACCGTAAAAAGATACTGTAATTGGAACAACAAGCATAAGGACAAGCGAAAATCCAAGCACAGTCAAAAGCGAAAGCATCTTTGCGGCCACCATTGCAAGCGAAGATGATGGCAGATAGAGTTCGTCCTCAGAAAATGAGACAAACGAACCCAACGTTGGGATTACGAATATGCATATATAAGGAATTCCGGAAAAAAACTGATGAAGATCTGTTGTTCCAGTTTCCCCAAAGAAATGATGGAATACAAAAAACTGAAAAATCGAATAAAGCACAAACAATGCGCATATAATGTATGTGAATGGGTTTATTGCATATTTGTAAAGATACTTTTTGTACAGCTGCTTCAACTTTCCGCCCCCGTCAGCTTGAGGAATGCTTTTTCCAGGCTTGAACAATTTGAATTCCTGATAATTTCCTCTTTAGTTCCCCTTGCAACAACATGGCCCTCGTTCATCACGTAAATGTAATCGCACAATGATTCCGCTTCCTGAATCAAGTGTGTTGAAAGGATGACGATTTTCTTTTCCGCAAGTTTTTTTATTGAACGCCTTATTTTGACGATTTGAGCAGGATCCAGACCGCCAGAAAATTCATCAAGAATCAAAACCTTGGGATCAAAGGAAACCGCAAGTGCAAAACTCACACGCTGGGTATAGCCTTTTGAAAGGGATGATATCTTCTGGTAAAGCACGTCATCAAGGTCAGCCGCCTTAATTGCCGCAGAAAGAAGCCTGTCCAAGTCTTTTTGATTATATCCGTGAAGGAAAATGTTTTGTGTCAAGGCCTCTTTTACCGTAAGCTTTCCGTCTAGACGAGGGAATTCCGGAACATTGCCTGTAACAGAACGAATGTCCTTAAGGTCCGTAAAGCCCGCAACAGTTACAGTTCCAGATGTGGGATATACGATTCCACCCGCAGCCTTTAGCAAGGTTGACTTTCCTGCACCGTTTGGCCCAAGTATTCCCGTGATGGAACCAGAGACAGCCTCAAAATCCACATTGTCGCAAGCTTTTCTTTCATTGCCCTTTTTACCGTATATCTTGGTAAAAGCCTCGATTTTTACACTTTCCTGCATAATTTATTCCACATAGGGGATTTCAAACCTTTTGCGGTCACGGCATAATTCAGCATCGGGATACACTTCCCTGGCCTGTTCCAAAAGCAAATCAAGTTCACGGTCCGTATAACGCGGGCTATAGTGAATCATTGCCATCCGCTTTGAATTTGAATCCCGGGCAATAGTCGCCGCCTGACGGGCTGTCATGTGCTTTTTTTCCACCGCCTGATCCGCACAGTCATCTGCAAACATTCCCTCGCAAATCAAAAAGTCGGAATTTGAAACCTCTTTTGCAATGCTTGGAAGATATAGGGTATCCGTAACAAAACTGAATTTCCTACCCTTTCGGCTGTGGCCTACAACCTGTTCCGGATGAACTTCAACTCCATCTGAGTTCAGAACAGTTTCCCCGTGCTGAAGCTTGCCCCACAAAGGACCTCTTGGCACCTTGAGCTTCTGGGCTTCTTCCGGATTAAATTCACCGGGTCGGTCTTCTTCTTCCAGAGTATAGCCTACACATGTTTTCGTATGCTCAAGCGGGAATGCCCTTACCTTGAAACCGTCTCCCTGATAGACGTCGCATGGAGCGGTAATCTCATGAACTTCTATCGGGTAGTTTATGTACATGTCAAGAACCTGACGGCTTGTTTCGATATATTCTTTGATTTTTGGAGGCCCGTAAATGTACAGAGGTTCAGTTCTGTCCACCTGCGAAGAAAGCATGAGGATTCCCGGAAGCCCCGTAACGTGGTCGGCATGGGTGTGGGAGACGAAAATAGCGTTTATCTTCTTCCACTTTAAGTTAAGCCTGCGCAATGAGACTTGTGTCCCCTCTCCTCCGTCAAAGAGGAAAAGGTCTCCGTCACGCCTGAGCAAAACGGAAGTCAAATGCCTGTACGGAAGCGGAAGCATCCCTCCGCAACCGAGGATAAAAGCCTCCATGTTCATTACTGACCGCCATTCCTTGTATATGCGGCAAGTCCACCCTGAAGCAGAATCTGACGGCTTCTTTCGTCAAGGTCGTTTACGCCTTCGATTTTAACTTCACCGCCATTTGAATGAAGCACAATGTTGAATGAAGTGCCGTTCTTAAGGCTGTCGAAAATACCGTTCAATTCGATAGTGTCACCCGCTGTGATTTTGTCATAGTCATCGGGATTCTTGAATGTAATCGGAATGATACCGTAGTTAATCAGGTTTGCCTTGTGAATGCGTGCAAAGCTCTTTGTGATTACTGCGCGAACACCAAGATACATCGGTCCCAGGGCAGCATGTTCACGGCTGGATCCCTGACCAAAGTTTTCTCCGCCAACTACAAAGCATCCGCTGAAATTGATTGCCTCCGCCTTTTTGTAGAAGTCCGGATCAAGACGCTCGTAAGTGAATTTGCTTATTTCCGGTATGTTTGAACGGAATGGAAGGACCTTTGTTCCGGCAGGCATGATGTCGTCGGTGGAAACATTGTTCTGGGCCTTGAGCAGTACCGGCAGCTTGAGGTTATCCTCACATGGCTTGCATGGAGGACAGGGCTTGATGTTCGGTCCGCGCAAGATTTCCACGGAAGCAGCTTCCTTTTCATCCAGCGGTGGAATAAGCATTCCAGTATCCTGTGCGTCTGCAGTAATGTCTGCCATGGAAAGTGAATTGTATTTGCCTTCAAGCAGTGAAATGCGTCCCTTTTCTGTATATGCGGGATCATCGTATTCAAGGGAAGTAGGATCGGTGATGTAACCTGTTATTGCAGAAGCGGCTGCAGTCTCCGGGCTTACAAGATAAATTGAGGCATCGGCTGTTCCAGAACGTCCCTTAAAGTTTCTGTTGAACGTGCGGAGTGATACACCCTCAGAATTCGGTGCAAATCCCATACCGATACATGGTCCGCAGGCACTTTCCAAAATGCGGAAACCTGCCCTGATGAGGTCTCCCAAAATTCCGGCCTTGTCTGCCATAAGGAGGGTCGTGCGGCTTCCTGGTGCAATTCCAGCTTCAACTCCCGGTGCGATGTGCTTTCCGCGAACGATTGCGGCAACAGATGCAAGATCATCAAGTGAAGAGTTTGTACAGCTACCGATGGCAACCTGGCTTACCTTTATGTCTTTTAGTGAATCAACATCCTTTACGTTGTCCGGTGAATGCGGGCATGCGGCAAGAGGCTTGAGGCTTGAAAGGTCAATTTCTATAACCTTGTCGTAAACGGCACCATCATCAGCCTTCTGCTCGGTCCAATCCTGAACGCGTCCCATGCTTGAAAGGAAGTTTCTGGTAGTTTCGTCGGACGGGAAAACCGAACATGTGGCACCCAATTCAGCACCCATGTTTGTGACTGTAGCCCTCTGAGGAACAGTAAGGGCCTTTACTCCGTCTCCAAAGTATTCATAGATGGCTCCGACACCACCCTTTACGCTTTCGTGCCTGAGTACTTCAAGAATGATGTCCTTTGCACCAACACCCTTCCTGAGCGTACCTGAAAGCTTTACGCCGAAGATTTTTGGCATTGCAAGATGGAAAGCTCCTCCTCCCATGGCAACAGCAACGTCAATTCCGCCTGCACCGATGGAAATCAT
>DBWR01000070.1:0-22247 GCA_002309305.1 Treponema sp. UBA1233 | reverse complement strand
GGGGTATGGCTGTCTGAGCCGAGCAGGGTCTTTCCAGGTTTTCCGAAATGCTCTATGTGAACCTGATGGCATACGCCGTTGCCCGGCCTTGAGAAATAAAGCCCGTATTTTGCGGCTACAGACTGCAGGTAACGGTGGTCGTCATGATTCTTAAAGTCAGTCTGAAGTGTGTTGTGGTCTATGTATGAGACGCTGACTTCGGTCTTTACCCTTGGAACGCCAATAGTCTCAAACTGAAGGTAGGCCATGGTTCCAGTCGCATCCTGGGTCAAGGTCTGGTCGATTTTTATCGCTATGGAAGTTCCCCTCTCAATGGGTTCCCCCTCCTTAAAGCTCAGGGAGCCGGGTACAATGTGTTTTTGAATGATTTTTTCAGCCAAAGTCAAAGCCATGTCTTTATCCTCTCTAAATAAAATGAATGCGTTATTTTAGCCTTTTATCGTCATTTTTTCAATAGGAAGGAGGATAAGAGTAAACTTCCTCCATTTTCTTTTTTTGCGCTTTGTGCTAGAATGAAAACATGAAAAAGACTTATGTAATTGCGGAAATCGGAACTGCCCATTCGGGAAATCTGGACAAGGCTTTTAGGCTGATTGACGAGGCCAAGAGATCGGGGGCCCACATCATAAAATTCCAGTGGGTTTACGCTGACGAAATACTTCATCCCGACACAGGTTTTGTTAACCTTCCGGGCGGCTCAATACGATTATACGACAGGTTCCGTGAGCTAGAGGTTGAACCGTCCTTTTTCAGGGAGTGCCTTGAATACACGCATAAAAACGGCCTTCTTTTCGCATGCTCCCCTTTCGGCATAAAATCACTGCACGAGCTCTGTGACATTCATCCTGACGCAATAAAAATCGCATCCCCAGAGGTAAACCATATCCCCCTCCTGCGAGAATGTGCATCCTACTACGGTAAAATCCCCATCATCCTTTCAAGCGGGGTGTCAAAGCTGGGTGATTTGGAAAAAGCCATTGAAATACTGACGGGTAATAAAGACGGTGACGGAACTTCTCTTCCCAAAGAAAACGGTCTTCCTCCACTGACGCTCCTCCACTGCATAACATCTTATCCGGCTCCGGAAAACGAATACAATGTGCGGGCTGTTGAAACACTCTCCAGGATATTCGGAATCCCCACAGGCATAAGCGACCATTCACTTGATCCTGTACTTGTTCCGGTATTGTCTTCCGCAATGGGCGGCATCATGGTGGAAAAGCACATAACCCTGAGCAAAAAGACGGACGGACTTGATGACCCTGTGGCACTGGAAGAAGAAGAATTTACCCAGATGTGTTCGGCATTAAGGCAGACCGACGCGCTGTACAACCGCTACCAGAGGGACATGGAGGCTGGAGGTTCCATTCAATTGCAGAATCCAGCCCTGACACAGACAATAAGGCAGCTTGGCGAGCAATATGGCGAAGAAAAGGTAAACGCAGTCCTGGGAAGCGGAATCAAGGTTCTTGCGGAGAGTGAGAGGGCCAACTACGGACGCACAAACAGGTCCCTGCACTACGTAAGGGAAATGGAAAAGGGAGATGCAGTCAAAAGCGGAGACATAAGGGTATTGAGGACGGAAAAGGTCCTTTCGCCTGGAATCGCACCCGATTACCTTGACATGATCCAGGGGGCAGTCCTAACCCATGACGTAAATGCGGGAGACGGAGTTCAATTCCAGGATTTCATGAAATTCAACTGAGACTCACTGAACAAGATCAGAAATAGCCTTCAAGCCCTTTAACGTAAGCTCCTTGTCCACAACCTGAAATGCATCGGTCAGCGGTTTGAGCACGGAATTCAAGCCGCCTGTTGCAACCACATGAACTGATTCGGGATCATCGTCTGTACGTTCATGCAGGTCTTTTTTTGTCTGGGAAACAAGATATTCCACAAGCCCCTTATATCCAAGAACTACACCAGCCTGAATCGCCTCTTTTGTGGTATTGCCAAGTGATGATGGAGGAGCCACAAGGGGAACCACCGGAAGCTGTGCCGTATTGGAAGCAAGGGCATGAATGGCCGTACGGAGACCTGGTGAAATCGTAATTCCCTGAATCACCCCATGACTGTCGGTTACGGTCAAAGTGCAGGCAGTACCAAAATCAACAACAATGTTGGGTCCACCGCCAAAAAGGTTCCATGCTCCGACCGCATTGCAGAGGAGGTCCGTTCCAAGCTCATGGGTTGAACCTGCAGGAAGAGAGACCGGTAGCTGTCCTGAAAAAGCAAGGGCGGAAGTAATTACATAGGGTTTCCTGTTGCAGAGGTGCTGGGCAACTGTTATGAAAGGTCCCGTCAAATCCGGAACAACGGAACTGATTATGGATTTTTCAATAAGGTCCGGTTTTATTGAGGCATCACGCAGGAGGGTAAGCAGGACCGAGGTATATTCATCTCCAGTGCGCTTTACGTCAGACGCAATCCTCCACTGCCCCTTAATATCATCCCCGTCAAAAATTGAAGCCACAACATTCGTATTTCCTATGTCAATCGCCAATAGCATGATAGTCTCCTGTCAAAACCCCTGTCTTGAATTTAATGATGAATGATTATATTATAGCGATATGGAAACTCTGATTCAACCAAAGATTTTAAAAGGCTTTCGTGATTTTCTTCCAAAGGATGAAATTCTACGCACTGATTTAATTGAAAAGCTCACAGCCACATACCGTTCATACGGCTTTGTTCCGATTGACACTCCCGTTCTTGAATATTCCGAGATTCTTTTGCGCAAGAGCAACGGTGAGACGGAAAAGCAGGTTTTTAGATTTGAAGACAACGGCCACCGCGATGTTGCCATGAGGTTTGACCTTACGGTTCCATTCGCACGTTATGTTGCAGAACACCGCGAAGAACTCTATTTCCCGTTCAAGCGCTACCACATATCAAAGGTATGGCGTGGAGAAAAGCCACAGGCAGGACGCTACAGGGAATTCGTCCAGTGTGACTTTGACACTGTAGGATCAGACTCCGCATCTGCCGACTTTGAAATCCTTGCACTCATGAAGAGCGCGCTTAAGGCAATCGGTGTGGAAAAAATCCACATTCACGTAAACCACAGGGGAATCTTCAACCGCTTTCTTGCAAAACTGAATCAGGCGGACAAATCAGAAGACATACTGCGTACTGTTGACAAGCTTGCAAAGATAGGACAGGAAAAAGTACTTGAGGAACTTAAAGAGACCACAGGCTCACAGGATGCGGCTGAAAAAATCCTTGACTACATTCAGGCAAAACCGACGTTTACCGAAACCCTCTCGCACATAACAGAACTTGCGGGCGGAGAAGCTGAAGATACAAAACGCATGGGCGACCTCTACCAGATGATGAAGGCTTCCGGCATTCAGGATACATACATTCTGGATCCGTCAATTACACGCGGACTTGACTATTACACCGGAGTTGTATACGAAACATTCCTTGATGACCTTCCATCCGTGGGTTCAGTATGTTCCGGTGGAAGATACGACAATCTTGCAAGCCTCTACATGAAGGACAAGGTTCCCGGAGTTGGTGCGAGCATAGGTCTTGACCGTCTTATCGCAGGCCTTACGGAACTTGGTCTTACCACGGAAAAAGGCTCATATCTGGATGCGGAGATTTTCAATACGGAAGAAGACCTTTCGATTCAGTATCAGGCACTGGGCTCAAAACTAAGGGCAAAGGGAATTTCAGTTGAAGTTTTCCCGGACACGCTTAAGATGAACAGGCAGTATGCGGTTACGGAAAGCAAGGGCATGAAATGGGGAATCCTCATGAGCAGGGAACAGTCAGACTCAGGTAAATGCACCCTAAAGAACCTTAAGACAAGGGAACAGTTTCAGGATATAACGCAGGAAGATGCTGCTGAAAAAATTCTTTCGGAAAAATAAAACTCTGATTTCTGTTAATCCTTAAGGAGGTTTGCCTCTCTATCGGCCTTGAGCTTGTTGTTGTAAATCATGACGACATTTGCCTCAAGCCAGCCGGGTTCAAACTTATACCAAGTGTCGTTTCTTTTTGACGCGCCACGACCTGAAGTAATGTTTGTCTTACCCAGAACCTCAAAGACTTCCCCGCGACGTGCATGAGAGACTACATTTTCATCAAATCCGGGGTTTTCCTTGAACGCCACGTAGGGGTCCTGGACAACAGCCCACTGTACGCCAGGAACAAGATAATCCTGGTTGAGGCTTGCATCATCTATTCCCTTATTCTTGGAACATGAAGCAAACATACAGATGAATGCCATTGAAAGAAATACTGCAAAAGCTTTTCGTATAAAATTCATTTCGTTAATCTCCATTCAGGATAAAGGAACGCACGGACGGATAAATGAGCCTGTCACTGTCTACAAAATCCAGTCCTTCAATTGAATCTATGTCCACCCACTTGTATTCGGTATGCTCGCTAAGTACATAGGGAGTTTCGTCACCCTTGTGAGGAACTTGAATCGAATATGCATGCAAGTCCACTTTTTCTCCGTTATGATAAAAGAATGCGGTGGCAACCTGCTGTCCGGGTATCACGTCTATTCCAAACTCTTCCCTGAACTCCCTTGTCAGGGCTTCTCCGTCACTTTCATCTCCATCGACCTTACCGCCGGGAAATTCCCAACGACCGCCCATCTGACCCGTAGGATTCCTGTGGGCAATGAGGACATTCCTTCCGTCATGTGCAATTCCTGCAATTGAAACCTTGGACATGTCAAACCCCTACAAAAGCAGCGCGCCCGGAAATACAAAATGCAGCACAGCCGCCACAAGGCAAAGCACTCCGATATACTTGCGCGAATCTATAAAAACAGCCTTTACATTGTCGGCCAGTTCAAAATCATCAGAACTTGTAGAAGTAACATAATATTCAAGCAGGATGGATGCACCACCGGCAAGCCCCGCAACGGCAGGAAGCAGGTCACCGATTATCGGAATACCCTCATATACTGAAAGCACTTTCATCAGCCCCACAACGACAACTGCAATTCCCACAATCAGGCGGAAAGACTTTTTGTTAAGAAGGTTGGAATCTATGCTAAGTTCTTTTTTTTCTTTGACTGTGGTTCTGGTACTTTTTCTTGAAGATTTTTTTTCAACAGTCTCAGGAAGGTTACCTGCATTTTCCCTTGTAAAATCAATTCCATACATCAGGATAAGAGCCGCCATCACGTTCATGACGACAGAAAGACAATAAAACTGTTCCATGTTTGATTCCCCTCGCGTTCCGCCCCCTTGATTTCGGACAGAACCCTTTAATCATTATCGGAACAAACCTTTCCATACCTTACGGTCACTTGATTTTCTTTACCTTGTTTTTGTTGTCTATCTTGCATGTAATATCTTCACTCTGCCCGCCTGATTCAACAGTAACCCTTACGCTTTCTATTTCCATGCCTTCCAAACCTGTGTTTTTATATTCCAAGTTTGAGGGTATTGCCGTATTTGGCTCATTCACTTCCACAAGGTCATCACCTATGTAAAATTCGTTATTCTGTGAATTGACCGCTACAGCCCTAATGCTGACTTCCCTGGGTTTTGAATTCCTTCTGTATGCCTTTGACTTTGAGGAAATCCTGCATTCGGTGGTTACATAAAGCGTTTCATTGATTGATAATGCAGAAAGGTTGCAGTACACTCCGTTTACGGTTGCCTCGTTCGGCTTGTTCATCAGCAGGTTCAGGACAAAGACAAGGCCAAAGCACATCACCATGACAATAAAGATCATGCGGTTCATCTTTGTGCTTACAAGAACCCTGAACAAGCCCGTTTTTGGCTGGTTTTGACCTGTAGCCAAGTCCCTCCACTGTTTCCTTTCCAGCTCCCTGAATTCGCCGTTTTTGTGGTGGAAAACTATCGGTTCCTCGCCGTCAGGATAACCGTCAATCATGTCTTCGCCAAAAGCCATAGATCCTCCCGCCTATTTGACGTTATTGTTTGAAAGTACGGACTGCAGGAGATAATCAGTCCTCCACCAGCTTATGACAGCCTTTTCGGGCAAAACCTTAAGAACTGAGAGTATTCCCCCTTTGTCCAGGGCAAATGTGTAATAGAGGATTTTGCTGTGGTCCATATCCAGTTTTCCGGTAAGGATTTTCTGGCCGTTTGACTGAACCATCTGGATTACAAAGCCCTTTTCGGTGCTAAGGATAAAGAACAGCCATCCAGATTCCGTTACACCCAGGAAATCGTATGGTATCTTGTATGTTGTGCTGGAAAAGTCGCTCACGTTTTCTTCCTCATAGGGCAGCAGGGAAAGAGGTTTTGCATAGCTTCCCGTTTCAACGTTAAGGACCTGTATCTGGCTTGAGTCATATTCAATTCCGGACTGCATGCGGCTGGATTCATCTATGCGCTCAACATAATAATTGACATTTATGTACAGAAGGCGGTCATTTGAGTCTGGAATGGCATTTTCAATTTCTATATAAACGGTCTGGGCTTCATCGTATGGATTCGGCACTACATCGGTAGTTACGGGCACTGTAAACAGAAGGTAGCCGCTCATGGAAAACCAGTATACTACAAAACCTGAGTTGTTCTGACAGACAACGACAAGCTCATTGGACTTTGTGACGTAAATGTTCCTTACATAGGGGAATGGAGTTCCACCGGGACCCTGCTGGCCAAGATAGTCAACAAAATTGCCTTCGCCGTCAAAGCGCAGTACGATCTGGCTCAAAACCTGGGTTTCAGTTTCATTCATTTCCTGGCGTTCTTCGGGCAGGGTGTCCACCGCATAAAGGTATTTTCGTCCGTCAACTGCAATCTTACTCAATTTGTTGAACGGATATTCGATTGCCTTTCTTGTGGCGTTTTCTACTGTCGCATCATCTATTGCAAATGAAGGCCGTGGAGTGACTTCTTCGTTATAGTAGAGGGTAAGCAGGTCTCCATAGGAATTCAATTCCATGACTTTCTTGGATTCCGCATTGGAAATGTAGAAAAAACCGTCATACATCGCGAGATCAAGATTTATGTCACCGATTCGAGTGTAATCATAAACATTCAATTCATCTTCAAAATTTCCGTATTCAAGGGAAAAAATCTCCGTCTCCTCAAGGGAGGCAGAAACGTCCTGTGTCGAACAAGAGAACAAAAAGATTGCCGCAAAGCCTGCAAAAAGCCATTTAATACAGTTTTTCATATCAGAATACAGAATAAAGAATAAAGCCCATATTGTCAATGTACAAAAAATTCTATATATTATAAATAATGGAGTTGGTCTAGTTTGTCCTCTCTAAAATAACAATGCAGGAGGAGGGTTTCCAGCTATAGGCGGGGAACTGCTCAAGTCAATATGTTTGATAAAGTTTTGACATTTTTCTTCGGTTCACAGAATGACCGTGACGTAAAGGCACTAAAGCCGATTTTAGCCCAAGTAGAAGCAAAAGACAGTTGGGCCCAGTCTTTTAAGGATGAAGAATTCCCACAGCAGACACAGATTTTAAAGGATCGTCTTGCCAAAGGTGAAACTCTGGACGACATCTTGCCGGAAGCATTCGCTCTTGCAAGGGAAGCGGCATTCAGGGTACTGGGAGAAAAACCCTACCCCGTTCAGATAATGGGTTCCCTTGTACTTCATTCAGGACGCATCACTGAAATGAAAACAGGTGAAGGAAAGACCCTTATGTGCGTTTTGGCCGCATACTTGAACTCCCTTAGCGGAAGGGGTGTCCACATCGTCACCGTCAACGACTACCTTGCCGAACGTGACAGCCAGTGGATGGGACGCGTATATAAATTCCTGGGTCAGACCGTAGGATGCATTCTTGCCAACATGGACAACGATGCCCGCCGTGAAGCATACAACTGCGACATCACATACGGAACAAACAACGAACTTGGTTTCGACTACCTTCGCGACAACATGCAGATAGACATGAACAGGAAGGTCCAGAGGGGATTCAATTTCTGTATCGTTGACGAAATCGACTCCATCCTCATAGACGAAGCCCGTACCCCTCTCATCATTTCAGGACAGGGAGAGGACGACACATACAAATACCATGAGGTAGACAAATACGTTGACCAGTTCTCCGAGGTGGAAAAAGATCCAAAGACAGACGACTACCCCGACGAAGTCAACATGACTCCGGAAGAACGTGCCGCCCAGCCCGGTGAATACAAGGTTGACGAAAAGAGCAAGAGGATTTCGTTTACCAACCGCGGTATGAACAAAATCAATGACATCCTGCACAAACACAACCTGATTTCGGCTGACACGACGGTTTTTGATGAAGAAAACTTTGAATTCGTACACTACTTTACACAGGCAATTCGTGCACACGTTCTGTACCACAATGACGTAGACTATGTCGTAAAGGACGGTCAGGTTCAGATTGTAGACGAATTTACGGGACGCATTCTTGAAGGACGCCGCTACGGTGACGGTCTGCATCAGGCAATCGAAGCAAAGGAACACCTCAAGATAGCACAGAGGAACAGGACCCTTGCAACAATCACATTCCAGAACTTTTTCCGCATGTACACAAAGCTTTCCGGCATGACTGGTACGGCCGCAACAGAAGCAGTTGAGTTCAACAAGATTTACAAGCTCGATGTAGTTGCAATTCCTACAAACAAGCCTGTAGCCCGCAAGGATGAAAACGACGAGGTATACCTGAACGAACCGGACAAATGGAATGCCATAGTAAAGGAAGTCGAGGAATGCCACAAGAAAGGACAGCCGGTATTGATTGGTACCGTTTCCGTTGAAAAGTCTGAGCATCTTTCGGCACTTTTGACAAGGCACGGAATCCGTCACGAAGTATTGAACGCAAAGAACCATGCACGTGAAGCCATCATCATTTCCGAAGCAGGCGCCAAAGGCTCAGTAACAGTTGCAACAAACATGGCTGGTCGTGGTACGGACATCAAGCTTGGCGGCAGCCCTGAGATGAGGGCAAGAAAGAGGGCCGGAACAGAAGCAACCCAGGAACAGTACAACGCAGCACTTGAAATAGAAAAGGAACAATGGAAAAAAGACTACGAGGAAGTCAAGGCTCTTGGTGGACTTTACGTAATCGGTTCAGAACGCCATGAAAGCCGCCGTATCGACAACCAGCTTCGCGGACGTTCAGGACGTCAGGGTGACCCGGGACGCTCAAAGTTCTACATCTCCATGGATGATGACCTCATGAGGCTGTTCGGTGGAGAAAAGATGAAGAGGATCATGTCATCCGTCGGAATGAAACCGGGAGAACCGATTGACCACCCGTGGCTCAACAAGTCAATAGAAAAGGCACAGAAGAAGGTTGAGGAACGCAACTTTGAAATCCGTAAAAACCTCCTTGACTACGATGACGTACTCAACCAGCAGAGGAACTTCATCTACCAGCAGAGGGATTCAATTCTTGCAGACGACGACCTTAGCACACGCGTAATGAACAATGCCAGGGAAACCGTTTCCATGATTTTTGACGAATTCAGGGCAAACAAAAAGGATCCGAACGCACAGCGGGCCCTCTCCGACAAGATACACGATACTTTCGGACAGACATTGAATCAGGAACAGCTTACGGAAGAAGGTCTTACGGCAGTCCTCCAGAACGACATCACACAAAAGGAAATGCTCGTAGGCAAACCCAACTTCAACATGTTCATCCGCTATCAGTACATTCAGATGATAGACAAGAAGTGGCTTGACCAGCTTGAATATCTTGACGGCCTGCGTGAAGCAGTATACCTCCGCTCATACGGAAGCAAGAACCCGCTTACAGAATACAAGAACGACGGTTTTGATCAGTTTGACGTAATGCTTGATTCAATCCGTGACTCTGTTGCAAGCCGCATCTTTAAGGTAAAGGTTCAGACAAAGACAGAAGAGCAGCAGAAGAGGCGCCTTGAACCCCGCATGCAGATGAATGCACAGCATGAGGAAGCACAGTCTGCCATATCACCAGCAAGAAGCGCACAGCAGGCATTCAACGCACGCCAGGCACAGCAGGGAGCCGCCAACACAGGCATGAAGAGCGGAAGACAGGGACAAAGCGTAACGGTTGCACGCACAGTACCCAAAGTCGGACGCAATGACCCATGTCCATGTGGTTCAGGAAAGAAATACAAGAACTGTTGCGGAAGATAAAATATTAGACTGAACTTCGGTTAATGTCACACGGCTTTGAGATTGTATGATGATTTCAAAACCGTGTGTTTTTTTATTTCTTTGAAATATTGTTTTTACCCGGAGTGCCAAACCTGTTGAACGGCCAGAACCTGAGCACGGCCTTGCCCAACATGCGGGTGCGGCTTACGTACTGCGGCTCAAGATAGCTTCCATATTTGATTGAATAGGGATCATCGTCCACAAGATTTTTAAGGGTGCTCTCGTATTTATGCCTCATGTCAAGAGAGTTAAAACGGTTGTCTCCCATCATGAAATAGCAGTTATCTGGGATATAAGAGGGATTTCCGTCTGCGCTGTTTGCGGGGAATAGCCCCATATTTCTGGCATCCATGTGTCCAATATAGTCTATCAGCTCAGCAAACTCAGCAAAATAAGAGTTCCTTTCTTCATCATCATTCCATTCGGAGGGAGAAACACCATCAGACAAAAGTTCGGCATTCCTTACGACAATCTGGCCAAAATGAATCTTGCACATCAAGTTCAGGCGGAAAAGAGAATCAGAATACAAATCTCCGCCAACAAGATGAGGTCCTGTAACTACCCCATTCTCGGTATATGATGAAAGATTCGTCATGTCCCTGTGCCATGAATTAAGGAATTTGTCAAACCATTCTCCACCACCCTCTCCGGTTAAAAGAGAAACAGTGTGATTTCCCGACTGTTTATAAAGATCTTCCACAAAAAGATCCCTTCCTGATATTTCTTTTAAGGCAGAGCTTGGCTGAACTCCGTTTTTCTCTATTATGGAATTAAACCTTTCTGCAAGATCCTCACAAGTTTTCTTTGCTTCCTCAAGATTCAAGTCACGGCGTTTCTGTTCAATCTCCAGCATCTTGGGATATAACTTATGAGTAGAATTGATGTCCTGAACCTTGGCTTTTGTGGCCGGATTCAGGTCTTCGATGTTCCATAGGGTCCAGCCGGATTCTTCCTCCACAACCTTGAAGTCAGAGTCCTTTGTTCTGGAATAAAGCTTTCCGTCCATGAGCATCAGCTGTTCACCAGGCAGCCCCGTAACCCTCTTTACAAGGGGATCAGCCTTTTGCCTTCCGTATTCGTCAAATTTGTTTGGATTGACCAGGGTAAGGGTGAGCATGTAGACAAACTGCGACATAAAGGTTTTTACTTCATTTTTCCTGTCATTTGAATAATGCGGATTCCTGAAGACGACGACATCTCCCCTCTTGTAATCCTGAAGATATGGGAGGCCTACATCGCTAAGGGGAAATTTGGGACCGGAGAAAGTCTTTACCACAGCCACGCGGTCTCCAATCAAGAATGTAGGTACCATTGATTCGGAAGGAATCTCATACAGCTGGAAGATGAAGGTATTGAGCAGGACGATTGTAAATGCGGCTTGAATCAGGGCATCCACCCACTCAAGGATTTCTATGCCAACACGCTTGAGGCCCTTTGCCTTTTGAACCGGATGCTTTTTGTGGATTTCCTCCCATTCCGGCTTGTAGGAATACACCCGCTTGTCGTTCAAATGATATAGGATGATGAATGAAAGGATTGTAATCAAAGTCCAGACTATGGCTGAAGCAACATCCAGGGCAAACGGCTGACCGTAATTTCCTGCCCTCTGGAGCACAAATGCTGTGATGTAGACAAACGGCTCATACTGATAGAAGCGGCGTATGGCATCCATGTGCAGGACCCCATCCTTCTTTAAAAGCACCACAAAGGTCACATATGCAAGCATTATGGTAAAAATCAGGGAAAGGGGAAAAGCTATCAAGGAAACGTCCGCCCTGAAAGAAACGCTCAAAAGAGTAAACACGCAGGCCAGGGAAATATTTATATAAAACAAAAACTTAAGTTTTTTCACGGAAAGACTCCAGAAATTCAAATATAACCTGCCGTAAGACAGTACCGTCATAAGACGATTAAAAAATAATAGCAGATTTTTTCAAGTGCTACAAGTAGAGCAGCCATTTTTGACCTCCCGGGGCACCCTGGCCGTCATTCCAAGGTTCATGGGAAAACTCCGAAAAATTTCAAGATTTTGGGAACAAGGTATTAACATATGTCGTTTTTTCAAGTATAATAGATGCTGAATATCGTTGATGTTCACGGGCTGGTTTTGGTCCGGTTCATAATAATTTACAGTGGCTGTCAAACAGGAGATTTACAATGGCTAACAAAATTACAATTATTGGTGCGGGACAGGTTGGTTCAACCGTAGCATATGCACTTATCGTCAAAGGAGTTGCATCAGAGATTGTCCTTATCGACATAAACACAGAGCGTGCTATGGGCGAGGCAATGGACATGAGGCAGGGTACCCCCTACACCAAAGCCATCAATATTCATGACGGGAACTATGATGATGCAAAGGATTCTGACGTCGTCATTCTTACTTCAGGAGTTGCCCGCAAACCGGGACAGTCACGCCTGGATCTTGCTCAAATCAACGTGGACATCACAAAGAGCGTAATCGCACAGATAACAAAGGTTGCTCCAAACGCAAACTACATCATCGTTGCAAACCCAGTAGACATCCTTACATACCAGTTCGTAAAGTATTCTGGAATTCCTGCAAACCACATCTTTGGTACAGGAACAATGCTTGATACAGCACGCCTCCGCACAAAGCTTGCAGACACATACAATGTTGCTCCGGTTAACGTACACGCTTACGTTTTCGGTGAACACGGAGACTCTTCTTTTGTTCCGTGGTCATTGGCCAACATCGGCACAATCCCGGTAGACAAATATGCTGAATGTGCAGAAGGACGCAACCTGCCAAAGCTGAACCATGATGAAATTGAAGAATATGTACGCAAATCAGGCGGAATCATCATCAAGGCAAAGGGATGCACAAACTACGGTATCGGCGCAACTGTAACCCAGCTCTGCAACTGCCTTACAGCCGGAAAGGATTCACTTTTGACTGTATCAACAATGCTCAACGGAGAATACGGAATCTCTGACGTTTGTCTCAGCATCCTTACCGAAGTTGGCGGAGACGGAATCAAGAACCGCATGGTCGCTCCACTTACAGATGCAGAAGTTGCTTCCCTCAGGCACAGTGCAGACACACTCAAAGACATCATCAGCCAGCTGCATTTCTAAGGAGCAAGCGAAATGGAATACAGAATTGAACACGACTCAATGGGCGAGGTAAAGGTTCCCGCAGACAAACTTTGGGGTGCCCAGACAGAACGCAGCCACGAAAACTTCCTGATTGGCGTTGGAATTGAAACAATGCCACGTGAAATTACAAAGGCATTCGGATACCTCAAAAAGGCAGCCGCCCTTGCCAACAATCAGCTTAAGCCGGAAAAAATGACCTCAGAAAAACTTGAGGCAATTTCCAAGGCCTGTGACGAGGTTGTAAGCGGATCTTTGAACGACAACTTCCCCCTAGTAGTATGGCAGACAGGAAGCGGCACACAGAGTAACATGAACACCAACGAGGTAATCGCAAACCGTGCCAACCAGATTGCCGGAAAGAAACTCTGTCACCCCAACGATGACATCAACATGAGCCAGTCTTCCAACGACACATTCCCTACGGCAATGCATATTGCGGCTGTTGTGGAACTTGAGGACAAGCTTTTCCCCGCAATAGACCTTCTTGTAAATACATTCAAAAAGCTTGAAAAGGAAAATGAGGGAATCGTAAAGAGCGGACGCACACACCTCCAGGATGCAGTTCCGATTCAGTTCAGTCAGGAAATCTCTGGATGGAGAACCTCCCTTGAACGCGACAAGGAAATGCTTGTATCTTCACTTCCCTACCTCAAGCAGCTTGCACTTGGTGGAACCGCTGTTGGTACAGGATTGAACGCTCCAGCAGGATTTGATTCCCTTGTTGCAAAGAAAGTTTCTGAGCTTACAGGAAAGGACTTTGTTACAGCACCAAATAAATTCCATGCCCTTACAAGCAAGGATGAAATCGTATTTGCACACGGAGCCGTAAAGGCACTTGCCGCAGACTGCTTAAAGATTGCAAACGACGTCCGCTGGCTGGCATCAGGTCCCCGCGATGGTCTTGGAGAAATCCACATTCCGGAAAACGAACCGGGAAGTTCCATCATGCCTGGAAAGGTTAACCCAACCCAGTGTGAGGCAATGACAATGGTAGCCGCCCAGGTAATGGGTAACGATGCCACAATAGGATTTGCCGCAAGTCAGGGCAACTTTGAACTTAACGTATTCATGCCGGTTATTGCATACAATTTCCTTCAGTCAGTACGCCTGATGGCAGAAGTAATCGTAAGCTTCAACAATAACTGTGCTGTTGGAATTACCGCAAACAAGGAAAAGATGCACCACAACCTCTACAACTCCCTGATGCTGGTAACCGCATTGAATCCTTATATCGGCTATGAAAACGCCGCAAAGACAAGCCACAAGGCATACGAAGAAAACATCTCTCTAAAAGATGCCTGCGTACAGCTTGGTTTCCTTACGGCAGAAAAGTTCGACGAGGTATTCCACCCCGAAGAAATGGCCGGTGTAAAAAAATAATTGATTCCGTCACATGACAGATTGATAAAGAGGAGTCTCCATAAAACGAAGGCTCCTTTTTTTTCTCAAACATCCAATGTTTAATAAGCTCCCCAAAGAATAGTGGACCTTCGATTTCGTAGGCAAAGCACTCTTTCGGGATGTCAAGGCTTTCTGCAGGCTGTGTTAGGACATACTCCATCAGACGAGCCGGTTCATACTATTTTATCATCAATTTCGGAAAAAGTTCGGATGAAATTCCGAAGATAGACTTGCAGAACGAAGGGAAAGGCTTTATACTTGAGGTATAAAAAGAAACGTTTACTGGCAATATCAACAGAGAACTTGGACCTCCCCATAAGTCTTCCTAAAAAGTCTAGGTCCAATTTGAACTGAACAACTGTGTAATAGTTTTTTCAACAGGAGTTTTTATGATAAATCAAATGTCAGAATTTGAACCTAAAGCAAAATATACCGACATGGCCAAGAAAGTCATGGTTATTTTCATAATTCATCTTTTTTTGATTTGTTTCGGCATTGTATACTCTATACTTACTTTGAACAACCAAGGCAGTCTTAATGTAATTTACTTTAGCTCAGCTTTTGTAATAAGAATCATTTTCTCCATAATTCTATTTTCACTTAACAAATATGATTCTGAATTTGGATTGGCAGGATTCTTTAACATTCTTTCTAGCCTTTTCAATTTTATTCAACAGATTTTACCAGACGGTTTTCTATTGCCAAAGTTTTTAACCGCAGTATTCAGTTTTGTTTATTTATTGAAATTCACCAGTGCAATGAGCTCTTGTCTCTTTCCTGTAAATGAATCCTTATCAAAATCATGGAATACTTTTCGTAAAGCAATTATTTGTACAACTGCCATTTTAATTGGATGTATTATTCTCGTTTATCTGGCTGGCGCATACATAGTCACTGGACTGATTTTAATCTTATGCATTATTGCTTCCCTCTGTTTCATAATATGGGAGTTCATTCTTCTTTATAAATCCTTTTTTAGAATGGAAGCCTTTGCCAAAAAGATAGTTGAACCAACTGCATCCGATACATCTTTAATATCTGGAGATGATAAGAACCTTGAAAAGGAAAAACCACAAGTACATGAAGATAAAGTTGAAAAAGCAACAAGGATTATTTTATTTATCATCATTCCATTTCTATCCTTTCTGATATTTTTTACTTACAAAGATGTTAAGAATTATAAAAAAATTGCGGAGAGAAAAACAGAATTAAACTCAAGACTGTCTGAATCTGAACTGATTCTTTCTGATGCCGTTCGCCGTGATAATGAAAGACAAATTGCAAAAATTTTAAATGACCACCCCGAAATTATAGAAGAATCACAAACAAAAGAAGATTTTTCAATCATGGAATACGCTCTTTATTACAGAAAATATAATGCAGTAAAAGCATTGCTGGATGCTGGATATAATCCGAATGTAAGAGAATGGCCTGTATGTTTACTTACAGGATACCCGCTAAGTACTTTCTATTCGGTTGACATTAATTTATACGGTGAAAAGGACTGGATATCTAGAAATAACATTCCTTTTATTAAATTATTTTTATCTTATAATTCTAAAACAGAAGTCCCTATGCAATGGGGATGCCCTTTAAGCTCTTCATTAAGCTATATGATTGGAGATGAAAAAGAATTCCCGGTAATAAAACTTTTAGTTGAAGAAGGACACTGCGATGTAAATTATACAGGCGCCTCAAACTTTCCGCCCGCATGCTTTGCCCTGAAGGAAGGAAACATTTATGCGGCACATTATTTAATTGTAAAACATAAAAGCGATTTAACCGGAGAATATGCTCGTATTGCTGCCTGCGCTCTTTTAAGTCAACTTGAATACGGTCCAGATACAGAAGAAGAAAAACTGAAACAGGAAATAATTCAGGAATTAAAAAAACAAGGAATAGAGTTTGAAACCACTCCTGAATTTGCAGAAAAAGCCAATAAGGAATTTACATCTTTATTATCCGGCCTTGAAGAAAAAGCAAAGGGTGAAGATGGCAATTCATGGATGGATTATGAAGTAAAATATTATTTTCCGGGCAAGTCTCTTTTTGATATTTTCTTTACAAAAGATTGACCCCTACCCGCTGACATGTATGTAGCCTGGAGTCAAACTTAAGCATCCGCAAAAAAATCAAAGTCCTTTCTTTCAATGCCTTAGGCTCCTTTTTATGGCATCTTCAATCTATCTTTCATTTGTGAAAGTACTTTCTATTTTTGGGAGTCCATTTCCGTTGTATTTTAGGTCATAGTCAAATCGCATTTGAACACTCATTGTCGTATCATCAAGATCTTTTGAAACAAGTGGGAGACCGTAAAAATGCTCAGGATTATAATAAGAGTAATGTTCGCCACCATATCTTTGAGTGGCAGTGAAAAGGTTCAGATACGGCCAATTCATCTCATAAGTTCCATATACTGTTCCTAATATCTCCGAATCTTCCGTCCATTTTTCCGTCGTTACCTTATAAAATCCATTGGGATAAAATTGTACCCTCATGCATGAATACACTCCCATCGGGCCGCCATCCATAAAACCAAAATCGTTTGAATCAAAAGAGTCGAAAAATTCATAATTTGTATAGTCATCATCACAAAGTTCTTCCAGTTCAGATGAGTATGGAACAGAAAAATCAAACTGATCTTCCCTTTCACTTATGTCCAAATTATATGCATTGTATTCATTTTCTCCGTTTCCCTTAACTATAAGAGTATTCCCTGAAAATTCCATAATTTCCAGACCATCTTCATAATCTTCTGTGTTTTTAATTATGCCAAGCATGTTTAATGTAGATAGCGAATAGATTGCTATATATGAATATTCTTTGTCCATATGATACTCGAAGGCCACCAGTTTTCCATTTGTGTTAAGGCAGCAAGAATATGGATAAACTTGATCTGGTGCTTCAAATTGAATGTATTTTTTCTTTTTTTCATTTCCATTTTTATCATACTTTATAAACATGTTTTTACTATCATCTATAGCGATCAATCCATCTCCAGAAGGATCATAACATATAGTATTTTCAATTCCGGGTTCATACTGTTCAGCTTTTAATTCGTCATTTGAGTCTACATAAAAATGAACCAAAACTTTATTCCCATAACTAAAATCAAAAGTTGAAACATAAGCGTCATTATTTTCCGCAAATGTTAAATTTGAAAATATATCGCAAACAGTGTCCGGTCTTCTTCTAGACCTGATATCAAAAACATATTGTTTATTTAGTTTTTGATCGAAAACGAAAACCATCGCATCTTCCCTGTTATTCCATTCAATGGAACTTTGTGTATAGACAAACCTTTCATCTGGAGAAATATATACTTCCGATGGATAATAGAAATAGCCATCATCAAAGGTAAAAGTATGGATTTTTGTCGCTTTTTCTTCTTCTTTAGAATATTTGTACAGGTTTCCATCACTGTCAACTATGTAAATGGTCCTTCCATCTTTTGAATAAGCACATGCCACATATTTGTCAATTGAAATTTCATCATCAGATTCTATCACCTTTTTTTCTTCAGACGAGCCTATATCATAAATATATAAGTTATCACCTATTGCTATGACCAATTCGTCACCATTTGGGTTCACGGCCACAGCTTTGTAGTCTCCGTATCCGCCATAATTGTCGTGTTCTATAACCCCTGTTTTCTTTTTAACCTGAATGTCAGCGTTTATCGAATGAACGGTATAACTGGCTTTTTTAAAATCTGATTCTTTGCAAGAATATTTGAATTTCTTTTCCCTTTCATTGACTTTTATCCAGCCTTCCATACCAGTAGAAAGAACACAAATCTGTAACCAGACAAAATCAGTTTTATCATTATCAACACTATATTCATAAACATTTTCTATTACGGCTATATCTCCTGAACTAAAATAACCGTAATATCTTGCACCATCTTCCCTTGCACCTGCATAAATCTTTACAGACACATCATCTTTTGGAATGATATAGGTTCCCGCCGCAAAAAAACCTCTGGGCACATTTTCGGTAAAATCATATTCATCAATGTTTATGGAATTTCTTGGAACATGTTTTTTTACACATTCTATGGGCTCTGTTATTATCGGCTCTGCAACTTCAACCATGTCCTCAGAATCAGAATCCCGCTTCTCTACAGCGTCACCATTTTCCTCTGTATCCAAAGTTGACGGGACAGGCACGATAGATTCTTTTTTCTTACAGCCTATAGGCAAACATAAAACCAAAATAAGAAATATAAGAAACTTTTTCATTATTACTCCTATAAAAACTTCGGTTTAGCTATGTACTATGGATGGCAAAAATATATTTCAAATTCTAATCATTCGCTTCACAAGCCTTTTTTGCCGCTTCTATTCGATCAAGGATTTCTTTTTTATCGCATTTGTAGGTATAAGTCTGAACAAATGGCACTGATTTATCCTCCCAGTCGGATGAATAAGCATCCGGTAAGATTGTGGTAATGAATGTGTCATCCCATATATCACCCTTATAAACATCCTTTATCGTAAGCTCAACGTTCTTAGTCACTTTTCTTAGCTTAAAAAACTGAAATTCTACTGCATCTTCCAGATTGAAAACATATTCCAGATTATTGTCCAAATCCTTTACGGTAAAAGTCTTGACACGGGAATTCTTTTTGTAAAGGTCAGTATGTTGTGGGCATACATAACCATTTAGTATTTCAAGAATATGAAACGGTTCTTTTGTTGAAATCCTTATCTTTTCGCCAATTCCATATCCTTTAACGCCCTCTGCCCATGGCTTTCCTTCAAAATTCCATGAAAAATCAGAATGGTGGTCACCTGGAGCATATGCAAATTTCTTCATGTTGTCTGCCTTATAAATGACAGTGCCTTCTTTTGTTTTTTCTTTAAGCTCGCTTGTTGCAGAATAGACTGTGCCATACCATTCTTTGTAATAGATTCCTCTGTTTTTTTCATACTCACCGGTTTTCCATGTATTTGAATCGGTAATATAGAATTGGGCATCAGGATAGCCCTCAATCATAAGAACATTATCATATTCGTCAGAAAAATAAAACCAGCCGTCATTATCCAGACGGAAATATTCTCTAGGACATTCTTCACAATAATTTTCTTCTGTAGAAATCAAAAAAAGATATTCTGGAGTCACGGCATAATAATAACCTATTGAAGGGCTGATCGTAAGATAATCATTTTTAGCAAGATCATCCGCAAATGTCATAGAAAAGATTACAAATAACAGCATTAAACCAATCACATGCTTTTTCACTTTTTGCCTCCAAGACATTTTTTTCTTAATAAAGCGTAACATAGTGATTGTTTTTCGTCAAGTTATTTCTGAAAGCTTTGCGGGAATTACCAGCTTATAATTACAGCAATCCAATCTCTTTGTAGATTTTTTCAATCAGTGTTGACTTATGATTTATGTAGCTGTCAATGTCATGCGGATAAAGTTTTGCCCCTTCTTCCTTTATCCTGCCATATTCCTTTACGGCTTCAGGATGAGAACGAAGATAATCCCTGAACAATATATGTCTTTTTAATTCGCGTGAATCTTCAGGGCATACATAAAGATGATGTTCCATCAGGTGTTCCTTACCGGAATATTTAAACGCTTCCCTGTCCTCAATACCGCAATTTCCCTCGTACGTATAACCGATGGTTGCAAGAGCCTTTATTGCAGATTCTAAATCACTCCGTTTAATTACAACGTCAATGTCGATTATAGGCTTTGCGGCAAGTCCTTCGACAGAAGTGCTTCCTACATGTTCTATTGAAATTGCAAGAGATCCCAAAGCTGCATCCAATTCATTTTTTATTTCCTGAAATGCCTGCTTCCATTTTTCATCATAGGGCAAAACCACAATATTTCTTGTTGCCATTTTTACCTCTTTCTTTGCAAGATTAACGACCCACTTTTCTTTTTTGAGCCAGAAATGTGCGATTGCTATTTTAGGAATTTCCACCGATTTAATTATAGCGTACATCATTACCGGTCCCATATCCGTCAATTTGGCCATTAAGAAAATTCCCGGAATCACAAAACCAAGATTACCGATTCCGTCCACCATGATTCCCATCATCGTGTCTCCACCCGCACGACTTATGGCAAACTGGCCGTTAATATAAACCCAGACAGGCATATAAAGGGCCATGACTAAAACCATTTGCCTGCATATTGACTGGGAATGCTCGCTAAGGTTTCTGAATACCACTGGAACCAAAAGCAGGCACACAAGCCCCACGAGAGTAAAAAACAGGCCGAAGATTTTTGCACCGTTCAAAAGCCATACTTTTTCTTCCCTTGCCTTATCAAGCGCGCCACGTCCCAGGTTCTTACCGATTATGACCGAAGTAGCCGTAATGATTCCGCTGAACGCAATAAAGAAAAGATTTGAGATTGCAAAACTTGCCGACATGCCGGAAACGACATCCGCACCTCCACGTCCGTTATACAGTGCCGTTGTGATTGTCTCTGCAATTGCCCATACCATTTCAGAAAACATTATCATCCATGCCTTCTTGAAAATTTCTGCAAAAAGTTTAAAGTTAACACGAAACAGCTTTATAATTCTGATTGCAAACGGAGGTTTCTTTTTTATCATGTAGATTATGAAAATAATGGCTTCTACACTGCGGGCAATAACTGTCGCTATGGCAGCACCCTGCACTTCCAGCCTTGGACAACCGAGATTGCCATAAATCAAAATCCAGTTGAAGAAGGTGTTAACAAATGTCGCTACAATTGAGATTACCAGGGGAACTTTAACTTCTCCTATTTCCCTTAGTGATGAAGAAATCATAGTCGAGAGAATCCACGGGACTGCCATAAAGCCCAGAATCCTCATGTACTTTTCGCCTTGAGTAAGTATCACATCGGCTTGGGAATTTCCATTCACCATGAGTCCTAAAATCTGACGCGGAATGCCCATGCAGACAAAAGTAAAAATGGCTGCTACAAAAAAGCCTGCCCAAATCTTAAAGCAAAAAGACTGCCTCATTCCCTCTTTGTCGCCCGCGCCCGAAAACTGTGTCATGAAAATTCCGCCGGCCATACAGATTGTGTTCATAAAAACCATAAAGATAAAAACAATCTGTCCGGTTATGTTTACGCCAGACATCTTTATGTCACCGAGACCTGCGACCATAAAATTGTCAATCAGGGAAACAAGATTTTGAATGAGCATCTGTGCCATTACAGGCACCGCAATCTTTAAGGCCCGTACATAAAAATCCTTCGGACCAAATTGTTTGTACTTTTGTATCTCAACGGTCATTTAGTATTCTGTTCTCACTTTTTTAAGGCCATATATTTTCTTAAACTCAAGTTCATCATCCAGGGATTGAATAAGCATTACCTCGGTAAAGTGTCCGTCTGCCTTATCCTTGAACCCGGCCGTTTTCTCTCCTGTGCAAATAGAGCTGTGAATTACGGCTTCCTGTTTTTCTGGATCAAATGGAATGATTTCCGATAAATGCCTTTTCAATTGTTTTCTCCAATAATTTATGAGATTACTCTAATAACAACAATATTGATTTTTCATAATTCATTGTAACACGGTATGTTATTTTCATCAAGGAAGCTAATCTGGTTTTAAGGAACAGTAATGTTCATTATATAAAATGTCATTAAAACATAAATGCCCGCTATCAGGCAATAGAAAA
>DBWR01000048.1 GCA_002309305.1 Treponema sp. UBA1233 | reverse complement strand
GACAAGTATGCGGAAGGATTCCCCGAGCACCGTTATTATGGCGGATGCGTCAACATTGATGCCGTGGAAAACACAGCGGCACGTGAGGCAGAGGCTGTTTTTGGAGCCGACTACGCTTATGTCCAGCCACATTCCGGGGCAGACGCAAACCTTGTTGCATACTGGGCAATCCTTTCCAAGAAAATCGAAACTCCGACTCTTGAGGAACTCGGTGTAAAGTCACTTGCAGAACTGACGGACGAGCAGTTCGACATGCTCAGGAAAAAGTTCGGAAACCAGAAGCTCATGGGTCTTGACTATTCATGTGGAGGACACCTTACCCACGGTTACCGCATGAACGTTTCAGCCAGAATGTTCGAAAGCCATCCTTATGGAGTAGACAGGGAGACAGGCCTTCTTGACTACGATGCGATTGAAAAGCAGGCCATGGAAGTAAAGCCACTCATTCTCCTTACAGGTTTCTCTGCATATCCGCGCAAAATCAACTTCAGGAGATTCCGTGAGATAGCGGACAAATGCGGAGCCGTACTGATGGTGGACATGGCACACTTTGCAGGTCTTGTAGCCGGAAAAGTATTCACCGACGACTATGACCCTGTCAAATGGGCTGATGTGGTCACGACTACAACACACAAGACACTCCGCGGTCCACGTGGTGCAATCATACTCTGCAAGGAAGAATTCAAGGATTACCTGAACAAGGGATGCCCGATGGTACTCGGAGGCCCACTCGGTCACGTAATGGCGGCAAAGGCCATCGCACTCAAGGAAGCACGCACTCCAAAATATCAGGAATGGGCACACAACGTCGTAAAGAACGCACAGGCACTTGCAGAAAGCTGCATGAACCTGGGAATGAGGCTTCAGACCAACGGAACCGAGAACCACCTCATGCTCATCGACGTAACGACATACGGACTTACAGGAAAGCAGGCAGAGGCAGCACTCTTTAAATGCGGTGTAACAGCAAACGCAAATGCCCTTCCCTACGACAAGAACGGCGCATGGTGGACAAGCGGAATCCGTATCGGTACCCCGGGCCTTACAACACTGGGCATGAACACTGACGACATGAAGGAAGTAGCATCCATCATCGATCAGGTTCTCAAGGGAACAAAGCCTGGCGTCAACAAGGAAGGAAAACCTGCAAAGGGAAAAATCGTCCTTGATCCTGACACCGAGGCAAAGGCAAAGGAACGCGTACAGGCATTGCTTGGAAAACACGTTCTCTATCCGGAGCTCGATCTTGAGTTCCTGAAGAAAGAATTTGCCGTTTGAAAAAAAAAATTCGGTTTTTGTTAAAATTTCTGTTGTCAAACATGAAATTTGACTTTATACTGGAGAAAGGGTTCTGTGTCCGTTTTTTTGGTGGCCTACATTAAAAGGCGGACACGACAGGTGGACAAGGCCCTGAATATCGAACTCGAGGAAGGAATTATGAAAAAAATTATAATGGCATTGGCAGTGGCTCTGGCTGTTACAGTTTCAGCAGTCGCACAGAGTTCATCTTCAAGCACACCGATTTGGAATCATGGAGACAATGTTTCGGAACTTTCATATCAGAGTGTGCCGATCTATAAAATCATGCAGACAAAGGATGCCTACATCGTCTTTTATCTGGGTCACGGAATGAAGGTCGAAAGCCAGGTTATCCCCAAGGACTGGGCAAAGCGCGGTGAAGACAAAAAGCTTTATTTCCGCCACAAGGCACCGGGACTTGAATCATCGATGACAGTATTCTACAGGGGCGGATCATTTGACCACGTCATTCTTACAGTAGAACCAAACCCAATGGATCCGCTTTGGGCTGTAGCTCCACACGGAACAAAGGTTGACACCAACATCGATTCCCTGAACATAAAGTTCTAGCATCAAAGGGGGCTGACATTGCTTCAGCTCCCAGTTTTTACTAAGGATTTCTGAATATGTTGAGCCTCACGCAAGAACAGATCGGTTCGTTCAAGTCTTTTATTGACAGTCATGATTATTTTCTGATTGCAGGACATAAAGAACCTGACGGAGACTGCATTTCTTCCTGCCTGGGCATGTCATACATCCTTAACCATTTCAATAAAAAATACAGCCTCATTAATTCTGGACCATTCAAGCGTTCCGAAATAAAGTGCTTTTCACCGCTTTTTTCAGACCAGAAGCCATCATTGTCCGGAAAACAGAACCCTGCCCTCCTGATAGTGGACTGTTCCGAGCATGAAAGGCTTGGAGACATCGCAGCAGGTCTTGAAAATCTTGATACTTTCATAGTCGACCACCACAAAACCTCAGACGCAAAGGGAAAAGAATCCATCATCGATCCCAGCGCACCGGCCGCCGCCCTATTGGTTCAGCAGCTGTTTGAAGCCCTGGTGGGAAAGCCAAATCCGGAGGAAGCACACGCACTCTTTTTTGGAATAGCCACTGATACTGGATTCTTCCACTACCTGAGCCAGAAGGACTCTTCCGTATTTGAATCTGCCGCAAGACTTACCGAAGCCGGAGTGAACCCAAGGAGCGTCTATCAGGAAATATCCGACGGAAAGCCATGGAATACAAGAAAGCTGCTTGCAATTCTGCTGGACAGGGCAAAACGATACTGCGGCGGAAAACTTGCACTTACTTTTGAAGAACAGGCGGACACAAGGAGATACGGTCAGGACGGACGTGATTCAGACGCGCTCTATTCACTGATGCTGGCTACCGAGGGAATTGAAGCGGTTGTGTTTTTACGTCAGGAAAGCGACGTTAAATGTACCGCAGGATTCCGTTCTCTTAATGACTGTGACGTAAGTGTCATAGCATCCAAATTTGGCGGAGGCGGACACAAGAATGCAAGTGGCGCAAGCATAGAAGGACGGCTTGAACAAATCATTCCCAGAATCGTCCAGGAATTTGAAAAAGTCCTGTAATTTTCTTACAACTTCTGTAAGATTCTTACAAGTTTTGTAATTTTATTACAGGAAAAAAACAAAAAGTTCGAAAAAGGCAAAGGCAAGTATTATCCATCATTTCTGAGACATGCATCCTATTTCAATACAATTCAAAGAGTTACAAATTCATTCTTTTATTTTTCAATATTTTTTTTCACTTGGCACATAAATTGCTATTGAATTTTCAAGTTTTATGGAAAAAAGAGGTTTTATCATGAAAGAACTTGAAGATCTGGTGAGGGACTATCAGGAAAAGAGAATCGGAGAGAAGGAAGCTGGCAGAATTCTGGTGGAGCACATCTACAGAAACAGGATATGGTTCGGCCTTAAAAAGCTGGAGGATGATGAGCTCCATGACTTTCTGCTGGACCAGTATTCCATGTTTTCACGGATTTTTAAAAGCTATGACCATTCAAAAGGTGATTTCACGTGCTATCTTTTTGGAAACATAAATCGTGCCTACAACGGATGGAAAAGGGAATCTGCAAGGGACTATTTAAAAATCCGGACTCTTGAAGAAATTGAATGTACCAGGCTCAGGGCGGAAAAATCCTATGAATTCACCGATGAATCCCTGTTTGTCTGCGATTTTCCCCCTGAACACGTACACACCGGGGAAAAAGTAAGACACAACATATCATACAAGAAGAGGCTGGAAGAACGCGGCACTACAGACACTGGCGAAACGGCAGCCGACAGGTTCCGTCAAGATGCGGTCTTGGTCCTTATGGTTAAATCCTGGTATCTGATTGAATCGGAACTTCTGGAAAAAATATCTATGGCCACCGGTATTCATGCAGAAGACCTGCTGCAAATCATTCAGAAAACAAGAAAAATTATGGAATCAAAAAAAGAGCTGATAAATCACACGAAAATGAAGCGTGACGAGAGCTATTATTACATGGAACGCTACCGTCTTGAAAGCAATTTTCCATATGCAATGAGGCTGGCATATACGATTAACAGGAAAAGGACCTTCCATTCAGGAAACTGGCAGAGGTTAAACGACCGCCTTAAAAGCCAAAACAAAATCCTTGTGCCCAGCAACAGGATTGTCGCCCAGGTTCTTGGACTCCAGCAGCGTAGGGTCCAATACATTATGGACAAGATGATCAAAAACATGGACATTATCTCGCTAAACTGGTATTATACGAGGCATGAAGATTTATTTGGCAAGCGGAAACTTGAATAAAAAACGGGAAATGTCAGAGATTTTTCCCGAACATACAATCGTAGTCCCAAAAGACGAGGGTATTGACTTTGATCCTGATGAGACAGGAACCACATTCTACGAAAACAGCATCATCAAGGCAAAGGCACTTTATGACATAGTAGGCTGTCCGGTTCTTGCCGACGACTCTGGAATCTGTGTAGACGTGCTTGGCGGTGCACCGGGAATCTATTCCTCCCGCTATGCAGGCCCCGATTTCATGCAGGGAAGGCCCGACGGAAAGAAAATTCCACAGGAAGAACAAAACCGCCTCCTTATCGAACAGATGAACAGGGCGCTGGAAATTTGTCCTGAACCGGAAAAAAGCTCGGCAAAAGGACTCTTTCCAAACGGTCCCAGAAGTGCCAGATACGTGTGTGCAATGGTTTTTTACCGTGGTCCCAGTCAGATTTACGTATGCCAGGATACGATGGAAGGCACCATAATTGAAAGGGTGGAAGACCAGAGGGGAGAAAACGGCTTCGGTTATGACCCGCTCTTTTTCCTCCCGCAATACGGGAAAACTTCCGCAGAAATAAGCCCGGAAGAGAAAAATGCCATCAGCCACAGGGGAAAAGCCGCCCGAGCGATAAAAAAACTGGTTGATTCCCTGTCTGATTGAAAAAAAATTCAAAAAAAAAAAATTTTGCTAAAGTTTGTATCTCATTTCTCCGATAATGGTTAATGAAGTGTCATGACTGCTCAACTTCGTAGAAGATAACAGTCAGGGCTTCACGTAAAAGATTATGGATGTAGCCTTGTAATGCAGAAATAATCTTTTACAACAGGCAGAAAGGATTTTGCCTGACACATACATAGTTCCACGGAGGAAAACACTATGGTTATCAATCACAACATGAGTGCAATGTTTGCACAGCGTTCAGAAGGTCTCACCGAAGTTAGCAATCAGAAGAACATGGAAAAACTCTCATCAGGCATGAGGATCAACCGTGCAGGTGACGACGCTTCAGGTCTTGCCGTTTCAGAAAAAATGCGCAGCCAGATTCGTGGCTTGAACAAGGCATCAGAGAATGCAAAGAACGGCAT
>DBWR01000014.1 GCA_002309305.1 Treponema sp. UBA1233 | reverse complement strand
CACGCAAAAAACTTTCACGCCGAAACCAGTGACAATGAGATTCCGGCATTTTGGGGAGAATACTTTTCAAACGAAAACACAAAAAAAATCCCGGGCTATCTTGGAGTATGCGCACAGGGTTCCGCTCCCGACGGACAGGCCACCCCAAGCGATGTTTTCAAATATGGAATAGGCTGTCGTGCAAGCGATGTAGAAGGGGCACTGGATGGATTCATTCCAGAGGGCTTTGAGATTCTACACATTCCCGAGTACACCTGGGCCGTTTTCAAATGCGTAGGTCCTGCAGGGGAGGCCATCAGCAACATGTGGGACAGAATCTATAAAGAGTGGCTCCCAACCGCCGACTACGAACGCATCCTCGATTATGACATCGAAAACTATCTCCCGGGAGACACAGACTCCCCAGATTACGTCTGCGAGATTTGTCTGCCGGTTAGAAAGAAGTAGAAAACGGATATGCCCACCGAGTCTTTGTGGTCACGGTGGGTAATCTCAAGACTATATGCATGGATTGTCGTGTGCATCAAGCGGCATTTCGGAGGGAAAAGCAAAGTGGTGATAGAAACAGAAAGACTCCTGTTGCGGGAGTACACAATTGAAGATTTTGACTCCCTCTATGAAATCATGTCTGATGCCGAGACTATGTCTCACTACCCTGCCCCTTTTGACGAAACTCGAACCAGACGCTGGATTGAATGGAATCTGGAAAACTATGCGCAGTATGGCTTTGGACTTTGGGCTGTTGTGCTCAAGGAGACAGGAGAATTTATCGGGGACTGCGGAATAACAATTCAGAACATCGATGGAGAAATGCTCCCGGAAATCGGATATCATATACATAAGAAATATTGGCGACGGGGTTTTGCAAAAGAAGCTGCACGTGCTGCCCGCGACTGGGCGTTCATGAACACAAAGTACAACATTCTCTATTCCTACATGAAATATACAAACGAGGGTTCCTGGCGCACAGCCATGGCTAACGGCATGAAAAAGGTGAAGGAATATCCGGATCCAAAAAACGAGATTTCTTATGCTTTTGCCATCACGCGGGAAGAATGGAGCCAACTTGTTAAGGAGGAATAGCGATAACTATGAAAATCACGCCCACTTTGAATTTTGGCGGACAATACAGAGAAGTAATTCCATACAGTTCCTGCCGGGTGGTATTTGTCGACAGATTTGGAATCCTCTGGGGAATTATGACAGAGCAGACGGAGCGGTAAGTTCGAATTTGTAAGGAGAATTATTATGAGAAAGGGAATACGTGCCTTATATTATATTACGGTCATAATTAGTGCGTTAGTTGGACTATGGCATTTCTTTGTTCCATGGATGTTTCAATGGTATGATTATCTTCCAACACAATATGAAAATCTTATAGTTGGGATAGATTATACAAATTACTGCTTTTCATTGTTGCTTTTTGGATTAAGCCTTATGCTTATATTTTTAGGAAAAAAAGCATTAGCAATGAATCGTGAAGTGGTTTATTTCTATTTTTTTCTTACAGTGGTTTGGATATTCAGAGCTTGTCTTGCAAGCTTTATTGAACCATGGCCACTACAGCCGATCCCAGCAGCTGCGATTGGACAGTTAGCTGCTTCAGATGTATTGGCAGTAATGATGGTAGTGGTCAGTTCATGTTTTATTAAAGAGCTTCGCCTCAAAGGGCGTTGATTGCGGAAGGGAATTGGTGGAATAAAAAAATGAAAAAGTTGTTCAAGATTACAGCAATTGTACTGGCTGCAATATATTTTGTTATAGCACCACTTGTGATTGCGATGATTCATGGAAAGGTTATGTCAAAATGTACCTACGATGAATATAAATCCGAGATATATTTGGTGTACGATGATGTGGCCGCAGATTATCCGCGTGAAAAGATTCAGGTACCTTCCGGAGAGAATAATTTGTCCGCATACTTATATGGAAAAGACAATACAAAAGGGCTCATTGTGGTTTCACCAGGACATCGGGATGCCAATGATGTGAAATTGTATGAGGTCATGTATTTTGTCGATGCAGGATATCAGGTGATCTGTTTTGATTATACCGGATGTTATACAAGTGAAGGAGATACCTTCGGGAAATACACGCAGGCAGTTTATGATCTGGATGCCGTTTTGACATATTGTGATAAAAATGAAGCATTTTCTGACTTACCGATTTATCTGTTCGGACATAGCCTTGGGGGATACGCTACGGGAGCGGTATTGAATTATGATCATAGAGTGGATGCTGCTGTTGTTGCATCCGGATTTGATTGCGCCGAAGAGCAGTGGGAATGCTCTGTGAAGAGGTTTACCGAGCCGGTGTATTTTTTGATCCGACCGATCAATCTTGCTTTCATAACTTTGAAATATGGTGAAGATCGCAATCTTTCTGCAGTAGATGGAATTAATAGATCTGACATTCCGGTTCTTGTCATAAGTGCGGAAAAAGACGGGTATTATGGTGACGGCAAAAGTCCGATCTACGATAAAAAGGACTCTGTAACGAATAGTAAATGCGAGTTTGTTCTTATGGATAAACAAAATCACAATGAGCATTATACTTATTTTCTTACTGACAACGCGGTGGAGTACCAAAAAAGCGAACCTCAGGGCACAATCAACAAGGAATTATATATGGAACATGATGAAAACGTTATGGAGATGATTATTGATTTTTATGCGAGGAGAAAATGTTATGAAAATGAGGGAACTGAATGAAGAAGATCATTGAACAAGCGAAAAAACGAAGCTGTAAATTACTGCCTTAACCGTTGGGAGAACCTTGAAAACTTTATAAAATATCCTGATGCAACCTTTTCGACCAATGCCGCGGAACGCAGTGTAAAAAGCTGGGTAATGGCAAGGCGAAACTTCCTTTTCAGCGGCAGCGGTAATGGAGCAAGAGCTTCATGTTTTATTTTATCCCTTATAGAAACGGCAAAGCAGAATGGAATTGCTCCTGAAGATTATCTCAGATGCCTTTTTGAAAAAGCCCCTTATGCTGAAACTGAAGAAGACTGGGAAAAACTCCTGCCATGGAATATTGAAATTACGCCTTATAAAATTCGTGGAGAATGGATTTAATGTGTGCTATAATTAGGTAAACTTAAATTTAATTTGCGGATAC
>DBWR01000049.1:80872-88149 GCA_002309305.1 Treponema sp. UBA1233 | reverse complement strand
TTTTCCCCTTCCACGAGCAGCACCACAATTCATCCTTCCTCATAGCCTCAACTGTGATGGGGCAGAGCAACATTGCGTCGGCGGCTACGATTGGCTCCAACCACAACTCAAGGTCCCCCGATGGAGAAATGCTTGCGGGCCGTGGTTTCTGGCCGGGACTCTGCTCTGACTTCAAGTTTGACTCTCGTTTTGCCTCTTTTGTTCTTGCGGCAAAGGGAAGCTATCAGAACGAGCTTAACGTAACATATCCATTCTCACTGTTGGCTCCTGCAAGCGGCGGTGAGGGGGCTGTACACATCATTCCGGGATACTGGTTCCTGTACAACATGTATGCCATAGTCAGAAACAAGTACAAGTTCAAGGCAAGGGATAAACGGTTTGTCAAAGTCCAGCACATAGAGACTGATCCACTCGCACCGGATTCAATTCAGGAAGTTGAAGGCGCTGTTACAAGACTGATTGAGCTTACATCCAGATACCTTAAGTTGAATGATGAGGCACAGCAGAGGATGACCGAATCCAATCCAAATCCGGATATCCTGCAGCTGTACAAAAAGAAGGCTCAGGAAGCTAAGTCGGAGGAAGAACTGTTTCAGACGGCAAAGGATTACCTACACCGCAACAAGGAATCCAAATTCATGGTGAGCGACGACCGCTGCCAGAAAAAGTTCGGGGCTGTCATTTACAAGACGGCTCAGGGCTATACCGAATACCGGCGCATCCTCAAGTATTTTGCTGCAAGTTCCCTTATTTCATGGACGGACGAAAACAGCCATGACGAGTTGAATCATGAGCTTCTGTCTCAAATAATGCAGATACCCCTCCATACCGCATGGTCTAATGTGGGCGGACAGGTGATTCCCAATGAAAAAATCCGGGAGCTTTTTGAAAAAATCAAGGACCGCACGATAGACAGCTGGGAAGATGTTCATGCCTTCTATGATGAATGTCAGGATGAATATGTTTCGTTCAAGGCCCGATATGCCGTTCATATCCTGGAATTCCTTTATTCAAGGCCCATACAGGAATTTGATGCGGAGGTTTACCGCGACATAATGGAAGACGTGCTCTATGTCAGCGACCGGATGCTTTCTTCTTCGTTCAGCTCAAGGGAAAAGGACTATACCGACTTCTTCCGTTCGATTACCTTCAGGAATCAAGATGAAATGGAGGCGGTTTTGGGAACCATCAAGGACTCCGTTTTCCTCAAGGACCTTAAAACTGCGACCACAGACTTTGACGACAGGCTCAGGAAGGTGTTTGCGGGCTTAATGTAAGTTTTTTTGAAAACACACTTGCCGTAAGGCATGCAGATTTAGTAATTTATATATTGAGGTATTTATGTCTGACGAGAACAAGATAAGAAGCACTACGGTTGTGGCCGTTAAGCGCGACGGTCATGTTGCAATGGCGGGAGACGGTCAGGTTACGGCGGGAAACACGGTTGTAAAGGGAAATGCACGCAAGGTAAGGCGGATTTACGACGGAAAGGTTCTAACCGGTTTTGCGGGCTCTGTTGCGGATGCCTTTACGCTTTTTGACAAGTTTGAGGAAAAACTCAAGGAATATAACGGAGATCTGACGCGTTCTGCTGTTGAGCTTGCCAAACTATGGCGCACGGAACGTTCTATGAGCAAGCTGGATGCCATGCTTCTTGTAGCGGATTTGAACAAGATACTTCTCATTTCTGGAGACGGAAACGTTATCGAACCTGAAAATGACATCATAGCCATCGGTTCGGGCGGAAATTATGCTTATGCCGCGGCCCTTGCATATCTTGAGTCAAGTTCGTATACGGCACGGGAAATTGCGGAAAAATCCCTTGGTATAGCCGGTCAGATCTGCATTTATACAAACAACCACATTACGGTAGAGGAGCTTTAATTCATTATGGAAGAAAACACACAGCAGTTCAGCGCACCGGACGGACTTACTCCGGCTGAAGTCGTCTCAAGGCTGGATACCTACATAATCGGCCAGAACAAAGCCAAGCGTTTTGTGGCGGTTGCACTCAGAAACAGGCAGAGGAGGATCAAGCTTCCCGAAGACATTCGTGATGAAGTTGCCCCAAAGAACATACTGATGATTGGACCTACGGGTGTCGGTAAGACCGAAATTGCACGTCGTCTGGCAAAACTCTGCGGTGCCCCTTTCCTCAAGGTAGAGGCCACAAAGTATACCGAGGTAGGTTATGTCGGCCGTGACGTGGAAAGCATGGTACGTGACCTTATGGCCGTGGGATACAACATGGTCAAGGCAGAGGTTCAGGAAACCCTTAGGGCAAAGGCAGGTCCCATGGTGGAGGATCAGATTCTTGATCTTCTGCTTCCCGGCAGTTCAAGCAAAAAGGAAAAGAAAACAGCTCCAAAACCGAATGTCCGCATCCTGGGGAACATTTTTGGTGAATCAACACCTGTTCAGGGTAGTGTGATACGCATCGACATGCCCAAAAATCAGGAAATACCGGCGGAAAATGTTGAGGAAAGCCCCAGTGAGCCGGAGAACAATACAAACGACATGAGCGAAACCCGCGAGAAATTCCGGAAAATGCTCCGTGATGGCCTTTTGGAGGACCGTCAGGTTGACATTGTGGTTCATCATCAGCCGCACGTAGGAATGGAAATGTTCAGCGGCGGAAATCCGGCAGACCTGGAAGAAGGCTTGAGCGGCCTGCAGGAGATGTTTACCGGCGGAAGGACCCAGAAAAAGACCGTGACAATCCGTGAGGCACGTCAAATTCTTATGGCAGACACACTGGACAGGATTACGGACAGCGACAAGGTTGCCGATGAGGCAAAGCAGCGTGTTGAACAGAGCGGAATCATTTTCATCGATGAAATAGACAAAATCGCCACAAAGGGCGGGGAAGGAGACAGGCAGTCAGTAAGCCGTGAGGGTGTTCAGCGTGACATTCTTCCCATTGTAGAAGGAAGCAACGTAAACACAAAATGGGGTGTGGTCAATACAACCCACATCCTGTTTATCGGAGCGGGTGCATTCTCTGTATCTGCCCCAAGCGACCTCATTCCGGAACTTCAGGGACGTTTTCCGCTACGTGTTGAACTTGAGGCACTGTCAAAGGAAGACTTCAAGCGCATACTTACCGAACCAAAGAACGCTCTGGTCAAGCAGTACGAGGCTTTGCTTGCTACGGAAGGTGTTGAGCTCGTGTTTACCGACGAGGCAATCGAGCGCATGGCATTCATAGCGGAGGACGTAAACTCCCATTCCGACAATATCGGAGCCCGCCGCCTGCATACGATAATGGAAACCGTGCTGGAAGACCTGAGCTTTAATGCGGACAAGCACGCAGGAGAGACAATCACCATAGACCGTGACTATGTTGACGAACGCCTGAACGGAATCATGCAGAACCAGAATCTGGAGCGCTATATTCTTTAAAATAAAGTTAAAGACTGACACTGTTTTCCGATACTCTAAACAAGTGGGTTATTCCACATAATATTGTAGAGGGGAAAAAATGAGCCAGTCATTAACACATGCAACTGACACCGGCAGAAAAAAGCCGGGAGTCATAGGTTTATGCATCAAGGCAGCAGTAGCCCTTGCAGCAGTTGCAATCATTCTGGTTCTGACGGTTCAGCTGTCAGAATACCCGATATGATTCTACTAAGGCCGGTTTGAGTTCTTTCAGACCGGCTTTTTTAATCCCCGCGTCCTTAAAGCTTCTTTTTAAAAACTTTCTGCTTAACAATTTTTTTTAAATGCCGATTAACAGAGTATGGGAATGAATGATTTTGTTAATTCAGTTGATTTACTCCAGCGTGCTATGGCAGTGCAGAACTTGCGCTATCAGGTTACGGCAAACAATATTGCCAATTCCGAAGTGCCAAACTACAAGAAGCAGTACGTCAACTTTGAAAGCGAACTTCAACGGGCTTTTGAGTCCCGCGACAATGAACACAACTCCTTCCGCATGATCACGAGTGACCCTCGCCATATTCAGAGCGAAACTCCCCGTGACTGGCGTGATGTAGAACCCCGTCGTGTTACTGACTGGGAAACAACCGCCAAGGCAAACGGTAACAATGTTGATGCGGAACAGGAAGCCATGAACCTTTTGCAGATTCAGATGCAGTATCAGATTCTGTCAAGGCTGGAAAACTTTGAGTTCAAGCAGCTCGATATTGCCATGAAGAAGATCTAGGCGTTGATTAAAAGGAGATAAATATGGGACTTTATACAACGATTAACATTGCTGCAACAGGAATGAGCGCAGAACGCCTTCGTACAGACGTTATAAGCAACAATATTGCCAATGCCACTACAACCAGAACACAGGAAGGTGGGGCATACCGCAAGCAGACAGTCATTTTTGAACCCATAGCTTCAGAACATCCGGTTTGGAGAAGCCCGTTCGTCAGCGCAGATCAGGACAACGGTCCTGGAAAGGGTGTCCGCGTACGTGAAATCGTAAAAGATACGACCCAGGGACGCATGGTTTACGACCCGACTCATCCGGATGCGATTCAGTCTGGCCCGAACAAGGGTTATGTCGAATATCCGAACGTAAACATCGTAAACGAAATGGTTGACATGATTTCCGCCAACCGTGCATACGAAGCCAACAGTTCGGTAATTCAGGGCAGCAAGGAAATGTTTGCCGCCGCACTTGAAATCGGCAGCTGATAGGCTGGAATGAGTATTGTAAGTAAGGAAATAGGGAGGATTTTATGGATATAACGATAGGAACCTTGGAGTTGAACAGAAACAATCCCGCTCACGTGGGTACAAGGGCTCTGATTGATACATCAAAAAAACTCCAGATGGACAGCTATGGAAACGTCACAGACACCGTAGCTCAGCCGGGAAAGGTAAAGAAAACCTTTGAATCCTATCTGATTGACGCTGTTTCAGAAATGAACGATCAGCAGGTGGAATTAAAGGCCATTCAGGAAAAGGTTGTAACAGACCCAGAAAGCCTGAATATAGAAGAGGTAACGACTGCCATGGCCAAGGCTCAGATGTCATTGAGTCTGGCTCAGACCGTTATTGATAGATTAATCTCTGGTTGGAACGAACTTTCACAGAATCGCTAGCATTTTTTTGTTGTAAAGTAGTGTTTTGCTACTTTTCAATTATTAAATAGTATGTTATAATCTTACTATGGCTAACAACATAGTGAGTGGGAAATGCTATGATAGTCAAAGAAATTGAGTTCGTTCACGGGAGGGGAAAATGAACGAATGGTTTAAAAAAACGTTTGGAACCATAAAAGAAAAGTGGGGAAAGTGGAGCATTGTTCAGAAAATCATTCTGATTGGTGTTATCGTGGTGGTTATTGCAGCCATCATTATTTTGCTTTCCGTTTCATCCAACAAAGCCGCTGTCCGTCTGTTTAATTCTCCGGTGGAAGCGTCCCAGCAGAGGGCAATCGTAAGCCGTTTGCAGAGGGATGGTATCAATGCCGATGTAGACAGTGAAGGTTACATCACGGTCGATAACAATGACATCGCCAAGAAGTACCGCAGTCAGCTTGTTTCCGAAGGTTATTCTCCAAAGGAAACTGACCCTTACAGCCTTTTTGACACACAGAGATGGACTCGCACCTCTTTTGATGACAAAGTTAACTGGCAGAGGGCACAGGAAGCCGCAGTTGAACAGCACCTTGAGCAGTTGGACGGTATCCGTTCCGCTCATGTTACGCTTTCTTTGCCGGAAGAAACCGCTTTTGCAAACGATCAGAATCCGACAACAGCATCAGTAATCCTTTTCCCAAAGCAGGGAAGTGATGTACTTACATCCCGTAGCAAGGTTCAGGGAATTCAGCATCTGGTTGAGCTTTCAGTAGAAGGCCTTACGGCTGACAACATTTCCATCGTAAATGGTGACACAAACGAAGAAATCAACGATTTTGACAGCCTGGCAGAAGCAGATAAGGTAAACAACCTTGACAAGCAGCAGAAACTCATCCGCAAACTGGAATCAGAATATTCTGTTGCAGTTCTGAGGGCTCTTCAGTTAACTTATACAGACAACCGTGTAAAAATCGCAAACATGAAGATTGACATGGATATGTCTGAAAAGACAAGTACCGGAACAAGATATTCAGGTATCGACATCAAGAAGGACAATCCAAATACAGTATACGACGACAGTGTTACGGTAGAAAGCCTCAAGCTGTCAGAGGAAACCGTAAAGAAGTCACAGACAGGCACTGGATACAATCCGGAAGGACCAGCTGGAGTTGAAGGCCAGAATCCTCCGGTTTACAGCGACATGTCAAACGTAATCGGTGAAACAAAGGAAGAAGGTGCAAAGGTAAACTATGCCCTTAATACAGAAAACTATTCTGAGTCAAAGAGTCCGACAATCGACAGGGTTACGGTATCAGTCAACATCGACGGTGTATGGCAGTATCCATTGTACGATGAAAACGGAAAGATCCGCCGTTCAATAAGCGGTGGTTACGAAAGGGCTTATGTTCCGATCAGCGATGAAGAATTGGGCAAGGTTACACGCCTTGTCAGAAATGCTGTGGGATACGACGCAAGCCGCGGTGACTCTGTAGAAGTTACAAACATTCAATTTGACAGGACTGAACAATTCAAGGAAGAAGATGCAAGGCTCATCAAATCCGAGAATACAAGACGCACAGTTATGTTCGTGCTTATCGGAATCGCAATTGTTCTGGTACTGTTCATCATATTCCGTCTCATTTCCAAGGAAATCGAAAGACGCAAGAGACTCCGCGAAGAAGAGCTTTTGCGCCGCCAGCAGCAGGAAAGGGAACAGGCTCTTTGGGATGCAAAGGAACAGGGAATGGAAGTTACCCTCTCTGTGGAAGAAAGAAGACGTGCAGAGCTGCAGGAAAATGCTATTGCCATGGCAAAGGAACATCCGGAAGATGTGGCAATGCTTATCCGCACCTGGCTTATGGAGGAGTAGTATATGGCAGAAGAAGAAAGCAAGTCATCATCAAGCATCAAGCAACCGCTTAAGCAGTTGAACGGTTCTTCTCCCAAAAAGAAGGGCAGTACCAGGGATTACAAGAATCTTACTGGTAGGCAGAAGGCTGCCATTTTCCTTGTTGCCCTCGGTAGTGACGTTTCATCCGAGGTAATGAAGCATCTTCGTGAAGATGAAGTAGAAACACTTACTTTTGAAATCGCACGTCTTGAGACTATCGACGCTGACTTCAAGGAACAGGTTCTGGAAGAATTCCAGGAACTCATGCAGGCACAGAACTTCATCACCACTGGTGGTATCGACTATGCCCGCGAATTGCTCGAAAAATCTTTGGGAAGCCAGAAGGC
>DBWR01000049.1:0-80817 GCA_002309305.1 Treponema sp. UBA1233 | reverse complement strand
ACAGACCCTGCACACTTGTTGAACTTCGTACAGCAGGAATATCCGCAGACAATCGCACTTATTCTTGCATATCTTGAACCTCCAAAGGCCGCAATCATCCTGCAGAACCTGCCTGATGAAATTCAGCCTGAGGTATCAAAACGTCTTGCCACAATGGACCGTACATCCCCTGATGTTCTTCGTGAAGTTGAACGCGTTCTTGAAAAGAAACTTTCAACACTGTCAAGCGAAGACTATACGGCAGCTGGTGGTGTAGACAGCATCGTAGAAATCTTGAACCTTGTAGACCGTTCTTCCGAAAAGGCAATCATCGAAACTTTGGAAGAAGACGATCCGGAACTTGCAGAAGAAATCAAGAAGCGCATGTTCGTATTCGAAGATATTGTCATGATCGGCGACCGCGACATTCAGAAAGTGCTGCGTGAAGTTGACGGCCAGCAGTTGGCCAAGGCACTTAAGTCCGTTGATACCGAAGTTCAGGACAAGATCTTCCGCAATATGTCAAAGCGCCAGGCAAGCATGCTCAAGGAAGATATGGAATACATGGGACCTGTACGTCTCAAAGATGTTGAAGAAGCTCAGCAGAAGGTTGTTAGCGTAATCCGCCGTCTTGAAGATGCCGGTGAAATTGTTATCGCACGTGGTGACGGTGACGAGTACATCAACTAAAGCAAGAGTTTTAATAGGAGTTAGTTATGGCACAGACAGTATTCAGACCAAACCAGATAAACTTAAAGAACGAAACAATACCTCTCCAGCTTACAAAGGAATTTGTTACTCCTGTTGAAGAAGTAGTGGAGGAAGTTCCTGAATACACGGGTCCAACCGCAGACCAATTGCGTAAAGAAGCAGAAGAGTTTACCAAGAAGTGGGAGCAGGAAAAACTCCAGATGCTTGCAAAGGCCCAGTCTGATGCCGACAGCATTATAAAGAATGCCGAAAGCGCCGCATTCAACGAAGTTAAAAAGCAGAGCGACCAGGCACAGGTTATAAAGAACAATGCCGAAAAGGAAGCCAGCGATGTTGTTGCAAAAGCTAAGGCAGAAGCGGAACAGATTCTAAAGACCGCCCATGATGAGGAACAGAGAATCTTTGACAAGGCCCAGAAAGACGGTTTTGACAAGGGTCATGAAGAAGGATATCAGGTTGGTAATCAGGAAGCAGAACGTCTGGTTGAAAGGCTCCACAAGATGATCGAAGCCGTTCAGGACAAGAGGGTGGACATCCTTAATCAGACAGAAGGCCAGATAGTAGACTTGGTTCTCTTGATGACACGCAAGGTCGTTAAGATCATGAGCGACAACCAGAAGAGCGTAATCATGGCAAACGTCGTTCAGGCACTTAAGAAGGTTAAGGGTCGTGGTGACGTAATCATCCGTGTAAACATGGCGGATGTAAAGCTTACAACCGATCATACAAAGGACTTTATCAGTCAGGTGGAAAATATCCGCAACGTATCTGTTGTAGAAGACAGTTCCGTAGACCGCGGAGGATGTATCATCGAAACCGACTTCGGTGCAATCGATGCACGTATATCCAGCCAGCTCGGTGAACTTGAGACTAAGATTCTGGGTATTTCACCAATCAAGTCAGTCAACAAGTCAGAGGTGCCGAATCCTGATTTATAATCCATAACGTGAGGGTGGGGTATGGAATCTTTTTTTGACAAATATATAAACGCTGTTCGTTCAACCGACACAATCAAATACACAGGTGCAGTTACTGCCGTAAAGGGACTGATGATAGAAAGCAACGGTCCCCGTTGTGTTGTCGGAGAAATCTGTAGAATAGAAGTCCCTAGTGAAAAAACATCTATAACCGCAGAAGTCGTTGGCCTTGAGGATACAACTGTAAGGCTCATGGCATATGGTGATACAAACGGAATAGAAATTGGTGCACAGGTAACGGCATCAGGACATGTTCTGGAAGTTCCCGTTGGCGAAGGCTTGTTGGGACGCGTAATAGATGCTACAGGACGTCCGTTTGACGGAAAGGGAGACATTCTTCCAAAAGCCTTGTACCCTGCAATTGCATCCGCACCAAATCCGCTAGAAAGAAAACCAATAAACAGAAGGATAACAACCGGCGTTCGTGCCATAGACGGACTTTTGACTGTTGGAAAAGGTCAGCGCATCGGCTTGTTTGCTGGTTCTGGAATTGGTAAGAGCACGCTTTTAGGAACAATCGCACGCAATACAAACGCAGACATAAACGTAATAGGATTGATTGGAGAACGTGGACGCGAAGTAAATGACTTTATAGAAAGGGATCTTGGAAAAGAAGGGCTCAAGCGTTCCGTTATAGTTGTTGCAACAAGTGATTCACCATCCATAGCACGACTCAGGGCAGCTTATGTATGTACTGCAGTAGCCGAATACTTCCGTGATCAGGGCAAGGATGTCATGATGATGTTTGACAATGTGACACGTTTTGCTCATGCCCAGAGGGAAATCGGTCTTGCAACAGGTGAGCCTCCCGCACAGCGTGGATATCCGCCATCAGTATTTGACATGATTCCAAAACTTCTTGAACGCACAGGAACAAATGCAAAGGGAACAATTACAGCATTCTACACTGTTCTTGTGGACGGTGATGATTTGGATGAACCGATTACAGATAAAGTACGCGGAACCCTGGATGGACACATTATTCTTAGCCGTGCACTTCAGGCAAAGCAGCATTATCCCGCAATTGACATATTGGCAAGCATTTCCCGTTTAAGCCGCAGGGTATCAGGACCAGAAACCTTAAAGGCAGTTACCAAAGTAAAGAAATGGATAGCAGATTACTCTCAGCAGGAAGAAATGATTCTTGCAGGTGTTTATCAAAAGGGCAATTCTCCGGAAATTGATGAAGCCATTGATAAGCATCAGGAGATTGAAGAATTCTTGTGTCAGGAAACGGAAGAACATCTGACAATGGAAGATACATTGAACAGGCTTTCTGAGCTTAGCGGAATTGCAATACCAAAAGAGGAATACGTGGAAAGCCCGGCAAATGCTCATCCGACGTTTGACATACTGGCAAAGTAAGGTGGTGAGCGGTGAAAAAGTTTTCCTTCTCACTGCAAAAAATACTTGACCTCCGCAATTTTGAACTTGACCAGGCTCAGATGGAACTTGGAAAGGTAAATGCCCAAATTGCAAACGTAAACAACCAGCTTAAAACAATCGCAGCAAAAAAAGTTCATGCTACCAAAGAAGCAGACTCACTTAATGATTTTTCCCTTCATGTACAGACTCAGGATTACTTTATATACCTCGATCAAAAAAAGGAAGCCCTGCTTGCCGAACTTGTTCAACTTGAAATGATAGCGGAACAAAAACGTGAGGTTGTCCGTGAGGCAATGAAAAAAGTAAAGGTACTGGAAAAACTCAAGGAAAAGAAATACGAAGCCTGGAAAAATGAATATCAGCATCAGGAAGAACTTGCTGTGGATGATGTTGTGACTTCCCAGAGCATTCAAAAGATAATGAAAAAAGAAACTGTTCCTTCAAGCTGAAATGATTATGAAAAAAAGTCTGTTTATCTGTGCGTTATTTTTGTTGTTTTCTCCTTTTATTTTTTCACAGGCACAGGAAAACGATGTTTACAGATGCATAGAAGAATATTTGAATTCACTTCCTCAGGAACAGGCCGTTTCGCAAATATTTCTTGTAAACATTCAGGGGAATAAAGATTACTCTGCCGTAGAATGGAACCGTGATGGGAAACCTCTGGTTCCCGGTGGAGCATTGTTCTTTTCGTACAATCTTGGAGACACGGTGGAAGAAAGCATAGAATTCATTTCTTCAATCGAAAAATACTGCAATGACAATTCAATCCTGCGTCCATATCTTGCCGTGGATCAGGAAGGCGGACTCGTAAACAGGCTCCGTTCACTTTCAAGCAGTCTTCCATCAGCACAGAGAATTTCAGAAACTTTAAGTCCAAATCAGGCAAAGAAGCTTTATTCAATTCAGGCACGCCAAATGAGGGCAATCGGTTTTGACATGAATCTAGCTCCGGTTGCAGAATCTCTAAGCGAAGAAAATGAGGAATTCCTTGATACACGATCATATGGTGACATTCCTCATTCAATTACTTATGCGATGGCGGCTGTGGATGCATATCAGTCCAACGGTATTAATGCAGTGCTCAAACATTTCCCTGGAAATACAAGTACAGATCCTCATACCGGACTTCCAGAAATTTCATATGACAAAAAGAGGGTAGACGATGAATTCCTTCTTCCGTTTTATTTCATATTATCTTCACATCCGTCCAGTGTATTGATGTCTCACGCCCGTGTTCCTTCCGTAGATTCAGTTCCCGCTTGTCTGAGCAAAGTGTGGGTAACGGAAAAGCTAAAGGGACAGCTTGGTTTTGACGGACTGGTCATAAGCGATGATGTTTTTATGGGTGCTCTTGCAGATAACGGATATCCGCTGGAAACAGCCGCAATACAGGCGATAGAAGCAGGCGTTCACGTAATCATGCTTAGCGAAAAACTCTTTGGACAAGTTGCGGAAAACCTTTTGGAACAGGCCTCAAAGGACAGGGAATTTGCAAGAAAATTACGAGATGCGGAAAAGAAAGTTATTGAATACAAACTAAAGTGCGGAATATTGAAAGTAAAGGATGTAGACGGAAAAAAGAAGATAGTTCCCGCTTCAATGCAAGAACAGCTTGGTTCTGTGGACAGCCGTGTAGAACAGTTTTATAAGGCAAAGAAAGAAGGGAGTGATTTTATTTCAAAATACTTTGACAGGGAAAAAAAGTGAGCAAAAAGAAAGAAGACGATAAAAGGGGACCCTTGGGGTTTGAAAAATACTATTCAACCCTTTTTACAGAAAGTTGGAATGAATTAAAGGAATCCCTTTTGCAGGAACCAAAGTACGTTCAAGTTGAATATTCTGGATGCAGGCCATATTTTATGGATGCCGCAAGTGTATGCGCCGCCCTTTGTCTTCCTGTTTCAAATACAGATGATGTTCTTGATTTGTGTGCGGCTCCCGGTGGCAAAACACTCATTCTGGCGGGAAACCTGAGGTCTGAAGCAAATTTCATTTCAAATGAACGTTCCCCGGAAAGGAAAAACCGGCTTTGCAAGGTAATATCAGAGTCACTGCCTCAATCAATCTCCGGTAGGATACAGGTAAAATGCAGCGACGGTTCAACATGGTGCAGGACAGAAACCGAGTGTTTTGATTCAATTCTTTTGGATGCGCCATGCTCAAGCGAACGACATGTATTAAAAGACAGCAAATATCTTGAACAATGGTCACCGGCAAGAATAAAAACCCTTTCCATGGAGCAATGGTCCCTTTTGTCATGTGCATGGAGGCTCTTGAGGAATGGAGGTCATCTTCTTTATTCAACATGTGCGCTTTCACCAGATGAAAACGACAGGGTTGTTTCAAGGTTGTTTAAAAAGTTTGATGATGCGAATCTTGTTAAGGAAGAAGAAATCCGCCTGATTTTTGAACAAAACCTTAAGGGACTGCAGGATAAGTGTCCGGGAATTGCAGGTCTGGAAGAAATCCTTGATGGAGCCGTTAAAACGGAATGTGGATTCCATCTTTTGCCGCATAAAACCCAAGGATGCGGTCCTATATATTTTTCACTTCTTAAAAAGGAACATGATTCAGAATAATACATGTTTATGTCGATAATAATAAAAAGTATTTTTGGGAGGAATTACATGAATAAAAAACGTATTTTTATTATTTCAATCTTTTCGCTTTTGCTTGCAGGACTTGCTTTTGGCCAAAACTCATCTGCAAAGAATACAAATCCAGACCTTACAATCACATCAGATGATGTCTTTATTGAAAGGAATACTGGCAGATCAATAGGAACTTCCAAAGACGGCTTTAACCTTTATGTACGTAAAAAGGATGGCATGCAGTCTGTACTTTTGGTAGAAACCACAAAGGATCCTCTGGGAAAAGAAACTAATTATGCCTATAGGGCTGAAAACTATAATTCTCTTAACGGTGATGAAACACGCTTGCTTGACGGTAAAAAACTTAAGTCTGATTCTTCAAGATACAGCTTGATTTCTTCTACTGTCGTTCATACGGACAGGCTGGGAGACTGCTTTTTGATTTATATTCCAAGAAAAATGGTTTACGGTTATCCGTGGAGCAGAAACGGAACTGTAGAAATTTCAAAGGGAACTTTCATCAACATCCGTACATTTGAAAAAAAATATGCAGACTATACAGGAAAATGGAAGGACAATCCGTTCATGTTTGACTTCATCTATCAAAATGAAATGATAACGGATGAACAGTTTGCAGATGAAACGGAAGAAGTAAGTGAAGAAGAAATAGTTGTTGAACTGACAGATGAATACAGCCCCATGGCAACCGAACAGTTCAAGGAAATTGCAAAAAAGGGCAACGGTAAAATGGTTTACTCAAGGGGACCACAGACACTGCCGTTTGATTTGCAGAATCTTTTGGACAGCGTAAAATCAAAGATGAAGGTGGATGTCGTTTTTGCCCTGGACACCACTGGAAGCATGAAGGACGATCTGGAAGCACTTCAAAAAGTATGGATTCCAAAACTTGTGGACCAACTGCAGGAATTTGGAAGTGCAAGACTGGGACTTCTTTTATATCGTGACTACAATGACGATTATTACACAAACGGACTTCCTGTAAAATATTTTGACTTTACGGAAGATGTTGATGAATTCAGCTCCAATTTGAATTCCGTTTCGATTCACGGCAACGAGGGAGGAGATGTTCCTGAAGCTGTATATGAAGCACTCTACGCAGGCCTTGAATACTATCCATGGCGTTCAGATGCTGAAAAATGCATAGTGCTGATAGGAGATGCCGAACCGCACCCGTTCCCCAAAGGAACAAAAAAAATCACACAGGACACAGTAATGACACTGGCAAAGGACAAGGATGTAGCAATCCACTGCATCATCGTCCCAAACAAACTGGAGTAGGATGAACCGCAAAATTATTTTGTTTGTAATTATTCTTTTATTTCCTCTAAGCATGTTTGCAGAGATGAGTGCAAAAGAAATTTTGGAGCCATATTTACCTATGGTTGAAAACGCAAATTCTTGGCCCAGTACTGATACTGATAAAAACAATGAACTGACAAAGCTTATGAATGCACTCCAGCTTTATATTGCAAGTCTAGGATCTTATGATAAGGAAACATTCTTTAAGTATTATGGGACTTATGAACCAGGTAATTACTTTACAACATATTATCTAGATGATAGCCAAATGAAAAAAACTTTTAATGGTGTATGCCAAGATTATGCTCAAGCTATGCAATCTTTTCTTGAGACACATGCACAAGAGTTTGAAGAAGCGGGACTTGCTTTTGTAAAGCCCGATCCGGAACTTTCGCCTAACTTGAAATATTATAGAATATGGTTTGCAGTCTGTTCTCCAGAAAAACAAAATATTATTCAAATATCATCTTGGAACGATAATGCTCCTGATGAGATATATTTCTCAACGGGAGGAAGAGGAATTACATACACGAAAAACATAACTCCACACAAAGATTCAAAAGGGGAGCCTGTAACAAATCATGCTTGGATATGGGTACAGTATAAGGATTCTACATATTACTGGTTTGATCCTACGTGGACAGATGGTACAGGTAAACTCCACTGGGGTTATGTTGATTTAAAGAAAAAAGAGGAAATTCAGCTTGGCGGTCAAGTAAGCAAATGGGCTTATGACGTGGAAGCTAAAAAGAGAAGAAATGCAAAGTTTAAGGAATCACTTTTTTCAATGCTAAAAACGAAAATAAAATTATGGGGCTTTCGAAAATTAAAGCGAAGAAACAACTCTAGACAATATTCTTATGACAAAGAACTATCTTTCAGGAAAAGAAGGAGAAAAGAAAACTTAAAAATACTAAAACGACGTAGTCCTTTCGAATCCATATACAATAAAAGTATAAATCATAAACATCATACCTTGTTGTAATGTTCCCTAGTTTGTGCTAAAATGCCAGCATGAATATCTGTTCTAGCAAACAAAGACTTTCCGGTTCAATTACTGTGCCGGGGTCCAAGTCTCATACCATACGTGCGCTTATTCTTGCTTCTCTTGCAGAAGGAGTGTCTAAAATTCACAATCCGCTTCCAAGTGCAGACTGTCTTAGTACGGCAAGTGCAATGTCCCTCATAGGCGCAGAGGTGGAATTAAACCTTACTACCGAAGGCGAGCCGGGAAGTGACTGGTTGGTCAAAGGTGCAGGTAAAAACATTCATTTGCCGGATGATGTGGTGAATGTAGGAAACTCAGGTTCCCTCCTGTATTTTTTATCACCCATAGCATCAACTTTTAAAGGCTGCTCGGTTTTTACAGGAGACGAAAGCATTAGAAAAAGGCCTGTAGCTCATGTTGCCGACGTTTTATGCCAGATGGGTGCAAATGCGTTTACCGCAATTCCTGGAAGCAAGAATTGTCCGCTTATAATCCAGGGACCTGTAAAATCGGGATGTACGGTAAATACCGACGGAACTGCATCAAGCCAGTACATTTCCGGTTTGATGATGGCGGCCTTGAGGATGGACAAACCCATTGAAATCAACTTGAGCGATCCAAAGGAAACACCGTATCTTGTGATGACCCAAAAGTGGCTTGAAAAAATCGGGGCAAAAGTGGAGATATCTTCTGACTTCAAGCACATTAAAGTTCAGGCTCCTTCAAAAATCGAATCATTCGAGTGTACTGTTCCAAGTGACTGGGAAGCCGTTGCATTTCCCCTTGTGGCTGCCCTGATCTCTGGAGGCAATGTCTGCATAGAGAATATCGACGGCAGCGGTACTCAGGGGGATGATGCCATAGTTGAGGTTCTTAAATCTCTTGGCGCAGACATAAACTGGGATAAAGAAAAAAATCAGATTACCGTGACTGGTAAAAACCGTTTGACTACGGAAAAGTTTGAAGATGGGGTTCTTCATGTAAATCTTTCTGGTTATCCGGATGCCATATGTGCGCTTGCAGTTGCAGCATGTTTTACAGAGGGAACTGTAAGCATTGAAGACATTGCAGTGTGCAGGAGAAAGGAAACCGACCGCATAAAGGTTTTGAAATGTGAGCTTGAAAAACTTGGTGCCGTTGTGGAGGAGGGGGAAGACTTCATGGTGATACACGGTCATTCTCCTTATCTTGCTGATGGAAAGCCAAATCCTGCCTTTGCCCTGCATGGTGGTGAGGTAGAAAGTTATAATGATCATCGGGTCGCAATGAGCCTTGCCTGTCTTGGTTTGGGCTTGCCGGAGGGAATGACCGTTACAGTTAAAAATGCTGAATGTTGTGCCGTAAGTTTTCCCCGCTTTTTTGAAGTGATGAATACAATCGGTGCGGATTTTTCCAAGTGTAAGGATGTTTTGTGATTGTTATGAAAAAGAATGAACTTGCAATGATGATTGACCAGACACTGTTGTCTCAGACTGCTACTGAAAAACAGATTAAGGATTTTTGCGTTACTGCAGCCCAATACGGATTTGCTTCCGTGTGTGTGAATCCGGTTCATGTTCGGACTGCTTATTCGATTCTGTCGGAAACAAAAACAAAGGTTTGCACTGTAATTGATTTTCCGCTTGGTGCAGGCGGTGTTGAATCAAAAAAATCACAGGCAAAAACTACGGTAGCCGATGGTGCGCGTGAACTTGATTTTGTGATAGACCTTTCTTTGGTAAAGGCTCATGAATGGGAAAAGCTTGAAAGAGAACTTTCAGAAGTCCAGCAGTTTGTAAATGCACTGTCAGCTTCTATTGGCGGTGAAAAAATCGTTACAAAACTAATATTGGAAACCTGCTTGTTGAATGATGATGAAATAGTCCAGTCTTCCCTCTGTGCAAAAAAAGCCGGATTTGATTTTGTCAAGACTTCAACTGGATTTGCAATTGTAAAGGGTGAGGGTGGTGTTCTGCTTCCAAATGGAGCTACAAGCCATGCAGTCAAACTCATGCGTCAGACTGTGGGACCTGACATGGGTGTTAAGGCAAGCGGTGGAATCCACACTACAAAACAGGCTCTGGAACTGCTGGAATCAGGAGCAAGCAGGATTGGGGCATCTGCCGGCATTCAGATTGTTGACGGACTGTAATTCAATTGGATGAATCCGGTGTTTTAAGGCACCATTTCATCTCGTTGTTTTCTACGATATAGCTTACCATGTCCCTGTCTGCAAGGCTTGAAAGGTATGAGCGAAGGGTTGTTCCAATAAGGACAAATTGACTCAGCTTGAGTTTTAATCCCGCAAAGTCCGCCGCTTCCTTTAGTATTGTTTCATGCGTGGCTGGTCCTTTCTTTAATATGTTGATCAAGAGACTTTCTGTTTCAAGGGTCACCAGTGTGTTTAATTCCGTTATTGCAAGAATCCTCTTTTTGTCGCACATTTCACCGTGGCTTGGAATGTAAAAGTCTGCTTCATTGTTTTCGATTTTAAGTATCGATTCCCTGAATTTTTCAGGATCGAGCATGTAGGGAATCCAGTATTTTTTTAACATCTGGCTTCCAAAACAGGAGTCACCCAAAAAGAATGTGCTTTTGCCGTCGCTTTTATCATAAAAAAGATAGCCCAGCTGTCCAAAGTAATGGCCGGGAAGGGAAATGCATTTTAGCGTGATGTCCCTGTCTATTTGAAGTGTTCCTTCTTCCAAAATCTTTTGCACGGTATTTGCGTTATGCGGTACAAAGCCCTGGTCCCTCAAGTCTCCGAAACAAATTGCACCCCAATAAAAGACGCTCATAAAATCCGGATTCGAGAGTATGGCCGCTTCCTTTGCACTTGTCCAAGTCTGGGCATCGGTATGGTTCGTGATGTAAAAGTTTCCGCCTGAGTGGTCAAGATGTGAATGTGTGTTGAGTATTGCCTTGATTTTTTTTTCGGGGAAGAGAACCATGCAAGATTCGATTATATCCTTTCCGTCCAGCTCGCAGTCACCCGTGTCAATTATGTAGAGGCCGTCTTCAGATTCTACCAAACCTACATTCGTTCTGTGCGGGAAATAACCCATGTGCCTTGTTAGTTTTATAAAGGAGGACGGACTTATGCTCATAGTTTCCTTTTGTATGGAGGCAGTTTTGTCCTACCCCCATTGTGTGCTGTTAAAGTTTTGCCGGAACGATTGATGTAACTGTAAGGTTATAGCTGTTTGTGTTGATGTTGAACGTACGGTTTTCACCCACAGTTGCGTCAAGAAGGTGTTCGCCAAGCGGAGACAGGTAGGAAATGATTCCCTGGTTTGGATCTGATTCCCACGGTCCAAGGATGGTGTATGTTACGTCCTTGTTTGCAATGTTGTCCCTTAAGGTTACTGTTGTTCCGAATGAAACGGCATGTGTGTCCACTGTTGCCGGATCGAATGTAATTGCCTGTGACAGATCGTTCTTCAGGCGGTTGAGTTCGTCGTTGGCAAGACGCTGTGCTTTCTTTGCTTCGTCGTATTCCGCGTTTTCGCTCAAGTCGCCCTTTTCCCTTGCTTCGCTGACTTCCCTTGCAATCTGAGGCAGGGTTTCCTTTTCCAGCTTTTCTGCCTGTGCCTTCTTTGCATCAAGCATCTTGGCTGTGACCATGAGGCCTTTCTGTACTTCCTGCTTGATTTCAACTTCCTGGAACTTAAAGTCTGGATACTTGTTGTGGATTTCTCTCTTGAGGTCATTTTTGTGTGACTGGTCGATTCCAAGGTTGTCGTTTACAAGAGTGAACATGCGTGTGATTGTTTCCTCATCCTTGTCGATGATGTAGTCGAGCACGTTGTTCTTGGTTCCCTTATCAACCTTTTCCTCAAACAGAAGTGTGTTTGCCTGCTTTATGGTCTTTTTGTTGTCTGTAGTGTTGACATGGTTTTCAACTTCACGATAGCAGAGCGAAATGATGTTGATGAGGGTGACAAGCTGCTTTTCGTATGGAATGTCTGCATTCTTGAACCAATCTGCGCTGCGGAAGTCTGCAAAGAAGTAAATTGCGGCGTCACGGTTGTTCCTGTATTCGTTAAAGCTCTTTTGTACGAGTTTTTCAAGCATGTCCTGCTTTCCGTCCTTGATGAGGGTCTCAAGAATCTCCCTCTTGAGTGCGGTCGGGAACAGGCGTACATACTGATCCTGCCAGTCGGAAACATTTTCCTTTATGTAGCGGAGGAACAGTTCCTTGAGCTGCTTGTTCTTAAGCTTTGTATACATTTCGCGTGGATTTGAAATCTCGCTGTAGAATTCCGCAAAAGTAAACTTGGCCGGGCTTGTATAATCCTTGAACCTTGGCTGCTCAGAAATATAGCGTGTAACAAGGTATGAAGCCACAACCTGGTCATCATCCGGATCAACCGTCTTGAGGAAGCTTGAGAAATAGTTGAACATTTCTGCAAAGATTTCGTCGTTGGAATCAACTTCATCATTTCCGGTATAGCGCAAAAGAATGTCGATGCGCGGATAGAACTGTTTTTCCGCCTTGAATTCGTTGCTTAGCCTTTCTTCCGGAGTAAGCTCGTGGTCGCGGACCATATACTGGTTTATGTTTGTCGGAGTAACTGCAAATGTGTAGTCGTTGTCAAGGATGGTCTGTGCCTTGGCATGCCAGCTTGTCCATTCACCAGGAGTAAGGATGGCCGGTACAAGTTCCTGCTTGATTTTCTTTTCGTCACAGGCGTTGTCAAAACTCTTGATGATTGTCTTGAGAGTTCCCGTTACGTCTGCCTTTACCCTCTGGTTCAAGTCTTCCTTGGTATGTGTGGCCTTGATTACCCAAATGTGGTTCTTTGGAAGCGGCTGGAGTGCTGTAACAGCCATCTTGAGGCTGATGTCCTTTTTGCCTGTCTTTTTGCCAAAGTTGATTTTGAGTATGTCGCCCTGTACGCTGTCGATTTTACCTACGCCCCAGGTCCTATGGTAGACGAAGTTTCCTGCATCAAATGCGATGTGCTTTTCAAAGTCGTTGATGGCTTCGAATACGTTGCGGAAAGACTGGTTCAGGTTGGATGACTTGATGTAGTCCTCCAGGTGGCTGCGGTCTGCGTATTTTTCACGGTAGCATTCAACAAGTTCCTTTCTTGCCCATGCGTCCTTGCTGTCGATTTCAAGTATGAGCTTGAGGATTTTTATCGCAGTGTTCCAGTCGCTTGAATTCCTGTAGTGCTGGTAGAGTTCCTGCATCAATACTACAGACTTGTCTTCGCTGATTGTCTTTGCAATCTTTTTCTGCGTAGAGAAGAAGAAGTCGTTTTCACGGGAAAGATTGTCTGAGTTGAGCGTGATGAGCTTTGACCAGATTTCCTTTACTGCCGCAAAATTCTTTGCAGTGATATAGCGGAGAAGGGCCTTTTTGTAGAAACTTACAGCCGCATTTTCGTTCTGCTGAGATTCGTAGCGTTCTGCAAGTACCTTTGCTATGTCAGCTTCCTCAAAGTCATTCTTTACGATTTTCTCGTACAGTTCCCAGACTTTGTCGTCATTGTTGTTCTTGTAGTATTCTGCCAGCTTCCTGAGGGCAAACAGGTTCTGCGGATCTTCGTCAAGTATGGAGATGCACAGCTGTTCGATAAGCTGTTCCTTGTGGTTCTTTTCAAAAATGTCAACAAGGGTAATGAGCGAACTGTTGTCCAGAGAACCTGATTTGAGTGCGATCATTCCGGAAAGATACAGGGCGACGATGCTGTTCTTTGTGTTGGCAAGCTGTTCGTCACAAATATCCTTGATCTGCTTCTCCCAGTTTTCATTGTGAGTGCGCTCAAGAATCTGAGACAACTCCGTCAGGTTGTTCTTGGTAAAACCGCTAATTCCAACACGAGTCCAAGTTTCTTCTTTCAGCATTTCCCTCACTGAATTCTCAAGTTCTTCAGACATACAAAACACTCCTGTAAAGTTTGGGCGAAACTAAACGCTCCGCCGTATTTATCTTCCATCCGCCTCAAATGTCAGCGGGCTTTTTGCTCATTAAAGCTAAAATATTCCTTGTAGATAGCCGGATCCAAAATCTTGATTTTCAGGAGAAGCTCATTGATCTTGTTCATGCTTTCTTTTGAAAGCAAATAGTAATCCAACAGCCACAGATAAAGGTTCAAAAGCCTTGGGATAATGATTTCACTGTCGTTTGAAGGATCCTTATATTCACTTTCCTTTGCATATATGTCCTGTTTGAGTCTTCCAACTTCCTGCGACCTAAGCGGCCTCTTTATGTTGAAGACACCCAAAAGGATGCCGTATGCTCCAATCCATTCATGAAGCGGATGACCGGTATAACCCAGCTGCTGGACCCGCTCTATGAGACCTCGAATCAGGGGAGAGTCAAGATTGTCCAGCTCTATGCTTTCCGAATCCTGAAAAAAAGCCTCCCTGAACAGAATCTTGGCCAGTTTGGTTTCCCCGCACAAATCGTAACAGTCGGCACGCTCAGCAAGTATCATGACCTGCCCCGGAAATTCTGAGTTCGCCTTGTTCAGCAGTTCAAGGGCTTCCTCGTAATCACCAAGACGCTTTTTGCAGAGACCCTTTTTGCGGCACAATTCAGCCCTCATCGTCGGATCATTTTCGTCGTCGGCCTGCATGAATTTATCCAGTGCAAGCGTATAGATCCCTTTTTTAAAGGCATATATGGTGAGCTCGTTGGGGTTGCAAATCCGCTTTACAAGTTCGATGAAACGATTCCACTGATTTGTAAGGAGTTCTCCCTGCTCAAGTGCAGTCATGTTTTCCATGTTTTCTAAATTTTCTTTCCAAAAAGCACAAAAACCGATTGCAGTACTAAGATCCTCGTTGTCAAGATCAGCGGGAAGCGCGTCTTCTAGAATAATCTTTGCTTGTGCGCAATCCCCCTGCTCAATAAGGGCCTGGGCTTTACTTAACGCCTGTGCTGACTGAGAATCCATGACATTATTATAGGAAAAATGCAAAAAATAGTCAATGAGTAAATTTTTTAAAAATGGGCATACTTTATAATGATTTTACAAAGATTTGTCAACCACCCCCAGGCAATTCATAATTCATAATTTTGAGATATTTTTTTTGAGAAAAATTGTAAAAAAACTGTGGGGCTGACACCATATATATTATGTAGGGGAATTCTGCTTGAAAAAATGGTTGAATTAACAAAAACGATGGGGTATACTTTATGAAAATCATTAGGAGGAATTGCAGATGAGGGCAGCTGACATTATCATTAAAAAGAGGGGCAGCACTTCCACTCTGCCGCAGGAACTGACCAGGGAAGAAATTGAATTTATGGTCAACGGCTATACCGAAGGCTCCATTCCGGATTATCAGATGTCTGCATTTATGATGGCAGTCTACTTCAACGGGATGACTTTTCAGGAAACCTCGTATCTGACCGGCTGCATGCTCCATTCCGGGGATGTAATTGACTTGCATTCCTTTGGCCTTGAAAAACTTGCAGGCCCCTTTGTTGACAAGCATTCCACAGGTGGGGTCGGAGACAAGATAAGCCTTCCCCTTGCACCGATTGTTGCCGCATGCGGACTTCAGGTTCCCATGATGAGCGGAAGGGGACTGGGACATACCGGCGGTACTCTGGACAAACTTGAATCACTTGCAGGTTACAACGTTCATCTTGATCCGGCCACATTTGCAGAATACATCTCAAAAAACGGATATGCCATGATGGGGCAGACAGAACATATAGCTCCAGCCGACAGAAAAATGTATGCACTCCGCGATGTAACGGGAACTGTAGAAAGCATTCCGCTGATAACCGCTTCCATTTTGTCCAAGAAGGTTGCAGAAGGTTCTGATGCACTTGTATTTGACGTCAAGTATGGAAAGGGTGCGTTCATGAAAAATGAGGAGGAAGCCGAAAAGCTTGCCCTGTCCCTTGTAAGGACTTCTCAGGAGCTTGGGAAAAAAGCCGTGGCACTTCTTACCTGCATGGAAAGCCCACTTGGAAACAAAACCGGAAATTATCTTGAAGTCGAGGAGACCGTAGAATGCCTTCAGGGAAATGGTCCTGACGACGTTATGGAATTGACCTATGCGCTTGGAGGAAGGATGCTTCATCTTGGCGGAAAGGCAGCCAGTGTTGAAGAAGGAATCTCGCTCTGCAAAAATGCAGTCAGTTCTGGAAAAGCCCTGGAGGTGTTCCTTGAAAACGTACGGGAACAGGGTGCGGATCCAGATTCACTCATGGCAAATATTGGAAAAAGGCGTTCAAAACATCATGCGGAGTTTAAGGCGGAAAAAGACGGATACCTTTTGATTGACGCATACAAAATCGGAATCTCATGCATTCACCTTGGTGTTGGAAGAAACAAGACTTCAGATGCGGTTGACCCTGATGCGGGAATCATCTTTGCAAAAAGGCAGGGAGACTTTGTCAAAAAGGGAGAGGTAATAATGGACGTATATGCCAGGGATGAAAAATCACTTGATGCAGGAATGGGTGCCATTGCCGATGCCGTGGACTTTTCAGCGGAAAAAATTCAGGAGAAAAAACTAATCTTAAAGGAAATAAAATAGTGGCCGAGTGGGTAAAAAAAGAAATTTCAAAAAGTGAAGTTTCGGAACTGACTAAACGTTTTGCAATCAATCCTCTTGTTGCAAGCATATTTGTGCGCCGTGGAATCAAATCTGGACGTGATCTGCTTTATTATCTTGAAGGTGACCTCCGTTTCCAGCACAATCCCTTTCTGTTCAATTCGATGGAAGACGCCGTTGACAGGATAATTCAGGCTGCGGAAGAAAAGGAAAAGGTTTTGATTTTCGGTGACCGCGATGTAGATGGTGTCACTGCCACTACAGTGCTTTATGAGTGTCTTGTGGAAATGGGCATTGACGTAAGGTACCGGCTTCCCCTTGGAGATGACGGATACGGTCTTTCTATGAATGCTGTGGATGATTTTGCAAAAGACTATGGTTCGCTGATAATTACGGTTGACTGCGGAATCACAAACAATCAGGAGATAGCCCATGCTGTGGAACTGGGTATGGACGTCATAGTGCTTGACCACCATAATCCGCCAGACGAGCTTCCTGGTCCTGCCATAATCGTGGATGCAAAGGTGAGGGATTCCGGCTATCCTTTTGTCGACATATCCGGTTGTGCGGTTGCATATAAAACTGTAAGTGCATTGCGCTTCAGCCGTTCAAAATGGTACAAGATGGAACTGTGCCTCCTGAATGCAAGGAAAGAAGATGGTGCTACAGTAATCGAATGCATCAAGGTAAGGAATCTTGTTCCGTTGAGCCGTCTTGTTGAAACCGTAGTTCCCGGAGAAAAGGGAATAATGGACACAAGGCTCCCCTCGTATCTGCAGGGACAGATGATTCTGGTGTGGGATGAAAAGAACATCACTTCAATTCTGGAAGGAACTTTTGGACCAGGTACTCAGTTCAACTGTCTTGACATCAGGCCGGAGGTGGCTCAGATAATTCCTGCGGTGGCAAACATGGGTCTCTCTTCCGTAAAGAAATTTTCCAAGCTTGCCAAATACGGAGACCATGAGGCTACGGAAATTGGGGGCCTTTACAATATTTTTGTCAGCTATGTAAATCAAAGTCAAAAAAAGGAAATGCCGGAGACAGCCCTGCGTGAAGAAAAGGACCTTCAGCTTGTTGCTCTTGCGGCACTTGCAGACATAATGCCGATGAGGAACGAAAACAGGATTTTTGTTTCAAAGGCTCTGGAATCAATCAATGCGGGAAGGGTAAGACCCGGGCTCCTTGAACTGATGGCGAGCGTGAACCTGCTTGGTAAAAAACTGAATTCAACTGACATGAGCTGGACCCTGATTTCCAACTTGAATGCGGCGGGAAGGCTTGGACATCCGGAACTTGCGGCCGAACTGTTTTTGAGCAGGGACCAGAAGGAAAGGGAGTCTGTTGCCCAAAAAATCATAGACTTGAATGCCCAGAGGAAACAGCTTTCTTCCGAAGCGATGGATTACGGAATCATTCAGGCTCAGAATTCAATTGCAAATCACGACGGAAAACTTTGTGTCGTAATTGACGAGAGGATAAACCGTGGCGTAACCGGCATACTTGCGGCAAGACTTGAATCTTCCAATCATGTTCCTGCCATAGTGATAACTTTTGTGGATGAAGTTGCGGTGGGGTCCATGCGCTCATGCAGGGGATTTTTCGCTACGGCATTTCTGGACAAGATGGCGGATTTGTTTTTGAACCACGGCGGACACGATGCGGCGGCTGGATTCAGTCTGGAAAGAAAACTGCTTCCTGAATTTGAATCACGAATCAAACAGCTTGTTCCGGAAATTCAATTGGAAAGCTCCAGTTACGGAATTCATGAGGTGGATGCCGAGATACCCCTTCAATTCCTTACACCGGATCTTCTTGCGGTAGAGGATTTGTTTGAGCCGTTTGGGGAAGAAAACGAGCAGCTCCTGTTCATGTCAAGGAGTGTTCCTGTTGTGGACGCAATGATTTTGGGCAGGGGAGAAAAGCAGCACCTTAAGGTCATCATCGATACAGGAAAGCATAAGTGGCCGTGCCTGTTTTGGAACGAGGGCGAAAGGCTGCACCGTGATTTTGAAGTCGGCGATGACATAGACATTCTTTTTCATGTGGAAAGAAACGTCTTTAACGGAATGGAAACGCCACAGCTGGTGTTGACGGATTTAAGGAAGTCCAAGTGAGGTTTTTTATGAAGGGAATTTTTCGTTCTGCAAAAAAGATGATGGTTTTTCTTGCGGTATTTCTTTCTTCCGCATTTCTCTTTGCTGAGGAAATGACAGTATATAATCAGGACTACAGGATGCGAATCCAGTACAACAACATCGCGTACAGCGGTGATGCGGTTTTTGTCCGTCTTGAGATAAGTCCGGTTTCAGTTGCACTGGAAAAGGGATTGACCCCACGTGCAAAGCTAAACCTTTTTGTAAACGGCAAGTCTTCCAGAAAATCGGATTTCTACATTATCCCTACGACTAACAGAAATCTTCCGGCCAGTTCAATAACCATGCTTACTGGAATTCCCCTTTCAACATGGTGGACTGCGGATTCTTCGTATTACCTTGAGCTTTCATTTTCAATTGACGGAAAAAACACCGAAGTACAAAAACTTCCGTTTGCGATAATAAACAAGACTTTTGTTTCAGAGACGATAGAGCTTGACGACAGGAATACCAGCATAAAGACCGACAACTCAAAGCAGCGCATGGATCAGATACAAAACCTGAATGAAATTCTTGCGACGGTAAACACTGATGCCGTATACCAGACCAAGTCATTCGTCAAGCCAATTGATTCAGACTACAGGACTTCGTTTTTTGGTGACCGCCGTGTCTATGCATATTCAAGCGGAGGTTCTTCAACTTCACTGCACAACGGAATCGACTTCCGCGCACCCGAGGGAAAGGATGTCTTTGCATGTGCAAAAGGTCGTGTGGCCCTTGCCGGATGGCGCAATTCAACTGGATGGAGCATCGTTATCGAACATCTTCCTGGCCTTTACAGCCTCTACTATCATTTGAGCCAGATGCTCGTGGAACCTGGTGATGTTGTTGAAGAAGGCACCCTGATTGCAAAAAGCGGTTCTACCGGACTTGCAACAGGACCCCACCTGCATTGGGAAATAAGGTTGAATTCGGAAGCCGTGAGTCCGGATTTCTTTACGGTTGATTTTGCATTTGAACAGTAAGCTTTTCTAGAGGATTAAGGCCCCGCTTTCCAGAGTCTTGAGCCTGCTGCCCGCTGCCTGTTCCGCAAGAAGGTAGACAAGCCTCTTTATGTCATAGGCATCTTCCGCAGAAATTGTCATGGCCCTTACTTTTCCGGGTGTCTGTGTATTGATTGCCATAAGGTATTCAAGCGCATTGTGGGAGACGAAAAGGGTCTGGTTCATGTTTTCCTTTGACTGGCCGTAGGATGCAAGACAGTCCCTGCACAAAAATCCGTTCATGTTCTGAAAGTATGCGAAGCCCTTTTTCCCGTCACTGGATTCTTCCTGCAAAAGTGGTGATGAGCAAGAAACACAGCATGAAACGTCCGGCTGAACACCAAGCAGCCTAAGGTAACGCCACAGGAAACGGACTGTTCCCAGCCTGGCTCCCTTTTCATCGCTTGCATCGATTCCGTTTAAAAAGGCACTCAGCAGCGTAAATGCATTCCTGTAGTCACCGGCCGCCTTTGTCTTTATGACAAGTTCCGCACCAAGATTTGCCGCCCATACCTTATATATGTCGGAGCAGAACGTCTGGTGGTAGTTTGTAACGTCAAAGTCAGATATTTTCCTCAGGTTCCTCTGGCTGTCATCGTAGTAATACAGTTTTCCTATGTTGAATCTCTGGACAAGAGAGCGCAGCTTGCTTTTGGGGCCTCCGTAAACCGTTGCGTAAAAAATTCCGGTATCAGGAGAAAGCAGGGTCGCCGTCCAGTTGTTTTCCCCCTGCCTTGAAAGATTGAGTATTATGGCATCCGTAGTCTTGTTCCTGTCACCCATAGCCTCATTTTACTGTTTGGAATTGTAACAATCAAGGGTTTGCAGTTGACTGAACAGATGTAATAATATTCCGTTATATCTCTGTGTTTTTGAATTTATAACAACAATTATATGGCAATATTTTTAAACATGGTTTATTCTTTAGGCATGAGTAAGATACTTGTAGTAGAAGACGTGCCCGAGATGGCACAGCTGGTAACGATGTACATGGAGAAGGCTGGATTCTCCTGTTCCTCCTGTGATACCGCCGAGATGGCCCTTGAAGAACTTCAGAAGGGCTATGTTCCTGATCTCGTTTTGCTGGACTTGAATTTGCCGGGTATGAGCGGACTTGATTTCCTAAAGAAATTCCGTGCCGAGTACAAGGCGACAATTCCCGTCATCATAGTTTCCGCAAGAGATGCTGATGAAGACATTATCGCCGGTCTTGGTTTTGGTGCCGATGAGTTCGTGACCAAGCCGTTCAGTCCCAGGGTGCTTGTAGCCCGCGTTCAGGCCAAACTGAACCGTCTTTCTGCAACCGAGGCGTCTGTGGAAGAGACCATCACGTTCGGAGACTTTACCCTTTACTGCAACAGCTGCGTGCTGAAAAAAGGTGCGGAAAAGATTCCCCTTTCTACAAAGGAATATGAGGTTCTTGAATTCCTTGCAAGAAGTGCAGGGCAGTCGCTTACTCCCGAGGTAATTTACAACCATGTATGGAAGAGTCAGTACGGTGACATAACCGCGGTGGCAGTTTACATACAGAGGCTCAGGAAAAAAATCGAGGATGATCCGTCCCATCCAAAATACATTACGACGCTATTTGGAATGGGCTATAAGTTTGAAAAATAAAGGGCGTCAATATGAAGATACGGACACAGCTGAACATTTTGATTTTGGGCATTATACTCATTCCTCTTGCTTCATTAATAGCGCTTCCGGTATATCATTATGCCACATCCAGCGAAAGAAGGCTCCTCAAGGGATACAAGGAAATCAGGCGGATGGAAGAATACGACTTGAGCGAAGACGACTGGGAGATGATACGCAATGAGATAAAGAACATTCCTCCCACAGTTCAGGTTGCGTTCTATTATGACTACAGTATTCTGCTTTCAAACATGCCCGAACTCAAAGCCGGTACAATCGTAACGCCGGGTGAAATATGGAATTTCATCACTTCCTCCAATTCTGAGTATGACTATCAGATGCAGGCCCCCATGATGGAAAGGAGGGGGTTTGGTTCTTACGGACCTGAGGTAATAGTCATCAGCCGTTCCAAGGTAAGGCCCAGTCAGGACAGAAGGTGGAACCGCTTTACGCTTCCATTCTTCATAGGCGTACTTGTATTCGAATTGTTCTGCATCACGCTGATCATCATCCTTTCCAAAACCATATCGTCTTCCATAACCCTGCTTCAGCAGAATACGCAGAAGATTGCGGACGGAGCCCTGGATACAAAACTTGAGCAGCCCAAGCATAGTGTAAAGAGCAACGAAATCACATCCCTTACCGAAAGCCTTGAGCGCATGAGGGTTTCCCTTAAGGACGAGCAGGAAAGACGGAATAAATTCATAATGGGAATAAGCCATGACCTGCGCACACCGGTTGCCCTGATAAAGGGGTATTCCGAGGCGATTACCGATGGTGTGGTGGGCGACATGGACGAGATAAAGAAATCACTTGGCATAGTTGAGACAAAGGCAGACCAGCTTGAATCAATGATAAACGACCTCATCAACTATGTTAAGCTGAACAATGCCGACTGGCTTCAAACGCTTGAACCAATTTCCCTTAAGCCTCTGCTGGAAAATTTTGCCTCCTCCTCAAAATCTACGGCAGAGGTTTATAAGCGGAATATAGTCATAGAAATCGATGTGGACGAAAACCTCAAGGTTCCGATGGATAAAAACCTTGTGAACCGTGTACTCGAAAACCTTTTCAGCAATGCCCTTAGGTACACAAGGGACGGGGATTCAATAACAATAAGCTGCATTCAGAAAAAGGACTCTGTTGTAGTTTCCGTTACGGATACCGGCATCGGCATGGAAGAAAAGGACCTGCAGAGGATTTTTGACCTCTTTTACCGAGCAACGAATTCAAGAAGGGAGCAGGGCATGGGAATTGGACTTTCCGTTGTAAAGACGGTTATCGATGCCCATGGATGGAAGATAGGCGTTGAGTCTGAATTGGGAAAAGGTTCGTCGTTCATCATCACCATCCCGCTGGAAAATGCTCTTGTGAGCAAAAGCCTCTGATTGCTTTTTCAACTCCGCTTATGTCGTCTGCATTTATCTGTATGCCGGATATTCCGTTCATGTAGGTGTACTGCTTCTTAGCGTAGCGGTGGCTGTTGTGCTGTATCCTGCCGATTAAGTCCTCGTCCGTCTGGCTTTCTCCGTCAAAAAATTCACGGTAGCCGATGGCCTTCATTCCGGGGCTGTCCTTTCCGTATCCCATTTGCTTGAGCTTTTCGACTTCATCCCTCAGGCCGCTTTCAAACATGGAAATTACACGGCGGTCGATGCGTTCGTACAGTTCCTTTCTGTCCCTCTGCAGTATTATCGTGCAGAATGAATACTCCTTCCTTTCCTGGACTGGAATCATGTATGAGCTGAGTGTTTTTCCGCTGCTGTAATATACTTCAAGGGCACGGCATATTCTGTATCCGTCGTGCATGTCGATTTTTTTTGCATATTCGGGGTCAATCTGCTTGAGTTCATGGTAGAGGGGGGCGTTTCCCTCTTTTGCTAGCCTTTCCTTGATTTTTTTCCTCATGACGGGATTGCTGATGGGGGTGGGAGGGAGGCCAAGTAAAAAAGCCCGTATGTAAAAGCCTGTTCCTCCGACAATTACAGGGAGTTTCCCGCGTGCATGGATTTCGGCACATGCTTTGTCGGCTTCTTCCAGGAATTCTCCAACCCCAAACTGTATGTCCGGCTCTACGACGTCAACAAGATGGTGGGGTAGCGATGCCATCTCATTTGCCGTGGGCTTTGCGGTTCCTATGTCCATGTATCTGTAAACTGCCTGACTGTCCGCACTTACAATTTCTCCAGCCCCTTTAAAACACGAAAGACTGCCTTGACCAAAAAGATTCTGGACTAAAGCAGTCTTACCGCATGCTGTCGGGGCAAAAATGACTACAGCCGGAATTTGCCCTTTTTCAACCATGTTTATTGCTCTGTTTTCTGTTCAATTCTATACTGAACTTCATTTGTAAAAAGCTGACGCGCCGCAAGGCTGACAACCTTGTCGTCGTTTTCTTCTATGAGCGGATCCTTTACCATTGCGAGCTGATAAGCACGGCGGCTGGCCGCAACGGTTATTTCATAAATGCTGCCCTTAAATTTAACAAGATCTTCAAGTGGAAAAATCATTTTCGCTACCTCTGAAACAATGATTGAATCATTAAAATGATTGAATCATTAAAATGATTGAATCATTAAAATGATTACACTATTTTATAGTATTTTTTTGTCTGTGTCCATAGGGGGAATTCATAATTCATAATTCATAATGCGTAATGCGTAATTTGCTGGATTTTTATCACTCTTTCCTCTAAAATATGGAAAATTTGGTTCTCAAGTTGGAAATTGAAAAGTCCGATAAGTAAGAAGAGGAAAAAATGTACGGAAAAAGGGCTCAAGATACTTGACGACTTTTTCAATAGCGTACATTATATACAGATATGATAGAAGTAACCAGATTGAATGGAAAAAAGTACTGGATAAATCCTCACCAGATCGAAAGTATGGAACAGAATCCTGACCTTACTTTGACCCTTCTCTCTGGCAAAAAAGTTGTGGTTACCGAGTCTCCGCAGGAAGTGGTCGACAAAATTGTCGGGTATAGAAAGCGGATAGGCGGATTTAATCAGGAATTATAGGTAACTCTATAACTTGAGTTTCCAGACTTTTATGCTGTCGTCATATCATTGCCGTTCTGAGTAATGAAAAGGGAGGATTTTCTCTAAAATGGATTTTGCGTCATTTATAGGTTTTGTTGGCGGTCTTGCCATGATTATGCTGGGTGTGTTCAGTTCCGGCGGTTCTGTGAGCGATATTTTTGATATCCCGTCTGTATTCGTTACGGTCGGTGGTTCATATTTCTCTCTGTGGATTTGTGCTCCAATTGAACAGGCTATTGGTGTATGGAAAATTCTCGGACGGTGTTTTAAGAAATACGATTACGGTGAAGCCCGTACAGTCCGCGAGATGGTTGCACTTAGCGAAAAGGCACGTCGTGAAGGTATCCTTGCATTGGAAGATGGCCTTGACGATCTTGATGATAAATTCCTTCGCTCCGGCTTGCGCCTGATGGTTGACGGTCATGACGGTGCCGCTATCCGCTCGATTATGGAAAGCGAAATGTCTCAGGTTGAATCCCGCCATATGGAATGGATAAATGTAGTTACCCAGTGGGCCGGTTTTGCCCCTGGTTTTGGTATGATGGGTACCGTTATCGGTTTGATCGGTATGTTGAACAACTTGGAAGACAAGAGTTCGCTCGGTCCTAACATGGCTGTTGCTTTGGTTACGACTCTTTACGGTTCGTTCCTTGCAAACTGGCTGTTCGGTCCTATGTCTCAGAAGCTGCAGTGGCAGAATAACCGTGAGATGAACGCCAAAGAAATGATTCTTGAAGGTGTCCTTTCAATTCAAACTGGTGATAACCCGCGAATCTTGGCTACGAAGCTGCTCACTTACCTGAGCCCGAAAGACAAGAAGATTGTTGAACCAGAAGTATTAAAAGACTAGTGCGCAAGAGGTAGACTATGGCTAGAAAGAAAAAATCGCCTGGTAAGCCGTCAACCGCATGGCAGGGAACATATGGCGATATGATTACACTTATGTTGTGTTTCTTCGTCATGCTTTATGATCCTTCTGATTCAGATGCAGTACAGATGGCGGCTTTGCAGGCTGCAATTACTAATACACGTACTGGTGGAAACCAATCCCTTAACCCGGGAAAACTCGCGGATTTGGGAAATACGGTCAGTGCATTGCCTTCTTCCGAAAGGGGAACAATGCTTGCTACTGCAAAGAAAAAGGCTGTTACAATTTTCAGTCCTGATGTAAAGACAAACCGCATCACCGTTACAAGCGATGAAAGGGGACTCGTAATTTCCCTGCTTTCAGATACATTTTTTGAACAGGGTAGCGCGGAATTGAACATTGCAGAAAACAGGGATACATTGATGAACCTGGTGACTTTCTTTTCTGATCCCGAAATCAGCAAATTCAGATATAGAATCGAAGGCCATACGGACGACAATCCTGTTCAACTGGATGCCGATGGCAATGGATATCCGAGCAACTGGGAGCTTTCTGCCGCACGAGCCGCAGGAGTGCTTCACTATTTGAGTTCTTTGGGTGTAAGTGAATCCAATTTTTCTATAGCAGGCTATGCAGACACAAGGCCGCAGTTCGACAACAGCACGCCGGAAGGTCAGGCTTATAACCGCAGAGTTGACATAGTGATTTTGGATGAAGGGCATTTTTAAAAATATGCTATACTTTAAAATACGAAATGCCGATAAATAATTTAAGAAGCATTTTTCTAATTTGGAGGATATTATGGCAGACGATAACGCAGCAGACGATATTGGAGACTTGGATGAAGGCGCAACCACCACTAAAAAATCTGGTGGTCTTAAGGGTGCATTTCCCCAGCTGCTGAAATGGATTTTGATTGCTCTTGCGGCTGTCATCTTCATAGTTACAGTAGTTTGGTGTGCCGTATACTTTATTGGAAAAGGCGGCAAAAAGCAGACCAACAATGGTCCAATCGGACAGGTGTATACAACCAAACGTGAAGTATACGACTGGTACACATCTCTTGATCAGATCCGCACAAACACTGACGAAGAGATTCCTTCCAGCGTAGTAGTTCAGGTTGCATTGGGCTATAAGAAAGACGACAAGGCTGCTTCTACAGAAATTACAAACCGTCGTATTGAAATTACAGACTTCTTGAGGCGTTTCTTCTCTGAACAGACTTCTATGGACTTAAAGCCACAGAATGAAGAAATCTTGAGACAGAATATTCGTGACCAGATTAATGATGAAATCCTGAGCGACACGAGTATCCGTGATGTCCGGTTTACAACATTGGACGTAGTGCAGCAGTAAAAGACAGCTTAGGTGGGATAGGGAATGAATGAAGTTTTATCGCAGGACGAAATAGACCAGCTCCTGCAGGCAATCAGTTCTGGTGACAATGACTCCGATGATTTTAAGCCGGTTTCCGACACCAGACGTATTAAAATTTACGACTTCCGAAGACCGGATAAATTCTCAAAGGAACAGATTCGTACTGTTTCCAACATGCATGAAACTTTTGCCCGTCTTACAACTACCAGCCTTTCAGCTCAGTTGCGGACACTGGTTCATGTACACGTTGCATCCGTAGATCAGCTTACATACGAAGAATTCATTCGTTCAATTCCAACTCCGACTACTTTGGCTGTAATCAATATGGATCCTTTAAAGGGTAACGCTGTTCTTGAGATTGCTCCGGAAATTACCTTTATAATGATTGACCGCCTTTTCGGTGGCTCCGGTGATACGGGTGGAAAAGTCAACCGTGACCTTACCGATATTGAGCAGTCAGTTATGGAAGGAATTATCGTACGTATTCTTGCCAATATGCGTGAAGCATGGACCCAGGTTATAGACCTCAGGCCAAGATTGCAGCAGATTGAAACAAATCCGCAGTTTGCGCAGATTGTTCCACCAAGTGAAATGGTTATCCTTGTCACACTGGAAATCAAGATTGGCGAAGAAGCGGGAATGATGAACATTTGTATTCCGTATATTACGATTGAGCCGATTGTTTCAAAGCTTTCGTCACAGTTCTGGTTCAGTTCCGTAAGAAGAAGTTCCACGACTCAATATCTTGGAACACTTAAGGAAAAACTTTCGGACGTAGATATGGAATTGATTGCCGAAGTCGGCAGCATGAATGTTCCGATCAAAGACGTATTAAACCTGCACGTAGGGGACGTAATAAGGTTCAATACGACTAAAATAACCGATCCGCTGGTACTTAGCGTCGGCAGCCAGAAGAAATTCTACTGTCAGCCTGGTGTCATCGGAAAGAAAAGGGCAGTTCAGATTATCGAGAAGATTAAAGCAAACGATGAAGATGAATTTGAAGAGTTAACAGCTGAAGGAGAAGAATCTTTATGAGTGAAGGATCAATATCACAGGAAGAAATCGATGCACTGTTGTCCGGTGTTGATATGGGAGGTCTGCCGTCCGCTGGGGCGTCTTCAGCTGGAGGTAGTTCATCATTAGATATAGCTACATTGCAGAAATTTGCAGAAGGACTGAAGGACAAACTCTCTGGCAACATTTCTACAATGACAGGTGCGGATGCGTCGGTTGATGCTCCGGTAGTAGAGGTTTCAAACAGGGATCAGCTTCTTGCAAAGATTCCTGAAATGGTTGTTGCGGTTATGGCTGACTTCACAACCGGTCTTAACGGAGACCACCTCTTTATTCTTTCACCTGAGTTCGCACAGAAGATTTCAAGCCTTGTAAACAAGGAAGAGAACACAGAACTTGACGACATGGCTCTTTCTGTGGTTAGCGAACTTGTTTCAACACACTCCGGTGCAGAAATTACCGATTTGAGTGCCGAAGGAAAGATCCAGGGCCTGGCTGCTAATCCAGCAGAAGCAATCAATCAGCCAAAAGCAATGGTAAGAATGCCACAGGGAAGTTTTGCCCTGTTTACATATCCGCTTACAGTTGACGGAAGCCCATTCACATTGTGGGAAGCCGTAAGCTCAAGCGTCGCAAATGGCATGACAACAGCATTGGGAGGAGGGCCTGCTCCAGCAGCGCCTGCTGCTACTGTTAATCAGACTGCCCCTATGGGACAGCAACCGGTTATGACAGGTATGCCGGGTATGGGCATGACAATGCAACAACCTGTTGGAGGTATGCAAAATATGGGTATGGCACAAAATCAGATGGGTATGCCACAGATGATGAATACACCGAACGTTCAGTCACTGCAATTTCCAAACTTACAGCAGTACGGTGGAACCGCCGAACAGGGTAATATCGGCCTGATTATGGACGTCTATATGGAAATGACCGTAGAATTGGGTCGTACCAAAAAGACAATCAAAGATATTCTGGGTATGGGCGAAGGTACAATCATCGAGCTTGACAAGCTTGCTGGTGAACCTGTAGACATTCTGGTTAACCATAAGCCGATTGCCAAGGGAGAAGTTGTGGTTATCGACGAAAACTTCGGTGTTCGTGTAACAGAAATCCTTCCGGCTATTGAACATGTTACAAATCAGATGTAATATATAGTTGCCCTGGAAAAAAGTTTTTTGAACAGTTTTCCGGGGTATCGTGGGTTTTGTTAAACCTGCGGTCCATACTTGCAAAAAAAAGCGTCTTCGGAAAAGGGTGAATCCGTAGGCGCCATATTTAGTTTTAAATTGAATTCAGGGGTGGCTTCAATTTAAAAAGGGTGGGGGAAAATTGAAAAATTCAAAAAAATTCATTGCAGCATTATGCGCTCTGTCTTTTGCCGTATGTGCATTTGTTTCCGCACAGGAAGCAGGTACAGCAACGTTTGATTCACAGGAAAATATCGAACAGTCTCAGCAGATTACTCAGACAAAAATTGACGAAAGTCTGTATACCCTGGATGGTTCTGGGACTACAGGTGAATCCACTACCGGAAATGCTACCAGTCCGCTTAGAACAGTGTGGGTTTTTTTAAGGATGATTCTTGTCCTTGCCATTGTTCTTGCAATCATCTGGATTATATTCAAGCTGATGAAAAGGTCGGTGGATCCGGAAAAGTCCAGTGATGAATTTTTACGCAAAGTATCTTCCCTTACGATAAGTCCCGGTAAATCCGTTCAGATAGTAACCTTAATTGACAAGGCATATCTGCTTGGGGTTAGCGACAATTCCGTAAATCTTATAACGGAAATAGAAGATCCCGAATTGATTCAGGCAATGAATCTTTATGCAGACAAAAACGGAAAGGTGGAAAGGCCCAGAAGTTTTGAAGATGTTCTTGAACTTTTTATGCCTAAAAAGAAGAAAAATGAATCCAAGACTCAAAAGAGGACGAATGCATTTGAAGACGGCGCCTCACGACAAATCTTGGATTCCCTTAAACGACAGTCCCAACGCCTGGAAGGAAGGGAATAGAATATGAAAAAAGAACTTGAAAAATTTTTCCACAGTAAACTGCCAAAAATTGTTTTCTTTTCACTCCTTACGGTTTTCTGTGTTCTGCCAATTGCGTCACAGTCTGCTGGTAATGAGAATTTCCCCAACGGAGCTCCTCAGGGAACCACAGAGATGAACGACAGGATAACGGGAGTTGATTTCCCGAACATTCAGTTCTCTGCCAGTGCACCACAGGACGGTCACCAGGTTGCATTCAGCGTTCAGCTCCTTCTCTTGCTGAGCCTTTTGACCCTTGCTCCAAGCATACTGATCCTTACCACATGTTTCCTGAGGTTCAGCATTGCACTGGACTTCATCAAGAGGGCCCTTTCACTTCAGCAGGTTCCTCCAACTGCGGTCCTTAACGGAATCGCTCTTTTCATGACACTTTTCTGCATGTGGCCCACATTCAACCAGGTATACAAAAACGCGTTCAAACCGCTTTCCAATAATGAGATTTCAATCGAACAGGCATATGAAAATGCAGAGGGACCGATAAGGCTCTTTATGTACAATCAGATGGTGGATGACACTTCATACATCACTACATTCATGTCCATGGTTTCTGACACCAGGCCGAGAACTCTTGCTGATGTTCCGACCTATGTTTTGATTCCAGCGTATATCCTGCATGAACTAACGGTGGCATTCAAAATCGGGGTTATGTTGTACATTCCGTTCCTGATAATAGACATGGTGGTGGCGAGCATACTTATGAGCATGGGTATGATGATGCTTCCGCCTGTACAGATATCCATGCCGTTCAAGCTGATGCTGTTTGTGCTTGTTGACGGATGGGGACTTTTGACTACCCAGCTTTTCCGCGGTGTCGGATTGTAGCTTGGAATTGTATTGATATGAAAAAGGAGGCTTACTGTGAGTATTGGTGATATTGCCGTTTTAATGCGTGACGGAATCTGGCATGTTTTTATTCTTTGTGCTCCTGTTCTTGGTGCCGCCATAATCATCGGTCTGATCGTAGCTATTTTCCAGGCTACCACTTCCATTCAGGAACAGACCCTTACATTTTTGCCCAAGCTGTTCATCATACTGCTAATGCTTGCGCTTTTGGGCGGATGGTTGTTTTCCACCATGCGCACATATACGATAAATCTCTTTGAATCCATTCCAAAAATGGGATAGCGTGATAGCCTATGCTGAATTCGATGGTGGCTAATGCACCAGTTTTCCTTCTGGTTGCAGTCCGATGCTTTGCGCTGATAATGACACTGCCTCTTTTTTCGACACGTTCAGTACCGCGTATCGCAAAGGTAACTCTTGCCGCCTATCTGGCATATCTTATTTTTCCGCATGTATCACTTACCGGAGGAATCTACGCACCATACGCACAGTTCATAAGTCCGGAAGGAGCTTTTAATCTTGAATATGTCCTCCTTCTTTTGGGAGAGGGGATAATCGGAATAATCATAGGCTTTTACATTTCCCTCATTTTTGCGGTATTCAGTACTGCCGGCCAGTTCTTTGCCTTTCAGATGGGATTTGCCGCAAGTGAAGTTTACGATTCCCTGAGCCAGGTGGAAAACCCTCTCATGGGCCAATTCCTGAATCTTGTCGCCATGCTCATATTCATGCAGAACCACTGGTTCCAGACTCTGTTTTCCGGTGGTTTGACTTCCAGTTTTGATTCCCTTAATGCATTTTCAATTGTAGCCCACAACAAGGATCTTGTGGTATTCATGCTTACGGGACTTACATCGCTTTTCCGTGATGCGCTCATAATCGCCCTGCCGCTGATGGGAACCCTCTTTTTGATAAACGTTACCATGGGAATCCTTTCAAAAGCGGCCCCACAGATGAACCTGCTTGCGGAAGGTTTTCCGATTTTGATTTTGACGGCATTTTTTGTCCTTTCAATTATACTTCCATACTTTCTTGATTTCTTTATCGAAAGCTTCAGGCAGGGGTTCAAGGAATTGGGAAGGCTGTTCATGATCCTAGGTCCAGGAGGTTCGCTATGAGTCAGGTTGACTTGCAGTGGTTCGGCCCAGAAGATGAAGGCAAGACAGAGGAACCTACCGAGCACAGGCTGCGTGAGGCCCGTAAGAAAGGTCAGGTCGCAAAAAGTCAGGAACTCAATGGTGCCCTTGTATTTCTGCTGGGCGTTTTGATATTGTTCTTTTTGGCCCCATGGATTGAACAGAAGCTTGAAGAAGTGATGACTTTCTTTTTCAACCACATAAATGAATCAAAAGTGGACAACGGTCAGTTCGGCTATGTTTTCCTCCGCTATTTCCTGATTCTTTTCCTGCCTTTTGGAATTGTTGGCGCCATTGCCGCTGTCATTGCCAATCTGATACAAAACAAGGGGTTCATCTTTTCCACAAAGCCGATAAGCATGGATTTCAAGAAAGTCGCTCCGAAATTCGGTGAATATTTCAGACGCACACTTTTTTCATTTACCGGCCTCTTCAACATAATCAAGTCAATCGTTAAGGTAATCGTGATTGCGGTTATTGCGATAATTGTGATTCGCTCCGACATGAAAAAGCTTTTGTCCGCCATGTATGTGGGTACTCCGATGCAGGCCCTCAAGCAGTTTGCAACCACAGCCGCCAAGATGCTGGTCATTTGCGGTGTGTTTCTTGTACTTGTCGGAATTGCGGATTTCTTTGTGCAAAAGCGTGAATTCCGCAGAAAGATGAAGATGAGCAAGCAGGAAGTCAAGCAGGAAATGAAGGAACTTGACGGAGATCCTGAAGTAAAGAGTCATCTGGATTCGGCCCAAAAGGAAATGCTTCGCCAGAACATTCCCCGTGCGGTTAGGGAAGCTGATGTAGTCATCACAAACCCTACGCATTATGCGGTTGCAGTACAGTGGAAGAGGGAAGTGAGTGAGGCTCCGGCGGTTACAGCAAAGGGAGAAGGTATGACTGCCCAAAACATGAAGCAGATTGCCCGTGAAAATGACGTTCCCATTGTAGAAAACAAGCCATTGGCCCGTGGGCTCTATACAGACGTTCAAATTGGTGCTATAATACCAGATGTATATTGGCGTGCCATAGCTACGGTTTATGGACAAATCAACTACATGGAGAAAAAAAATAGCAAAAACTGAAAATTTTGATTGATAATTTCAATAATATAGACTATCATTATAAGTGGGTGGGGACTCGCAATGCCAGAAAGGGAAAGGGTAGAAACAAAAAAAAGTAAAGGAACGGGATTTGTATCCGTGATTCAAAACAACTCGGTAGCTGTCGCAATCATTGTGACCGTACTGATGATGTTTATTCCGCTTCCTCAGATTATCATCGATATTGCCATGTCGCTTAACTTGGCGGTGGCTCTTATAACTTTGCTGACCGTTATCTACACAAGACGGGCTGCGGATTTTACGTCATTTCCGCGTGTTACTCTTCTTGTAACATTGTACGGTCTTGCAATCAACATCGCTTCGACACGACTCATTCTTACGCATCCGGTTTCTTCGGGTGTTGACGTCGGTAATCTTCCGGGACAGTCATGGTTGGTCCAGGCTTTCGGTAACATAGTAACCGGTGGAAACATTGTCGTAGGTTTCATAGTATTCATCATACTGATTGTCGTTCAGGTGCTCGTCGTAACAAAGGGTGCGGACCGTGTTTCCGAAGTAAGTGCCCGCTTTACATTGGACGCCATGAACAACAAGATGTTCGACATTCAAAACGAATTCAACGCAGGAACAATTTCTGAAGAAGAGGCAACTAGACGCAAGGAACAGATTCGCCGTGAAGTTGACTTCTATTCAGCAATGGATGGTGCCTCAAAATTCGTAAGCGGTAACGTTAAGGCCGGCATTTTCATCACAGTAGTAAACCTCATAGGTGGCATCATAACCGGCATGATTGTCGGTCAGGTTACCATGGGCGAGGCATTCAAGAGTTATGCCACACTGACAATTGGTGACGGCCTCATGTCACAGCTGCCTGCACTCATGCTTTCATTTGGTACAGGTATCCTTGTTACAGGTTCTTCTGCTGATGAACTCATCGGTGATCAGCTCAAGCGTAACTTTGCGGTCAGTGGCATGGTATATGTCATCGTCGGTATTGCCCTGCTTGCAATGGGTGTGGCTTTCTTTGGACCCGCTACATTCGTTCTGGTTCCGGTTGGAATCCTGTTCGTCTATCTTGGTTTCCGCATGCAGAAGATGCAGAAGGCAAAGGAATTAAAGGCAGAGGCTGATGCTAAGGCAGAAAAGAGCAAAAAGCAGACTGGTTCAAGTCCTGACGAAGTGTCCCCGATTGTCGCCCTTGATCCTCTTGCGCTGGATTTGGGATATGCCCTTGTTCCTCTTGTTGACCGTGAAAAAGGTGCTGAACTTTTGGAGCGCGTTACAAGAATACGCCGTGAAGAAGCCCTTGAGTTGGGTCTTGTGGTTCCACCAATCCGCATCCGTGACAGCATGAGCATAGATCCGGAAGAATATTCATTCAAGATACGCGGTATTGAAGTTGGAAAGAGCCGCCTTAAGCTGGGATACTATATGTGCCTTAACACCGGCAGCGTAAAGAAGGAAAACCTCATGTCCGGTGAAAAGACCAGCGATCCTGCATTTGGAATGGAAGCTATCTGGCTCCCCGAATCAAAGAGGGCGGAAGCAGAAAGGGTTGGATACATGGTCATTGACCCGCCGACCATCATAGCCACACACTTGACGGAAATCATAAGAAGCCATGCGGCAGACATACTCAGCCGTCAGGAAGTTGCTTCAATCATCAATAAAATCAAGGATACAAACCCTGTTGTCGTTGACGAAATCCTTACCGGAGAGCACAAGTTCACATATGGTGAGATTGAAACCGTCCTCAAGGGACTTCTGGATGAGCAGGTCAGCATACGCAATATGGTTGTCATTTTGGAAACCCTTGCCAATTATGCTCCCCTTACAAAAGATCCGTGGTTCCTTATGGAAAAGGTGCGTCAGGCTCTTGGTGCACAGATTTGTCTTCAGTATGTTGATGAAAACAAGGTTCTCCCTGTATTGATGTTGTCTCAGTCGCTTGCCCAGAGTCTGTTCGAAAAGAAGATTGAGCGTCCCGGTCAAAAACCGATTGTAGGATTTGATCCGGTAGACAACAGGAAATTCCTTGAGGCTGTGTCCGCATCTGTTGCGGCCGTAAGGGACAGGTCGTTCCTGCCAATCATTCTGTGTCCAGATGAAGTAAGGCTTTTGATGCACAGTGCAATTGAGCGTGAGATGGATCGTGTTGCGGTCCTTTCCTTGAGCGAAGTCATGTCTGCGGGTAATTCCATTCATGTCGAAACTTTGGGGGAAATAAATGTACAGTGAACGGCATATAAGCGGCAACCTGTACGAAATGGAGGGACCTGACCTCGAAAAGTGCAGGCAGCGCCTTTTTGAAAAATATCAGCACCGCTACCAGATAACTGGATATAAAACTTCACTTAAGGGAGGAATACTGGGATTTGGTCAAAGGGAATGTGTAAAGGTAAACTACACGGTTGACGAAAGGCTTCAGTTTGCACCTCCCGTGCAGTCTCAGCGTCCGGATCCAGGTTATTATTCAAGGCCGGTAGCCTCTGCGTCCATGGTAAGTTCCCCATATGGCGACATGCAGGACAAAACCTCTTACATGAGGGAAATGCAGGCAATCAACAGCATCCTGCCAAAACAAAATCCTCCTCAGATTCAAAGTCAGAATTCCTTTACCGGCAACCGCGACGATTTGTTAAAGAAGCTTACCGGAAACAGCAGTGTTACGGACATGCTTCAAGTGGCAAACCTTTACAAGCAGATCGAAAAGATGAACGACAAGCTTGAAAAGATAGAGCTTGCGGCAAACAACCGTACAGAACATCCGAGCATCATAAAAGTTGACGAAGCCCTGGAGTCAAACGATTTTACCAAGTCATACATCGAAAAAATCAATTCACACGTCAAGTCAACCCTTTCCTATGAACAGCTTGACGATTATGATCTTGTCCAGAACACAGTAATCGACTTTATTGCTGATTCAATTCAAATCGCTCCAAAATTCAACAGCAAGGGCAGAAAAAATGCCCATGTCATTATCATTGTTGGACCAACAGGAGTCGGTAAAACCACCACAATTGCAAAAATGGCCGCAAAACTCAAGGTTACCGCAAAGGAACAGAAGATAGAACCTCCAAGAATCCTTATGGTGACTGTGGACAAGATGCGTGTGGGTGCGGAAGAACAGCTTTCGCACTGGGGCAACATCATGGATGTGGAAGTCCGCAAGGGCAGCGAGCAGGGTGACCTTAAGGAAATATACGACTCCTACAAGACAAGCATGGATTTCATTCTTGTTGATACAAGCGGTTACAGTCCCCGTGATCTTGAAAACATCGCAAAAATGCACAGCCTGCTTGATGTCGATGGAATGAAGGCTGATGTGTATCTGGCGATTACGGCAGACTGCAAGGCAAGTGATTTGGAAAACATCATCCGCAACTATGAGTCATTCGATTTCCGTAGTGTAATTGTAACCAAGTGCGACCAGACGACTTCATACGGCAACGTGCTTTCGGTACTGGCGGAAAAGAACAAGGCTATTTCAATGGTGGCTGACGGTCAGCAGGTTTTGCATACCCTACAGCGCGCGCATCCACTGTGCTTTTTAAAATACATGAAGGGATTTAATGTGGATCGGGAACACATTGTAGAAAAATTCGGACCTGAGGAAGGTTCAGAGAAAAAAGAAGAGAAATAATATGGGAATGGAAGAACAGGCAAACGAATTAAGGACTCTGATGGGAAACGACAAGGCCCATAAAACCAGAATAATCGCAATTACCAGCGGTAAGGGAGGAGTCGGCAAGACAAATATAGCCGTCAACATGGCGATTGCATATGCTCAGATTGGTAAAAGGGTCATTCTGATTGACGGTGATATGGGTATGGCCAATGTAAACGTCCTGCTGAACATTGTTCCCAGATACAACCTGATGCAGGTAATAAACCATCAGAAAAAGATGAGCGAAATCATTCTTGACACCGAATTTGGCATAAAATTCATTGCCGGTGCAAACGGTTTTTCCAAAATTGCCAATCTTTCTGTGGAAGAACTCGAATATTTTACAAAAGAATTTGCATCTTTGGGAAATGCTGATATAATTATTATTGATACAGGTGCGGGTATTGCAAATAATGTACTGCAGTTTGTGGCTGCGGCGGATGAAATATACGTTGTAACTACGCCCGAACCGACTGCAATTACTGATGCTTACGGAATAATAAAGATTATTTCTACAGAGCTTGTAAACCGGGAAGTGAACATAAAGCTTCTGGTCAACAGGGTGCATTCCGCAGACGAGGGAAAGCGAATATCCGAGCGTATCATCACCATCGTTGCACAGTTCCTGAATTACAAGGTTGACTACATTGGTTTTGTATATGATGATTCTGTCGTGCAGACGGCGGTTATCAGGCAGAAGCCGTTTATGGTGGTAAATCCCACGTCACGACCGGCCATCTGCCTTAAGAACATCGTTAGCAGGATAGAGAAAAATGAGGATGTTACTTCCGACGGAGTTACGACATTCCTTAAAAAATTTGTAAATGGCGGTAAGAAAAAAAGATAGGCTCTTGACATCTTGACCTGTTTTTGTTTTTACCGTACTCTTATATAATGGAGGATGATGGTACATGCTGAACCCTAAAAAAAGTATATTTCCGGCTGTTTTCGGCTTTGTATTGTCTTTTTTTATCAGTATAATTGCAACTCACAAATTGTGGCGCTCTCTGCTTAGGGGAGTTATTTTTGCCGTAGTCTTTGCAGCCTTATTTATTGCGATTGATTTTATTTTTGATAAATTTCTGGACAAGGAAGAAGGCTCAGTTTCTTCTAAAAGATCAGACTCTAAGAATGGCGGTAAGATTGACATTACAATATCTGATGAAGATTTGACTGATGACGGTGAGGATCTGCGTTTCCCGGTTACAATGAACAAGATGGGACTTTCCCAGGAAGAAATGCAGTCGTATAAGGTTCAAACGGAATCTGCTCCAGCACCTTCTTCTACAGCTGCCTCTCCATCCATTGATGCCGCTCCAATTGGAACTGATGAAGTGATTGGCTCTGTTTCTGCCTCTCCGGTAGAAAGTGATGTGTTTAAGCAGACTTCTCTTGCTTCTTCCGCTCCTGCTGTAGAAAAGGCAACGGTTTCTCCGGTAACGGACAATACTACTGTGGGACTTGACGCCAGGGACGGTGAGGAGATAGACGACCTTCCTGAAATAGCTGATTTTGATGCGGAATTGGGTGATGAAGATGCTGATTCCATTGTTGATGATTCCGATTTTGCAAGCAATGGTTCTACGTCAATGTTTACCGAAAGGTCAACTTTTTCGGACGGTTCAAGGGCTTCGGACCATGATGCCGCCACTATAGCAAAGGCAATTCAAACTGCATTAAAAAGGGAAGAATAAATATAGAAAATAAGGGTGTGGAGAATGGGAAATTCGCTGATTGATGAAAATACAGAAGAAGAACTTTGGCACGAATTTAAGCAGACTAAGTCTCCTGCCATCAGGGATAAGTTTATCCGCCAATATATGCCGCTGGTAAAATATGTTGCGGGAAAAGTTTCTGTAGGAATGCCTGACAGCGTGGAATTCGATGACTTGGTCGGTTACGGTCAGTTTGGTCTTTTGGATGCAATCAATAAATATGATCCGGATAAAAACGTAAAATTCAAGACTTATGCAGTGACCAGAATCCGCGGTGCAATTTTTGATGAACTCAGGGAACAGGATTGGGTTCCCCGCTCAGTACGTCAAAAGTCAAGGGAAATAGAAGATACGATTGTTGAGCTTGAGGGAAAGCTTGGACGCACGGCAACAGACTCAGAGATTGCCAATGCAATGGGCATGACCGAAAGTGAGTATCAGACGACAATCATGAAAGTCAGCGGAACGAGCATATTGTCCCTCAATGACGTATGGTATTCCGGAGACGACAACGACCACATGTCCATCGGTGACAACATAGAATCACCTTCAAGCCTGAATCCCGATGTTATAGTTGAACGTGAAGAAGTACGCAAAGTAATAATCGAAGCAATAAACGAACTGCCCAAAAACGAAAAGATGGTAATAGTCCTTTACTACAATGAGGATTTGACATTCCGCGAAATTGGACAGGTTTTGAATGTAAGCGAAAGCCGTATAAGCCAGTTGCATACAAAAGCCAATATGAGGCTTAGGGCTAAATTAACAAGTTTAAGAAAAGGCATTTTCTAACAGGAGGAATTGATGGTTAATCTGGAAAAACTTCGCGAGGATATGGAAACTCTTCTGGAAATTGACCGGGAGATTCACTCCGTGGAAGTACGTGCCTACACAATAGAAGAATGCCTTGCTGATGCTGCCGTTCAGCTAAATGCAAAGGTTTCACAGCTTGAATACGAAGTGCTGGAAAAAGGTTTTAGCGGTGTAGGCGGAATAGCAAAGAAACCATGGGTCTTGCGTATATATGAAAATCCTCAATTCATCCAGAAAAAGATGGAAGAAAAGAAAAAAATCCTTGCCGGCGAAAATCTGGAAGAAGAAGTCAAGTCACAGGATACAGATGGAATTTTCTATGTACACAGGTTCAACGACGGTATATACCTCAAGGTTGTGCTGCCTGTTGGAAACGGAAAGCCGGTTAAGCCTTCTGATGTTCAGATAGAGGCAAAGAGACCCGATACCCGTGAGATAAATGATGACCTGATCAAGCAGCTTTGTCAGGAAGGAACTCACGGTGATTATGCGGAAATCGGTTCATTTACCAGAATCCCGGCAGGGGATGCCATTTTTGCTGTTGACATTACCAAGGATGAAATGAGCGCCACAATTACCGCTACACCTCCTGCGATGAGCGGATCAGAGATTTCTGCTGATGCCATCAAGCAAAAGCTCCGCATTCAGGGTGTTGTTGCCGGAATTGACGAAGAAAAAATCATGGCGTTTGTTGACAATCCTGTTTACAATGTACCTTATGAGGTTGCAGCCGCAATTCAGCCGGTTGACGGTAGGGACGCATACATCGCATATCAGTTTGAAACCGACCGCACAAAGATGCGCCTTACGGAAAACAAAACAGGTCAGGTTGACTTCAAGGAACTTAACCTCATCCAGAACGTTGTCGAAGGACAGCCGCTCGCACAAAAAATGCTCCCACAGCAGGGAAAGGGTGGAAAAACCATCATGGGCCGCTATCTGGAGGCAAAAAACGGAAAAGACATCAATATTCCTCTTGGCGTAAACGTAAAGCTTGCAGACGACGGTGTTACGGTTCTTGCCGCATGCAACGGAGAAGTTCTTCTGCAGGGTGACAAGATTTGTGTTGAACCGGTACGCGAAGAAAAGGGCGTCAACATCAAGACAGGAAACGTTACCTTTATGGGAACCGTTATCGTTCGTGGAAACGTCGAGGATGGATTCAACATCAAGGCAGACGGTAATGTCGAGATTTATGGTGCCGTCGGTAACTGCCGCATCGAAGCCGGTGGAGACATCGTCATTTCTCAGGGTGTTTCAGGACGTCACGAAGGATTCATCTCTACACCAAAATCCGTATGGGCTCACCACGTTGAAAATGCAAAGGTTGAGGCTGGTGAATACGTAATCATCAACGACAGTATCGTTAACTCAGAAGTTACTGCCATGAAGAAAATCGTCCTTAAGGGTAAGCGCGCCCAGATTGTCGGTGGACACCTTTTTGCGACGGAAGAAATCACCGCAAAGAACATCGGTTCTCCTGCCGGTGGTACGGAAACAGTGCTTGAGGTCGGTCTTGATCCAAAGGCAAAGAAGAGGCTGCTTGAACTTCAGGATACTCAGACAAAAATGGTCAGCGAGCTTGAGGAAGTCGAAAGGAACATTGCCCACCTCGAAGAACAGCGCAAGATTCGACGTTCACTTCCAAAGGAAAAGGAAGAAAACCTCAATGCCCTTATTACACGCAAGCAGGAAATCAATACGCTCAGCCAGCAGATGACCGAAGAAATCAATCAGATCGAAACAAGGCTTCGTGACCTTAAGGTTGTGGGTAAAGTCAATGCAAGCGGTACAGTCTATGCCGGTGCAAAAATCTTTGTTCGCGATGAAAAGGATGAAGTCAAGACGGAGGTTAAGTCCGTTACGTTCTATTGGGAAAATGGATTTGTCCGCCGAGGCAAATATAATGCAAATATGGATGACATAAAGGGACCGGATGGCTATACAACCAATTGATTTGTCCACCATGTATTCTCAGATGGACAATGTGGCAAAATTCTCCGCATCTCAAAACCAGCTTGCTCAAGTTGTAAATCAAGTTGCAGCGGATAGGGTTGCCCAGGATACTTCTGAAAAGGCAAAGACAGTTCAGGAAGTGGCAAAGGAAGATTCAGAGGCTGGAACAATAAACAAGGATGCCAGAAACGGGTCTTCAAATGAGCAGAGGCAGGCAAAAGACAGGAAAAATAAGGACAGTCAGGAAGAAGAAGCTCCAAAGCAGTATGAGTTTACAGATCCACGACTGGGCCGGCACATAGACATTACGGGGTAAAGATGGCAGTCGTTGTTCTCCTCCTCTGTGTATTCAATGTTGTGATGTGGCTCGTTCAAATCGTTAGGTTCAAGAACATTTTTTCTACCGACGACATCATGAAGGAAACCCGCGAACAGTTGAACAACATGCTCATGGACATCAACAGGAATGCAGAACGCAACATCAACCTCATAAATGACAGAATAGAAGAATTAAAGAAAGTGACGGAAGAAGCAGACCGCCACATACAGCTTTTAAAGGGAGAGGTTGCTCTGGTTGAAAAAAGCAATGCATTCCAAAGCCAGTATGAGCGCATTGTCCACCCGGAGCCTCCAGCACCCCAGCTTCCTGTAAAGGAAATGGAAACCCGGGTAAAGGATGCCAAACCCAAGACGCCAGCAAAACCAAAAAAGCCAAAGGTTTCAAAATCAAGGAATCCGGTTACGGCATACAGGCAGGAACAGGAGCAGGGGGATTTGTTCGTAAGCGACAAGTCAAGTGAAGAAAGAATCTCCCTTGTGGTAGAAAACAGCGAAAACAATGCGCAGCCTCAGGTTCAAAGTGACATTCCGGTCATAACCAAGGCAAAGGAACCAATAGTAATCAAAAAAAGCTTTAACAGGGAAGTTCAGGAACTGGCCGCTCAAGGCATGAAAGTGGAGGAAATAGCCTCTAAATTGGGAAGAACCATCCCGGAAGTGAATTTTGCACTTGAAATTTCATAAAAACACGTTATAATATCTGTATGTCAAATCTCACAATAAAGAACAATGATTTCGGTGTGTTGGCTGACGGTGAAAAGGTTCAGCTTTTTACTGTTTCCAACGGTAATATGTCTGTTTCGGTATCGGACTTTGGACCTACCCTTACAAGTATTCTTTTGCCGTGTGCATCCGGCCGTTTTGTGGACGTTCTGCTTGGTTTTTCAACCCTGGACGGTTTTGTTCAGGATGACTGCAGTTTCGGTACTGGAATCGGACGCTATGCAAACCGTATTGGAAATGCCGCTTTTGAACTTGACGGAAAAAAGTATAAGCTGGATGAAAATGATGAGAACCGCACTCTTCACGGAGGTTTTGACCGCTGGGAGAAAAAGGTGTGGAAGGCAGAGAAGGTAGAGACCAAATACGGCACAGGATTTTCGTTCAGCAGGTTGAGCCCGGATGGAGAGCAGGGATTCCCCGGAAACCTCAACGTAAAGCAGATAATCACCTTAAATTCAGACAATGTCCTTACACTTGAATATCTTGCCACTACAGACAAGCCCACAGTAATCAACCTTACAAACCATGCATATTTCAACCTCAAGGGATATAACGGCGGAACAGTTTACGATCAGGAACTGGTACTCAACTGTGATTCTGTACTGGAGACGGAAAAGACCAATCCGCTTCCAACCGGAAAGAAGACTCCAGTTGCGGGTACCCCATTCGATTTTACAAAACCAAAGCTCATCGGAAAAGACATAGACCAGGTCCCACCGGGATACGACCACTGTTATTGCGTGACAGACTACAAGGCCGACGGAAAGCTTTATGATCTCGGATACGTAAGGGATCCTGCAAGCGGAAGGAAAATGAGCGTCAAGACCGACCAGCCGGGAGTTCAGCTTTATACAGGAAACTATATCGAGGGCAAGAGGGGTAAGAACGGCTTTGTCTATCACAAGCACGGAGCCCTGTGTCTTGAAACTCAGGATTTCCCGAATGCTCCAAATGAGCCTTCATTCCCGAATACGGTACTGCGCCCTGGTGAAGAATATCACCGCGTGACACAGTATTGCTTTTCATTTTAACGGTATGTAAAGAAAATTTATGGACCCTTGTTTCATGCAGGGGTTCAACTATAAATTATAACTATAGAGAGGTTACGATGGACGTCCAGTTACAGGAGCTGATTGACAAAATCAAAAGAGACGGTGTGGCCAGTGCAGAATCAGAAGCTCAGGAGATTATTTCCGAAGCACAGAAAAAGGCCGCTTCCATAATCAAGGATGCAGAAGAAAAGGCGGAAGGTATAGTTAAAAACGCCCGTGCCGAAACACAGCGCATGGAAAAGGCCAGCGAAGATGCAATTGCTCAGGCGGGTCGCAACCTGCTCATTTCTTTCCGTGACGGAATCAACCGTGAGCTTTCCGCACTTGTTTCTTCAGAGAGTGCAAAGGCTTTCGACAAGGACATGCTCAAGAAGCTTGTTCCTGAAACGGTAAAGGCATGGGCTTCACAACCTTCTGTCAATGACCTTACAGTTTTGCTTCCGGCAAAGGATTTAAAGACTCTGGAAACTGCATTCAAGGCATCACTCAAGGCACAGATTTCAAAGGGTATGGAAATCAAGGCTGATGATTCTTTGTCTTCCGGTTTCAGAATCGGTGCAAAGGACGGAAGTGCATTCTATGACTTTAGTGCAGAAGAAGTTGCAGGCCTGTTCAGTTCATACTTGAATCCGCGCACAACGGAACTTATGAAAAGGGCCGCCGCAGGACTTGCTCCGGAAGAAAGCACATCAGCTGAACCGGAAAAGAAAGCTCCCGCTAGAAAACCGGCTGCCAAAAAGACGGCAACAGCAAAATCTGGTGCTGCAAAAGGAACAAAATAGTGGAACATCTCTATTATTTAGTTTCGCAGCTTCCGGCATTCTCTACAGACAGCGAAAACTCTGCAAAGCTTCCCATGAGCACAGACGCCTTCAAGGAATTGTGTTCGCGCTTTATGAACAAGAGGGATTGCGAGACTGTCATGAATCTGTCACTTGAACCTCCAAAGGAAAATGTCCCAACAGGTTCCGCATTCCTTGACGAATGGTACCTCAAGGAAAGAAACCTTCGTTTTGCCCTTGCACAGATCCGTGCACAGCGCATGAAAAAGGAATCTAAGGATGTTCCGATTACGACAGATGGAGAAGTGATTCAGGCTGCCAGAACTGCAACCGGAATGGACAGTCCGCTTTCCGCAGAACAGTTCCTGAATGAATACAGGATGGGAGTGCTGGATAAAATAGCCCCGCTTGACATTTTTTCCGTGGACGCCGTGTACAATTACGGACTCAGGCTTATGCTTGCAGAGCGGATGAGGAAATTCAACCGGGATGATGGTTTGGCTTCTTACCATAAAATTTACGATGAGATTCTTGGAGAAAAGAAATGACTGATACAAAAGGCAAAGTAGTTGCTGTCAACGGAAACCTTGTTTCTGTAGAATTTAACGGAAATGTTTCTCTAAATGAAGTAGGTTACGTTAAAGTCGAAGGAAAAAGCCTTAAGGGTGAGGTTATCCGTGTTCGCGGCAACACTGCACAAATGCAGATTTACGAAATGACAAAGGGTATTTCAACTGACTGTACGGTTGAATTTACTGGAGACCTTCTGAGCGTAGAAGTAGGACCTGGCCTTCTTGGACAGGTTTACGACGGACTTCAAAATCCGCTTCCACTTTTGGCCGAACATTCAGGCAACTTCCTGGAGCGTGGCGTTTATCTTCCGGCTCTGGATGAAAACAAGAAGTGGGACTTCACTCCAACCGCAGAGGTGGGAGACAAGGTTCAGGCGGGTGATTCCGTTGGTACTGTTCCTGAGGGACCGTTTACTCACAGGATTCAGGTGCCATACAGCTTCCTGGGTACATACAAGGTAAAGTCTGTTGCAAAGGCTGGAAAATATAAGATTCATGATACAATCGCCACCCTTACTGACGAAAAGGGAAAGAGCGTCAACATCTGCATGAGCTTCAAGTGGCCGGTAAAGCGTGCCGTAAACTGCTATGCTGAGCGCCTTAATCCTGTTGATCCAATGGTAACAAAGGTTAGGCTTATTGATACATTCTTCCCTGTAGCCCGTGGTGGTACATATTGTATTCCAGGACCATTCGGTGCAGGTAAGACGGTTCTCCAGCACACGACAAGCCGCAACGCTGACGTTGACATCGTTATCATCGCAGCCTGTGGTGAACGTGCGGGTGAAGTTGTAGAAACTCTTACAGAATTCCCTGAGCTCAAAGATCCGCGTACCGGACGCTCACTCATGGAAAGAACCATCATCATCTGTAACACGTCTTCAATGCCGGTTGCATCCCGCGAGGCATCTGTTTACACTGGTGTTACACTTGCAGAATACTACCGCCAGATGGGACTTCATGTTCTTCTTCTTGCAGACTCAACATCACGTTGGGCACAGGCCATGCGCGAAATGTCAGGCCGTCTGGAAGAGATTCCTGGAGAAGAGGCATTCCCAGCATATCTTGAATCAACAATCGCTTCATTCTATGAACGTGCCGGTATTGTAAAGCTTAGGACTGGCGAGACTGGTTCTGTTACAATCGGTGGTACGGTATCTCCAGCAGGCGGTAACTTTGAGGAACCTGTTACCCAGGCTACTCTTAAGGTTGTCGGTGCATTCCACGGTCTTTCACGCGAACGCTCCGATGCACGCCGTTATCCTGCAATCGACCCGCTTGATTCATGGTCAAAGTATCATTCAGTAATCACTCCGTCATGGGTTGAGTTTGCCCGCGCCACTTACAGAAGGGGTTCCGAGGTCAACCAGATGATGAAGGTTGTCGGTGAAGAAGGTACTTCACTTGATGACTTCGTCGTATATCTTAAGAGCGAATTCCTGGATGCCGTTTACATGCAGCAGGACAGCTTTGATGAGACCGAGGGTGCCACTCCACCTGAAAGGCAGCGCTATGTATTCAAGAAAATCCTTAAAGTCCTTGGTTCCAACTTTGGATTTGAGGAAAAGGACGATGCCCGTGTATTCTTCAACAACCTCAGGCAGAACTTCATCGACATGAACTATTCAAAGTATGAGAGTTCCGAATTCAAGGCGCAGGAAAAGAAAATCAATGCCCTGCTTGAAGAAAAAAACGCACAGCTGACCGACGAGGTTAAAGAGCTTGTCAAGGACGGTGAGTAATGAACAAGGTATACAGCAAAATCGAAAGCATTAACGGTAGCGTTATAACCGTTAGGGCAAAGGGTGTAAAACTCAACGAGCTGGCAGAAATCACCACAAGGTTCGGGAAATCCCTTGCCGAGGTAAATAAAATTGACGGAGACCTCATTTCACTCCAGGTATTTGCGGGTGGACGCGGTGTTTCAACAAATGACCAGATCCGCTTTTTGGGACATGAGATGAAGGTTTCGTTCAGCGAGGACTTGCTCGGACGCATCTTTAACGGTTCAGCAGAGCCGCGTGACCATGGACCAGCACTTGTTGACAATCTGGTGGAAATCGGTGGACCTTCAGTTAACCCGTCAAAGCGCATCACGCCAAACCGCATGATCCGCACTGGTATTCCGATGATCGACATCTTCAACACACTTGTCGTTTCTCAGAAGCTGCCTATATTCTCAATCTCAGGTGAACCATACAACCAGCTGCTTGCACGTATAGCCATGCAGGCGGAAGTTGACGTAATCGTCCTTGGTGGTATGGGTCTCAAATACGATGACTACCTTTATTTCAAGAATACGCTTGAAGAAGGTGGAGCCCTCAGCAAGACTGTAATGTTCATCCACACTGCATCAGACCCGACTGTAGAATGTATGAAGATTCCGGATCTGTCTCTTGCAGTTGCCGAACAGTTTGCAATTCAGGGAAAGGACGTTCTTGTTCTTCTTACGGACATGACCAACTTTGCCGACTCCATGAAGGAAATCGCCATCACGCAGGAACAGGTTCCTTCAAACCGCGGTTATCCGGGAGACCTCTATTCACAGCTTGCAAGCCGCTACGAAAAGGCAGTTGACTTTGCAGAGTCTGGTTCCGTAACGATTCTGGCAGTTACAACAATGCCTGGTGATGACGTTACACACCCGGTTCCGGACAACACAGGATACATCACAGAGGGACAGTTCTACCTCAAGGGCGGTCACATCGAGCCGTTCGGTTCACTTTCACGTCTTAAGCAGCAGGTTAACTCAAAGACACGAAAAGACCACCGCGCACTTATGGACGGTATGATTCGTCTTTATGCACAGTACCGCGATACCCTGGAAAAGAAGTCCATGGGTTTCAACATGTCTGCATGGGACGGAAAGCTCCTGAAATACGGCGCACTGTTTGAATCAAACATGATGGACTTGAGTGTAAACATTCCGCTTGAAGATGCTTTGGACAACGGCTGGAAGATTCTTGCCGACTGTTTTGAAAAAGAGGAAACTGGTCTTAAAACTGAACTGATTGAACAGTTCTGGCCAAAATAAGAGGATACTGAATGGCAAAGTTAAAGCTGACGAAAAATGAGCTTAAGGCACAGAAAGACGCGTTGAAAATGTTTCAGCGTTATCTTCCTACACTTACGCTTAAAAAACAGCAGCTTCAGTCAGAAATCCGCACTATAGACGAGAAATGCAAGGCCGTTCGTGCAGAGAAAAAGGCTCTGGAAGAAGACTTTGAAAAATGGATTTCCGTCTTTGGTGAAAGAGAGGTCTTTAAGCCCGAAATGGTAACCGTAAGGAACATCAAGAGGGGTTGGAGCAATATAGCCGGTGTAAAGATTCCTGTATATGAAGGCGCTGATTTTGGACGTGGCGACTATGATTTGTACTCAACACCGCTTTGGATCGATATGGCCGCAGACCGCATGGAACGCGAGCTGGAGCTTGATTTGGAGGCAGAGGTTCTGGAAGAGCAGGTAAGGCTTTTGACCCAGGAACTCCGCACCACAAGCCAGAGGGTGAACCTTTTTGAAAAGGTAAAGATCCCCGAGACAAAGGCGAACATCAAGAAAATCGGTATTTTCCTTGGTGACGAGCAGGTCGCTGCCGTTGTAAGAAGCAAGATATCAAAGAAAAAGCTGCAGTCTGCAGTGGATGCCGCAAACGAAAGTGCCGCCGAGCATGAAGCATCCCGTACGCGAACTGTCAGGGCAAAAAAGGAGGCTAAAAAATGATTGTACCTATGAAGAAAGTCTCCGTAGTTGTCCTGAACTCTGAACGCAAGGAGTCCCTCAGAAAACTCCGCAGGATAGGATTGATCCATCTTGAAGAAGTGGAGGGAAAGGGACCTGTTTTGGCTGCATACAAAGAAGCGAGCGCAAATGCAGACAAGGCAATATCCATTCTGGATGAGATAAAGCTTCCGAAAAAACACATGAAGGATGGAGTTGATCTTTCTGGAAACGAAGCGGAAGTCAAGGCAAAGGAAATTGTTGCCCTTGGTGAAAGAAAAAAGGCATTGCTGGAAGTCTTGAGGCAGAACAATCAGGAACTTGAGCGCCTTAACAAATGGGGAAGTGTGGATCCGCAGGACTTTGTGAACCTTGCCGAAAAAGGCATCTTCATGTACATGTACGAAATCCCTGTGGACAAGTACAGCCTGATTGGAGACAAGACACGTACCCTCATGGTTAATTCCGTGGGAAAAATCGCACGTTTCCTCCTGCTTTCCGATGGGGAAGTTCTGGACCGTCCTGAAGATTTCCCGCCTGAGGCATTTTCAGTTCCTATGCCGGACAAGTCAACCGACCAGCTGCTTGCGGAAAACAAGGCCGCTGACGATGAGATTTCCCAAATTGAGCTTACACTCCTTGACAGCAAGAAATACCGCGATTCAATTGACGAATTCAGGCAGAAACTTGCAAGCGACATTGAGTTTGAGACGGTTTTCAGCGGAATGGAAAGGGAAGGAGTTTCTGAAGACCCTTCAAAGACCACCGAAATGGAAACCGTAGAACAGGCTCTGGCCGCTATAGAGGAGGAAGAAAAGCAAAAGGATGCAAAACTTGCATGGCTTACCGGTTATGTGCCGGAAGATTCCATGGAGGATTTTGCCATAGAATGTAAGAGAAACGAATGGGCCTTTGCTTCATCAGATCCTGCTGATGATGATCCTGTTCCGACAAAGCTTCAGAACAATAAGTTTGTGAGCATGATTTATCCTCTTACAGACTTTTTGGGTACCGTGCCGGGATATCATGAATTTGACATTTCTGGCTGGTTCCTGATGTTCTTTACAATCTTCTTTGCAATGATTTTTGGAGACGGTGGATATGGGCTTCTTGTTACAGCTGTAATGCTGCTGATGATGCTCAAGTCAAAGGTGTCAAAAAAGAAGGTTTCTCCGGTATTCGGACTGATTCTTCTTGTATCCCTTGCCACTGTTGTATGGGGAGCTGTAACCTGTACATGGTTTGGAATCCCTATGGACAAATTGCCGGATTGGCTTAAAAACCTTTCCATACCGGTAATTTCTAATGCCTATGAAGACAAGTTGTGGAATGTTCCGTGGATTTCTGATCCGTCAATAGGTCTGACAAAAGATCAGAATATTCAGATATTCTGTTTCTCCCTGGCTCTAATACAGCTTTCTGTTGCCCATATTAAGGCGGCGGTTAGAAATGTTAAGGAAGGAAAAGGACTTAAGGTTCTGGGAGATCTCGGTTCGCTTCTGCAGCTCATTGGTATGTTCTGGATTGTTTTGTCAATGGTTGTCAATGATAAGGTATTCCAGATGCTCGGAAATATCGGTTCTGTTCCTGTAGGAAAGATTGCCGTATCGCTTATCGCCATCGGTTTTGCAATGAGCTTTATTTTTGCAAACTATGAGGGCAGCGTCGGAAAATCAATCCTTGAAAGCTGCAAGAACATCATTTCCGTACTGTTGGGTGTCGTGAACGTATTCTCTGATATAGTTTCTTACATCCGATTGTGGGCTGTTGGACTTGCAGGTGCTGCAATTTCAAGTACGGTAAACACTCTTGCCGGTCCAATTCTTGGTCATGCAATACTGTTCTTCCTGGCGGTAATCCTGCTGGTATTCGGACATGGATTAAATATGATTTTGAACGTTCTTTCAGTAATCGTTCACGGCGTTCGTTTGAACACGCTTGAGTTCTGTACGCACGTTGGAATGAGCTGGAGCGGCGTAAAATATCGGCCTTTCGCTGATAAAGACTTAAATAAATAAACCTGGAAAAAGGGTTAAAGGAGTATTATTATGGATATTTTGGGTTACATTGGTGCTGCTGTTTGTANNATGGGTATTGCTGCTATCGGTTCAGCGATAGGTATTGGAATTGCCGGACAGGGAGCGATTGGAGCTTGGAAACGCTGTTATCTGAATAACAAGCCGGCTCCATTTATCCTTACTGTATTTGCAGGTGCACCGCTTACACAGACAATTTACGGCTTCCTTCTTATGAAAGTAACATTGATGCCAAAGGTTATTTCCGGAGAAATGGCATCAGGTACAGCCTTGGGTATTGGAATTGCATCTGGTCTTGCAATGTGTATGTCAGCAATAGCTCAGGGAAAAGCAGGAGCCGCAGGTAGTGATGCTCTTGGTGAGACTGGAAAAGGTTTCGCACAGTACATCATGGTTGTCGGTCTTTGTGAATCCGTAGCTCTGTTTGCAATGGTATTCGGAATGATTGCCTAAAGTGATTTTCTAATCAAACAAGTTGCCGTGGTGAAACAGTGTCCAGCTGAATGCCACGGCATTTTTTTTGATGGGCAGATCTGCATGCTGGGGTAACCATTCCTTGCAGTATATGTTTAAATGATGAGGTTCAAGGTGGAATATAAATCAAGGGTCGTCTCCATTGGCGGCAGTAATGGCATAAAAAAGATTTTGTTAGGCGGTGACAATCCGGTAACCCTCCAGACAATGTGGAAGGATTCGATTGTTGATGTTAGGGACAATCCCCAAAAGCTGCTTGACATTCAGAAACAGATCAATACCCTAAAGTCTCTGGGCTGCGACATAATACGTTTTGCCGTTCCCGACATGGAAAGTGCCGAATCCCTGTGCCTAATTGCATCCAATACCGACGTTCCCCTGGTTGCCGACATTCACTTTGACTATAGGCTGGCCTTAAAATGCCTTGAAGGTCCTGTGGCCGCCATCAGGATAAATCCCGGAAACATAGGAAGCCGTGATCGCGTGGAAGCTGTTGTCCGCGGATGTGAAGAAAAGAATGTTGCGATAAGGATTGGGGTAAACTCCGGAAGCCTTCCCAAAGATTTGGAGGCTCAAGTTGAAAATGGCGGAATTTCAAGGTCAAAGGCCCTTTGCGATGCGGCCCTCCGGGAAGTGCAGGTTTTTGATGAGATGGGCTTTAAAAACGTAGTCGTCAGCATGAAGGCGTCGTCGGTTCAGGAAACTGTGGAAGCCAACACTTATTTTGCCCGGGTTTCTGACATTCCACTGCATGTCGGCGTAACAGAGGCCGGTCCCCTCATCACCGGTGTGGTAAAGTCCACTCTGGCATTTTCTGCCCTGCTGGAAAAGGGTATAGGTGCCACCATAAGGGTAAGCCTTTCCTCAACTCCGGAAAACGAGGTCATTGCGGGGCGGGAAATTCTTCATGAATGCGGAAAACGGCAGGGTGGAGTGACAATAGTCAGCTGTCCACGCTGCGGAAGGCTGGGTTTTGACGTCCATTCCTTTGTGGAACGGTGGCAGAACAGGCTTCTGGCCATGGATAAAAACATCACGGTTGCAGTAATGGGCTGCATAGTAAACGGTCCGGGAGAAGGAAAACATGCGGATATTGGTATTGCAGGCGGTGGGGATAAGGTCATTATTTTCAAAAAAGGCAAAATAGTGCAAACAATTCCAGCCAAAGATGCCGATACTGTATTTGGAAATTTATTGCAGGAGCTATAGAACGCAGATGAAACGTTTTTCAAAGTCATTGGTGCTTTTTGCCATATTTCTTGTGGGAGAAATGCTGCCGCTTTTTTCACAGAGTTCTCTTGTCATCAGAAAGCCCACAGGGGATGATTATTGGTATATTCTAAAGGAAGCCCAGGATGCCTATGATTTTGGCGAATACGGCAATTGTGTCGCCCTGGCTGAAAAGGCAAAATCAAAGAGAAAAGACCAGATAAAGTGGGAGCAGTATACCCTGGATCAGTCCCAGCGCCTTGCACTCATAAGGAATGCAGGTGATGAGCTCAAGAATGTTACAAGGGCAATGGCTGATGCCAAACAGAAAAATGCCCTTGCAATTGTGGAGCAGTATCTGGAAACCTATGGGACTCAGAAATTCCACGGTTCATTTTCTGCGCTTTTGAAATTCATCAACGAAAACAATTCATATCCAGAAGCAGACTACCTTATAGGACGCGTATACAAGCTGGAAGGTGAAGCATCCCTTGCCGCCGTTTACATGAAGCGAGCCTACGAAGCATCCGATATGCTTTCGGTTCCTGCCGTAAGGTACGACATTCTTTATGACCTTGCCGACATGTCCGAACACAACGACGACTATGAAAAATACCTTATGGATGTTCTTGCCGATGACAACATGTTTACAAGACCGACATTCATGAATTCAATGGAAAAGGTGATTGCCGGAAAAGACAGGGCTTCAGTTGAACGCTTTTTCATGCTTTACAGGAATCAGAGTTCTTACAGCCTTGAGGCATTGAGGAGACTGGCCGCCTATTATGGAGAACAGGCAGAAATTGCTCAGGATATGGAAACCACACGGTCATACATGTCAAAATCACTCAGATGTTCAGCTTTGGGTACGATTGTTGCCGTTACAAGAATTCAGGAAACTCTGGAAGACCGTCAGACAGAATACAAATATACGGCATTGAGCGACCTTTTTAGAATTGCATCCATTTATCCTGATATAATAAACTGGGGTAACGAAAAGTCTGTGTGGGAGATGTTCTATAACCTTGCTGATACCGCACAAAAAATGGGATATACGGCTTTTTCAAGTGAACTGTTTTCGGTTTTAAGCAGGTCAATTCCAGAACCATACTGGGCTAACCAGGCCGCATTAAGGATAAAATAAAAAACTTACTATAATGATTTGAACGGGCTGATTTATGACCTTGAAGGGTTTTGAATCAGCCTTTTTTTTCTAGAAGTGTAGTCCCAGACCTATTGAAATCTCGTAGGATTTTACGCTCATGTCACGCCAGCTTGTATCAAAGAATCTTGAAAGGAATTTCCGTCCGACATCCACACCAAAGCTTCCCCTGACGACGTAGCTCCTGAATCTTGTGGGGTAGACAAGGACTTCAAAACCTGCGTCAACAAAGGCATCCTTGGGGTTAAGTGACCTTCCTGACGCTGCATTCTTAGTCAAGCCGATATCAACAAACGGTGAAATCTGAAGCTCAAAATCAAGATACTGGAACATCTTGTGCGGAAGCCAGCAGATTTTCTGCATTGTGGGAGACAGCTCGTCATACGGACCGAAAATGGCTTTTCCCCAGCCCATCCAGTCGGTAGTGATGATGTGTATGGGAACGTCAAGGTTAAAGGAAATGGCAAGGTTTGTATCCAGAGCCTTTCCCAAAGATGCGTCGTCATAGTACTGGTTGTCTGCTGTACCGCGCAGTTTTCCGCCTATGTTGTTCTGACTGTCGTTAAGCACGGCATAACCGTAGGCACGGAAATTGATTCCCGCATACTTGAATGCCCTGAAAGCTGAAAATGTAATTGATAAGAATGGACTGAAATTTCCTGAGTTGAAGTTATAGGAAAAATAATGGGACAGGCTGCCCTCATAACCGTCACGGAAATTACCCTTCCAGTTTACGTTTGAAACGCTTATGTTCTGCCGTATTGCAATGGTGGGGCCAAGAAGTCCAGTGTCAGCCGGATCAATTCCGTCTGGATCCCAATGGTATGTTATGTCAAAAGAAGGCGTGTAGGAAACCGGAATGATGTCATTTATGCGTCCGATTGTAAGGGGCAGTGATATCCCGAAGTTTTCCGTAAAATAAACTGAATCGCCATATTGCTTGTATGATTCCTTTCTTGAAATGGATTGCTTGAAGCTGGCCCTAAGGAAATTCCTTCCAAAAGGCAGTGCGCTTTCAATTCCTGTCGTAAATGAAAAGTCGGGGGCATCATCGCCAACGGTCCAGTCTAAAGAAAAGTCATTTGTCCATGTATCTTCGGTAATTCCGATGGAAAATGGATAATCATAGCTGAAGTCCATTCCAAACCTGAATCTCCGTTCATCTTCATGGTCATCGTCATAAACGTAATCAAAGTTCAGGCCCAGGTTCAGGGGGTTCATAAATCCAAGAAAGTTGTTGTCCTTAAGTTTCAGCTCAAGCTCAAAGCCGGTGTTGGAATCATAGCTTGGTTTTGGCATTATCAGAAAGTGGCTTGAATCTGAGACCTTGATTGTTATGTCTATCGGTATGTAGCCGTCCGTCGGGTCAAGAAGCTCATATGAAACGTCTATGTCCTCCAGAAGACGGGTGTTTTCCAGCTGCTGGACTATGTGGTCTATGTATACGTTCAGTTCTTCGTCGCTGCTGAATTTCTTGTCATAATCGACCTTTATGTTTCTTTCAAGAGCAAAAGGTTTTGTTAGGCCAGTGCATTCGTAATTGATGTCATGAATGCGGTATTCCAATGAATCTGTTTCCGCACTCTGAGAATAAAGTGGAATAAAAAAGAATGATGCGGACAAAATGAATGCCAGTATTTTTTTCATCAATAAGCTCCCCGGCCAACCACTACAACCCAAATTGTCTTGATGATTATCCAGATGTCAAGCCAAATGGACCAGTTTTGTATGTAATATGTATCAAGGTTGATTCTTTCTTCGTATCCTGTGTCGCTGCGTCCTGATGTCTGCCACATGCCGCTTAATCCCGGTTGAACGGAAAGCACATAATCCGCATATTTGCCGTATTTGATGAGCTCAGATTCCGTTACTGGTCTTGGACCCACGAAAGACATTTCACCGACGAAAATGTTCCACAGCTGCGGCAGTTCGTCCAGGCTGGTTTTCCTCAGGAATTTGCCGAATTTTGTGACTCTTGGGTCGTCGGAGAATTTGCGTTCCTTTTCCCATTCACGGGCTCTTACAGGGTCCTTTGCAAGGATGTCCTTGAGAACTTCATCCGCATTTGCAACCATTGACCTGAATTTCCAGCATTTGATTTCCTTGTGCTTTTTGCCAATCCTCTTGTGGCCGTAGAAGATGGGTCCGGGAGATTCAATCTTTATTATGATTACGATGAAAATTGTCAGAATAAGGACAACTGGAAATGCAATGAGACAGAGGAAAATGTCTATCAGGCGTTTAAGGAACAGTGAGCCGTGTTTGGTAAGGTAGTTTGTGGACGAAAATCCCAGAATGCCGCCAAAATCACGCATCTGCAGGGACATGTTGGTTAAGTTCTGGTTTTTGGGCACACGGATTACGTAACGGTAATAGGTGAGTATTTCTTCCGTCTGAACCGAATAGTCGCATAGGATTGCCACTTTGATGTGCAGCTTTTTGATTATGTCAAAGATTTCCTTGCTTGGGGCAAATACCGGAACACCGTCATATTCTGATGCAAAATCCTTTTTGTCGCTGATTATTATCGCCGGGATGTAGCCGAAGTGGTGCTTTTGGGTAAGCCTGTCCACGACAATATGACCGTTTCCCATGTGGCTGTAAATTACCGCTGGAACTCCCCACCACCTGAAGTTGCCGAAGACGTGCCTTGCGATTTCACGTCCGACGGGGAGGAAGAATGTTGCAAACGGCCATGCGACCAGAAGTGCTATGGCAATTGAAAGCTGGTCGGGATCATTCCTAATGCTAATGCTTATGGCTATTCCTATGAATGAAAAAAATGAACAGAGGGAAAAACGCTTTACTTCATCCTGTGAGGCAAGAAGAATGCCGGGATAAAGGCTTGCGGCATAAAAGACAATAAGAATTTCAGGAAGATAGACGGCATACCTTACAAAAGATCTGAAAACTATACAGGACGGGTTTATGAGGTTGACTATGAAAAAACCGGCACCGATGGAAAGCATCAGCATGGCGGCGTCAACCAGCATGAGAGCTATGCCGGAAACAAAAGAACTGGTACGCCTGAAATGTCTCTTAAAGAAAGCCGGATAATCCTGTAATTCCATAGTAGATAATTATATACTAAATCTGCCTTTCTGTCTATTGAGATGTGAAAAATCGGGCTTTATTTCATGTCGGATATGGCTTTTTCCAGCTGCTCCCTGAATCTCCTTGCGGAAAACTTTGAGGCGTGGCGGCTGATGTGCTTTGGATCGAATGCACCTTCCTTTTCAAGACCTTCAAATTCCCCGATGGCCTGAATTAGCGAATCTACTGTCTGTTCGGCAAAGAATACACCAGTTTTACCCTGTACGACGGTTTCCAGGGCTCCTCCCTTTCCGTATGCTATGACCGGCCTTCCGCATGCCTGGGCTTCGACTGGTATGATTCCGAAATCTTCTTCCGCACAGAAAATCAATGCACGGCACCTCTGCAAATAGACTTTTACCTCTGAGTCAGATATCCTTCCGGTAAAACTTATGTCGGCTTCCCTGTATTTTGACGCGAGTTCCTTCAACCCCTTTTCCTGAGATCCGCTTCCGATGACGACCAGCTTTCCCTTCAACTGTCCCACTGCAGAAATTGCAAGGTCCAGTCGCTTGTAGGGAACAAACCTGCTGAATACGACATAAAAATCTTCCGGCGGATAGTTGTTTGGAGAAAGGCGGTCCGTATCAACAGGCGGGTAAATCACGCTTGCATCCCTTTTCCAGAACTTTTTGATTCGCCTTGCGATGTAATTTGAATTGGCTACAACAGAGTCAATCCTCTGGCTGGAGATGTAATCCCACTGCCTGATTTTTGGTATCTGCCTCTTCATGAAAAAGCGTGTTATGGCACCGGAACGTCTGTAATAGTCAAAGTACAGGTCCCAGGCATACCGCATCGGTGTATGGATGTATGCAAGATAGCGGGTGTTTGGCGAAGTGATTACTCCCTTTGCGCAGGAAGATGAAGAAGCGATGACAAGATCGTAAGGGCTCAGGTCAAATGATTCAAAGGCTTTGGGCATGAGGCTCAGGAACTTTGTATAAAGTTTGGTTGCCATTGGTATGCGCTGGACAAACGAGGTATGGACTTTTTCCGGCGGGAAATGTTTTGCCATCTTTTTTCTGTCATATACAAGTGTATAAATGTCTGCGTCAGGATAAAGGACAAGCATCTGTTCTACAACCCTTTCCGCTCCACCATAATTAACAAGCCAGTCATGTACAATCGCTACTTTCATGATGACATGATAATTCATACTACGCTTTTTGTCTATCATGCTGTCTTAATAAAAATAGTTTGCAAGCGCAAAAAAACTATGCTATCATTTAGGCTATGGATGTATTTGAAATAATAAAGGAATGCAGGATTGTTCCTGTTGTAAAAATCGATGATGAAGAAAAGGCGGTTCCACTTGCAAAGGCTCTGATGGCCGGAGGAATTCCCATAATAGAGATTACGTACAGGACGTCGGCAGCCCAGGCTTCGATTGCAAGAATTGTAAAGGCATGTCCACAGATGACGGTGGGGGCGGGTACTGTCATAAGTCCGGAACTTGCAAAAAGTGCGGTACTTGCGGGAGCTTCTTTCCTTGTGAGTCCTGGTTCAAACGATGCCACAATTGAATGGGCAGCAAAGCACAATATCCCCATCATACCAGGAGTTGCCACTCCAACAGAAATTGAATCTGCCCTGATGAAAGGCCTTGATGTCCTTAAGCTTTTTCCTGCAGAGGTTCTTGGCGGAGTAAAGCTTGTGGATGCCTTAAAGGGTCCTTTCCCCCAGGTACAGTTCCTTCCGACGGGAGGTGTTTCGGAGGACAATTCTGCATCTTACCTTCACAGGAGCAACGTAATAGCTGTTGGCGGAACATGGATGGTAAAGGATACTCTGATAGAGTCTGAAAACTGGGCGGAAATCACCGAATTGTGCCGTAAAGCATGTGCATCAAGAAATGCCTGATTGTTTTTGAAATTGGCTGTTGTACTTGTATTTTTTTTCTCTTTTTAATAAAATATCTGTGATTTTAGAATGATTGTTTTTGGGGAGGTTTCAATAGTTGAAGGATGGCATTGACCGAGGTCTCTGATGAAGCACAGTGATGAACATACGAAAAAACTAAAACAGATGACTCAAATCGAGCGGGAGCTTGGAAAAATCCGTGATACCGACATCCTTCTGGAAAACATCCTTATAGCCGCATGCAAGATAGCCAATGCCGATGCAGGTTCAATCTATTCATACGAAGAGGAAGACAATTCCCTTAAAATCCGTTACAGCGTAAACTATACAAAGCAGGCACTCCTTGAACCCGGAGTTAAACTTCCGTACCTGGCCTTTTCTTTCCCGGTTAATTCTGAGACAATTTGCGGTTACTGCGCAATGAGCAAGCAGACCATCAACATTCCTGATGCATATACGATGAGCGAATGGGAGGATGAGGAACATACCGTAAAGAGACCGTATCACTTTAGTTTTGCAACGGACCTTACTTCCGGCTACCATACTACTTCCATGCTTACCCTTCCGCTTACAATGACAAACGGCAAGATTTTGGGAGTCCTTCAGATAATCAATGCCCAGGATGCAAAGGGAAACATAATTCCGTTTGATACAGACGCTGAATTTTACATATCGCATTTTGCAACCAACGTAGGTCAGATTTACGAATATGCATATTTGACAAAGCAGCTCATAGAACGTCTTGTTCGTATGGCAGGATACCGTGACCCCAAGGAAACCGGAGCACACGTAGAGCGTGTTTCAAGTTTTGCGGTGGAAATCTACGACCGCTATGCCGCGACAAAAAACATACCGGAAAATGAACGTAACCGTTTCCGTGACAACCTTAAGCTTGCGGCAAAAAGCCATGACGTAGGTAAAGTTGCAATCCCCGATGTAATCCTCAAGAAGCAGGGACCCCTCACCGACGAAGAAAGGGCTGTCATGCAGGGACATACGATTTTGGGCGCACAGATTTTTGATCCTGTAGAAAGCGAGCTGGACAAAATGGCCCAAGACGTGTGCATGCACCATCATGCCTATTACGATGGAAGTCCCAGGGGTTATCCGGGCATTATCGATGATTTCGGTTCGTTTGAGCAGGGGCAGGCTATTCTTCCACCTGAACAGAGAAAGCCACTCAAGGGGGACGAAATACCTCTTGCGGCACGCATTGTTGCCCTTGCAGACGTTTACGATGCCCTCCGTCACATGAGGTCATACAAAAAGCCATGGACGGCAGAAGAAACCTTCCAGGAGATACAGTCCCAGAGCGGAAAACAGTTTGATCCTGATTTGGTTGAGGCATTCATGCAGATTAGCAGCAGGCTGGAGGCCATCAACAAGGCTCTTACCCCGGAAGACGAATGTTAGGGTAGAAGGGAATCAATACACTCCCTGAATTTTTTTATTTCTTTTTCTCCAAATGATTTCCAGTTTCCCTTTGGTGCAATTCCAAGATTCACCATCTGCATGTGAAGTTCACGTTCTTCCATCATGTTGCGGATATTGTCTCTGGTGAACCTTGTTCCACGGTCGTTGATTACTGTGATTCCCTTTTCGAGGAGTCGTCCGGCAAGGGGTATGTCACGGGTGACGGCAATGTCCTGTTTCTCTGCGTTTTCTACAATCCAGTCGTCGGCCGCTCCATTCTTTTTCCCGCAAATATGCATGGTAAAAAGCTTGTACACAAAGGCTGGTTTGATGTCCCGGTTTGCGGCAAAAACTATGGGTATTTCCTTGTCACAGGCTTTTTGGAGGATTATTTTTCTTACGGAAGTGGGGCATGAGTCCGCGTCAACCCAGATTTTCATCTTACAGTACCTTGTCGATTTTTTCTATCATCTGCATGGTGAGGCGCTCTGCTTCATCCTGGTCTTGTGGAGAAACTTGGATTGATGCATTTTGTTCCCTTGCCTTGTAGAGTTCATCTGCCAGTGTAATTCCTGCCAGTATGCTCAATTGCAGCGGGTCATCGCTTGCTCCAGATTTCCTGAGTGATGAGACTATTTTCTTGTAATGTGAAAGAAGTTTGGAGAGGTATTTGTCGTCTTCTCCGGATCTGACAGAAAAGGATGCGCCAAGAAGGTCAACTTGAAGTCTCCCCATTTTGAATCCCTGTGCCTAGAAAATGTCAAACTGACCGTTGATGTCACTTGACTGAGGTTCGGTAGCGGCGGGAGTTTCCGGGGCTTTGTCCTTTTGTTCTTCTGCTGGTTGAATTGGTGTTGTATCTGCTGTTTTTTGCTGCGGTTCAGACTGAACTGCCTGATCTTTTGTTTCGGTAAAATTGAAGTCTGCCTGACCAGCCTGTTCCGTTTCGAGTGCGGGACCTGATTCTGAATCAAGAACTGCATTTTCAACATCATCAAGCTGATCAAGTGCCTTGCGGATTGTTTCCTCGATCTGGTTTTGTTCTGCTTCCAGGGAAGAAACTAACCCCGATTTATCAGCAAGCGAATTTTGGAGCTCTGAGCATTTACTACGCAAAGCATCGTTTTCTGATTGAAGCTGAAGAACCTTCGTATTAAGCGTACGGATTTTTTCTACAGCAGTCTCTACCTTTTTTTGCAGCAATAAAACCTGATCGAGTGAAATCATTTATGCCTCAAGTGCCTTTTTGGCTACTTCCACCACAGCCTTGAAAGCTATGGGGTCTTCGATTGCCATGTTGCTGAGAGCCTTGCGGTTCAAGGTAACTCCAGCTTTTGTAAGACCGTTGATAAAGCGGCTGTATGACAAGCCTTCATCACGGACAGCGGCATTTATACGTGCAATCCACAATGAGCGGTAATCACGTTTCTTTCCCTTGCGTCCAGAATAAGCATGATCAAGAGACTTTACAACTGCGTCTTTGGCAGCCTTGTAATTTGATTTTCTGTCACCATAAAAGCCTTTTGCAAGCTTTAAAATCTTTACGCGACGATTCTTTCTTTTTGTTCCATCTATTGCTCTAGGCATCTTTCTTTTCTCCTATGAATCTGAATTGAATTGTAATATCCGTAGCAAAATCAGCCGTATGGCAGCATCTGCTTGCGGATCTTCTTTGACTCACATTCAGAAAGAATACCTGAATGGCGAAGATTCATCTTGCGCTTGGGTGACCTCTTTGTCAAAATATGACGAAGATTCATTTTCTTGTACTTTACTTTGCCAGTACCTGTAAGACTGTAGCGTTTTGCTGCAGACTTCTTTGTCTTCATTTTTGGCATTTTAAAACCTCACTTCTTGACTTTTGAAGCCAGTGTCATTGACATAAAGCGTCCGTCCATTGCGGCTGCCTTTTCAACGACATAGGAACCTTCTTCCAGTCTTTTTTCTACTTCCTTCAGGACGTCAAAGCCGAGCTCGGTGTGAGCAAGTTCCCTTCCGCGGAAACGGATGGTGACTTTTACCTTATCGCCTTCGTTTAAGAACTCCTGAACGTGCTTTGCTTTGGTGTCAAGGTCGCCTGAACCGATCTTTGGCTGCATGCGAATTTCCTTGAGCTTCAATACCTTTTGGTTTTTCTTGGAGTCACGGAGTTTTTTCTCCTGTTCAAACCGGTATTTTCCAAAGTCCAGTATCTTACAAACCGGTGGATTTGCGTTTGGCGATACTTCAACAAGATCGAGGTCCCGCTCCTTTGCCATTTTGAGGGCTTCTAATGTAGGGACAATTCCCTTTTGATTACCTTCATCGTCAATGAGTCTGACCTCACGTACACGGATCTGTTCATTTACCCGCATTCCCTTATTGTCTGCCAACTATCCTCCTTGGTGTTATAAAACACTCTCTTGCCACAACGCCTTTCCGGCATGTATTTTACGGCATGGATATCATATTATCAGAATTTAATACACTTTGTCTAGAGGAAAGAATCAAATCTTTGTAAAACTTTCCTTATGCCTATTGACTTTTTTTCTACTTTTTGCTAAGAATAAAAAAAGGCAGAGACGCCGCAGAAACCATTCTGTTTTTCGGGATGGCTTTTGCGGCGTTTTTTTTTGCATTTTTTTGTTAAGGGGAATAATTATGCATAAAACACTGTATGAACCGTCGTTTGAACACGACAGCTGTGGAATCGGGGCCATTGTCAGCATTGACGGCAAGCCAAGCCGCAAGATTGTTGATGATGCCCTGAGCATTGTGGAAAAACTTGAGCACAGGGCCGGGAAGGATGCCGATGGACAAACCGGAGACGGTGTCGGCATTTTGGTTCAGATACCGCACGAGTTTTTTTCTGCCGAGGCAAAGTCTCTTGGAATTCAGCTCGGAGACAAAAGGGATTATGGAATCGGTATGTTCTTTTTCCCCCAGGAAAAGCTGCTTCGTGCCCAGGCAATGAGGATGGTGGAAAGCCTGGCGCAAAAGGAATCCCTTCCGTTTCTTGGATGGAGGACTGTTCCTGTAAACGAAGATGTGCTTGGAAACCGAGCCAGAGAGTGCATGCCGGTAATCATGCAATGTTTCATAGCACGCCCCGCCGGAGTGGAAAAGGGACTTGACTTTGACCGACGCCTTTACATTCTGCGCCGTCAGTTTGAACATTCGCAGCTCCAGTCTTATGTCGTGTCTTTTTCAAGCAGAACGATAGTCTACAAGGGAATGTTCCTTGTCCGTCAGCTCAGGAGTTTTTACAGTGACCTGCAGGATTCAAATTTTGCTTCAGCAGTTTCTATAGTACATTCAAGATTCAGTACAAATACACAGCCCAGCTGGCAGAGGGCTCATCCAAACCGCCTGATTGCACACAACGGAGAAATCAACACGATACGCGGAAACGTTGACCGTATGCTTGCTCGCGAGGAAACCCTTGCTTCTTCATACATAAACGATGACGACATGAAAAAGGTTTTGCCGGCCGTAGATGCGACTGGATCGGATTCCGCAATGCTTGACAACACCCTGGAGTTCCTGATGATGAATGGAATGCCTCTGGCACTTGCTGTAATGGTGTGTATTCCGGAACCGTGGAAACATGATGAGGCGATGGTGCAGGACAAAAAGGACTTCTATCATTATTGGGCAACCATGATGGAACCTTGGGACGGACCTGCCGCCATACTGTTCAGCGACGGTGACGTTCTTGGAGCAACCCTTGACAGAAACGGACTTAGGCCAAGCCGCTATTACATCACAAAAGACAATAATCTGGTACTTGCCTCCGAAGTCGGTGTTCTTGACATTCCCGAAGAAAACATCAAGTGCAAGTCCAGACTGGAGCCCGGCAAAATCCTGCTTGTGGATACCGTCAATAAAAAACTTGTTTCCGATGAAGAATGCAAGGCTCTTTATGCTTCGGCACATCCATATGGAGAATGGCTGTTCAGAAACCTGCTTCATTTGAGTGATCTTTCTATTCCAAACAAGAAGATACCGGTTTATACTCAGGAAGAACGCGACAGGATGTACAAGGCTTTCGGCTGGAATTATGAGGACGTAAACGAAATGATTCTTCCGATGGCCAAAAACGGAATTGAACCGACTGCTTCCATGGGTGTGGACAGTCCGCTTGCAATCATGTCCGACCGTCATCCACCTCTGTTTTCGTATTTCAAGCAGCTGTTCGCACAGGTTACAAACCCACCGATTGACTCTCTTAGGGAAAAGATTGTCACCGACACAACGGTTTATGTAGGCTCCGATGGAAACCTTCTGGATGCAAAAAGCTCCAACTGCACGGTTCTGGAAATAAACAACCCGATACTCACCGGTGTTGACATGCTCAAGATAAAGGCCCTTGACAAGGATGGTCTTCGTTCTGCTGTGGTTTCTCTCCTGTACTACAAGAATACTTCTCTGGAAGCCGCAATTGAAGGTGTGTTCAACGACATAGAAAAACAGTACCACAAGAATGCCAACATCATGATTTTGTCTGACCGTGGTGTGGATGAAAACCATGTGGCAATTCCTTCGCTTCTTGCTGTATCTGCCGTGGAACAGTACCTCATCAGGACAAAGAAGAGGACCAAGATTTCCATAATACTTGAGTCTGCCGAAATACGTGACGTTCATCAGGCCGCGATGATTTTGGGATATGGTGCCCGTGCAATCAATCCCTATCTTGCACATGAATGTATTGCAGAATTGATAGATCAAAAGCTTTTGGACAAGGATTACCACACAGCAATAGACGACTACAACAGCGCCATCTTGAACGGTGTGGTAAAGATTTCCGCAAAGATGGGAATCTCAGCAATCCAGTCATATCAGTCAGCACAAATTTTTGAAGCCGTGGGAATCAGCAAGCCGGTAATAGACAAATTCTTTACGAATACAGTAAGCCGTGTCGGAGGAATCTCGCTCAAGGAAATAGAAGAGGACGTAAACTATCATCACAACAGGGCTTTTGATCCGCTGGGACTTGCCGTGAACACACACCTTGATACAGTTGGAAACCACAAGATGCGCCGTGGTCCAATGTGCGAAGATCACCTTTACAGTCCGGAAATTATCATAGCACTCCAACAGTCAACGCAAAACGGCGATTATTCAAGGTTCAAGGAATATACTTCCATGGTGGACGACAATGCCCATCCTCATACCTTGAGGGCACTTCTGGACTTTAATTTCCCGGAAAAAGGCATTCCGATTGAAGAAGTTGAGGGAGCAGACAAAATCGTCACAAGGTTCAAGACTGGAGCAATGTCTTATGGTTCAATTTCCGAGGAAGCACATAAATGCATGGCAAAGGCAATGAACCACCTGCACGGAAAATCCAATTCAGGTGAGGGTGGAGAAAATCCTGAACGTCTTGGAACAGAATACAACTCTGCGATTAAACAGGTTGCCTCAGGACGCTTTGGTGTTACAGAAGAATACCTTTTGAGTGCGCAGGAGATTCAGATAAAGATGGCACAGGGGGCAAAGCCAGGAGAAGGCGGCCATCTTCCCGGTAAAAAAGTTTATCCATGGATTGCAAAGACTAGATATGCCACTCCTGGTGTTTCACTTATTTCTCCGCCACCACATCATGACATTTATTCAATAGAAGACCTTGCCCAGCTTATTTATGACTTGAAGAATGCAAACCGTAAGGCTCGTATTTCGGTAAAGCTTGTAAGTGAGGCTGGAGTTGGAACTATTGCATCTGGTGTTGCAAAAGCCGGCGCACAGGTAATATTGATTTCAGGTCACGACGGTGGTACGGGTGCGGCTCCCATTTCTTCCATTCATCATGCGGGACTTCCATGGGAACTTGGACTTGCCGAAACACATCAGACCCTGCTTCAGAACGGGCTAAGGTCAAGGGTTCGCATTGAAACTGACGGCAAGCTTATGAGCGGAAGGGACGTAACGATTGCAGCCCTGCTTGGTGCCGAAGAATTTGGATTTGCTACGGCTCCACTCATTACCATGGGATGTGCGATGATGAGGGTGTGCAACCTTGATACATGTCCGTTTGGAGTTGCAACACAAAACAGTGAATTGAGGAAACGCTTTAAGGGAAAACCGGAATACGTTGAAAACTTCATGCTCTTTATTGCTGAGGAAATGAGGGAATACATGGCACGCCTTGGAGTTCGTACGGTTGATGAACTAGTTGGCCGCAGCGATCTTCTTAAGCTTAAGGAAAAGCCATATGCAAGCAGGGCAAAGCTTGTTGACATGTCAAGGATACTTGGTGAATCAGGAAACGTCTGCTTTAAGAAAGAAGATGTGTTTGATTTTGAGCTTGAAAAAACTCTGGATGAAAAAGTCCTTCTTCCTGCATTTGAAAAAATCAAGTCAACACCGGCAGTCCTGTCAAAAAAAGAAGTATGCGTTCACAGTACGGACCGTTCTTTTGGAACAATTCTTGGAAGTGAGATACAGAAAAAATATTCCGGCAAACTGGAAGACGACAGCTTTGTGGTCAACTGCTCTGGTGGAGGCGGACAGTCATTCGGTGCGTTCATTCCAAAGGGACTTACGCTCAAGCTCAAGGGAGATTCAAACGACTATTTCGGAAAAGGTCTTTCCGGCGGTAAGCTTGTAGTTCTTCCTCCTGAACAAAGTGAACTTGAGGCAGATCAAAACATCATCATCGGTAACGTCGCGCTCTTTGGTGCTACGGGTGGTGAGGCCTACATCAACGGTATTGCAGGTGAACGTTTCTGCGTGCGCAATTCTGGTGCTACTGCGGTTGTCGAAGGATGCGGTGACCACGGACTTGAATACATGACCGGAGGAACGGTAGTAATCCTTGGAAAAACCGGACGTAACCTTGCTGCGGGAATGAGTGGTGGTATAGCCTATGTGCTTGATGCCCATCATGACCTGTACAAGAGGTTGAACAGTCAGCTTGTATCTGTTGAAGAAATTGAAAACTCCCATGATAGAAACGAGCTCCAGAGGCTTATTAAAAAGCATTATGACGAGACGGGTTCCAAACTTGCCAAAAAGATTCTGGACAATTTTGAAGAAAAACTTCCTGACTTCAAGAAGATCATCCCCAACGATTACAAGCGCATGCTGAACGAAATCAGCCGTGGAGAAGAACAGGGATTCAGCCATCAGGAAGCGGTGATGGAAGCATTCAGGAAACTGACTCAGAAAGGAGCATGATTATGGCAAAGGCAGACGGATTTTTGGAATATACAAGAAAAACAAACGGAGACGTTCCTCCAGAGAAAAGGATAAAGAACTTTGAGGAATTCCACACATATCTGAAAGATGATGAAAGAAAATGTCAGGCCGCAAGGTGCATGAACTGCGGTGTTCCGATGTGTCAGAGCGCAATAAGGTTAAAGGGCATGGTAACAGGATGTCCTCTGCACAACTACATACCTGAATGGAATGATGCATTGTACAAGGGACAGTTTGACATGGCTGCATGGAGGCTCCTTAAGACTTCCAGTTTTCCTGAGTTTACAGGAAGGGTTTGTCCGGCTTTGTGCGAAAAGGCGTGCAACTGCGGTAACGGTGGAGACATTCAGGATGCAGTTACAATCCACGACAACGAGCTTTACATAATTGAAAAGGCCTTTGAAAGCGGATACATGAAACCTGAGATTCCTCAGATACGGAGCGGCAAAAAAATTGCGGTCATCGGTTCAGGACCATCGGGGCTTGCGGTGGCTGATCTTTTGAACAGGCGTGGACATTCGGTTACAGTCTATGAAAGGTCTGACAGAATCGGTGGTCTTTTGATGTACGGAATTCCAAACATGAAGCTGAATAAGAAAATCGTTGAGCGTCGTGTAAACCTCATGAAAGCGGAGGGTGTGGAATTCGTCGTAAACGCAGACATTGGCCGTAATGTAAAGGCGGAAAAAATTCTTGAGGAATACGATGCTGTAGCTCTGTGCTGTGGGGCAAAAAAAGCCAGGCCTCTTGCTGCAAAAGGTTCTGATGCTGAGGGCGTGATGTTTGCCGTTGACTGGCTTTCTTCGGTTACAAAAAGCCTTTTGGATTCAGAATTAAAGGATAAGAAATTTGTAGACGTAAAGGGTAAGGATGTTGTGATCCTTGGCGGAGGTGATACAGGAAACGACTGTACCGGTACTGCAATCCGTCTTGGATGCAAGAGTGTTACCCAGCTGGAGATGATGGCATGCCCACCTGAAAAAAGGTCTCCTGACAATCCATGGCCTGAGTGGCCCAAGATCCTTAAGGTGGATTATGGTGCGGAAGAATCAATTGAAGTCTTTAAAAAAGACCCAAGGGTTTACAAGACTACGATAAAGGAAGTTCACGTAAAGGATGGTCATGTAGCGGGCCTGACTACCGTGCAGGTGGAATTTGTAAATGTTGACGGAAAGCGTGTCCTAAAGGAAATCGAAGGCAGCGAAAAAGAGATACCGTGTGACATTGTACTTATTGCGGCGGGATTCCTTGGAGCAGAGGAATATACGGCAAAGGCATTTTCAGTTGAGCTTGGACAGAGGGGTACTGTGGCTACCGGCAGTGCGGAAAGCTATGCCACAAATGTGGATAAGGTTTTTACGGCTGGAGACATGCACCGCGGACAGTCGCTTGTAGTATGGGCCATAGCCGAGGGAAGGGCCTGTGCCGCAGAAATAGACCGCTATCTGATGGGATATTCAAATCTCTAAAAAAATGACTTGCAGTATTTGAAAAACTGGCTGATAATGTCTGTAGGCCTTTGGTTGCAAAATACCTTTGGGCTCAATTGGAGGAAGTATGAAAATTCTGATGATTGGCGGAACAGGCACTATCAGCATGGCGATTACAAAACTGCTCGCCTCACAAAAACACGAACTGTATCTCTTGAACCGGGGAAACCGCAACGAACAGCTTCCTGAGGGCGTAAACGTCATTCAGGTGGACATTAACGATGAGATTGCCGTGCTTGAGAAACTTGGGGACAAAACCTTTGATGCCGTATGTGAATTCATAGGTTTTGTTCCAGAACAAATTGAACGCGACTGGCGACTCTTTAAGGACAGGACTAAACAATACATCTACATCAGTTCCGCATCAGCATACCACAAGCCAGTTAGAAACTACATCATAAATGAGGGGACAAGCCTTGCTAATCCATATTGGGAATATTCAAGGAACAAGATAGCCTGTGAGGACCTTTTGATGAAACTTTACAGGGAAAAGGGATTCCCGGTTACAATCGTAAGGCCAAGCCACACCTATGACGAAAGGAGCGTTCCTCTGGGGGTTCACGGAAACAAGGGAAGCTGGCAGGTCATAAAGCGCATGATGGAAGGAAAGACCGTAATCATACACGGAGATGGAACATCTCTTTGGACCATGACGCACAATACAGATTTTGCAAAGGGATACGTTGGGCTGATTGGAAATCCTCATGCAATAGGGGAGGCGTTCCAGATTACAAATGACGAAAGCCTTACATGGAATCAGATTTACGAAACGATTGCATCAGTTCTGGGCGTAAGGCTCTATGCATGCCATGTGTCATCAGAATTCCTTGCGGCCGTAAGCGATTATGATTTTACCGGAAGCCTCATCGGCGACAAGGCCTGTTCGGTTGTATTTGACAATTCAAAATTAAAAAGCATTGTGCCTGAATTTAAACCCAGCGTTCGGTTTGAAGAAGGCGTAAGGATGGCTGTTGAATACATCATGGCACATCCTGAACTGCAGGTGGAAGACCCGGAATTTGACGCATGGTGCGACAAGGTCATTCATGCAGTTGAGGATGCAAAGAAAGCTGTTTTGGCCTAGAACATTCCCGGGAAGACGTCCGACATTCCGTAGAGTTTTCCCGGTTTTAACTTGCCGTCTTTCAAGAGGGAATCCAAGTTTTCCAGAGCGTGTACGGCACCGCTTGCAAATCCCTGTCTGCTGCGGGCTGTATGCGTAAGTTCTATTGTGTCTGCTGTGCTGTCAAAGTAAACAGTGTGTGTGCCCGGGACTGTTCCGCATCTTGTGGATGAGACATGAAGCTGGTTTGGCTGTGGCTTTGAATGGAATGCATCCGTTACGATTTCATTCTTGCGCTTAAAGCCTTCCAGTACGCGTTTTGCAATGTCGATTGCAGTTCCCGAGGGGCTGTCTGCCTTCTGGTTATGGTGCATTTCCCATACTGCGGCATCATATTCGTCAAAATTGTTCACGAGCTTTGCGGCTTCCTCAACAATCTTGTAGAACATGTTTACGCCGATAGAAAAGTTTGCGCTGTGCATTATTGTTCCGCCAGTCTTTGATGCAAGGTCAGTGACATAATCAATTTTGTCGTTCCAGCCTGTTGAACCGACGACTAAAGGAACTTTAAGGGGAAGAAGGGCGGTGATGTTCTGGATTACTGTGGCTGGAGATGTGAATTCAATTATGCCTTCCGCTCCGCTTTCCTTTACTGCTTTTGCCACGGCAGTTCCGTCATCATCCTGAGGAACCTTGTATTTTGCATCCGGTGCAAAAGGATCAATTGTTGCGACAACTGTGTGTCCGAGTGATAATGCCGTCTGTTCCAGCATGTGTCCCATCTTTCCATAACCGACCAAAGCAATCTTCATGTTTTCCCCCATAAAATTCAATTTGAAATTCTTTTTGTTTATTTGAATAAGGCTGAATGCAGAATCTGCACTGTTTTGTCTGCCTCAGAATTTTCCACCAGAAGGCTTATGTTCACCTTGCTTGCACCCTGGGAAATCATCTGTACGTTGATTCCCTCGTTTTTGAGAGATGCAAATACATCTGCAAGTATGCTGCTTGAATGGCCCGCATCACAAATGATTGTGACGATTGCCTTTCCCTTTTTTGCACGTACTTCTGCGACACGGCCAAGGTCTTCAAGAAGGCCTCCCAAATCCTTGTTGCCGTTTACGGTAAGGGATACGGATACCTCTGATGTGGCGATTACGTCAATGCTGATTTCCCACTTGAGGAACTGGTTGAAGATGTGTGCGAGGAAACCTGATGCTCCAAGCATTCGGCTTGACTGTATGTCTATGAGCGTTACGTTCTTTACCGTTGTAATTGCAGTAACCTGAGGGCGGGCGTTGTGGTGTTCTTCCACAATTATTGAACCCGGACTCTTTATGTTGTAGCTGTTCTTTACGCGTACTGGAGTTCCTGTCTTGCGGCAAGGAATCATGCTCCTTGGGTGGAGTACCTGAGAGCCGAACATTGCAAGTTCCTGTGCTTCCTCGTATGTTACCTCCGGTACTGTGCGGGCCTCTGCTACGATGCGTGGATCTGCGGTAAGGATTCCGTCCACGTCCTTCCATGTCTGTATTTCTTCCGCTCCGAGAGCCGAACCGATCATCGTTGCGCTAAGGTCTGAACCTCCGCGTCCCAGAGTGGTGATTATGCCCTTTTTGTCCTTTGCGATGAAGCCCGTGATGATGGGGATGGCCTTGTCCGTGCCGTTTTTGTATGAGTTCAAGTGGCGTGGAATTTCCTGCCATACTTCATCAAGAAGCTCCGCTGACATGTAGTTTGAGTCGCTTACCATGCCGATGTCCCATGCGTCAAAGAACTTTGATTCTGTTCCCTGCTGGTTAAGATAGGCTGCCATCATGCGTACGGACATGCGCTCGCCAAAAGAAACGAGGTAGTCCCTGGTGCGTTTTGTAAGCTCACGAAGCATGCTGATTCCGGTGAGCAGGGTTTTCAATTCATCAAGAAGCTCTGCAATCGCAGGAACCTGAATGTCAAGTTCCTTGGCAGTCTTAAAGTGGAGGTCCTCAATTTTGGCAATATCCACTTTGCCCTTTACGGCCAAATCTGCCGCTTCCAGAAGATGGTCTGTTGTGTCTCCCATGGCGCTTAATACAACAATGGGCCTGCTTTCCTTATATGCCTGAATTATCGAGGCGACATGACGGATTCTTTCTGCGTTTGCCACAGAACTTCCGCCGAATTTCATAACTATCATGGGCTAATTCTAGCAAAAATCATGCATTCTGTAAACAGTTTTGACGAAAGATATTGCATATTTATGTTAAAAATGCTATATTGAATGCATAAAATTACATTTTTAAGAGGTTTTTTTATGGCAAAAGATAAGGTTGTTTTGGCTTATTCAGGAGGACTTGACACTACGGTCATCATTCCGTGGCTCAAGGAAAACTATGACTACGACGTTATCGCTGTCTGCATTGATCTTGGACAGGGCGATGACTGGGAAGCAATCAAGGCCCGTGCCCTCAAGACAGGTGCCTCAGCATGTTATGTAGTTGATGCCCGCGAGGAATACATCACCGAATACTGCTGGCCCGCATTAAAGGCAAACGCCATTTACGAGGATGAATATCTTTTGGGAACTTCCACAGCACGTCCCCTTATCGGAAAGATTCTTGTTGAATACGCACGCCAGGAAAAGGCTGTAGCAATCTGCCACGGTGCCACAGGAAAGGGCAACGACCAGGTTCGCTTTGAGCTTGCTATAAAGGCATTTGCACCCGACATCAAGGTAATCGCCGCATGGAGGGATGACAAGTGGAACATGGACAGCCGTGAGGCAGAAATCGCATATCTTGAACAGCGCGGACTTGAAGTTCCGATGAAGAAGGACCAGTCNNGAAAACATCTGGCACTTGAGCCACGAGGGACTTGAACTTGAGAAGACAGAAAATGAGCCTCAGTACAAGCACATGCTCAAGAACACCACAGTTCCGGAAGAAGCCCCTGATGAAGGTGAATACGTCAAGATTGACTTTGTAAAGGGAATCCCGGTTGCCGTAAACGACAAGAAGATGGGAGCTCTTGAACTCCTTACAACCCTGAATGAAATCGGCGGAAGAAACGGTGTTGGCCTTGTAGACATCTGCGAGAACCGCTGCGTCGGAATGAAGAGCCGTGGAGTATACGAAACCCCAGGTGGAGCAATCCTGTACTTTGCCCACAGGATGATGGAACACATCTGCCTTGACCGCGACACATACCACTACAAGCAGCAGCTTTCAGTAAAGGTTGCCGAGCTGATTTACGACGGCAAATGGTTTACCACACTCTTTGACAGCTGCATGGCCTTTGTAGACAAGACAGAAGAGACAGTAACAGGCTGGGCAAAAGTCAAGTTATGCAAGGGAGCGATTAGGGGAGCAGGAAGCGCCTCAAAATACAGCCTCTACAACGAAAGCATAGCCAGCTTCAAGACCGGCGACCTCTACGACCACAAAGACGCCCAGGGCTTCATCACCCTGTTCGGACTTCCTCTTAAAGTTCGCGCTATGATGGAGCAGTCGATAGGTGAAGGACAGGCAATTCTTGAAAGCAAATCTTTTAAGAAGAGACCAACTGAGTAAAAATACTTTTTAACGGAATCGGGGTTGTCCATTTAGTTTTTGGGCAGCCCCGTTTTTTTTATTTCTGATTCCTTCTGTACAGCTTTGAATACCATGCCAGTTCTGAGGCACCTCGCTCGTCGGTGAGGCCGTATGGCATCCTCCAGCACCAGTTGCCAGCCGCAGTGGAAGGTGTGTTCATCCTTGCATCACTTCCCAGACTGTAGACATCCTGCAGCGGAACAATGCAAATGTCCGCCGTAGAAGCGAATGCCGCGCGTATGAGTGTGTGCGCCACCGTCATGTTGTCGATGTCCTCGTAAAGGTTAAAGTAGTTGCACAGGTTTTTTTTGAGGCCGTCTCCGCCTTTTTCAAGCCAGCCCATGCTTGTGTCGTTGTCGTGCGTTCCAGTGTAAATGACGGAGTTGGGGTTTGAAATGTTGTGGGGCAGGTATGCGTTGTCTGCACTTCCTTCTGACCATTCGTTTCCGTCAAATGCAAACTGGAGTATTTTCATTCCGGGGAAGCCTACAGTATCACGGAGTTTTTCTACTGTTGGTGTAAGCACGCCAAGGTCTTCTGCAATGATGGGGAGTTTTCCCAGTTCCTTCTTGATTGTGTCGAAGAGGGCTTTGCCGGGGCCTTTTTTCCATTCACCGCCGATAGCATTTTCTGCGCCAAAGGGGATCTGCCAGTATTCGTCAAAGCCACGGAAATGGTCGATTCTTACAATGTCCACAAGAGAAAGCATGTTCCTGATCCGTTCTATCCACCAGAGGTATCCGTCTGCCTTCATCGCATTCCAGTCGTAGAGGGGATTTCCCCAAAGCTGTCCGGTTTCACTGAAATAATCCGGTGGAACTCCAGCGCATGTTTTAAGCTCAAGCTTCTTTTTGTCAAATTGAAACAGGTCCTGGTTTGACCACAGGTCTGCAGAGTCAGCGGCAACAAAAATAGGAATGTCGCCTATGATCTGAATTCCAAGTGAGTTGACGTATTTCTTGAGGGCAGCCCACTGTTCCCTGAAGAAAAACTGGATTGCCTTTATCTGTTCGATTTCTTCTTCATGGTCACGGTTCCATTTTTCGACCGCCTCCGCCTTGTGGGAAGCAAGGTCCTTGGGCCAGTATCTGTTCCATGTGCTTTTAGGGCCTTCAACCTTTTCTTCCTGGGCCTTTGCATCGTAAAAACGCTTGATGCTCATGAAGCTTGCAAAATTGTCCAGCCAGTTTTTGTTTGCTTCCTTGAACTGTTCGTAGCGAAGATAATCCTTGCGCTTTACATTTCGGAGGAAGTATGATGCGCATGAATATAAAACAGGAGTCTTCCACCATACGACGGAGCCAAAATCAACCGGTCCCTCTTCCTTTATGTAATCTGCAGGAACGACGTCCTCAGCCTTTGCCCAGCCGCGTTCAACAAGGTCATCCAAATCAATCAAAAGGGGATTTCCTGCAAAAGTGGAAAAACTTGCATAAGGACTGTCTCCGTAGCCTGTGGGTCCGAGTGGAAGAACCTGCCACAATGTCTGCTTTCCCTTGTGAAGCCAGTCAGCAAAAGAATAGGCCTCTTTTCCCAATGTTCCGATTCCTTCTTTTCCCGGAAGGGATGTCAAATGCAGCAAAACTCCGCTTTTTCTTTTATTCATGTTTAACCTCGTTTCTACATGATAGCACGAAACTGACAAAAAAGATAGGTGTTTTTAGTCTTCAGATTCCTTTATCTCTCGCTTTCCTTTTCGTTAACTTCAACAGCAGTAATGCAGGTATCCTGATATTTTGTTCCCTTGTAAACATCAAGAATTGTAAGCTTTACGTGCTTTACATTGTTGGGAAGAATAATCTGTGTAAACTCAACTTCATCCCTGAACTCAAATTCCTTTTTAATGCCCGAATCAGTTTCAAGACGTGCTTTTTTGATGCGGTTGTTTTCCTTGAAAAGATGGGGTTTTAAAGGATCAACATAGCCGTTAAGGATGCGGATGTCCCAGTCCCGTTTGGCAGAATAGGACATGTCAAACTCAAAAGTTTCACCGATGCCGTCGCCTTTCTTTCCCTCTGCCCAAGGCCTTATCTGATTGCTCCATAGATTTACCTGCTTGTGATTTGCCGTCAGTGCATAGTTTTTGCCGGTGTTTTCAGGTGCATAAGATGTTTTTCCTTCTTTAAGGGCTGACGAAGCCTTGTATGCCTTTATCTTGTCCCCATTGTTGTGTGTTATTGATGGAACTGAAAAGTACCTTGCAACAGCTTTCTTGTCATCTTTCAGGAATTCAGAATCATGCTCAAGAAATGAATAGCGGAATACATTCGGCTCATATTCCCATGAATATTTGGTTTCAAACAGTTTTACCGTATGGGTGTCAATGATTGTAAAGTGATGTTCAAGCTTCATGTTTTTGTCAAAAAGTTTAAGATGCTTGTATCCGTATTCGTCAACATACATGTCGGCATACTGGGAGTCGTAATCATTTGAGCCCAAAGAAAAAGTAAGCGTAGTCTGGCGGCTGTCTGAATCTTCGGATATACCAATGCTTTTATAATCATCAATCCAATAGTGATCCTGATTGAAAAGATTTTTTGCCTTTTTTACAGTTTTTGTTTCTTCATAAATAGAAGAACTTCCTGAAGGCTGGGAAATGAATTCAAAGTATTTTTCAAAAAGAGCGGTGTCATTTGAATATGAACAGATGCCTTTGAAGTATTCAAAATCTTCTTTATCCCATGCTTCCCTGTCCTCATTTGACTCTACGCTTGTGTTTTCAATCATTGCGGAGATGCATGTGTCCTGGTATTTTGTTCCCTTGTAAACATCAAGAATTGTCAGCCTTATTGATTTGGACGGCTTTGAAAGCTCCATGTAATTGAAGTAAACCTTGTCTTCAAAATTCATGACGTATTCAAGCTTGTTGGTAAGGTCTTCTACCTTAAGTTTTTTTACACGGCTGTTTTCTTTAAAAAGCTTCATGTTTTGAACGTCAGCATATCCGTTGAGAATTGAAAACCCATAAATCGGATTTTTAAACTCAATGGAAACAGTTTCGTTTATGCCGTACCCTTTGACTCCTTCAACCCACGGGATATGGGCATTGTTCCACCAGTAGGGGTGGCAGCGGCATCCAACTTCAAATGCCCTGAAAAGATTGATTGGAGAGTAAACTATGTCCTGTCCGTATTGTTTTTCCTTTAAACTGGATGAGGCAGAAATTGATTTTACATTATAGCTGTGGAAAGGTGAGCCGTCTCCTGTTGTGTCTTCTGAATCGGAATAGCTGTCATAATTGTTTTTTCCGTCTGTACGAAACTTACCGAAAAACTGCTTTTTATTTTGTCCGTCAATGATAAGGATTTGTCGCCCTTTAAAAGTCATCTTAAGAAATCCGTCTTTGTCATAGGCAAGAAGTTTCCTGTCCAGCTTCATCATTTTCTTTTCATAAGGCAGCACAAAATAAAGCTCATTGTCGTTAAAGAAAAGGATTGATTCATCTTCTTCTCCAAGGGTTACCTGGTGTATGGGACTTGCAAAAACAGAACTGATTCCAGCCAAACAAGCCAAAAGCAAAATAAAAAAGATTCTTTTCATTTTTTTCCTCCTTAGAAATTCTTAACGAAATACTCTCCATCTTTGTTTATGACAAGATTGAGGTTCAGGATGAATATGTTTTCCTGATTTTCAAGTTTGAACGGAATATAGACATTAATGTAATCGTTGTTGCGGAAAAAGAAGGAAGATGGCTTTTTTATGGGTTTTATCATCTCTTCAACAAAAACATCATATTGATCTATGGCAGAAAAATGATTGTTTCTAATGTATTCCAAGTTATTGATGAATTTGTTTTCTTCCGAATTAAGACTTGGATAGGGGTAAGCAAAGTTTTTCCACTTGGGATCATTTTGCCTGTAGTAATATAGGAATGCTTCCATAACCTGTATAGGATCCTTTTTATCTACCGTTTTAGGACTGTCAGGTGTAAAAGTTGATTTTTTAAATACAAGTCCATCATAATTTATGTTTGTATTATCGATGCACTCAAAACTATCTTTTAGCTTCATTAAAACTACAATATTATTAAATCCTGAAACCAATACAGAGCCCGAAGTAATATTATCTCTGATTACAGCATTAAAGAGATATGTGTTGTCAATCTGTGCAAGAAGAGATTTTCCAATATTGTTTGCGGTTAATCCAGAAAATATCCTTGTACCTTCTACGTCAAGAGTGAGGTCTATTTCATATATTTCTGAAACAAACTGGTCGCGTTTTAGTTCTATCTGTTTGATGTGGCTTCCGTCAAAAACAATCTCTTTTTCTACAACATAATCCACTTTGTCAAGTTCATTATAGACTGAAATAATTTCGCAGTTTTCTGGTATAGGTTCATCTGGTGCAATGTTTTCATTTACAAATCGGAATTTTAGAGAAGTCTTGTCACCACAAAAAGCGGTTCCCGTCAATAAAAGAATTGAAAGAAATATAAAAATTCTCTTCATGCTTTCCTCCATATGTTTTTTTGGGTAAGAGAGGCTTCTTCTATATTTATCCACCAATCATGACCCCAATATCCCCATTTGCAATTATCCTGATGAATCCACAGATGACAAGATGAAAAGGATAATAGAAATAAAAGAAATATTTCATTCCTTTAAAAGAGCCTCTTTGTCCATTATAATTTTTCAATAGTGGAATTGTCAATGCCACGCCCATTTGAATTATTCCGTAGATTGGATTGATAAAAATCGCATAAACTGTCGCATACATCGCAATGCACAAAAGCATCATAATCATCTGTTTTTTGAAATCTCCGCGGTTCCATCCAAAATACAAGATGACAAGAAAAGCAGGACTGGACCAGTCTGAAGGAAAAGCCAATGCCGCAAGTACAAATATCAATATTGTTTTCTGCCACTGCTTTAACTTTTGTGAATCAGAAATTGACAAGCCTAAAACCCCGAGAAACAGAGGCCATATTACGCTTGTTTGATTGAAACAGCCTGTCTTAAAGGGAATGAATGGAATTCCAAATGCAAAATTATATGCAAAATGCCCGATTACAGAAAAGATAAATAGTCTTAAAAGATATTTCTTTAGGTTATGCGTGTAATGATATCCTTCTGCAACCATATACCAGAAAATAGGAGCGGCCAGCCTGCCAAGTATGTGAAGCAAAATTATCCACCAGTCTGTCGGGTAGTTCGGGAAGAGCACGCATATTACATGATCCAATGTCATGGAAAGTATGGCAATTACTTTAAGTTTATTACCTGTCAAACCTTTTTCCATTATTATTCCTACCTTTTAGCTTTCTTCATAAAGTTTTGCAAAAGCCAGCTTTAATAATTCAACATCACCTGGACAGAAATCAAAGTCTGTTAATTCTTCTTCACCAATCCATTTTATTTCTGATATTTCGTCCTTATTGAATACTGGTTTATCAAGCAATTCTCCGTAATATGCGATAGTAATATACATCAGATCGTTTAAATACATTGCCCTTGAATGCAAATGCTTTAGGTGCTTTATTCTGCAATTTATTTCTTCTTTAACTTCTCGAATTATGCAATCCTTGAAATCCTCTCCAAATTCGAGGTTTCCACCTATCACTTCCCATAGTCCGGGAAAGTATTTTTTCTTCATGCTTCTTTTTGAAATTAATATTTGTTTTCTTTCCCTGTCGATTGGAAGGAAAGCACAACCGACCATCTGTATTTTATCTACCATTTTCCCTCTCCCATGTGTGGGCATCCGACAACTTCAAATTTAGTATTCTTTCTGATATTTGTTTCTAATCTTAGAATATATTATAATAAGTATTATGACACAAGCGCAACAGATTCCTATGCATATTCCTGCAATTAACGCATTAAAAAGACCTACAAAGGAAGTGATCAACCAGAACAAACCGTAAATCAGCCACATAATTCCATTGGCATGATTGTACTTTTTGATATCTGAGATAGAAGATTCCGGTATCTTTTCTCCAGACCAAAAGTTTACAGGCTTTTTTGATTTAAAACACCATACGGCTATAGCTTCAAAAATGAGGGCACAAAACAGCGCGGCACCAAAGACAATAAAGTTTTCAGGTTTCATATTATATTCCATCCTTTTAGCTTTAAGTCGACTAAGGAATCCTTAAACCAAGGCTGTTGCCCCATTTTTGAACCACTGCCTGCATAATGTACCTCCAAGCAATAGTATGTACATTGTATAGTCTTATTGTCAAGAAAAATGTTTAAAAATACGGTTTGACAATGGGGTACGAAGAGGTGTTGGTCGATTTTATGCGTACGCATACATCTTTATTGTTTTAAACTCTGGAGCATGATTTTTTTCTTCTTCTTCCAAATCGTAAAGATTCTGAAGGTTTAACCAAAACTCTGCGGAAGTTCCAAAAAACTTAGAAAATCGAATTGCTGTATCGGCTGTAATTGAACGATTCCCATGAATGATTTCAGAAATACGGGTCTGAGGAATGTTTATTTTTTTTGCCAGGCGGTAAGCAGAAATATTCATTGGGACAAGAAATTCTTCTTTCAATATTTCGCCAGGATGAATATTCGGCAATTTGTCATTAGTGGTAATCTGTGATCTTAACATTGTCTGCACCTCCATGCACCCCAGTGCGGGCGTCCACATAACAATTGGTTGTANNGACATCCGCTTTGAAGCTTTGTTATGCTTTTTTTTGTATAAAAAATATTCAAATCGTTCATTGTAAAAGATTTTCTTCATTACGATTTGACGGTTGTATTCTTCTGACTTCCATAATATCATCTATTACAACATACCATACAGTATAATTACCAACATTAATTCTTCTATAAGGGGATTTGCGGTTTTTCATAGACTGCCAGACAGGAAAGCTCTCACACATCGGAACTCTTTCTAGAATGGCCGTTTCAATTTTATTTAATGTGTTTTGTGCGGCAATCGGATTTTGCAAGACATCCTGAATATAATTTATTATTTCAAATAAATCTTCTTTTGCGATTGGAAGGTATCGCAATTTGTATTCTTTCATCTATTTTCGGATTCCCCTTCGTAAATCAGAAAAAACTTCTTCATGAGAAAGCCGTTCAGATGTTTCCTCTGCCATTATGTCAGCCTCATCCAATTTAGCCTCAATATTGTTTGTAATTGCATCGTACATCTGCAGGGACATTAAAACCATTGAGCCGTATCCATTCTTTGTAAGAAAAACCGGAGACTTAGTTGAAATAACAACATCCTCAATTTCTGAGTATTTATTTCTTAAATCTGAAACAGGTCTAATTTGTATCATACAGTGCCCCTTATCATTAAACTATCATTATAGTATCATAATAATATCATTTTGACAATCCATCTGGCCATAAAATACAAGAGCAATTAATTTGACGCCACTTCATTTTTCTGGGTCGTTATACATTTTATTGAGGCAGCCAAGGCCTTAACTTTTTAAGGTAGCCGCCGAAGCACCAGCCTCTTGTGTCACTGGGTACAGGATTTCCGTTTTTATCATAAGCGTCAACAGTCCAAATATTAACCCAGTTGGATTCTATTCCGTCAATAATGTCTTTGCGGCTGGCCTCATAAACAAATACTGTTGAACCTTTTGCAAGCGTAAGCAAAACTTTACTTTCCAAACTGTCCGATTCACGTATTCTCAAGTTGTCAGTCAGCTCATAAAGGTAGTAACCGTTTCCAAAAGTATTCAAGTCTTTATGTATCTCATTTCGATCAGAACCGTACTTTCTGTAGCGGCGGATTAAGTTCATAAAATCAGATTCATCTTGAACATCATTTATTTGTGCGTCAGGAATTTTATTGTAGTCCCAACCGTCTCCGCCGCTTTCAAAATATAGAAACGAAACTCCGTCGCGCTCCCCAACTGTAAAATAATTCCAATATGAATCTGCATTATACGGCTTAAACTTCATATCATAACCGTCAATTGAATACAGACCTGACTCAAATTCCTCAAGGCCTTCATTGTAAGTAAAACTGTAATAATGATTTTTGTTCAGCAGAATAAAGCGCTCATAATGAATGCCGTTTTCTAACTTCCATCCCCAAAGCCCTTTTTCTGACTGAGCAAAGCATGCCGTAACCGAAAAAAATGCAAGCAAAAGCATTAACAACTTTTTTTTCATATTATTTCTCCTTAGTTTGGCGCTAGCCCATATTTTTCAGGTCGTTATACCTGTTAAATATCCAAAGATTAATACTTAATCTAAATAACCACGCAGTGGCGTGTGAGCATAACAACTGGTTGTACCGCAGCGGGTTCGACCCGCTGTCGGCTACGAACCTTTGTTATGTGTTTTTATTGTTTGTGATTTATTAGCCACTGTTTTATATC
>DBWR01000046.1:12608-46792 GCA_002309305.1 Treponema sp. UBA1233 | reverse complement strand
GTAGAAGCAGAGCTTGGTGTTCTTGGTGGTGTTGAAGACGACGTTGCCGCAGAAGAAAGCAAATATACAAAGCCAGAGGAAGTAATCGACTTTACAAGCAAGACTGGATGCGACTCACTGGCAATTTCCATCGGTACAAGCCATGGACGCTGCAAGTTCACACCAGAACAGTGCACGAGACGTGAGGACGGAACCCTCGTTCCACCGCCACTTGCATTTGACGTTCTTGCCGCAATCGAAAAGGAACTTCCAGGTTTCCCGATTGTATTGCACGGTTCTTCATCAGTTCCACCACACTATGTAAAGGAAATCGAAAAGTATGGTGGAAAAATCCCGGATTCAGTTGGTATCCCGGAAGAACAGCTCCGCCAGGCAGCAAAGAGCGCAGTATGCAAGATCAACGTAGACTCAGACGGCCGCCTTGCAATGACAGCTGCCATCCGCCGTGTATTTGCAGAACAGCCTGATGTATTTGATCCACGCCTCTATCTTGGACCAGCCCGTGAAGAGCTCAAGAAGATGTATGCAGAAAAGAACATCAACGTCTTCGGTTCAGCAGGACACGCATTTGACTGATTGAATTAAGCAGTCATCACAGCCCCCGGCCGCAAAACCGGGGGATTTTTTTTCTCTACCTTGAACAAAACCACGTTTCATGCTATCATTTTCTGTATGCATACGTTTTTAATAGCGGCAATCCCTTTGCTGCTCCTTATTCTGGTAACTAACAATAATTCATACTCATGGAAATCATTCATTCCGCCGGTTGCATTCGGTCTGTTCATTGGCATTGTTTATGCAATGGTAAAAAAGTTCTTTATTTTTTCTGACTTCATCTGGACGGAAGACACCAGCGCAAGCCTAATCCACCTGCTTTTGACCCAGACTGTCCTTCCAATTGTGATTTGCCTTGTCGTTTTCCTCATTTTTTCAAGGGACAATGCGGTTTACAAGGCCGAATCCCTTGGTCCCATGCTGGCCGCCTTTTATGCAGTCGTGGTTCCGTATACAGTACTTTCCAGTCCCGACAAGACCACTGTATTCATGAATTTCGGCAAGCCCCTTCTCTACTCTGGAATGTTCATTTTGCTATCGCTCTTTGCGGCACTGGGAACAGCAAAAATGGCACAGAAAAAAATCTTCATAGCGGTTCCGTTCTACATAATCGCATTGGCTCAAATTCCTATTCCCGCCATAATTGAAAGCAGATGGTACTACACCATGGACGGCTTCTGCCTGACTGCATCAATAGTCTATGCCGCCATAGCACTTGGATTCTACCTTTTTGTGAACATCATAAACATGTTGATTAAAGATAAGGATTGATACTTTACTTTTTTTAACAAAATCGGTATTATATAAATCCAGAAGCAAAGGAGCTCCTGCAGATTGCCGGAAGAAATTTCGGTTGTCTGCAGGGGCTCTTTTTTTTTTAAGGGGAAAAAAATGGGTAAATTTATTTTTGTTACCGGTGGTGTTGTTTCTGGTCTTGGAAAAGGAATAACAGCGGCAAGCTTGGGAAGGCTCCTGAAGAACAGGGGTCTTACCGTCACATCGCAAAAGCTGGATCCGTACATGAACGTGGACCCGGGAACAATGAGTCCATACCAGCACGGAGAAGTTTTCGTCACGGAAGGCGGCACAGAAACCGACCTTGACCTCGGGCATTACGAGAGGTTCATCGACGAAAAGCTTACATCCCATTCAAACCTCACAAGCGGACGGGTATACTGGACTGTCCTTCAAAAGGAAAGGAACGGAGAATATCTGGGCGAAACGGTTCAAATCATTCCGCACGTCACAAACGAAATCAAGTCATTCATATTAAAGAACATGGAAGAATCCAAAGCCGACATAGGCATAATCGAAGTCGGAGGAACCACTGGAGACATAGAAAGCCAGCCATTCCTGGAAGCGATAAGGCAGCTCGCACTGGAAGTTGGCCGCAGAAACTGTCTTTTCATCCACGTATGTCTAGTACCCTACATCGGCGGTTCAGACGAATATAAATCCAAGCCTACACAGCACTCTGTACGCGAACTGCAGGGGCTAGGAATCCATCCGGACATCATCGTCACCCGAAGCGACAGGGAAATACCGGAATCCATACGTCAAAAAATCTCCCTCTTCTGCAACGTAAGCCCGGACTGCGTAATCCAGAACACAACACTTAACGACCTGTACGAAGTTCCCCTTATGCTGCACAGCCAGAAAATGGACGATGTAGTGTGCCGCGAGCTTGACATAAAGGATACGGTCTGCAAGATGGATGATTGGGAAGCTATGGTGGAAAAAATCTACAGGCGCCAGGGTGAAATTCAAATTGCACTCGTTGGAAAATACGTACAGCTGCACGACTCATACATTTCCATAGTTGAATCCCTGAACCATGCGAGTTTTGTCGTGGGAAAGAAAATCAAAATCAAGTGGGTGGACAGCGATACCGTAAGCGAAGAAAACGCCCCGGAAATCTTTGACGACTGTGCGGGAATCATCCTGCCGGGTGGATTTGGAATGCGCGGTACGGAGGGAATGATAAGCACATGCCGCTATGCACGTGAACATGAGATACCCTATTTCGGCATCTGTCTGGGTATGCAGATTCTTGTAATTGAATATGCCAGAAACGTGCTTGGGCTAAAAGATGCTTCCTCCAGGGAATTTGACGAGGAAGGCAAAAACTGCGTGATAGACCTGATGGAAAATCAAAAGAACGTTAAAAAAGGCGGAACAATGCGTCTTGGCTCCTACCCTTGTGTGGTCAAGAAAGGAACAATCCTTTACGATTCTTACGGAACAGACAGGATAGATGAAAGGCACCGTCACCGCTATGAGTTCAACAACGATTACAGGGATGCCTTAAGCAAAGCAGGCCTGGTCATAGCCGGCGTATCTCCAGATGAAAGCCTTGTGGAGGCAGTTGAAGTCCACGACAGGAAAACCTTTTATGCCGGAGTTCAGTTCCATCCGGAGTTCAAGAGCAGGCCAAACAGGGCTCATCCACTTTTCGTAAGCTTTGTCAAATCATGTATAGAGCGTTCAGAGGGACTATAGGACAAGCTCCATTCCGGTTTTCTGAACCTTCATGCCCATTTTCTCGTAAAATGCCCTTGCGCCCGGGTTTTTCTCCCATACGTTGAGGGTAAGGTTGTAGCAGCCTGATTTTTTTGCATAGTCAACAAGAAAATCGTAAATGGCTTTTCCCACATGCTTTCCACGGCATTCCTGGGCAACACATATGTCGTCCACATAAAGTGTGGTAATGTTGGGCCAGTTGTTGTCCTTTTCGTGGCGCTGGAACATGACAAAGCCGTATCCCATGACATAATCGTCGTCATCAACCGCAACAAATACGGGGCTTGAGTCATCTGCAAGAATCTTCCTGAGTTCATCCTCCGTATACTTTGTCTTGTCACGTATAAACAGGTCTGGCCTTCCGTCGTTATGTACGTTGTTCACCTGAACCAAAAGCTCCAGGATTCTTTTGCAGTCCTTTTCCACCGCACGCCTAATCTTCATTTTTTCCTCCGTTTTGATATGAATGCAAAAAAAAAGGGCCACCCGTTTGGGCAGCCCCCTCATCGCAACCGATATTAATACCGGTCTGTAGCAATACTACTCGAGCTCAGCGTCTCCACCATTCCAAGTAATTGTTACTTCGTATGGCTCGTCTGTCCAGTCGCGATCAATGTTCAGTGTCAAATCCTTTGAAAGTCCAGCTGTGAACTTGTATGTGCGGCAGGTCTTCTTTGAGTGGAAAGAGAGTGAAACGCCAGACAATCCTGCTGACAGGTCAAAATTCTCAATATTTGCATCTGTGAAAGTTGCATAGATTGCACCTGTCTTTGCATCAGAAATCTGAAGCATGCCTTCACCATTTGTATTCTTCTTGATGGTATATACAGCATCCCAAGTTGAATCCAACCATGAGCCACTGAGAGTACCAGTATCGAATGCAAATGCTCCTACAATACCTACGATTGCTACAGCAACCAAAGCGATAAGTTTCTTCATCTTTTACTCCTTAAAAATGAAATCTAATAATATTATACATCAAAATAATGAATAATCAAGTGTAAAAGTGATTTTTTTTTCTTTTTTTCCGTTTTTCAGTTAGCAATAAATAACTGTCATTCCAATTGAATATTTATTCAAAATTTTGTAAAATGATGGTATGCGGGATTATTATTCGGTTCTCGGCGTCAGCCACACGGCATCCCTTTCGGAAATACGCCGGGCATATAGGAAAAAGGCCAAGTTACTTCACCCTGACATAACCCATTCAGAATCAGACGCATTCAGGGAATTGGTTCAGGCATACGAAACACTGTCCGACTTAAAGGCACGCAGCCTGTTTGACGAGGCATTTTCATTCCGCTCAAGTTCCGCATCATCACACTCGCACACATCTTTCGACTACCGCAAATGGCTTTTGGAACGTGGGGATGAGGAAAGCTATGCCAAGCTCATTTTGTTTGACCTTACCCACAACGCCGAGGAAGAGGCCGTCCGCACTTTCAAGAACATGAACATGAAGAATTCAAACTTCAGGCTTTCATACTGGTTCGGGCACGAGGACTTTATGGATTTGGGCTTCATCCTTGCCGAAGAACTTGTCCTCCGCAGGGAATTCTATGACGCTGTAATTCTTCTTGACCAGATAATGCGCATGGAATTCAAATACAATTACTTCAAGTTCTTTTTTGTGGAAGTACAGGACTTGATGAGGCACATATTAAGGAACAATATAGAAGGAATTATCAGCGACGAACTGGCAATTGACTCGTGGGAAAGGGGGCTGGACCTTAAATTTGGAAAAAAGGATGAGTCATTCTTTCTTGTAAAGATGGCGGACGCTTACGAAAGGATCGGAGACCCGCGTACTGCCGCCATTTGCAGGGACGAATCGGTTCGGATTGCATCATAAAGCGGTACAACAAGAGGTAATATAGATGATAAGGCTTAAGAATGATGACCAGATCAACAAGATAAGGCTTAGCTGCCATCTGCTTGCGGATCTGTTCAACGAGATTATTCCCCGCGTAAAGCCCGGAGTAAGCACAAAGGAAATCGACGACTGGTGCGTTGACTTTGTAAAGAAACACGGAGGAAAACCCGCCTGGTATTCAGAAGGATTCCCAGGATGCGCTTGCATCAGCGTAAACGAACAGGTTATTCATGGTGTTCCTTCAAAAAAATTAATCGTTCAGGACGGTGATTTGGTATCGCTTGACATAGGAATCAACCTGAACGGCTACATATCCGACAGCTGCCACACGGTTATGGTTGGAAACGTCAAACCGGAGCACAGGAAGCTGGTAAAGGTGACTCGTGAGGCCCTGATGAGGGGAATACAGGAATGCCACCCAGGAAACAGGATAAGCGACATCTCAAAGGCAGTCTATTCTTTCTGCCATGAGGAAAACGGATACGGTGTGGTTTACGACTACTGCGGACATGGAGTGGGACTTGACGTGCATGAGGACCCCAGCGTTCCAAACTGTCCTTCACGTGGGCAAAATCCGCGCATTCAGGCAGGCATGGTTCTTGCCATAGAGCCGATGATTAACGAGGGAACCGATGACGTGATTACCGGAGACAAGCACAGCGAATGGACTGTAGTCACGGCGGACGGAAGCTGGAGCTGTCATGAGGAACATACCGTTGCCGTATTCCCGGACCACACGGAGATACTGACCGATTTGGACTATAATGGAAATTCCTGCATGAAGGGAAAGAATTATTAATGTAATCCCAGGCGAAAAGGCCGGTAAAGGAGGGAAAAATGGAAAAAGAAGAAGTCGAAAAGAATGACAGAAGCTGGGTGTTCGTCTGCATGATTCTCTGCATTATAGGCGGTACTCTTGCCGGAACAACACTCTGGGGGCGTCAGTTCAACTGGAAGGAAATCGTCATAGTTGCGGTGGCGGCCCTTTTGGGATTGATCATAGGATTAATCTTCAGGAACAAGGGTAAGGGCGGTAAAACAGTTTCCTTCATCCTATGCGCTTTGATTTTTGGAGCTCTTGTTGGAGGAGCAAAATATCTTAATTCCGACGCATACCTGGTAAAGCAGCAGTGGCAGAATCAGGCGATAACCAAGGTGCACTTTTCTTACCCTGATGTCTTTTCAAGATACAAGCTTTCCGATGAACTTGAGGAAATGGGAACCAGAAAGATTTATTCCACCAAGCACAAGGACCGTTTCGCACATTATATGGAATATGACTTTACCGGTGATTACCCTTCTCTTGAAGAATCGGTTGCGAATGTAGTTGTAAGCATGACAGACAGTTTAAGGGCAAAAATCATCCACTGGAATGATGATGCCTACATAACTGAATCAATAGTAAAGGCCAGATTCACATACACGTACAACCGCAAGACTTTTACAGGCTTTGTTTTCGGCTATGAGGAAGGAAACCACTGTGAGATAGTTGCCTTCTACCCGCTGAAAAAACAGTTTTCAGAGGCTTTCCTTCAAAAACTGGAAGACAGCATAACAATTGAATAAAAATATTTTTTTCAAATAAAAAGGAGACGATGATGTCAAAGATTCAGATGAAAAATGCAATTGCGGAGTTGGACGGAGACGAAATGACCCGCGTCCTGTGGAAGCTCATTAAGGAAAAGCTTCTTCTTCCGTTTGTGGACTTAAAGACCGAATACTTCGATCTTTCAATAACCGAGCGTGACAAGACCGACGACAAAATCACATACGATGCTGCGGCGGCAATCAAGAGGCTTGGTGTTGGAGTAAAATGCGCAACAATCACATCAAACCAGGCCAGAGTAGAAGAATACAAACTTACACACCTTACCCCCAGTCCAAACGGCATCCTCAGGGGAGAGCTTGACGGCACTGTATTCCGCACACCGATTTTCGTAAAGAACATCCAGGGAACAGTAAGCTGCTGGAAAAAACCGATTACCCTCGGAAGGCACGCATACGGCGACGTATACAAAAACTGCGAGATCAAGACACCTACTGCAGGAAAGGCAGAGCTTGTGTTTACCGGAGAAGACGGAAAGGAAATCCGCAAGACAATCATGGAAATGAAGGGACCTGGAATCATTCAGGGAATCCACAACATCGACAGCTCAATCGAATACTTTGCACGCTGCTGCTTTAACTTCGCCCTTGACCAGAAGATTGATGTCTGGTTCGGAGCAAAGGACACCATCAGCAAAATTTACGACGGCAACTTCAAGGCCATAATGCAGAGGGTGTTCGACGAGGAATACAAGGACAAGTTTGAAAAGGCGGGCCTAACCTACTTCTACACCCTGATAGACGATGCGGTTGCACGTGTGGTAAAGAGCGAGGGTGGATTCCTCTGGGCATGCAAGAACTACGACGGCGACGTAATGAGCGACATGATTGCATCCGCATGCGGAAGCCTTGCCATGATGACAAGCGTTCTGGTAAGCCCCAACGGTGAGTTTGAATATGAGGCAAGCCACGGTACTGTACAGAAGCACTACTACCGCTACCTCAAGGGCGAAAAGACCTCAACAAATCCTGTTGCAACAATCTTTGCATGGACTGGTGCACTTGCAAAAAGGGCAGAACTTGACAACACACCTGAACTTGCAGACTTTGCACACAAGCTTGAAAAGGCAACACTCAGCACGATAGAAGACGGAATCATGACAGGAGACCTCGCAAAACTTGCAGATCCTGCCCCGGTAAAAATCGTAAACAGCTGGGAATACATCGACGAAATTGCATCCCGCCTGTAGTGTCATTCCTAAACGAAAAGACCCCGGATCAAGTCCGGGGTGACACATCTTATACAGCGTTGAGATTCCGGATCAAGCCCGGAATGACGTTATTCTTACACCTAATCTCCTGTCTTGGAACCGAAATATGCCAGGGCAACACCGCCAACAAACGAAAGTATGGAGCCGGCTATAATACCCGCACTTGTAAATCCAGCAAATCCAGGGAACATGAATACTGCAGACCCCAGCAAAAGGCCAAGAATTACCGCATAGGACTGTCCCGGAACCTTCTTTAGCAAAATGCCGATCAGTTTTGCCCCCGCCAGTACGCCAATCAGAACACCGATGCCGTTTGGAAGGAGAAGGAGAAACGCATGAACAAATGATTCTGGTTCCAGAAGTTTTCCAATTGCAGAAATAACAATCGAATACACACCCAAAATCAGCATCAGTAATGAACCTGAAATTCCTGGGGTCACCATGGCAAGCGCACCCAAGAGACCCGCTATAAAAATGCGCACTGCAAGTCCTGCAGACAGTTCAGGAAGAACGGTGAATTCAGGAGTATTCTTGTCCACGTTTCCTTCAAGAATTGAAAACAGGTATATTATGGCAATTCCTGCGGCAACACAAACCACAAGCGAAAAAATGTACCAGAATGACTTTTTCTCGCCCTTTTTCTGTTTGGTCATCAGAGAAACCAACAGCGGAATGCTACCGATAATAAGGCCTGTAAACGCATAGTTTGTTTGAGTCGGGAAATGGATGTAAAGGTAAGACACGACCTTACTGAATGCAAAAACTCCCAAAACCATGCCCAGAATCATGGGGATTACGAATTTTCTATTAGCCCAGAGTTTCTTGAAATTCAATGTGATTGCATTTATAAACTTGTCATATATTCCAAAAACAACGGCAATGGTAGAACCTGATACTCCAGGAATGACATTTCCCATGCCGACAGCACATCCTATCAAAAATGTCTTGATTACTTCAAACATAAATTCCTCTTGTTCAATTATTTTGCCCTATTAAAACATTATAAAGGCTCTGTGTCAACTTGAGGCAGCCTGTATTCAACATAGTGGACCCTGCCTGACTTTACCGCATCCCTTATCTGTCTTTCCCTTATGCTTAAGGTACTTTGACCCGACTTTACCTCTATAAATACAACATCCTTGATTTCCTTTCCCTTTGCGTATCCCGGAAAAGCCACATAGTCAACAGGAGAGCCTAGAAACTGAACGTCACCTGGATTGCACGGAAAGCCTGGAAGATATGGGGCAAGCTGCTCACCAAACTGACCGCCCAAAACCGCACGGCTTTTCTTTACAGCATCCGCACGTTCCTTTTTTATAATCGAATGAAGCCTGGCTTTTTGAATCAGCATGCCCATGATAAAACCTAGCACAAGCACCAGAATGAACAAAATGGCCGAAACCGCAAATGTACCGATGTTTTCCGAAATGAATCCCAGAGTCTTTTCAAGCATATAAAACCACCCGTTTAAGCCTATCAGCATTCAGAATCACTTGTCAAGTAGAAGAAATAATAGAAAAAAAGCAGTTCACATTTAACGGGATTTTTAATATAATGTCCTTGAAATTTTTGTTTTTTATTTTTGGAGTAGAAATGAATTTAATTGACCGTTTTATAACCACAGGAGAGAATGTTCCATACGATGAGCTAAAGAGGGATTTCAGGATAATCACCCCGGAAAACTTTAACTTTGCCTACGATGTTGTGGATGTTTACGCAACTGAATGTCCGGATAAAAAAGCCCTTGTCTGGTGCGATGACAACGGAGAAGAAAAAATATTCAATTTCAAGGAAATATCTGATTATTCAAAAAAGGCCGCAAGATTTTTTGTCTCACACGGAATAAAGAAAGGTGACCGCGTAATGCTATTCCTGCGCCGCCGCTATGAGTTCTGGTGGATTGCAACCGCACTTCACCGCATCGGGGCAATCGCAATTCCTGCCACGACACAGCTTCTGGCTCCCGACATCGAATACCGCAACAATGCCGCTGACGTAAAGATGATTGTAGCGATGGACGACAAACGAATTCAAAAGCAGGTTGACATCGCAATGATCCGCTCTCCGTCCGTAGAGGCACTTGTATCTGTAAGCGGTCCACGAGAAGGATGGATTGACTTCCACAAGGAGCTTCCCCTCTATGATGCAGATTTTCCGCGTCCAAAGGGAGATGCCGCCACACACAACGATGACCCGATGCTGCTTTACTTTACAAGCGGAACTTCCGGTTATCCAAAGATGGTACTCCACAATTTCCTTTATCCTCTTGGACATATCGTCACCGCAAAATACTGGCAGAACGTAACCGATGACGGGCTTCACCTTAGTCTTGCAGAAACCGGATGGGCAAAGGCAGTCTGGGGAAAGATTTACGGACAGTGGATTGCAGGAACCGCCATTTTCGTATATGACATGGCAGGTTTTACACCGGACCTATTCTTCAGGAAACTGGTAAAGTACGGAGTCACAACTTTCTGTGCGCCACCAACAGTATACCGCTTTTTAATACGTCAGGACCTCAGCAAGTACAAGCTCGACCACCTGCGCTATTGTGTCACTGCCGGAGAAGCAATGAATGCTGAAGTGTTCAGAATCTTCCATGAAAAGACAGGCCTTGAGATTCACGAGGGATACGGACAGACGGAAACAGCCATCATCGCAGGAACATTCCCCGGAATGAAGGTAAAACCAGGCTCTATGGGAAAACCAGCACCAGGCTATGACGTGGAGATTCAGGACGAGGACGGAGAAAGATGCCCCCCGGGACAGACTGGACGCATTGTCATTCATCTGGAAAAGGGAAATCCTGCAGGTTTATTCCGCGGCTATTACCGCAACGAAGAGCAGACTCTAAAGGCACTCTCTGGCACAACCTACGATACAGGAGACACTGCATACTATGATGAAGACGGTTACATCTGGTTTGTAGGAAGGTCAGACGACATCATAAAAAGCTCAGGATACAGAATCAGTCCGTTTGAGGTAGAAAGCGTATTGCAGGAACATCCGGCCGTACTTGAATGTGCAGTAACAGGTGTTGATGATGAAAGCCGTGGTCAGATGGTAAAGGCGACAATCGTGCTTACAAAGGATTATACCGCATCAAAGGCACTTGAGGTAGAAATCAAGACATACGTAACCGAACATCTGGCAATCTACAAGACACCGAGAATAATTGAATTTGTTTCCGAGCTGCCGAAAACCACAAGCGGAAAAATTCGCCGTGTGGAAATCCGCGACCAGGACAACAAAACTCAAAAGAATTAGGGCAACGTTTATTTTTCTGTGGCCTGCATGAAGCCCTGCCAGTTTGCAGGAGGATTCTTTATGTAGCGCTCACAGATTGCCTGATATTTTTTGCAAGTTGGATTCTTTTCCGCAAAAGAAGAAAATTCTTCAAGTGCTTCCGTAAAATTACCCTGCTGGAATTTCTTATAGGCTGAATCAAAGCCCTTCATCTCCGGCGTGTCAAAATTGCCCTTATCACCAGGAACAAAAACCCTTACAGATTCCTTTCGTCCTACTACGGCGATGTCACCGATGTTGTGGAAATCAAGCGGACATCCGGCATCCATGGCAGCTTTTGCAGTTGCCTCTGACACAAGAGTATATGTACCAAAGACCTTGTTGATTCCTTCAAGTCGTGAAGCAAGGTTTACGGTATCACCCATCATGGTGTAGTCAAATCTGTTTCTTGAACCAAAGTTTCCTACTGTTGCAATTCCCGTATTTAATCCAATCCTCTGCTTTATGGGCCGTCCCGTAAGCTTCATCAGGCTGTCCTGCATTTCCAAAAGCTTTTTCTGACACGCAATGGCCGCTTCCACTCCACGCCGGGCATGGTCTTCCTGGAAAGTTGGTGCATTCCAGAATGCGATTATTGCGTCACCCTCGTATTTGTCGATTGTTCCGCCACTTGTAAGGATTATGTCGGACATTTCGCTCAAGTATGTGTTAAGGAATGAAGTCATCGTTTCCGGGTTCATGTTTTCTGAAACCGAAGTAAAGCTTTCGATGTCGGAGAAGAATGCTGTTATTTCCCTGCGTTCACCACCCAGCTTGAGTGAGTCTGGATTTTCTATCAGATTGTCGATGACCGTCGGACTAAGGTACTGGTTGAATGCAGTCTTTATCCATCGGCTCTGTTTTCCTTCCCTCAGGTATGTTCCGATTATTGTGGCAAAGAAGGAAACCACAAGCGCACCAAGCGGACTTGCGACAGGAAGAATATATCCCGGTATGAACAGAAGGTATGCGACTACAAGATACACGGCACCCAGAATCAGGAAGAGTATTACTTCCAGAAGTATGCTTTTTGAAGATGCCTGTTTTGAAATGCCTCCGATGACACAACCGGCAAGAGATGCCAATGCGATGATGCACAATGCGATGATCAGGTTTATGTCACGCAAATAGGTTTCACTGAGGATTGTATCCAGCTGGCAGACATGAACTCCTACTCCAGGATAAACGGAAGAAACAGGGCTTGCACAAATATCAAAGAGGCCTGGTGCATAAAGGCCAAAGAAAACATGCTGGTCAACAAACATTTCAGGATCCAGAAGGTCTCCGCTAAAGTCTACTTCCGTTCCATTTTTTTCCGCTTCCTCAATGGCGAGCTCACTCTTAATTATTTCCGCCGCACTGTATGGAATGTACCTGTCCAGAGTTTTTTGGAAACGGATGTACATAGCTTCTCCGTCTTTTGTTCTGGGTATTTCATCCAGATCGGGAAGGTCTTCGCCGACAATCATGCTCGCAATGGAAAGTCCAGGTTCTGCATCGGCTGAATTTGCATAAAAGCGGTTGCTTCTTTCCGTTCCGTCTTCGTCAAGATGACTTGAAACATTTCCGAGTATTGCGGCCCCGTCTTTTATATCATCCACGGGATACAGCGGTTCACTGTCCTCGTTGGCATAATAGACGGTTTGAACGACACGCCCAAAGCGGCTGCATGAGTCACCAAGGGCCTTGTCGTCTTCAGGACCATAGAGCGAAGGTTCCGTATACAGCATATCAAATGCAATTGAAGCGGCCCCCGCCCTGTTAAAGAAATCAATGATAGTTCCATAAGCTGAACGCGGCCACGGATATCCCCAATCCATTTCGGTCCTAGCCCAATCAAGACTGCTCTGGTCAAGAAGGACAAGGGTTATCATGTCCGACGGTGCAATGGCATCCGCAGTCACCCTCATTCGGCTGTCGTAGGTTTTGTCTTCAACCCATTTAAAGGCACCCACACAGTGCAATGCAGCAAACAGTGCAAATACTACAACACAGGTTATCACAACCCACAGCTTTTTCTTTATGGACTTCATTTTTTTATTCCTATTAATTCAATTATTATTTTGCAGTTGCTGAATAACGGCTTGTCCTGTATTCTGTCGTGTCTTCCACCTTATTCTTCTTGAGGGTTGAACTCAAGTGAGAGATGCGGCTTTCCGGACTCGGGTGGGTTTTGAACATTCCGCTCTTTTTGTTTCCCTTCTGCTGTGCAAGTTTTTCCAGAACAGTAACCAGAGCATTGGGATCATATCCTGCCCCTGCCATCAGTTCAACTGCCTTTTTATCAGCATCGAATTCCTGATTCTGTGAGTATCCGTTGTTTACCATATCCGAAAGAACGTCACCACACATGTCATCAAGCGTATCGGCCATTTCTTTCATACCCATTGTTGACATAGTGGCATTAGCTGTTGCCTTGAAAGCCTCGGTATAGCGGCTTGTCTTGATTGACTTAAGGCTGTGCTTGAGCTGGATGTGTCCGATTTCGTGGGCAATAACCGCAGCCAGTGCATCCTCAGAGTCAGTGCATGAAATCATTCCGCGCGTAATGAAGATGTGTCCGCCAGATGTTGAAAATGCGTTTACTTCAGTAGTATCAAGAATCTTTACGTGATAGCCGTTGTACAGGTACGGGTCTTCTGAATTTACAACCAGAGCCGCACAGATTTTGTTAAGGTAGGTTTCCAGCTTTTTGTCTTCGTAAACCTTGTAGTTTGTAAGAAGGTTTGCCGCAACAGAACGTCCGATGTAGTATTCGTTTTCCGGTGTGATTTCTTCCGCTGCCTTTGACAGGCTGTTGAATGCTCCTGCCGCCTTGTCGTCACCCGCAACAGTTGCAAGATCCCCTAAAAATGCAAATCCCTGTGAAGTACAGCCAGTTAATGCAACCGTAGAAAAAACAGCTGCGGAAATTATAATTTGACATATTCTTTTCATTACTCATCCCCCAGATTCAAGTGGCCTTCCTTCATGAATTTTTCAACCTCGGAATCACTTATGATGATGGCTTCGATTGCATCAATCAATTTAAAGTTCAGGTTTGGATTGGATGCCTTGTATGCGTTTTCCATTTCTTCAGTCATACCCTTTCCGGCAAGAGCAAGTTCCTTGTCCGATGTGGATACCTTTGAATCCTTTTTGACCTTTTTTGCAGAAAGGCTTCCGTCAGCTATCCATCCAGTTGCCTTTGATCCAGTGGAAAGCTGAATCTTAACCTTTTTACCGCTGACTGACAGTACCTTTGCCGTGTCACCATATACCGCAAGACCTGTGTTGCTGCCAAAAGAACCTTCGGTAGACTTTAGCTGGACTGATTTTGCCTTTACGTAAACTGTCTGACCAGACTTAAATCCGGCCGCAAAAACTGAAATGCTGCAGAATGCAATCAGCAGCAATAAAATCCTTTTTTTCATTTTTCCTCCTATTTATTTCACATGGTTAATATATATTAAACCACTAAACCCCTGTTTTGTTACAATGCGGTTCTTACTGACTTTCCGGCGTGATGTTCTTGATGGTAAGGATTGCACTGGTATCTCCATTCAGCATGCGCTCGCACAAATCAACCGGCATTGGCTTTCCCTTGAGGAACCCCTGTACGTTGTGGCAGTTGAATTTCTTGAGCATGTCCAGCTGAGAGTCCGTTTCCACACCTTCTGCAATCGTATCCAGCCCCATTTTTGACACAAGGGAGACGATGCTTTCGGTGATGTTGGCTTCCACACCATTTGCCTCGCTGATGTTGGAAATGAATGACTTGTCGATTTTGAGCGTGGTAAGCGGAAGTATCTGCAGGTACCTCAATGATGAATAGCCTGTGCCGAAATCATCCAGCGAAATGCCTATTCCCATGGAGCGTATCTCATTCAATTTGGCGACAGTATCCGGCATGTTGTCTATGAACATTCCCTCGGTTATCTCGATTTCAAGATGCTCAACCTTGATGCCGTGATGGTTTATCTTGTCCTTGAGGTTGTAGATGAAGTCATCCTTCTTGAACTGAAGCGGTGAAACATTGACCGATATTATTCCGCTAAAGTTAAAGTCCTTTTCCCATCGTGCAAGGGTCTTGATTGCAGTTTCCATGACCCATTCGCCAAGAGGAATCACAAGTTGGGTTTCCTCCGCCAGAGGAATGAACTGATCCGGGCGAATCCATCCGAGCTCATCATCATGCCACCTTAACAGGGCTTCAAACCCGCGCAGCTTTCCGGTAAGGACGTCAAATTGCGGCTGGAAATACAGCATGAACAAGTCTTCCGACAAAGCCTTGGTCAGCTTGTTTTCTATGCAGATTTTCTTGAGGAATTTTTCCTCCATCATCTTCTGGAAGAAATATATGCTGTTCTTGCCGTTCTTCTTTACTTCCACCATGGCCATGTCGGCAAATTTAAGCAGGTCGGACGGCTTTCTAGAATCATCAGGGAAAATCGTAATTCCACCGGACACACCTATGCCCTCGTCGTTGCAGGCATGAATCAGCTTGTATCCCAAAAGCGCCATTTCTTCGTTTGAAGTGATGTTTTCCCTCATGACAATGAATTCATCGCCTTCAAAACGGCATGTGGTCGTCCTGTCATCTTCAAAAGTACGCAGTATCTTTCCCATGCAGCGGATTATGGCATCACCCGCAGAGTGACCTCCAGATTCGTTTATTTCCTTGAGGTTGTCCAAATCCAGAAGTATTATTCCGATTTTTTTGTCTTCCTTGGTGCAGTCGTCGATTTCCCTTGAAATTGAACGCTCAAACCATGCACGGTTCTTGAGGTTGGTCATTGAGTCGTGGTAGGCCGCAAACTGGAGCTGCTGGTTCAATGTCTGTATGCTTTCCAGTTTTGTCCTCATTCCGGATCTTGTAAGCGAAAGTTCTTCGGTAAGGGATGCGTTCCTCATGTTCTGCTGCTTGAGCTGGACTTCTATGTCATGCTGTGCGGAAACATCCTGAATTATTGCCACAATTCCGCCGGAAGGAATCCCGTTTACCGTTATGTGGAGCCATTTTTGCACGAGATTTGAATAGATTGTCTGTGAAACCGAATAGCGTGTGTCTATGACCTGGGTGCCTATTTCAAACCACGGCACTTCGGGGCTTATCTTGTCCTTGAATTGGGAATAGAACAATCCTGTACGGACGATTTCGTGTACCAGAGAGAGAAACTGAGGGTTAGTATATTCAATTCTAAAATCACTTATCTTCCCCGTCTCATCCTTTACTGGAGCGGCGACAAACATCGCCAGGGAAAGACTATCCATGATACTTTTGTGGTCCAATTCCGCCATATGTAACCCTTAATCACATAACAAATAATCCCACCTATTCCCATTATTATATTATAACAGAGAATTATTGATTTGTCTAACAAAAATATGATATATTTTATTAATAGAGAGGGCATTATGGTCATTGTTTTAAAAAAAGACATTTCAGAATCTGACAAAGACAATCTCAGGGAATTCCTTACATCTAAGAACTTCAAGCTGAATGAGGTCGTTGGCGAAGAAGAAACGATTTTTGCGGCAGTCGGCAAAGTGCACATGAACATAGAGGAGCTTGAGACAAAGCCGGGAGTCATGCGCGTAATTCCAATCAGTAAACCGTACAAGCAGGCGAGCCGTGAGTTTAAAAAAGACGATACAATTGTAGAGATAGCAAACAACAGGGGACAGATAATCCGTGTTGGTGGAAAACGCCTGGTAGCCATAGCAGGTCCCTGTGCCGTAGAAAGCCGGGATCAGATTATGTCCGTTGCGGAAAAAGTGGCGGCCAGCGGTGCAAGCATGCTCAGGGGACGTGCCTATAAACCACGAACATCACCATACGCATACCAGGGCATGGGTGAAGAAGGCCTCAAGTGCCTGCGTGAAGCCGGAGACAGGTTCGGACTGCCTGTGGTAAGCGAAATCGTTTCCGGAGAACTTATTCCGCTCATGACTGACTATGTGGACGTATTCCAGATCGGAAGCCGCAACATGCAGGATTTTGACCTCCTGAAAAAAGTCGGGGCCACAGGAAAACCAGTAATCCTAAAGAGGGGTTATACAGCCACACTTGAAGAATTCCTCATGTCAGCAGAATACCTTCTTGCATCCGGAACTGAAAACGTGATTTTGTGCGAAAGGGGAATCCGTACATTCGAACATTCCACAAGAAATACCCTGGATCTTTCTGCCATACCTGTATTACGCAAACTCACCCATCTTCCAATCATTGTTGACCCCAGCCATGCACTTGGCCAAAGGGATCTGGTTCCGCCCATGGGACTTGCGGCCATTGCATCCGGTGCTGACGGAATCATGGTGGATGTCCATGACAATCCCGAAAAAGCCCTTGCAGGAGGAGCGGCATCATTGGTTCCTGCACAATTCGACAAGCTGATGCACGACATAGAAGCCCTTGCTCCGGTAATGGGAAAGGCAGTTGCCCACATCAGGGAAGAAAAGCACGAAAAGGTTGTATGCGCCTATAGCGGAAAGCGTGGAGCCTATGCGGAACAGGCCATAAGCCGTTATTTCGACACAAAAGACGTTAGTCCATACAGCGTCAATTCGTTCAGCGAGATATTCCAGAGCGTACTTGACGGTAAAGCCGACTACGGTATCGTCCCGATAGAAAACTCCCTTGCGGGGTCGGTATACCAGAACTACGACAACTTCATGCGTTTCCAGGACGTTACGATTGTTGGAGCCATCACACTTAACATACGCCATGCCCTTCTTGGCATAAAGGGAGCTTCCATTTCCGACATAAAGACCGTTTACAGCCATCCCCAGGGATTCAGCCAGTGCAAGAACTTTTTGGACTCTCATCCGGACTGGATTCACATAGATGCCATTTCTACAGCAAGCGCAGCCCAAATAGTCGAGGCAAAAAAGGACAAGTCAATCGCGGCTATTGCAAGTACGGTCAATTCAGGAATCTACAACCTTGACGTGCTTCAGGAAGACATAGAAAACGATCCTTCAAACTTTACGCGCTTTGTAATAATTCAGTCACGGGCAAATGCAGACGGTAAAACAGGCGAAGTAAACATCAGGCCAAACATGGCAAGCATCATATTCAAGACAAAAAACGAAGTCGGAGCTCTTTACAAGACACTGGGCATTTTCAACCAGCACAAAATCAACCTTACCCGACTTGAAAGCCGCCCGCTTGAAGGCCAACCGTGGAACTACTGGTTCTATGTTGATGCCAGCCTTGAAAACATAAACGGCAGCCCCAAGGAATATGTAGCCGCCGTCATAGATGCGTTAAAGAATGAAGTTGAAGATGTACGGCTTCTGGGAGTCTACCCGGAAAACCGACACTAGACCTTACTTTCTTTCCATAAGGACCGTGGAGCCAGCCTTGAATCCCCAGTGATCAAAGACATACTGGCTCAGTGCGGTGCTTGTTTCGGTAAAATCCTTTGCATCGTTTCTGTAGACATAGTTTGCGGCCGAAGGATTGTGGCTTGTAACCGTATTCCATGTGGTCCTCGTCTTAAAGTATGGACCTGTCTCGGCAACCGACTGCTGCAGGTGATACGCCATGAATTCGTTGTGCATCAGATAGTCGTCCGTTATGTCATACTGCAGTGATGGATATGAAGAAAAATATACCTTCAGGAATCCCATTGCATTTTTGTCAAAAGCATCATAAAGTTTTGATACGTAATTTCTGAAATCACCATTTGTAAAATAAATTCCGTGCCAGCTCTCGTGTGCCATGAGGGTATGCCTCAGTTCAGGGGCTGATTCCCTTGCAATTGAGATGACAGCTCCCTTTCCGCCTGAATATGTTCCGTCGCCGTTGTTCAGGATGATGCCGTTGTCCAGCAGAATCTGCCTTAGCTGTTTTTCGCGGGCGTTTATCCTGAATTTTTTTTCGCTCACAAGAGTAAAGAACCTTGCCAGATCATCTCCCTTGTAATCATGGGCGTTGTAGCCATGCTTGTCACGAACAAAATCATCACCGACCAAAGTACCCTTGTAGCCGTTTTTTTCAACAAAATATGCAAGGCGAGTAAAGAATTCATTTTGAATCTTGTAATTCTTAAAGTCGAATATCAGCACCTCTGGAAATTCTTCCCAGACAAAAAGCTCATAATCCCTGGACCTCCACTTGTCCTGAGGCCAGTCGAAAATCAAGCCGATGTCACATGGTAATCCCCTTGTAACAATCCCGTCTTCGTTGGGTGCGTATTCATCCGCTGAATTTGAAGTCATGAATGCAGAATAAATTTCATGTCCGTCTTCGCTCAGCTTTGCAAAAGGTTCCGTAACTGCGGCAGTCTGCAGCGTAAAAACCGTCTGGCTTGGAGATGCGAAAAGTTCAAATGAATCAGGACCGTAATGGAAAACGGTAGACTTGCGTTTGTCCATATTGCCGCTGTTATTTCCTGGCTGTACTGAAAGTTCAATTTTTGGAAGTATTGTGCTGGAACTCATTGAAGTGTCAAATATGGTCTTGCCGTCTGTAAAATCGATTACAGAAGAACTGGCTTCTCCTCCCGAAGGCCCCATTGCATAAACATTGTTAAGCGTGTCGGCTCCAATAATTGCGTCAATGAAAGAAACTGAGCTTACCGTACAAGGAAGGGAAGAAGAAACATACATTCCGGTCGGTATGGGCTTTTGAGGATCAAGACAAAGCGAAAGTGTCACGCTGTTTCCATGTTCCGCCGCAATTTCCGGACTGACTATTTCCGCAACAGAAACATATTCGTTTTCTCCCTGCCCCTTGTTCATGAAGCCAAGAGTAACTTTTCCATTCCCTGTGGAAAGTGACACCACAGCCTGTACTGCAAGACGCTTTTTTGTAGAAACTTTTGCAGACATTGTCTTGCGCTGCTTGTCTGTAAATTCAAAATACATGCAGTCCTGCTTTTCCGGTTTCTTTATGCTTGCCTCGACCGCCTCCTTATTGAGTCCCACAAGAGGAACACCCTGGCAGGTTAAAACAGAATCTCCCTTTTGCTGGGAACATGCACACAAACATACTGTCATAAACATGAGGACAGAACTGAACAAAATCTTAAAGTCTTTCATGCCACCATACTACACTATTTTTTAAAATTACTCTATACTGTTTTTCATGCTTGCACTTATTCCGCACAAAGATACAGTTAACATCCTCTGCATGGCCGCAAGAAAAATCCTTCTCGCCTATAACAGCCATCAGAGCTTGTCTGCGCTTCCAGTTTTTCCGTTATGGGCATTTCTGCAAAAGCCGCTGGAATCTCCTTCGCTTATGACGGTTTTTGATTATGCGGTAAAAGATGGCAAACTTGTTTTTCCTGTAGAAGTAAGCGATGCAGGTGAAACTGTACGCACGGAAATAGTGTTTGGCAGGCTGAACAATCCGGAATCGAATGAAAAGATGACAGTATCAGAAATTCAAGAACAGTTCCCAGTGTTTCTCCGTGTATTCAAGACGGGCAACGCCGTATTCCAGGACAACAGCTGGAAACTGTTTGACGAAAAATGGTTCAAGTGTAAGAATTGAAATCTCAGTTCATTATCTTGTCGCCGCGGTCCATTGCGGTGAGTCCTGACTTCAAGAGTTCAAGAATGCCGTATGGTTCAAGCAGGCGGATGAGTGAAGAGATTTTGTCTTCGCTTCCTGTTGCCTCTACAATCAGGGCGTTTTCGGAAACATCCACGATATGTGCGCGGAAGATGTTGCATGTTTCGATGATGACTGCCCTCTTTTCTCCCGTTGCCTTTACCTTGATGAGTGCCATTTCCCTCTGTGTGGTTTCAGAAGGATTGCAGCGTTCGATGGAAATAACTTCCACAAGTTTTGAAAGCTGTTTTTCAATTTGTTCAAGAATGTATTGATCTCCACGGACGACGATTGTCATGCGTGAACGTTCAGGGTCGGATGTCTCACATACAGTAAGCGAATCGATGTTATATCCACGGCGGCTAAAAAGACCGGAAACACGGCTCAAGACACCGGCATGATTTTCAACTAAAACAGAAAGCACATATTTTTCCATAAAAGGTCCTCCAGATTTTCTATACTATAGCAAAGAAACGGCTAAAAGTCAAACTATGGGAGCTTATTCCACAGTTACTACACCGCCCCACGGAATATTGAAATTTGAACAGAGGGTGCGGTATTCGTCCTCATCCTTTTGGTTTTTGTATCCGGTACAAAAGAAAGTGCAGTCTTCCGGCAGTTCCATTTCCTGAATGTGGTTTTCTATCGGAGTGGCGGATTCAACCTTTATTGCCTGATTCACCACCCCTTCCCTGCTGTCCACCACAATCACTTCCTCTCCTGCGGCTTCTTTCATGTCGGATGCTATGTGGGTAAAATGTGTGCATCCCAGGATTATCGTGTCGCAGCCTTTTTCGCGGAAAAAATCTATTGCGGGTTTTACGGCGGCAAGGCGTTCTTCCTTTGTGGCGCTAAAGAGATTCCGTTCTATAAAGTCGATGAGTTCGGGATCCCCCCTGTTAAAGACCTGGCAGTCACTTGCAAAATCCTTTACCAGGCGTTCGTTATATGGATTTGAAACCGTGGCATTTGTTGCAAGTAGGCCTATCTTCCTGTTTTTGCTCAGTTTGGCGGCAAGACGTATGGCGGGAACCGTTCCGATTATGGGCAGCCGGGGAAACTTTGCCCTGAGTCCGTCCAGTGCGGTCACGGAAATCGTATTGCAGGCTATGACCAGAGAGCGCGGGTTCCACTTTCTTACAATCAGGTCTATGGCTTTTGAGGCACATTCAACCACTTCGTCACGGGTCTTCTGTCCGTATGGGAAATGCTCGGTATCACCAAGGTAGACACACCTTGCTTCCGGCCTCTTTTCCTTTAAGGCAAGCATGTATGGAATGCCGCCAGTACCGCTGTCAAGAAAGGCAAAATCTATAAAACCGTTCATCTGTATTATCCAAAGAGTGCGTCAAAGGCTTTTTTGGCATCGTCAGCCTTGTCGTTTTTTACGGCCGAACCGTTCCACTGCCTTTTGATTTTAAAACTGTCGCAAAAATTTGAGCGTTCCTTGTCGGTCACAATTTCCTGCACCGTTTCATGGCAGTCGTAATGGCTTCCAGGAGAATAATACTCGCAGTTTTTGCATGAATGAAGGTCCGCATGACATACCGGGCACTCCGTCGCTCTAGAAATAGTTTCAATTTCTACATTATTTCCGCATTTCCAACACATAATTCCATTGTAGCCATTTGACTAAATGATTTCAATAGCGTACATTATATATATGTATTTGTTCAATAAATGTGAATACCCAGGATGTCACTCGTATGCAATTTCCATGGTGAATCAGGAAAAGGATTCTCTGGAAAACAGCACTTTCTGCCTCAAGCACTGCCCTTCTCCCGAGGAAGAATCAGCTTCCATAGTTCAGTACATAATGTCACACGACAAAATCATCAATCTGAACGCAGACGGCCTTTCTCTGGACGGACTGGATTTAGGCGGAAAAAAATTCTACGGATGCAATTTCCAGCACACATCGTTCAACAACATTCACTCAAACATGCTCAGGGCAAGAATGTGCATGTTCGATTTTTCTACTTTCAGCGACTGTCTTTTTACCCAGAGCAACATTCAGTTTTCTTCGTTTTCCGGAAGCAAGCTCGTACACGTCACCTTTACCGGAAGCGACTTGATACACAACAACTTCAACGGAATCACAAGCTACCAGAGCAGCTTTGACGACAGCGACCTTTACAACAGCAGGTTCATAAAGGCGATACTGATAAACACCTCGATGATAAACTGCAACCTAAAGAAAACGGCATTTTACGAGGCCGCACGTGAAGGAGTTTCATTCAAGCTTTCAAATACAAGGGAAGCACTTCTTGACCGCAGGAAGGGAGGCATGATTGGAGAGATAGGAGCCAACTTTGACGAGATGGAGGATGAACAATGAAAATATACTTTCATCTTTGTCTTGAAGAATTTACAAATTCCTATCTTGTGGTAAACGATGATCCATCCGTTATGGAAGCCATCATAATCGACCCGGGTAAAATCAGCAACGACATCATCAAGCAGATAGAAGAAGGCGGGTACAAGCTGACCGGAGTCTTGATAACCCACAACCACGAAAACCACGTGCATGGGCTTTCCACACTCAACAAGATTTATTCACCGCAGGTTTTTGCCACAGACTACGAAGTCGAAGGCGTAAAGACGGAACTTATACGTGGAGACGGAAAGATAAGGCTTGCAGGCTTTGAAATTGAATACTATTCCGTTCAGGGACATTCTGCAGACAGCATGGTGTTCAGAATCGGAAACGTAATGTTTACCGGTGACACAATTACTGCAGGAGTTGTAGGAGAAACTTCCGGCACATATTTTAAGAGGCTTTTGTGCTCAAACATACTAAAGAAAATCCTGAATCAGAACGATGATCTTGTTTTGATGCCGGGCCATGGTCCGCCAACGACAGTTGCCTCAGAACGCTATTATAACCTTGACATAAGCGAAAACAGAAAATATACAGGAAATCAGACAATATAAAAAAAGTCATCCCAGATTTTTTATCCAGGATGACTGTCTCTGATTCTTGTAAGGTATTGGAGTCGGATCAAACCTTGAACAGGTCGATTTGGCTTCCTATCTGCTTTATCGTTCCTTCCATCTGGCCTGATATGTCGCTCAGGACGGAACCTGTCTGGTTGATGCGGTTGGCTCCGTCGGACATTTCCTTCATGCTGCGTGTAATCATCGTGGAAGAATCCTTTAGGGCTCCTATTTCCTTCATGATAAGCTCGTTGCGTGAAGACATTTCCTTGGATGCGTGGCTTACTTCTACCGTACTGTCGTTCATGTCGCGCAAGGTCATGCCGATTTGTTTTGAACCTGCGTTCTGTTCGTCCATTGCGGCCTTAATCTGCATGACAAGCTCATCCGTCTCCTTGATTTTTTCCGACACCGCTGAAAATGCATTTGAAGACTCTGTGGATGCCGAAACGACTTCGGTAATCGAATCCTTGATGTTGTTAAGCTGTTCACCAATCGTCTTTGACTGGGCCGATGATGTCTCGGAAAGCTTTCGTATCTCATCCGCAACAACGGAGAATCCCTTACCCGCCTCTCCTGCATGGGCTGCCTCAATTGCGGCATTCATTGCAAGAAGGTTTGTCTGCTCGGCTATGGTTGATATTGCCTGGTTTGCCTCTACAAGCATCTCTGACTGGCTTTCTATCATCTTGATCCTGTCGTTAACGTCCTGCTGCTTGTTGAATCCCATCTGGGCGTTGCTGGAAAGGTCCACAAAGGAAGCCGCCATTTTTTCCATAGATGAATTTACGGACGCTATGTTTCCTATCATCTGCTCGATTGCCGATGAAGCCTGACTTACACCCGCCGCCTGACTTTCAATCATGGAGTCAAGGGTTGTTATTTCCTTTGAGATTTCCTCTACCGCGGAAGCCGTCTGCTCAACCGTTCCACCCTGCTGCTCTATCTGTGATGATATTCCCTTTATGTTTGCGATAATCTGTGTGATGGCGGAAGATGTCTCGTGTGCGCTGCCGCTCATGGAAGAACCCGCACCGGTAAGTGTATCCTTTGACGTCTTAAGCTCCTGAATCATCTTCTGCATCTTGTCCAGGAAGAGGTCGAATTGAATCACAAGTTCACCGATTTCATCCCTCGTAAAGAGCTTGCAGCGTTTTGTAAGGTCGGCGTCTCCGCTTTCCATTTCCTTGAGGAAGTGGGTTACGTTTGCAATCCTCCACATCAGGCGCTTGAAGAAAAGGAAGCAGAAGAGCAGCACAAGAAGGGCAACAATAAGCACGATGGGAACAACCCACCTTATGGTCTTGGTCTGAATCTGCTCAATCGTCTCCAAATCCTTGGCGATAAAGAGCATCCCGACAATTTCCTTATCGTCTCCCTTTAGGGGTGAATAGACCGAATAGTATTTTTTCCCCTGGATTACGTTGGGTCCCTTATATGGTGTTCCTGTAACCAAAACCTGATGCACAATGGTCTGATTGTCCAGTTCTGTGCCCAGGGCATTGGGTATTGTCGTAGAGACACGGAGCTTATCCTTAAAGACCGTGCACTGAACGTTGAATGACTTGCTGATTAAATCGGTAAATCCCTTGGTCAAATCATAGCCGCAGAGTACGACACCCTCTACCAGTCCGTCAACCGTAACGGGAACGGCATAGAGGGTGCAGAAGTTAAGCTTGTCTATGGCTTCTATCGTGTGGAATTTTTTTCCGGCAAGAGACTGCCTTACAACTTTTGTATTGGAAACGTCTATTCCGTCGGAAATGCCCCATGCGGCTCCCGGAACGACAAGGCCCTTTTCATCAACGATTGCAAGGAGGTCTATGTCTGTAACTTTGCGGGCGTTTTCCACCACCAGCTTTATTTCCGCCCGATTATTCGCTCTGAGGGCATTTTTAAGCTGAAGGTTTTCCGCCATAAGTGCGCTTATGTTCTTTAGGGTTGACTCGCGGTCCTCAAGAATCCGGTTGGTTCCGCCGGAAGTGTATTCAAGATCGTCTATCGTCTCATTCAGATAGCCCCTGTTAAACACCGTCAGGGAAACGACTCCGACTATAACCTCCGTCAAAACAATGGCAATTCCAGTCAAAAGCGTTAGCCTCAGTGTAAGGGGAAGCGCTTTTTTTGCTTTATTATCAAACCTGTCAAGTTCCTTCTTAGCCATACAACCTTCCTCGCCACACCTCTCCAACTTACAGCCTGCAACATTATTCTATGGCATAAGGAAATAAAAGTCAAATAAAAAAACTGTTTTGATGTAAAGAATTGTCAGTCATTCAGTCGCCAGGCATTTATTCCGGCATCTTCAGAGACAACAAGCAGTTCATCGGCCTTGTCTTTGTTTACGTCCATGAAAACAGGGATGCTGGATGCGCTTATGGGATATTTTGGAAGCAAGTTCAAGTCATTGTCAAATGCAAACACTTTGCTTCCGTCTACCAGGGCAAATATTTTTATGTCATCGTCTTCCTGCAAGAGAGACAGAACTCCTTCTGTTGCACTTGATTTTGGAATAACTTTATAATCGATGGTTCCGCTGTAAGAAACTTTGTAAATTTTGGCTCCATCAGAAAGCACATAGAGGTTCTTTCCGTCGGTCTTTACCCCTGCATGGAATTCTTCTCCAAGATTAATCGGAAATGCAGGAAGAGGCCTTCCGTCTGATGCCCACCATGATTCAAGCTGACCGTTTCTCGTTATGAGCGATACGGCAAGTTTCCCACCTATGTCCACAATTGCGGGACTACCGGTACCGTTTCCCTGTACGCTTACGGGATTTTCCATGTTGATGCATTTTCCATCCTGAATCAGATAAATTGAACCTGAATAAAATTTGTCGTAGAGCGCCACAGTGTTTCCCAAAACATCCGGCTTTGAGCTGATCTCCCCCCTGATTGGAAGAATGATTTTTTGAACCGACGAATCTTTTTCAACCGTAACAAAGTTTCCGTCCTTGAGGCAAAACAAAACACTCTGGTCCATGACGGCTATTTCAGAACTTACAGGTGAATCCAGTTGTATGGGAAATCCTTTTTGTGTTTTAAGTTTTTCGTCAAAAAGATAAACGCTTCCAAGGCTGGTAACACACCACAATAGTGAGCCTTTTTTTGAATCTTCCGCAATTGCAATGTCAAGCTGCTCATCTTCCTTAAGTTCAAGAGTTACAATCTGCTGCTTCATTTTTTTAACATCAAGCGAATGAACTTCACGTCCGTCTTCCACCCAAAATATTTTTTGTGGCCTTGACTTTTTTTCCACAAGCAATTTGTGGCCCGTCACTCCTTTGGTTTGAATCGGAAAACCTGTGGCAGATGGTAAAGTACCTGCATTGTCAGAAAATGCACGAAGGCTTACATTCATTGTATTCGAGTCAAAGCTTATGTCCCACACTCCTGTTGAATATAATGAAAGCGCCCTTGTAAAAGCGGAATCGCCCTGCAAAAAGAATGGGGTCTTGTCGTTAAGATTATAGTAGACCGAAATTGAAGAAGGAATACTGTCGGAAGAAAGCTTATCCCACAAGACATTATTATCCAAAAGTGAATCAGCCTTTACCGGATTAAAGAGTCTGGAAAGCGCCGCCTGAGATTCAGAAATATAAATGAATCCGTCCTTTACATAATAATATGATGATGGAAGTGAAATCTTAAAGAGGGAAAGAAGTTTTGTCACAAAAGAAGGAAGCTTCATCTGCTCAAGCTTAAATCCATCCTGAAGCGTAAATGAATCACTTTTTACAAGTGGTGAGAGCGACAGTTTTTTAAAGACAATTTGCCTCTGCCTTTCATCCTTTACTTCAAGGGCAAAAACAGGCTTTTCCACATCCTTTATTCCAATAACGGCAATTTCCTTTCCTCCCCAGGAAAACAGCAAGTCATCCAAAGTAATTCCCAAAACCATCTTGCACATATACTGTGCACTTGTCCATATTTCATTTACCTTAAGTTCTTTGGGAAAGAGTGGAAAAATGGCATCCTTTAATTCCGCAAGACTTGCAAAATTCATGAGGGTGTACGAACTTACATCACCGCTTACATTTGAACCAAATGATGCCACCGTAGACTCACCTGTTACAAGAGATGCCAGAGGACTCTTTGCCCTGGACAAATCAACGGGTATGCTCATGTCCACCCTGATATGAGACTGTTCAAGATCGAGAGAAATTGAAGCGGGCAAAACCTCAGAAAGCAAGTTGTTAATTTCCTTTGAGATGATGTTGCTGCTTGCAAGAGAACGAAGCAATACCTTGGGTTTTATCAAGAGGTTCAAGGAACCATCACCAAAAGAAAAAGCCTCATCTTCCTGTTCGCTATAAGATTCTGGAGAAGAAAACTCCATTGCACGTCCAAGAAGATTCATGTCGTCTGATGCGACAATCAGATTTTTGTGGACTGCAAAATAAAAGCTTGAGCCACCATCCCTGACTTGAAAATACGAAAAGCCCGAGCCCTTTATGTATTCAACATCACTAAAGATTCCCTTGATGCTGTGTCTCAGGAATACCGGTGCAAGCCTGGACATGAATGAATATGGCCCCATGTCAACTACGGCTAGAACATTCAGGAAACCGTCCTTATCGGAATAAAACGCAAGGTCTGTTTTACGGGAAGCAATCTTTTTGAATGATTTTTTTTCGCGCAATCCGGATTTCTTCAATTCCCTGACGGCAGAACCCACAGCACTGAACTCCGAAGCGGAAAGGAATTTTTCGGTAACCGACAAATCCAAAAGCGGATCAAATGTCTTGTAGGCGGAATCCGTATGCAGGAAAACCGAATAATCGGATGGAATTGCTGTTCGGGATGGAACTTTTTGAATCCATGAAATCCCAATCCACAGCACGGCAATAAGAACAACCAGCAGGATGAATGCAATCAAAATTCTAAAGACATTGGATGCCTTTTTCTTTGGTTTTGCAACGGCGACTGTTTTTTCTTCCGGTATTGCTATTTCGTTCTTCATGATTTCCTGGAGAATTTTTCCTTAACGCGTCCTATAAAAGACTTTGGAGACAAAAGCAAGACACTTCCATAAAAGATGTAAACCCTCATCAGGGCGACGATGAGCATTAGTGTGGTTACAAACGACCACTGGAAATTCAAGTCAAACGGAATGCCCTGCGACTTCATCTTGAGGTATATTGAAACCTGTCCCCACAATGGAGAAACAAACGAGATGATTTCGAATATGCACAGCACAAGAGCCGCAACAAAAGTAAAGAAGCGCCATAAATCGGAGTTGAACGCACGCTTAAAGAGTGACAGAGAGATGAGGGATGAAACTATGATGACGACGACCCAATAGATTACACGTTCTGCATTTGGTGAAAGGAAGAGGACGAAAAGGTCTTCCAACGCGTTTTCCTTTAAGACCTTAAAGCTGATGTGGCTGAACATTAAAAGCAAAACACAGGCATAAAGCACGGTTACAATTATATTTATAATTCCAGCAGAGTGTATTATTTTGTCTTTGTTTTTATCTTTCATTCACATGGCCCCTTTTTCATTCTATGTTTCATATCTGTTTAAAGTCAACAGTAAGTTCCGGAAGATTTATTGAAGAAACCTTCACTTGAATTTCCTGATTAAGTTCAACCGAACCATTCACAGCCACATTCACTTCCAGTGCAAGCGATGGGATTGAAAACAAAGGCAACTTCTGGCTGTTGTCCAGGCATATGGCCTTACCGGTCCACTCCGGATTTTGCAAAAGGTATACCAGGGTCCAGTGCATGTTGCTCTTTCGTTCCGCCTTGTGTGCGGCTTGTGCGGCTTCTTCTCCCATTGCAACACGAAGCAGCATTGTGTCCTTGTCGAGCATCTGTCGTTTGTCCAGAAATGCCCTGAGCTGCATGTGGGCAATCAGATCCCCATAACGCCTGAGAGGGCTTGTAACCTGACTGTACATCGCAAGTCCCAGACCACAGTGCATCGATGGAGTAACACCAACAGACCTTCGCCTCATGGTCCTTCGTATTTTATATTGACCTGCAAGTCCTTCGGGAACAGAATCAATTCCAGCCGGTTCTTCTTGACTTACAAATGGGAATGGTATTCCGTTTTGAAAAGCAAACCTTGCCGCCCCTTCTCCCGCCAAAAGCATCATTTCGCGTATCATGGCAGAACTCTTTGGATGCATCACTTCCTTAATCTGAACTGCCTTTGTTTCCGCATCCACCGAAATGTTTACTTCCGGCATTTGAATTTGAACCGCACCGCTTTTTTTCCTTCGCATTTCATTTTTTTCTGCAATTTCAAACAGTGGCTTTAATTCAGGAGTTTCCATAAGGGTATCTGCTTCCTGATATGTAAGCCGCTTGACATTTACGATGGTCTTGAACACGCTGCATTCATCAATTGTTCCGTCTTCATTCAATTTGATTCTAAAAGAAAGCGCCCTGCTCTTTGGCTTTAATCCAAGCGCATAGTCTTCAAGAGATTCCTCGCAAAGCATTCTGGATGCACCCTCGGGAATGTATAGCGTACTACCCCTCTCGCGCGCAACCTTGTCTATTGAGCTGTCCGGCATTACGGTACTGGCAGGATCCGCAATGTGAACCCAAAGGTATTGACCGTCAAATGCAACGGCATCATCTGGGTCGGTAGACCATTCGTTGTCTATGGCATAAGAGGTTCCTTCTACCTCAAGCCTTTCTTCTTCAGGAGGGGATGCGAGTGATTCGCTTGCTGAATGCATTGAAAGTCCCCAGCGATATGGATATGGATTCCGCGTGATTTTCCAGATTCCTGTATCAAGCAAAAGTTTGTGTGCCTTTTCGGGAGTTTCCTTCATGTGGGCGTCGTGCATGGTGCGGCTCTTGTCGGTTTTGCCCAAGGCAAGGGATTCCACGTCCACCATGTATTTTGAATCGCCTTCGATAAGCTGCTTTTGCTTTAAGCGCTGTATGAATGCGGCACGGAGTTCTTCCTCCTTACCCTTTAGTTCCGCCTTATCCTTAATGGCCTTTATTTCATCAGGATTTCTCGGAATGAACACAAGTTTTTGACTGTCATAGTCTTTTTGTGAAATTGAAAAATACAGCGTGTTTTTAATCAGGGAAAACAATGCGAATGAATCGTCTGCTGAAAGGTCTCCGTAAAAAAGCTGTACCAGTTCGGAAAATTCTATTGGAGAACTTGAAGTTGATTCATCGGAAAGCAAAAGTTCATGAACTTCCTCAAGCTGCTTGTCCACAGGTCCGCCTGATGCAAAGTCCTGAGATTTTGCCTTTTCCAGAACCGCCTTTAACGAAGATGCCGGTCCCTCGTGCAAAAGAATGACATCCTTTTCGCGGACATTCTGGCTTGAATATGTGCCTTCTTTTTGTCCGGGAAACTGCACCGGAAATTTTCCCCCGGAAGGAGAGTCAGTTACAAGAGCGGCTTCATTTTTATATAGTACGACTGAGTTTTTCTTTATCATCACATTCCCACTGGAATCATTCTATAGCAAAAGGCCAATTATTTCAATTCCCGCACATGACAGACCATCATTCACCGCTTATTGAAAAAGGTTCAACGGGAATCAGTATTTCACCGCTTTTAGCATAAAGATCGACATCTTTTGGACTGTCAGCCTGAAGATAGCATATCCGTTCAATTTTGCCACGCAGGTTTTCGGGAACAGTAATCCTCAGCCTTGTTTTGTCTTCCAGCCGGGCAGAAACTTCAACCTTGTTTCCGTCAGAAATGAAATAGAAGCCCTTTACCTCATCCTCTTTGTTTACAATTGAACAGAGGGAGCAATCATGCAAATCAAAATCCATCACATAATCGTTTCCGTCAAGATGACAGCCACTGGGTCTTGGAGAAGAAGGTATTTCTTTTCTACCATACGCAAGCCTCAATGCCTCATAACAAAGCCTCTTTCCCACCGTACTCTTTTTTTCAGGATGAAGGTCGTTCCATTCTCCCGCATCAATCGCAACTGCAAGACCGCAGTTTTTTACCTTATGTGCCACATGTGACTGAACTTCCCTCATGCCAACCCAACAGTTTTTGTCTATAGTGTTAGATTCAATTCCTCCGTCTGCAAAATTGGGAAGCTGAACAATTATAAATGGAAAATCCTTTGCACCGTAAACGAATTTTCTTCTCCACAGCATTATCATTTTTTCAAGCAGTTCAGAATACTCTTCTGCATGAAAGGCATCTGATTCACCCTGATACCACAATGCCCCTGAAATCGCCTGGTCAAAGCAGGGAGAAAGCATTGAGTTGTAAAGGGCTGTCGGCTGCCATTCAAAAAACAGTTCGGAAGGACGATCCCTCATTTCTTTTACAAGCTTCATCTGCCATGTTCCGGACAGTGGAATGCACACTTCACCATCAGGAACCTCAAGCGCCCTAAATTTTTCCACATTGCGGAATGCAACCGGAGGAACATTGACGTTTTCGGTAAAGAGATAATAAGGTTTTTCACTGGTAAAGCTGATTTTTTGAGCGGATGAATTTTTTTGAAGTTTGATGAGGATGTAATTTTTTCCAGCATGAAGAGTTCCCTCTGGCACTTCATATCGTCTTGGCGGATAACAGTAATATGTTGCCCCCACTTGTACGCCGTTTACATAAACAAAGTCCGCATCCAGAATTCTTCCAAGCCACAGCCTCGTTTTCTTTGAGTTGAACGCAAGCGCTTCCTTTTCGCTTAATTCAATTTCCTTTTTGAGCCACACAAGCCCCGCACCTTTGGGTTCATCCAATTCTCCCGGAATCGTGCAGTCTTTCCAATCGGGAGCATTCACATCCGGCATTTCCACACCGTCAAAGAGTTCATCCGTCCATTTTTTTATCGCTTCATCGGTTTTCTTTCTTGCAAGGATTATGTTGTCTGGATTTTCGCATTTTTCCAGTATTTCATGATAAGGCTGACTGCCATGATAATCGGCCACACTCTGCCTGTCCACCCATGAGATGATTGGAGAGCCGCCCTGACTTGCGTTTATTATTCCAACAGGAACATTCAGTTCATGGGAAAGATTTTTTGCAAAGAAATATCCCGTACCTGACATGAGGCCCAGGGTTTCGGGAGAAGCTGGAATCCATTTTGGGTAATCTATAAAATTTTTTTCACCGTCAAAACTGAACGAAATGGGAACCGTTATCATGCGTATGTAATCGTTTTTAGGAAGCTTAAAGTCCTCCGGGTATGACCACTTGAGCCTTTCCATCGGGAGCTGTGCATTTGACTGACCGGAAAGAAGCCACACTTCACCAACCCAGACATCGGAATATGAAATTGATTCAGCACCATTCTTTACCTCAAGCAAAAAAGGACCGCCAGCCTCACCTGGATTGAATTCAATTTTCCAGCATCCGTTTTCATTTGCCGTACAAGTCCATTCCTCTTCCCTGAACGATACTGATACTGAGCTCTGGGCCGGAGCAAAACCGGAGATGCAGTTTGTCCTGTTTCTCTGCAAGACCATACCCGACGCATAGATTCCTTTTACGCAAAACTTTTCCATATTCAACAAACTCCAAAAAACGTTACAACAAAAAAAATTAAAACTAAAAAAAACGCCACCAGAAAATCTGATGGCGCTCTCAACTCGCATAACGACCAGCAAAAACTGGTAGTGCTTATTGATTTTTATCGGCAGCCTCTGCCTGGATTACTGCTTCTTGGCAGCTTTCTTAGCGGCTTTGGCCTGCTTTCTTGCTTCTTCCGGATCCAGGGAACTGTCAACTGTTACCTTGTCGTATCCCACGGCACCGGTCAATGCGTTTACCAACCACGGAGCATCGATTTTTTCGCAAATGTTAAGCTCTGCGTCCAAATCTTCCGGATTCTTTACAAAGAACTTGCAGCGATCCATTGCTGGTACAAAGTTTACTGTTTCGCCCAGCTTGAACAATTCTTTTGTAGAAGACATTACGCGGGCAATGATGTTCTGACCCTTTGTAGCCAGGAACAAGTGTGTTTCTGCACCAAGCGGTTCCTTGTTGGTAACCTTCATCTGCATGTTGTTTTCTGCAGCCGGAGCAGACTGGATGGCCATATCTTCCGGACGTACACCGAAGTATACTTCTTTTCCGACATAAGCCTTGAGTGCTTCCTGCTGTTCTGCAGTTGGAACGAGAACGAATGTGCCTTCGTCAGCAACAATCTTGTCTCCTTCCTTTTTGATTGTAACGGTGAGGAAGTTCATTGGCGGTGAACCGATGAATCCCGCAACGAATTTGTTGATCGGATGGTTGTACAGATAGAGTGGTTCTCCAATCTGCTGAACATGTCCGTCCTTCATAACAACAATCTTTGTACCCATTGTCATAGCTTCGATCTGGTCGTGGGTAACATAAATCATTGTAGCCTGAAGCCTCTGGTGCAATGCAGCGATTTCTCCACGCATTGTAACACGGAGCTTTGCGTCAAGGTTTGAAAGAGGTTCGTCAAACAAGAAGACTTTCGGGTTACGAACGATAGCACGTCCTACAGCAACGCGCTGGCGCTGTCCACCAGACAAAGCCTTTGGCTTACGATCCAAATACTGTGTCAAACCAAGGATTTTTGCAGCCTCATCAACACGACGCTGGATTTCGCTCTTGTCCATCTTGCGGATTTTGAGACCGAAAGCCATGTTGTCATAAACTGTCATATGAGGATACAAAGCATAGTTCTGGAATACCATGGCGATGTTTCTGTCCTTTGGCGG
>DBWR01000046.1:8766-12555 GCA_002309305.1 Treponema sp. UBA1233 | reverse complement strand
ACCTGCGACCATGCGGAGAGTTGTTGACTTACCGCATCCAGAAGGACCTACGAATACGCAGAATTCCTTGTCTTCGATAGTGATATTGGCATTCTGAACGGCGCGAACACCGCCTTCATAGATTTTACCAATACCCTTAAGCTCTACTTTTGCCAATTTTGGCCTCCCTAGGGGTTATATTATAGGTCAATTATAGACCCTGATTGCCCAAATGTCAAACGAAAATTCGCCCAAAACCTCAAATTTTTCAACTTTCAACTTTCAGTTTTCATCTTTCAGTTTTCAACTTTCACACTTGACAGAAGGCATTTTTGGGGAATAAAATTAAATGTTGCCAGAAAAATATCGGAGACTGTCAGTTTGCTGGCGGACTTTTCTGGGATTAACCGTTTTACAGAGGCTTTTTATGCGTGCTCGTTTTTTACCTATTGTATCCTTTCTTTGTCTAGCCCCACTTTTACTGCTGTCATGCACCGCTTCGGTCAATGAAAATCCCCAGGATTCCATAGATAAAATCGAATCCGAAGTCTACGATTCATCTTCATGGGATGAAAATTCTCCCATAAGCACAGAAGACAGCACGGGATGCCTTGTTTTCCAGTCTCCTTCTAATCCGTCCGGAACAGAACTCTACTTTGTCTTGAGCATTGATCTGGGAGGAATTGAATACTCCAGGACGCTTCAGGCTGAACAAACCATCATAATAAAGAATGTCCCCCTGGGCCACCACACGGTTACATGCAAGGCCTATAAATCCGAAACCGGCTCCCTTTTTGCAAGGGGAAGTGCTGATGCAATTTTCAAATACGGACAAACCGCAGAAATGTCCCTAAGCCTAAAGAAGCAGATGAGCCCCGAAGCCCCAGTCATAACCCTGCAGCCCGAATCAAAAGTGCTTTCACTAGGAGAAGACGGAACCTGTTTCACTACCATTAGAGCAGAAGCCAGAACAAGCGGAGGAGATCTTTCTGCCACCTGGTATAAGAGTCCAAATGCGGATATGAGCGGAAAGGAAGAATTGACAAGCGCAACCACACAAAACAATCCTTCCGAAGCCGATCCCAACCTTAAGATTTGTGCAACCTACGTGAATTTTACACTTAATGGGCCAACACACATGTACTACCAGTGTGAATTTACCCATACAGATGGCGAGAATTTTGGAGATGAGGTTAGCGTCACAAAAACAAACATAGTCTCCCTAAGCGTAAAGACACTGTCATCATTTACCGCCAGCTACAAGGGAAGCCCGGTACGTTCGCTAAGTCTCCCCAGCATAAGCGACTTTACCATAACCGAAACATACAGCGACGGTTCAACCGCCACAGGAGATCCTGAAGATTATATCATAACGACATACAGCATTGATACAAATCAAAAAGTCGGGCAAATACCTATTGAACTAAAACATGAGACAACAGGCAAAACCGCCACAGCAAACGTTTCATACAAATATCAGCCACAAAATTATAGTGCTCCGACATTAGATGCGACTTCATCCATAACGATTGCCCAATATGCCGGTTCAAAAACCCTGACCGTACAAGGAGAAACGCCTACAAGTTATACAATCTACGGAAGCTCTCCAACCCAGACCGTAAGCGACACGGTTTCTTACCAGTGGTACAAAGGCACTACCCCAATAAGCGGAGCAACAGATCAAAGATATACAATTTCGGCAGACACCGCCGGTACAAACAGTTACAGCTGCAAAGTCACCTACACCCCGAACTCCACCTACGCCCTGAGCACCACCGCCACCACCAAGGAAACACCCTCTGTAAGTGTAAAAGTGGCCCCATGGACCGTATCCGTCAAAAAAGGCGATACAACAATATCCTCTTCAGAAGGAAGATATAGCCTTGATTCCGGAACACAATACACATTCTACTTGAATAATGCAGATTATATCACACTATTGGCATTAACATCCGTAGGAGGAACAATAAATTGGTCGGAGCCAGGATCCAGCTATCTTACGATTAATTACTGTCCAGATGATAATGCCCGATACATCACACCTAACGCAAGCACAAGCCAAAACACAAGCCTTGAACTAAAATACGGACAAAAAACCCTATGCTCTGCGCAAATAAGCATTAAGCCAGAATCCACCCCATCAAATGTCATCACATCTTGGGATGATTTGAAGACAGCGATAGTAGAACATGCAGACAATCAAACTCCACTACAATTAAAAATATCAGGTGATTTGGATGCGGATTCAAACATAAGTGTTAGTGGGAATATTCAAATAATAGCTTATGATGCATCTGGAGCCACAATTACTCGTAATTCATCTTATAAAAACGCACTGTTCTCCGTTAGCGGAACCAATGTCATACTTGCATTAGGCTCTGCCGACAACAATCCAATAACAATTGACGGAAACAAGGATAATGCTTCAAATGTTCAAAAATCACTCATAACAGTCAGCGATGGAGCAGAACTTCAGTTAAACAACAAAATAACATTGCAAAACAATTATGCAACACAAGCTGGTGGTGGTGCTATAAACGTTAATGGCGCTACCTTAAGAATGAATGGAGGTGCTATCCAAAATAATAAATCTACACATAATTCATCAGGAGGTGGTGGAATTTATCTAGAAGATAGTACGATGCTTCTATATGGAGGAACCATCTCTGGTAATGAGACAAATTATTATGGAGGTGGAATTTATGCAAAAGGAAGTGGAACAAATATAACTATTCAAGGTCCTGTTAAAATCAGAGGCAATGAAACAACTATGTATAAAACCAATGCGGGTGGTGGAGGCATATATTTAAATTCCGATGCAAGCCTTAACGTAGGGGATGATGTTTCCATCTTGGGTAATATTTCCAGATCAAATGGAGGTGGAATATACAACACTACCAACGGCAAAGTCATCCTAGCTAATACAAATATTTTCAACATTACATATGATTATACAGAGAAAAACAAAGCTTCTGGTGACACTTACGGACACAATATTTTCAATACATATAGAATAGATGGAAGTGATGAAGATTTAGGAACTCTAGACTAATCCGCAGGTGGAACTTATAATTCTGCGCTAATTTTCTCGTATTCCTTTAACAGAAGGTTGGCAAGGCATTGGCTGTAGTATTTGTACACCATTTCCTTGTCGATATCGTCACTTTCGAATGAACCTTTAAACGTGTCCTCCTGATTAAAATTCACTACCTTGCGTTTGATTAGTTTTTTCTGAACGGTATCATAAACACAGATTGCATATTTTCCCCGGGCAACAAAGCTTGTGCTTGGCGTAAACAAAGGATGTTGCACGGATTATAGAGGCAGCAGAAAAATCTCCCGAGCACATGAAGAAAAGCTGACCGAATGATGTATATTCAAGCAGAGTTCCTATTTCAGTTTCAATAACTTCCTGAACCAAACTCCACAAAGCAATCAGCACAATAAGGTTCACGATGCATGAAAATCCTTCACCCTTGATTATAAAACAGGTGGGAACCGTGATGCCAAATGCGGCTACACAGACAAGGGCATAAAGTCCTGCAAAAAGATCAAACACAGAAGCAAGCCTGCTCAAAGACCTCAAAAAAAGATCCATGGCACTTTGAACATCATCAACGGCAAACGGAACATACAAAAGAGAAACAAGAAGCGATGCACCAAACATCCGCATTTAAGATTTTTCCTTCGCTTATGAAAATATAATCAGTTACAATTTCCTGCAGCTCAGAAAGAATATGACTTGAAAGGAGTATGGTCTTAAATATGTCATTTCGGACTTGTAATCTGTCATTCCGGACTTGATCCGGA
>DBWR01000046.1:0-8695 GCA_002309305.1 Treponema sp. UBA1233 | reverse complement strand
CACTAGCACCTCAAGCTAGCGTGTCTACCAATTCCACCATCCCCGCAAGTGATAATCAGTATATAAATTTTTTATAATTATGTCAAGTGTTAATTCAGAATTAAGAATGCGGAATTATGAATTGTACCTGTCATGGAGAAAAAAAATGCATAATTAAGAATCAAAAAATTCCTAATTATGCATTATGAATTATGCATTATGAATTATCATTCATCCCAGCTCCAGTCCCAGTGCATCGCTATCTCACCTTCATCCTCATTGTAGAGTTTCCAGCTATTGCCGTTTGACTTCTGTCCTGCTGTAATTGAGTTGTTTTCTGCGTGAGAATTTTTCACTCCGTCTCCAGCTGCAGACCATGAGCATGACCATGTATCCGTATCCTTGCTGTAAGTGAAATTTGCGGTCACGGTTCCAAGATGATCGTCCGGAGAGCCCCTGTCATATTCAATGGCATTCCATTTTATTGTAAATGATAGGTTCTTTGCACGGCTAACCTCCACAGTATAAACTTTGGTCGTACCGCTGAATTTTCCCGGAGGAGTATTCATCTTGTAAGTCTTCTGATCCCCGAAGGCATAGTACTTGTCATCATCGTCATCAAATTCCTTTTTCTCGGACTCAGTGATGTTCAGCTCAGAAAGATCTATGATTCCGCCTCCACCGCTGAATGACCAGTAGTACTCAGGGTCACATCCGCCGTCCTGGTCTTTTACAGCCTCGATATAATGGGCATAGAATCTAAGAGTTCCTTTTTCTGCCGCTCCGGTCTTTATGGAAGTCTGGCTTGAACCAAGACAGCGGGATTTGAATGTACCAGCATTTGAACTGTGGGCATAGGCATACAGAGCAAAGCAATAATTTGTGTGAGTGGCAAGAACCAAAGAAAATGAACCCTTTGAAAGATCAGAAGGATCAATTTTCAGGTAGAAAGCACCCAGGCTATCCAATCCTGAACTCTGAGTTCGTGCACTTGTCGCATCTCCTATTGTCAGTTCCGGTGGTGTGAGGGAAGAAGTCTTCTCGCCATACAGTACATAACCTCCGTCGGTTGTTGCATCTGCCCTCATGTCTGCGTATGAGTCCCATGTAAATGAGGTAAGTCCTCCTCCAAGTGGCTGTGACGATGCATTGAAATTACTCAATAGCTTGAACTCCGAATTGACAGTTAGCGTATATACTTTTGTAGTGCCATCGGGAGCCGTACACTCAATCTCAACTGTATTTGAGCCTACGTTCAATTCAATAGGCGTATATTTGTCAAAGTCGGAATAAGCAGAATCTGGTTTTCTGGTTGTATTCCTGTACTTGACAGTTGACAAAGAAAGCTTGGGCACAATATCAAGATAGATGCGGTCATTCACGTTACTTACCGTTGCCTTATCATTTGTAAATGTAAAGTTCTGGAAAGAATTTGAAGCTCCTGTCGCAGAATAGCTCGAAATTTTAAGGCTGGTATCGCTCTTTACAAGGGGAACCATCGGGTCACTGTCGCGCTTATTGGCATCAGTAGAATAGTCAAGTCTGTTTGTGGAATTATCATTATCGTCAAGGTCTCCGTCTCCGTCAGAGTCTGTCAGGATGGGGCTTGTATAGACTTTTTTCGTTGTCCCGTTGTACTTGGCATCAAGTCCTATTCCTTCCTTATACCAGCCGTAGATTTCCTCGTAGTCTGTAAGTCCGTCTCCGTCCGTGTCGGGATTTTCATCATCTGTTCCGTAAATGAGCTCCTCGTTAAGAGGCACGCCGTCTCCGTCCTTGTCCACTGTATAGATTATGGAAATCTCATCGCCTGCATTTATCTTGATGTCCGAAAAATTCCATTTATCCGTGGTATCGCTCTTGAAAGGGAGATATGCCATTCCCTTTCGTCTTCCGTTTTCCGTATATTTATGGCTGATAAACCAAACTCCGTCTTCTGGGTTTGTCTGGTTTGCAACGCCATCTATGGATTTTAAGAATTTCTTGCCGTCAAATCCCTCAAGAACATAGTCCCTACCTTCCTGATAATTTAGGATGTTGTCGAACACCCACTTCAAATCCATTTCCTCATATTTATCCTGCCATTGAGTGGCGCTTGCATTGAAGCGATTTTTTACGGCGACATTATATGTCTCGGGTTCCCTTGCCCCCTCAATTCCGCTTCCCCAGTCGATGTAAAGTGCGGCAGTCTGAGCCTTGACCTTAGTCATTGCTTCGGTAAAGTCATTTCCTTCAAGTGCAATCGAATAGCCTGAGACAATCAGCTCCATTCCCGTGGACCACTTTAAAAGCTCCTCCGTTTCTGCAAGAGTTAGGTCTGACTTTACGTTGAATGTTCCGCTTGTTCTGCCAGGGCCAAGAGTTCCCACGTTGCTGAGTGTCTCTGTCAGAACCGGAATAGAAGTTTTGCCATTATTGTTGGGTATGCGGTTAAGGGATACAGTCGCACCCTTTACCTCATAAGCTATGTTGCTTGGATTCTTGAACCTGCACTGGAATACTACCTTTCCTCCGTTTACAGATCTTCCTGTCTCGGTGCTGGTGGTCTTTGAATTTGACCATGACTTTGACCATCCGGAGCTTGAATCCCTTGAGTATGAGATGCTGTCTCCCTTGGTTACATTTCCGTTGTATCCGAATTCCAGGCCGGCTTCAGATTCGGTTCCCGCGGTGCTTACCTTTTGAGAGATTTTAAATCCTACACTCCAACCATGGGTCTCGTCGCGTGATTTGGAGCTTGAGTTTGAGATTGAAAAGCCTCCTTCTTCTCCTGTGCTATAGTCGACAGATTCGGATGAGGATGAGCCGGAACTTGTGGTATACTCATAGAAAATCTGGGGCTTACCAACAAATTCAATCTCCAGTTCAGGCATGTCTGCAATCAGAGGATTGAACATGTTAGTGTTGTTGTTGTGAAGTTTTACTTCCTCTCCATCCTTAAAGCCGTCTCCGTCTGTGTCGGGATTACTGGGGTCGGTATATGCGTTAAGCTCATCTCCATCTGACAAACCGTCTTCATCACTGTCCTTTCCAGGATCTCCATTTATACCTGTAATTGTCCAGAGTGCATAAAGAACGGTATTTACCTCAAATCCACCTGTAACTGTTTGTCCATTATCGTAGTCTTTTGCAGTTGCTTTGGCTTCTTTAGCCCATCCAACAAAGTTGCTGCCTTCAAAAGGAGGTTCAAGTCCAAGCTGCACCGAAGTCATGAGTGTAACAGCCTGTCCCCTTTGTGCTGTCTGAGTTGTCGTTTTTATTTTTCCACCGTTGGCAACATAGAGAATTGTGATGTCAGGAATCCATTTTGCATAGTATGTCTTGTTTCCGCAGCTTCCTCGTGTAAGAAGGTACTGTGGGGAACCAGTAAAGTCTGATGACTCGTACCAGCCTGCAAATGTGTTGCCTGGTTTGCTGATTTTATCTTCTGGAGGAAGGATGATTGTATCAGAATGTCTTGTGTATGAACCTGGAGCCGTATATCCGTTTGTAAAGGAACCGCCTCCCAAATCATATCTGATTGTAAACAGGTTTCCAAGAGAATCAACTACGCAGTCTGATTTACTTGTAAGTCCATTCATGATTGAAGCATACTCGCGGTATGTTCCCAAAAGCTGTGTCTTTTCGTTATCGGCATAGAATTTAAATATGACGATGTAGTTTCCGGCAGGAACACTGTTTTCCCCTTCCTTTAAATATTCGATTTTTCCACCAGACTGAATGGTAAGTTCTTCGTCGTTATATCCGGGAATCATTGTTTCTTCGGTACTGTAAAGTCCTGCGGTTATTTTTCGGACATGAGAATCGTTGAACCTGAGCTTTATGTCCAAATTTCCCTTACCGGAAATGATGTCTCCCAATGCGGAAAGTCGCGGAGCAAAGGAAATGGAATTTGATCCGCTTACGATTGTATATTCCTTTTGTTCAGAGAACATCGCACTGTTAGTCAAGGCAACCAAAGCAAATTTATAGGTTCCAGTCTTGAACGGAAGGACAGATTTCTTCATCTCGTCAACACTTGACCAGCTTCCTACAGTCTCATAGTCGTCATCATTCCAATAATTCAGGTAGATGTAAGTCAGGCTATCCATATCAAACTCAGGAAGTGCAGTTCGCATTTCGTCACGAATGCTTACCTTTAGTGTTGCACTACCAGATTTAGAATCATCAGATTGCGGCGTATACAAACCGGAGCAGGATGTAAAAATCAAGAGAGCCGCTGCGAATGTCGCTGCGAATACAAGCTTGAAAAAATTTAATCTTCTTTTCATATCAATTTCTCCTCTAAAACCGCATCTTACTGAACTCTGACCGAAATCTGATCAGACAGAGAGAAAAGTTCACCTTCAAGTCCTTCTCCAGAAATTTTGACTATACAGAAAATCATGTAAGTGTCACCTTTCGGAAGTTTCGTCTTGTTAATGTAAAGTGCATCTCCAGTCATGCTGGTGCTGACACCGTCATTGTTCCATTCGCATTCTGACAAAAGGTTTCCGTCTATTCGCCACGTGTATTCGTATGTAAACCAGTCTTCGGTATTGATCAATCTTGGAGTTACTGTAATAGTATTTCCACTCTCGGATTTTTCCAGAGTCACTTTTGGAACCTTAACTCCGCTTATGATTCCATCTCCTGCTGCCAGGGTCTTTATTCCTATGTTTTCTTCTGAAGCTATCAGTTGAACTGGCTCTGATTCCTTTATGTAGCCCATGTAACCCGGAGTACCCAAAGCACATTTCCTGATGTAAAGGGTCTTGTTTGAACCTATCTTGATTTCTTCTGTTCCAAGCTCTTTGTAAGTCGCTCCGTTGTCTGCTGAATACTCATAGTCTCTGTTAGCTACTGCAAATTCAACTTTACCATAAGAGATTTTATCTATCTCAGTTGAAAGCTCCGGTGTTTCTTCCAAATCGGCATAGCGCACTGTGGCAAAAACTTCCGCATTGTCTTCAAAGATTTTTTCAGTGTCCGATCCTTCTTTGAGGCAACTTGCGGTAAAATCAAAGTACCAGGAACCTTTGTCCTCGTTTGCAACATAGAATCCAGAAGGCTCGATTTTTTCCCATGTACAATCTTCCGCATTGTAGGTCTGACCCAAAGAGTCGGTGAGAGTTCCCCTGATTTTTGTTTCGTCGAATGACTCTCCCACTTTGATGTCTCCATCATAATACAGGGAATAACTTAAAATATGATTGCTCATCAAATCGGTATCAGATTCTACGGCAGGTTTTACCTCGTTTCCCATAGTTTGTATTATTTGAAGACGGACTACTTTTCCGATGTCTTCTTCTGTTATCTTGTAAGTCTTTTCCGTAGCACCTTCAATATCTGTCCATGTATTTCCACCATCATCAGAACTCTGCCACTGGTATGCGATGTTTCCACCGGCAAGATTGCTGGAACTATTATAAACGGTAGTGTCATAAAGATATGGTTGGTATTCTCCGTATTCATATTTGATTTGGGCACTCTGCACTAGAACATCATTGGCACAATCAAAGGCAAGCCATGTACCCATTTCAAGTTCATCACCGTTTGAACACTTGGGCCTGATGCTGTAATTTGCTTCAACAGTCTTACCAAGATTAGCTGAATCCGAGAAGAAGGCCTTTAAATCCCTGACAGTCCAGTTGCTAGTATTTACGTCCAGCTCCTGCATTTCTGGTTGATCATAGTTTTCATACAGCTTGAATGTCGTCTTCACAGCAACAGAATTCTTATCGTAATTCTTGATTGTAACTTCCGGTAATTTAAAATCGTCGGCTCCGCCTACAAAAACTGGCATTCTGTCAAGCTCCCTGATGTAGTTGCCCTCCGAAGTCGTAACCTCCTGAGTCATAATAGGCATCTCCCATTCAACAATAGGCCAGTATTGAATGGAATCGTTCCTGTCCAGGTATCCGTCCGCACTAAAGTGAATGCCATAACTTCTTCCTCCAAGAACGCCGTCATGGAACACAGCATCCAGAATGTATTCGATTCTTCCATTGGCCGCAACACTTTGAAGCTCAACACCATTACAAACAGCCGTTATAACCGTACCATCCTTTGCATTGGTGTCTCCCGTAAGCCTTAATCCAATTGAATCAAAGTTAAGGTTTGACACCAGACTGTGCATCTTCACGTCTTCATCTTTTACGTCAGAAAGAAAGTTACCGCATGAGATTGTGATGAATGTGAATGCCGTCAAAAACAGAATAGAAAATTTCCTCATAAAAAATTCCTCTTCGAGCAATATAATTCTCCGGAAACCCCAGAGCCATTTTCATGTTATGAATTAATTCCTGCCATCAAGAAAATCAGAGATGTGCCACATCAAACCGAGCTGCAATCCCAGTTCATGCTGTACCGCTGATTGTTCAAAGGCAATTGTGTAAATTGGATTAACCATGATTTCAAGATTCTTTGGAAGTATGAATCTGACCGATGGTGATATTGAAACAAGTGGATTCATGTACACGCTTTTAAGTTCAGTTCCATCCACGGCTTTTGGCATGTGAAACACCAGTCCACCGCCTATTTCCGGAACTAAAGCCATCTTGAATTTTTCTCCGTCGACAATCGGGAACCTAAGGGAAAGACCCGCATCTATGAGAATGTCATTCAGGCTGGAAACCGGAGAGTCATCTTTTACAAACGAATGGCTGAAACCCGCAGTAAAGAAAATTCCCAACTGGAATTTGTCACCAAACGGCTGCTGGTTTTCCGGAAGGACGAATTCAAGGTCCGCACCGCCTCCAACATTTGCAGTTGAATAGCTTGAATAATCCCCAAGAGGGAACATTCCCGACATGTGTAAACCGGCTGAAAATCCTTGTGGCTGGATTTGTGCAAAGACAGGAACGGCAATAAGAATGCAGACTGCCGCCAAAAAAAGCTTCTTCATAATAAGTTCATTCTCCCCATAAAAAAAATCAAACCAATTCAATATATAAACTAATCCGATATCTTTTCACGATTTTGACTGAACCCAATTTCTTAAAGTTATTATAAAATATCAAAGAATCCGCAGTTTATCAACAGAAAAAAACAATTATGCATTTTGAATTGTGGATTAACAATTGTCTCTTTATCATCTTTCAATTATATGGTATAATCTTTTTCATATTTTATACTGATGACATGAATAAAAGAGGCGAATTATGGCTTATCCATTTCAAAACATTGAACCAAAATGGCAGAAATATTGGGATGACAACAAGACTTTCCGCGTAACGGAAGACCCTAAGTTTCCAAAAGAAAAGAGAAGATACGTTCTTGACATGTTCCCGTATCCCAGCGGTGCAGGACTTCATGTAGGCCACCCGGAAGGATATACGGCAACCGACATCTACTGCCGCTACCTCCGCATGAACGGATACAACGTGCTTCATCCAATGGGATATGACGCATTCGGACTGCCTGCGGAAAACTATGCCATAAAGACCGGAACCCACCCGGCAACGACAACCTTCAAGAACATCGAGCATTTTACACAGCAGATCAAGGCCCTTGGATTCAGCTATGACTGGGACCGCTGCGTGATGACATGCACACCGGACTATTACAAGTGGACTCAGTGGATTTTCCTTCAGCTGTACAAGAAGGGACTTGCTTACGAGGCAGAAACTCCAATCAACTGGTGCCCAAGCTGCAAGACTGGACTTGCAAACGAAGAGGTAAAGGAAGGCCATTGCGACCGCTGTGGTTCTCCCGTTACCCACAAGACAATCCGCCAGTGGATTTTAAAGATTACCGCCTATGCCGACGACCTGATTAAGGATCTTGAGGGACTTGACTGGCCGGAAAGCGTAAAGCTCATGCAGAAGAACTGGATTGGAAGGAGCGAGGGTGCCGAGGTTGACTTTACCGTTGCGGACAAAGACGGAAAGGCCACGGACAAAAAGCTCACGGTTTACACGACACGCCCTGACACACTCTTTGGTGCCACATACATGGTTCTTGCCCCAGAGCATCCCATGGTAAAGGAGCTTACAACAAGCGAACAGAAGGACGCCGTTGAAAAATACATTGCCGAAGCATCAAGCAAGTCTGATCTGGAAAGGACCGACCTTGCAAAGGACAAGACCGGTGTGTTTACCGGAAGCTATGGAATTGACCCTGTAAACGGAGCCCTTGTTCCAATCTGGATTGCCGACTATGTTCTTACAGGCCACGGAACGGGTGCAATCATGGCAGTTCCCGCACACGATGAACGCGACTGGGATTTTGCAAAGAAATTCAACCTTCCAATCATCAAGGTTGTGGCAAGTCCTGAAGAAGTGGCTTCCCTTGCAGACGGAGATGAGGCAAAGGGTGCTGAACTCATCAGAAAGGCAGCCGCAAACCCCGATGAATACAAAAAGCTTGCAGATTCCCATCCGGACGTATTCTCTGTTGCGGAAAAATGTACTCCTGCAAAGGACGGATATGCAATCAACAGCGAAGAGTTCAACGGAAAACCGACAAAAGAAGTAATCAACACGATAATCACATGGCTTGGCGAAAAGGGCATAGGCAAAAAGGCCGTAAGCTACAAGCTCCGCGACTGGATCTTTAGCCGTCAGAGATACTGGGGTGAACCGATTCCTCTGGTACACTGCCCGGATTGCGGAACAGTGCCTGTCCCCGAAGAAGAACTGCCTCTCGAACTGCCGGACGTAAAGACATATCAGCCGACTGGAACTGGAGAAAGCCCTCTTGCCGGAATAGACAGCTGGGTAAACTGCAAGTGTCC
>DBWR01000067.1:411-18907 GCA_002309305.1 Treponema sp. UBA1233 | reverse complement strand
GCAGATTATCATGTCGTCGTCTGGCATCGGAAAAAAATCACCAATATCTTTGCTTCTGTCATTCATCATTTGTTTACTCCTTAACCAACTTCCAGAATCTGGCCCTGTAACCAAATTCATTCGGAACCTTCATCGTCAAAAGATGGGTATGGTCAAATACTCCCGCACTCTTTACGCTGACAATTTCCGCATCACAAAGAACCTCTCCGCTACGGCTAAGTGCCTTTCCAACAGTTCCCGTTTCCGGCAGAGGAAGGAATTCATAGGGAATGGTAATGCTCGTAAATCCAGGTTCAAAATCTTCGTGCAAAAGAAATATTGCCTGTCCTGAACAGCTTGCAACACACATGCCGCATCCGGAGCATCCGCAGTTTTCCGAAGCAACCACAGGAAGGGATGTAATGCATGCGCCAATCTTGATGCAGTTTTTCTTGCACGCATCCTGACACGGATTGCACGGAATGTTTTGTGTGCATTCGATTACGGGATGAATCCCCTTTTGATGCGTAACTCCCGGATACAGTTCAATTTCATCGTCCGCAACAAATCCCTTTGTCAAAAGATTCATGGAAACAGGAATTCCTTCATCCGTTTTTTCAATCAGCTTTCCACGATTAGACGGCGCAAACATTCCCTGACGCAGACTGTCCAGATCCTTTGCATAAAGCGCCTCGGTATCCTTCATGATATATTCTTCTGTATATCCAAGCTTGTATGCTGCCCTAAGGCCTGCCATGCGTCCCTTTATCATCGCTGAACTTGCCTCTTCTATTCCACTTACATCACCTGCGGCAAAAAGACATTCAACAGAAGTTTCTCCGTATTCATCAACAATCGGGACCTGTCCGCCTCGACGGGGATTGTCTTCCATTTTGCAACCGGTCATCTTCAAAAGCTGGCTCATCGGCGAAAGTCCTACGGCAACACAAACCGTATCAACATCAAATTTTATTTCAGTACCGGGGATAATCTTAAAGTGTTCGTCTACCTTTCCTATTTCCACACCTTCTACTTTTTCCGCACCGATGACACGCTTAATCGTATAACCAAGATAAAACGGCACTCCTGTCCTTGCAACCTTTGCGGCATGAACTCCATACCCACCGATACGTGGAGCAGCATCGACCAAAGCGGCCACCTCACATCCGGCCTGAAGCAGCTGAAAACTTACAACCAGGCCAACATTTCCGCTACCAAGCATCAGGATTCTTTTTCCGGGCTTGACTCCGTGAAGGTTCATCATGGTTTGTGCCGCACCAGCACCAATTACACCGGGAAGAGTCCATCCTTCAAACGGAACCATGTTTTCTGCGGCACCGGTTGCGATGATAACACTGTCGCCCTTGTAGTGGTGAATTGCATCATCGTGATTTACTGTAAGCTCCTTGTTTTCAAAAATGCCTGTCACAGTTGCATTCAACTTTACCTGCACGCCTGCTTCCGACGCTTCCTTTAACAATTCCTCCCCGATGTTGAAGCCCCTGATTTTTGCCTTGTGTTCCTTAGATCCAAAAAACTTGTGTATCTGCTTAAACAGCTGACCGCCAGGCTTGTGGTTTTCGTCAAAGACCATTACAGACATTCCACGTTTGGCCGCTTCTATTGCCGCACTAAGACCAGCAGGACCCGCACCGACTACAATCAAGTTATATCTTTCCATTTTAATCCTCCTGTCTCCTTTACCATGACTTTTCAGCCGAGCAACCGTATTGAGTCTGCACCTTCATTCCAGCCTTTAGAGCCGTGATGCATGTCCTTGTATTTGGCACACCGTCTACCACCATTACGCAATCCGTACAGCGTCCAATGGCGCAGAAAATACCTCTTGGTTTGTGGAGTTTTGCAGTTTCCCTGTGTTTTAGAATTCCAGATGCACGCAAGGCCGCCGCAATAGGTTCTCCTTCGTAGCCCTGCATTTCTTTTCCGTCCAAAGTGAATGTTACGAGGGCACCTTTTTCAGGTACTCCCAGTATAGGATGTTCAGTTATTCTTTGAGTTTCCATATTGAATCTCCTCTTTCTTGAACTGTTGGAATAACTATATGAATTTTTTATTTTCTGTTCTTGTAAAAAATGGAACTGTCCGAGTGTTGCTTTTGTGGATTTGTGTGCTATAATGTGAATGATTTTAAACGGGAGAAAAAAAAATGGTCACAATACGCAAGGCAGTAAAAGATGATTTTGAAGTACTTGAAGAACTTTACACCGAGCTTGAAAAAGATGGCGTCATGTATCAGAGCGAACATTTTGTCCTGAGCCCAAAGGGTGCGCGTTCAAGGCAGCTGGAAGAAATATTGGCAAGCGAAAATCAGGTTATGCTTGTGGCAGAAGATGAAGGAAAGGTAATTGGATTTGCACATGTCATGCTCCAAAAGGCAAAGGCCGTTTCATGCCTTAAACCACAGACAAACATTTATCTCCAGGATCTGGTGGTTACATCAAGTTTACGGAGCAAGGGAACTGGTACCATGCTGTTGAATGCCTCAAAAGAATATGGCAGGGAAAAGGGGGCAGAGTTTTTCCGCACACAGGTATTCCCGATGAATAAAGATGGAATGCGTTTTTATGAGCGGAACGGTTTTTCAACAAAGATGATTACGATTGAATGTGACTTATAGTTGCACAGTGTCATTCCGGACTTGATCCGGAATCTTAATCAGGTATGATAAGATGCTGAATCAAGTTCAGCATGACAAAGTTTTTTTCACATTATCCGCTGAGTTTTCCACTTGAAGGAAATTTGCAAATCGTTTCATTTCTTTTTCGATTGCAGTACGCATTTTTTTGTCGGGTTTGACACCATCTTCCCACCACCAGTTTTTAACGATGAACTTTCCGATTTTACCTGCATAATCTGGTTCAAATCTGGCAACAAAGTTTCCGTTGTACAAAACAGGAAGAACATAATATCCATACTTACGTTTTGGCGCGGGCGTATAAACTTCCCAGCGGTATTCAAAATCAAAAAGCTTCTGAAGCATCTGCCTGTCCCACATCAGGTTGTCCAATGGGGCAATGAATCTAGCGTAATCTTCTGGTGCAGGCACGTTCATGTATCTGCTGAAATTCTTTGGAACGTAAAACGGTTCCTTTATTCCCTGTATCGCGATTTTTTTGATTCGGCCTTTTTCTTCAAGAGAGGCAATTGTTTTTGTCCTGAGCTCTGAATTGCCAAGATAATGTCCCAGCCAGATTCCTCCGCTTTTGTTCCACACCAATCCGACGCATTTAATTCTGCGCTCAACATACCATTCGTAGAATTCCTCTTCGCTCATGTTGGGGTCAGAGTAAAAATCTTCTCTTGTACCGTCCAGTTTTTTAACCACCCTTTCCGTCAAATCAAAGTATCGGTGGGTGCCGCTTTTTTCCGCGACCGACAGGACTCCGGTATTAAAAAGATAATCCAATGCCGCGCTTGAAAGCTTCTTGTGCCCCCAGTTGCTGTTGTTGCGGACTTTGCCAATCGAAAGATCCTTTGTGCTGGTTTTTCCGGTTTCCTCAACATAGGCCAGAACCTCATCAAGAATATCCAGAGCCGCCATCTGATGCCGCCAGTTCAATATCGCAAGCATCATGTTTTTGCTTTCACGGCGTACAAAACCAAAGTGCCCAAAATCCGATACAGTGTAGATGGACATCTCCTTGTCATAACCGTCTACCAGCTTGTGATCTTTATAGAGCAAATCGAAAAGATGTTCCTCGTGATAATCTTTTACCCTAGCTTGCAAAACCAAATCCGCATTTCGGGAGACAACATTCAGGGGGTCATATTGGATGGTTCCTATCCTTTTCATGATTTTTTCAGCACCATTCTTTCCGCAAAAATCTTCCGCACCATCTAAATTATGATAGCGGCACAGCATGATTCTGATTTCTTCCCTTGAATATTCTTTCATATCGATTCACCTTTCCATCAGTATAACAGACAATCCTGATATTTGCCAATAAATACTGGCATTATGGCAAAAATCATGTTATCCTATATGCATGAAACAGTTAACGAAATTTCCAAAACCAACAGGTGAATATGCAGTAGGGACCTTTACTTATACAGTAAAAGATGTCAGGGAAGAAGTTCTGCCAAAAGGTGGAATACGCAGTGTTGCGGCCAGAGTCTATTATCCTGTGTTAAAGGAAAATGTGGTGGGGCTTTCAAAAACTGTTGCACTTTCCGAGCACATGTTGGAGGGGTTCAGAAAATCATTTCACCTTGCACCAGATTTTACAAAAAATCCAGAAGACAATCTTTCTGAATGCTACACGGATGCCCCAAGAATACAGGGACAAAAATTTCCGCTTGTCATCTTCAATCACGGTTACAATTCTTACAGGGAAGGAAATTCATTTTTGTGCATAGAGCTTGCTTCTTGTGGCTATGTCGTAATCTCGGTGGCACATTCCATGGAAGGACTTTGCACGGAGTTTGACGACGGGACCTTTTTGTTTTCAGATAAAAAAAACGTCAAGCTGTATGAACCCATGCTCGGTGGCCTTCTTGCCATGTTCAAGATTATCAAATTAAAGGGAAGCAACGAAGAGATTGCCCAAAAATTTGATGAGGTGCAAAAGAAATACTGCAACTACATGAGGAACCGTCTTCCTGAATGGGAAAAGGACAATGAGGCGGCACTGGATTATGCAAAGAAAAATTTGAGCGATATGATTGATTTTTCCAAAGGAGTTGGAGTGTCAGGACATTCCTTTGGCGGAAATACGGCCTATGCCCTTTGTGCAAGGAATCCCGATTTTACCTGTGGAATAAATATAGACGGAGGACTTTTCGGCGACTACACGAATGATGTTCAGACAAGACCGTTCATGCAGATAAGCTGCGATGCTAATCAAAATATTGCGACACGGGCATACCTCTGTCATACCAAGCCTGTTTATAAAGTTTTGTTCAGGGGAATGAAGCACATTGGTTTTGCCGACTGCAAGCATCAGATTCCGATGAAATCCGCTGTTGGGAAACTGCCTCCCGACGTAATGCATCAGAACTTGTGCAAATCCCATCTGGAATTTTTTGACGCATATTTGAAAAAAACAAAAACCGCACCAGAGCTTAACAACAATGATGCGGTAACAGTGACGGTATTCCCACCGGATATCACTTCGTAACGCTTTTGCCACAAGCAAAGGGCTCGATGTATTCCCGGATGAAATCAACCCTGTCGAAAATGGTCGGCTTAAAATACGAGGCGACTGCCACGACAAGATTTTTTTCCGGGTTTACATAAATGACGTTCCCGCTGTTTCCGATTGCGGCATAAATCTTTTTGTTCCGGTCAACAATCCACCACAGGTATCCGTAGGCCATTCCCCGGAAATGTTTTCCTTCAACGGTTTTTGCCCTTGTCATTTCCTCTATCCATGCCGACGACACAATCTGCCTGCCATCATACTTCCCATTGTTAAGGCAAAGTACACCGATCTTTGCCATATCCTCCGCACAAAAGCAGAGTCCGTACCCCGGAGTTCCCAATTCCTGTCTATCACTGAACCAGACGTTTTCTTTTGGAAGCTTGCTGATTGTAAACTCCCTGTGTTCCTCCGCAGACTTGGCGATATAGGTCTTGTGCTTTTTGATTCCCAGGGGTTCAAAGAGATATTCGTTGGCAAAATCCACCGGCTTGATCTTTGTGGCCTTGTACAAAATCCCTGAGAGAATATGAAGGCACACGGAGCTGTATTTGAATTCGTCGGTGAGTCCCTTTTTTCCTCCAAGAAAATCCAGTGAGGTGTAGGTCCAGTTTTCGCTTGAGCACACCTTTGACCACGGATCTCCCTTGCCTTTGTAGGGTGCCCTCATCGTAATAAGATGTTTGATAGTAACTTCGTAAATCGTTTTTTCTCCGCGCTTGACTTTGTACTCGGGGAAATAATCCAAAACCTTGTCGTCCACACTGTGTATCTGTCCCTTGTCGATGGCAATTCCGATTAGAAGGGACATTATACTTTTTGTCACCGACATGACATGAACACAATCATCCTTTTTGTAATCGTTCCATGTGTCGCTGTAAACTGTTTCACCATCTTTGACCACAACCACCTGACAGATGTTCGGTTGCTGCCTTGTGATAAAATCGTGCAATTCCTGTCTGTTCATAAAAAGACCTCGCTTTGTTTCGTTTGTTTTGGACGTCCTATGAACAAGAATAAGGTGATTAAAAATTGATTTCAAGGGGTATTTGAAAAAATGTTAAATTTTTTTGATTGAATTGCGTTAGGGATACGGAAGGCGCGTAGCGTTGCCAGGGGCAATGGAGCGAAAGCGGAACCTGGAGCAGCCCGACCGCTTAGATGGCTTTGCCAGCTAAGTGGTAACGCCCTATTATTTTTATGGTAAAGCAGATATAATAGAATCATTCGAATTAATCTGAAAAACTGGGGGAAAGGAATGGACGCACTGGAAGCAATTCTGACACGACGGAGCACAAGAAAATACAGGGACAAAATGCCTGCACGGGAACTGATAGAAAAGGTGATTGAAGCGGGAAGATTTGCACCAAGCGGATCGAACAGCCAAAACACGCATTTCATTGTGTTCACCGATAGGAAAAACCTGACGAAAATGGCGGAACTCGTTAGGGATGAATTTTCAAAAATGGAGGCCGGGCCTGATACCTATGTTTCACTCCGGAATGCCATAAACGCATCAAAGACCTCAAGCTATGTCTTTCACTATGACGCACCAGTTTTTATCGTTGTTGCAAACAAAAAGAATTACGGAAACGCAATGGCAGACAGCGCGTGTGCTCTTGAAAACATGATGATCGCTGCAAACGCACTGGACCTTGGCTCATGCTGGATAAATCAGATTCACTGGCTGGATGAAAACGAAAATGTCAGAAACTTCCTGCATCCCTTTGGTCTTGATGACGGCGAGACTGTAACCGGCGGCCTGATTCTTGGATATCCAGAGACTGAACTTCCCAACCGAAGCCCTCTTGAACGAAAGGGAAATCCAGTGACTTGGGTGGAGGAAAAATAATGACGGAACAGACAATTGTCAGAATCAGAAAATTTGTGTCGGACAGGGACTGGAGCCAGTATCATACTCCGGCCAATCTAGCAAAATCAATTTCCATAGAAGCGAATGAGCTTTTGGAATGTTTCCAGTGGAGCGACAACGATTACAACCTTCAGCACGTAAAGGAAGAGCTTGCCGATGTTCTGGTCTATTGCCGGGATTTGCTTGATGTCCTGAATCTTGATGAAGATGAAATCGTAAACATGAAGATGGATATGAACGAAGCAAAGTATCCCGTGGAAAAGTCAAAAGGAAGCAACAAGAAATATACGGAATTTTAGAACAGGCAGTTTTTGCACTAATGATATTTCAAAAAAAGTGCAAATATTGCACTTTTCTATTTACAAATAGTGCAAATAGTTTTATAATTGATTTATGGAAGAAACATTAAAATTTATTCGCAAGACAAAAGATCTCACCCAGGAACAGGTTGCAAGACTACTTTCGATATCCCTGCGAAGTTACAAAGATTACGAGAATGATATTTCAAAGAGAAATACATTAAAATATAATTACATTCTGGAAAAACTGCTTCAATACAATCCGATTGATGAAGAACACGGATTATTGACGCAAAAGCAGATTAAGGAATTGTGCAAGCCAGTGTTTGATGAGTACAAAATAAGTTACGCGTATTTATTTGGCTCCTATGCAAAAAACTCGGCAAAAGAAAACAGCGATGTCGATCTATTGGTGTCATCCGAAGTAAGGGGCTTGAAATTTTATGGCTTTGTCGAGAAAATCAAAACAGTTTTACATAAAAAAGTTGATGTACTGGATGTTGGACAGTTGAAGAATAATCCAGATTTATTAAACGAAATTTTGAAGGAGGGAATAAAGATTTATGGATAATATAAAGAATGATGAATATTATATTTCTAAAATAAAAGAAAACTTGAACTTTATTGTCAAGCACATGGAAAACACAGAACGGAATGATTTTGATAAAAATGAATTATTGCAAGATTCCATGTCTTTTCGACTTATCCAGATTTCAGAAGATTCAAAAAAACTTACAGAAGAATATCGGGCAAACAATAGTCAGATTCCTTGGAATGATATTTTCGGTCTGCGGAATAGAATTGTACATGATTATGGTAATGTTGATCTTAGTATTGTGTTTGATACCTTGAAGAATGATATTCCAGAAGTTTTTAATTTAATCAAGTAAGTTCATGAAAAATTGTTCAGAGGCAAAAAATGATAATCCGAAAAACTAAAGGAAATGATATCCCCGTATTGGCAAAGGCCATGTCTCTTGCATATTCTGAAGCTCCGTGGAATGAAAAATGGAATGATGAGCGTGCGGAAAGAAGAGTGCGAGCAATCCTTGGTAATTATGAAGGGCTTGGACTTGTGGCGGTTGAAAATGAAACGCTTGTCGGAGGGCTTTTGGGATATGTTGATCCTTATGCAGAAGAAGATTTTTTCTTTGTCTCTGAGATCTTTGTAATCCCTGAAATGAAAAAGCATGGTGTTGGTAAAAGTTTGCTGAGCGAGCTGGAGAAAGTTTTGGCAGAAAGGGAGATTCACGTAATACAATTGATTTCAATAGATGATAACGAAGCCTTCTATAACAAATGCGGACTTGAGCGTGACAGCGTTTCGGTTCAATATAAGAGATTCTATGATTTATGAAACTGCCGATCAATTATTTTAGAGGAAATTATGAATCAAAAATATAAAATCATTTTACAGGTTTTAAATGAGAAAACGACTCTTCTAGGAGACATTTATGATTACAATAAAAAAGGTAGACAAATCGTTTTTTGAATTATACGACACGGTTCCCCAGAATGTTGATGTGCATTCGGAATTAAAGTTGAAGCGGATTGATGGCGGACTTGGGGGAATTACATTTGAAGAAGTTCCGGTTACGCCTTATGTTAAGGACCTTTCCAAATACGAGCGTGCAACTGAATTCGAAAAGCAGTTTGACATTTCCACATGGCACTTTTTCATGGCTTTTGAAGATGACAAGGCTGTAGGAGCTTTGACGATTGCAGGCCCTACGCCGAACTTATACATGCTTTTTGGAATGAAGGATGCATGTGTTTTGTGGGACATCCGTGTTGATGACGAACACAAGCATCAGGGAATTGGACAAAAGCTTTTTGATGAAGCAAAGAGTGTTGCCATAGCTGAAGGATATAAAAAAATGATAATCGAATGCCAGAACAATAATGTGACCGCCTGCAGGTTTTACAAAAAACAGGGAGCCGTAATCACCAAAATTGACACGAACGCATATTGTTCTGAACCTGGTCTGGAAAATGAAATTCAATTAATCTGGACTCTGGAACTTGCATGACCAGAGAAAAATGCTTGAAACAACTTGAGGCTAATGATAGTATTATAAAAATAGTTAATTGAGGTAGAAATGAATATCGGAATAATCGGATACGGAAGCATGGGAAAAATGCTTGCGGAAAATTTTCTGTCTGCAGGAATTGCCAGCAAGAACTCGTTATTTCTGGCAAACAGAACCCTGTCTAAGCTGACAGAAATGGAAGGCAGGGCTGTAATTTGCAAGTCGAACATTGAGGCTGCGGAAAATGCTAATTATCTTTTTCTGTGTGCAAGGCCTGCGGATATAAAAATCATTTTGGAAGAAATCACCGATTCCATTAAAAAGGATGCCCTGGTAATTTCTTTGAATGGAAGCGTTTCTTTTGTTCAGCTTGAAAAAATCCTCTGTAAAACTTGCGGACACAAAATTGCAAAAATGATTCCGAGCGTAACGGCCGAGATTAACAGATCACAATCTCTTGTATGTTACAATAAAATGGTGGAAGCGGCAGACAAGACGGGCTTAAGTGAAATAATAAAATGTCTTGGAGAAGTGATTGAACTTCCTGAAAATGAAATTGGAATGGGCTCAGAGCTGGTGAGCTGTATGCCAGGATTCATTGCTTCTATCTTTGATGTAATCTGTCAGTCTGCAAAAAAGCACACGGAGATTTCACAAGAGCAGATTGTTCAGATGGTTTTAAAAACCGTTTCCGCTACAAGCGAGCTTATGCTTAAAAAGGAAATGACCTTTGAAGATGTAGTATCCCGCGTTGCAACAAAGGGTGGAATAACAGAAGAAGGTGCCAAAGTGATTTACCAAGGCATGCCGGAAGTTGCTGATTTGATGTTTGAAAAAACTCTTGAAAAAAGAAGATTGACTACGAAGAAAGCAGAAGAGTTGTTTTAACCAGCAATAGAAATGGAGGTTTAATATGGAACTTTGGGATGCATACAATTCAAATTTTGAAAAAATCGAAGGACTCATTTTAATTCGTGAAGAAGAAGACAAGATTCCAGAGGGAGTCTATCACTTGGTGAATCACATACTTGTAAAGCACACAGACGGAACTTATCTTTTGATGAAGCGTGATCCGACCAAACCTGCTTATCCAAACATGTGGGAAGCTACGGCTGGTGGTTCTGCCTTACAGGGAGAAACTGCCCTTGAAAGTGCCTTGCGGGAACTTAGGGAAGAAACTGGAATTGCAGCAGAGTCGCTAAAAGAACTGGACAGGTCTTTGGGTAATACCAGCATCCATTACCGTTATTTGTGTGAGACAGATTGTGCCAAAGATTCCATAAAGCTTCAGGCAGGCGAAACCTGTGACTATCGGTGGGTTACGAAAGAAGAACTTTTAGCAATGACAGATTCTGAACTTGTAGGTCTTGAAATGCTCAAGTATGTAAAATGAAATAAAAACTTACCATGGCAGAAACAAAAGAACTGATAATCAAATTATTCAAAAAACTCGGACTTGGGGAAGTTTCCGCTCCAATCGAAAATGTTTCAGGCGGCTTTATGCACAGGATGTATAAGGTGACTGTTGATGGTGGAAGAACTTTTGCCGTCAAACATTTGAATCCTGAAATCATGAAAAGGCCTGGTGTATTTGAGAATTACGCACGGGCAGAAAAAATTGAAGGCATTCTTGAACAAGCAGAGATTCCAATTGTTCCGGCTTTATGCCTTGACGGTAAAAAAATGCAGGAACTCGATGGAAACTATTTTTACATTTTTGACTGGCACAATGCAACGTTAACAGACTGGGATAATATAACGGATGAACAGTGTTTTCTTGCGGGCAATACGCTTGGAAGAATTCACTCGATTGTTTTTGATTTGGAAGAGGTTGGAGCAGAGAAAAGCACACCTGAACTCAGCCCGATAGACTGGAAAACTTACGCAGACCAGGCGATAAAATCAAAAAGTGAAATTGCAGGCCTCCTACAGCAGAACCTTGAACTCTTGGATTACGCACAAAATCAACTAAACAATTCCCGACAGTTGCTTCCGGAAATCACATGCATCTCTGACGAAGACATGGATCCCAAAAATGTGATGTGGAAAAAAGAAAAACCACTTGTGATAGATCTTGAATGCCTTGATTACGGGAATCCAGCTTCTCATGCATTGCAGCTTGCCTTACAATGGTCTGGAATTACAACATGCAATCTTAAGCTAAATCTTCTAAAATCTTTTTTTGCCGGATATCACAAAGCATACGACAACGGCTTTCACGATTACGCAAAAATCTTTGGCCTTGCCTATACCTGGATTGAATGGCTGGAGTACAATATTCAAAGGGCTCTTGGAACCTGCACGGACGAAGCAGAAAGACAGATGGGCATAGAACAGGTTTTACAGACAATCAACAGAATCAAATACCTTAGAGAAATGGAAGATGATATAAAGGCAGGCATAAATGATTCTTAGTGTTTCTAGACGAACTGACATTCCTGCTTTTTTCTCGCGATGGTTTTTTAAGAGGATTGACGAGGGATTTGTGTTGGTACGGAATCCATTTAATAGGAAACAAGTTTCTAGGATTAGTCTTTCACCGGATTTGATTGACTGCATTGTGTTTTGGACAAAGAATCCTTCTGATGAATTTATTCAAAATCTTACACGACTCGATGAACTTGGATACAAATATTATTTTCAGTTTACGCTTACTTCTTACGACCAGTCGATTGAAAAGAACGTTCCACGGAAAAAAGAACTTATAGAAAAATTCAGGCGCATTTCAGAACATGCTGGCAAAGAACGGATTGTCTGGCGATACGACCCCATTCTCCTGAGCGGACATTTTGACATTGAATATCACAAAAAATATTTTGAATATCTTGCACAGGCTTTATCCCCATATACCGAAAAATGCATAATCAGTTTTCTTGATTTTTATCCTAAAATAGAAAAGGAACTGGCAGAACAGGGAATCAGGAAAATGACTGTGGAAGAAATGACGGAACTTGCAGAAATAATTTCTTCTATTGCGGGCCGATATAATCTTAAAGTTGAAAGCTGCTGTGAAGATATTGATCTATTGCAATATGGAATCACCAAAAGTCATTGTGTTGATGGAAATCTTATTCAAAAAATTGCAGGAAAGGACTTGAGCTTTAAACAGGACAAAAATCAGCGTCCAGGTTGCGGTTGTGTTTCCAGTGTGGATATTGGCGTGTACAATACCTGCCGGCACAATTGCATTTACTGTTATGCAAACCGTTCAAGTGATGTTCATATTATGGAATATGATGAGAATTCACCTTTATTGTGTTCAAAACTTGAGGATGATGATATAATTAAGGAAAGATGAAAAAGGAGCGGTGAAATGACCCTAATGGCGACAAGGGAAAAACTGACATGGAGGACTAAAGAAACATGAACCACAAGGGCACAATTCAACTGGAAACTGAAAGACTGATTCTAAGAAGATTTTCGATGAATGACGCTTATGCAATGTTCAAAAACTGGACCTCGGATCCTGAGGTCACTAAGTTTATGACATGGCCGACTCACCAGAATGTCGGGGTAAGCCAGTGGGTTCTTAATAGCTGGATTCCTTCTTACGAAAAAGCAGATTATTATGTCTGGGCCATAATCCTCAAGGAAAACGGAAACGAACCCATAGGGAACTTTCACGGACTTTCCAAGGATGACATCGAGGCAGTTGAGTTTGGCTATGCTCTTGGCAGGAAATGGTGGCACAAGGGAATCATGACGGAAGTCCTCCGTACAGTGATTGATTTTTTCTTTGAACAAGTTGGAGCAAACAGCGTCCGGGCATATCACGACCCGAACAATCCTAATTCCGGAATGGTAATGAAAAAGTGCGGCATGAAATATGAGGGAACTTTACGCAGTGCCGACAGAAACAATCAGGGCATTGTCGACCAGAGCTGGTATTCACTTTTACGCAGTGAGTGGGAAACGAACAGACTAAACAGAAACTCAATCACAGGAGACAATACATGCGCAGAAAAGACAGGGAAGTAAAAGATTATGACGAGATTATCGACATCCTTTCCAGGTGTAAGATTCTTCATCTTGCCTTGATAAGTGAAGGTAAACCATATTCTGTTCCGCTTAATTTCGGATATGTTCTTGAAGAAGATGCGGGCATCAAAAAACTTTCCGTATATTTTCATTGTGCTCCAGAAGGCAAAAAGCTTGATGCCATAAAAGAAAACCCTGAAGTTTGTTTTTCCGCAGAGTCACTGGCCGAGGCAGACGGGGATAAAGAGAAAGCCTGTACATGGACATGCTATTATGAAAGTGTAATTGCTTTTGGGAAGGCAAAGATTTTGTCCGACTCAGACGAACGTACAAAGGGACTTGATGCGATTATGTTCCATCATGGATTCAAGCTTCCGGCAGGCATCAAGAAAATTGCATATAACACAATGGAACTTGCCCGCACCGCGGTAGTCAGAATTGAGGTGGATGAGATTACGGGAAAAAGACATTTGAGAAAGTAGGAAGGAAGAATTTATGCCTTATGCAGAAGTAAATGATTTAAATATTTATTATGAAGAGTTTGGCCGGGGCGAGACAGTCTTATTCTTGCATAGCCATTTTAGCAGAGGATTGCTTGCTTTTTCAGGGCAGATAATTCCATTTTCCGGAAAGTACCGGTGTTTGTTTCCTGATTTTCGCGGACACGGACGAACTAAGTGTGAATACCTTTCCTGGAGCAGCCGAAAGATTGCAGATGATATGGCAGGGTTTTTGGACAAGCTTGGAATTGAAAAGGCTCATTTAATCGGTTACAGCTGTGGAGCTTATGTCGGCTGTTACATGGCAGCAAAATATCCGGAGAAGGTAAAGAGTCTTGTGACAATTGGCGGAGCAGCTTATCCGCGTCCTGCTGGTGCAGAAGGTTTTTTACCGGAGAATTTATTGAAAAATGGAAATACAGATTTTATTGAAGATATGAAAGCCAGACACTTTGAGGCCCACCGTGGAGGCTGGCAGACTTATTTACGAAACACAGTAGCAGACTGGCAGCAACAGCCAAGCCTTACAGACGATGAGTGGAAGAACATTAACTGTCCGGCATTTTTCATCAATGGAGAAAAGGATCCGTTTGGAACCTGCGAAGAATTGCATGAGAAAGTTCCTTCGGCAAAGATTTACAAGGTGATTGGCGGCAGTCATCATCCTCATTTTGTAGGCGAGCAGATTGATGAAATAAATAAAATGATTCTTGACTTTCTGTCTGGGATTTAATTTGAGGGGGATCCCTCCCCCTCCTTAATGATTATTTACTCTTGCAATTCTTTCTGTGGGCCTTGAGTTTCTTTAATGCCCAAGCGTAGTGACTGGAGGTGTTGCTTACGAAGTAGGAACCGAGAGGGGCTGTGCCGGTCCAGCAGAAATATTTGGCCTTGAATAGTTCTTCGTTGGTGTAGCTTTCGATGAGTTTCATGACCTCGGCATGGCTTTTTTTGAATAGTTTTTTTGCGGTTTCGAGGCTTGTTTTCTGATGGTTTTTCCAGAACATATTGTTCATTGCGCCGTAAGTTTTCCAGCTGTAATCTGGAGGCAGAATTGATATTGCTTTTTTGCTCTCCGTTACCTTTGCGTTGTTCTTTGGGAACTGCAGCATGAGCTTGTGCCATTCGTACAGGTGAATCAGGACGTCACGCACGTTTTTGTCGCGGCTCCAGTGTGCCTCCTTTTTGCTTGGCTGCCCTGAAAAATCAAAGGGAGTGTTGAGTTCCTTTTCTGTCATACTGTCGATGAAATCCATAAGAGTCGTGTAGTTTTCCTGAGATGCTTTGAGCAAATCTTCTTTTGTGCTTGGTCTTGGCATGGTATCCTCCTTTGTATGCTGCCCGGTGTTCCCGAACATGATTTAAGTATACCATGAATAAAATTACAAGGAAAGAAACAGTTTGTTGCTTTTTAAATGGGAGGATTAAGCCTTCCAGTGTTTGAGCTGTGAGAGCATGTTGTCAAAAAACTGACGGCGTTCATCATCACTCTGATTTTGTGGATTCGGCATGTGCTGCAAAAGAAAATCGACAAGGGATTCTTTCTGTGTATAGATGAAGTTGCCATTCTCGTAGCACCATTTGCAGTAGTCTTCGTTGAAGCTGTTGTCTGGTTCGCGGCTTATCATGGAATCTTCGTTTAAAGGCATTCCGCAACACTGGCAGACTAGCTGGCGTGGAGAACCAAGCAATGTGTTTATGGAAACGTTAAATTCACGGGAAAGAACTTTGAGCATCTGCGGGTTCGGCTGAGTTTCACCTGTTTCCCATCGGCTCACTGCCTGCCTCGTAATGTTTACACGGGTCGCCATTTCTTCCTGAGTAAGCTTGTTCTTTTCGCGTAGGGTTTTAAGTATTTCATGAACTTCCATTCCGTACCTCACTTTGCCAGTTTAATTATATCACAATTTTTGTGCACATTGTCAACTCATGCACAATTTTTCTCATATTTTGTGCATATAAGATTTTATGCACTATTTTTAATCTTGACATAAACTTCTTTTTATATTACTGTATTAGTATAGTAATACAGTAATAGGAGTTGTTCCAGATGAAAAAGTACAACATAGTTTTGTGGATTTGTTTTATATTTTTACTTGCATGCCGTTTGGTATTGAAAAGCGGAAACTTTCCATACTGGTTCATTCTGGCTGTAATCACATCATGCCTTTCAATTTTCCTGATTGTGAAAAACAAATTGCCTTCAAAAAAATATGTAATCATTTCCGTTGTATTTTCAATCCTATCTACCCTTGCATATCTGGGATATCAGCAGGATCCTTTCATTCTGATTTACGGACTGAGGGCCGGGATTCCTACCCTTTTATCTTCTTTTGCAGTTTTCTCTGTCATGGAAAAAAAGGGTGGGTTCAAACTTCTTTCCCATGAAACACGATGGTCTCCGCTTGTGAGCATTCTAATCGCGATTGCAGCTGGAATCATTTTATCCATTATAAATACTCTTATCTCAGGTCAAAAAATCAATTTTGAATTCAGTCTTTTAAAACTTTTGATCTGCCTGAATCCTGCGATTTATGAGGAGATGGCATGCCGCGCAATTTTCATGGCTTTCTGCGTTTACTTTGCATCCAATGAAAACTCACAAGAAAAAAGGATGAATGTATTCGACTTAATCACCATGTATTTTATGATGATTGTTCCCCACACACTTATCCACGGTTATGATCTTGCTCCCACACTAATTCTCTGTGCATTCTTTGGTCTTCCTTTCACACTCCTCCAGAGGAAACGCGACATCACAAGCGCAATGATAAGCCACGGAATCGTAGATGCGGTAAGATTTACTTTGACGGGTATTTAGAAGGAAACAAAAGCAGTGAATAACGAAATTTCTTATCGCAAGAAAAATGATGATATTGAATGCGTGCATTACAAAAACTGGACAAAGGCTTATCCGCCACATACTCATGCGGAACACTTGATGCTTGGAATTGTTGAGGAAGGAAGTGTCTGCATTGTGATGAATGGAGAATCAAAAATCTATAGTAAGGGAGATGAATTTCAGATTCCGCCTGATGTCCTGCATGAGATAAAACCAGTGGATGAAAATGGATATTCGATGCTTGTAACTTGTGTGCGTGCAGATGTTAAAGACGGAGAACTTGTAGAACTCAAAGATTCCATTCTCGATCAACCCGAAAACCTCCATCTTATTGAAGGAATGTCTCGTGATACAAACATCAGTCCTTTTCACTTAATCAGAAAATTCAAGAAAATGTACGGACTTACTCCCCATCAGTTTCAAATTCAGTGCAAAGTACGAAAAGCTCAGAAACTGCTTGAAGAAGAAAAGAGCATCTGTGAAGTGACTTATGATGCGGGTTTTTGCGACCAAAGCCACATGGACAGATGCTTTCAGAAAATAGTTGGCCTTACCCCAAAGGAATACAGGGAAGCGGCAAAGCCCAACAGCGAGTCCTAGCACAAGGCAGGAAAAAACTTTGCAAAAAGATAAAGTCCTTCCGGGCCGGCATTGACTTCGTGCGGAACCTTTGCAGGCATAATCGAAATCACACCAGGCTCATAGATCAGGCTCTTGCCGTTGTTGATGCACATTCCGCTACCTGCGATAACCTCGTGAGTCTCAAGCTGTGTCTCGTGAATGTGATTTTTAATGCTCTTGTTTGGTGCAATCCTGACCAAATGATAACTGAATTGACCATCTGTATCTTTTGATGTGATGATGTGCTTCAGTTCCACACCCTCAAAAGTCGGATGCTTGTTCCAGCCAATTTCATTGAATGAAACCTCACCTTCCGGCATTCGTAAGCTGCCAGTGTTAAATTGTTCAAAAAGTTCCTTATTCATATTGTTACCTCTTGAACAGAGTGTAGTATAAATATGAATGAAGGAATTGGATAAAATTGCTCTTTTTACTTATTGAACAGGAATGTTTTCCATTATTTCCATTCCAGCCGCATCCTCAAGAACTCTTTCATGTCCTTGTAAAAGTCCATAGTCGGTGGAGTTATTTTGATTTTCTTAAGAGCTTTTTGAACCAGAGGATTTTTGTAGCAGCAGACNNAGTTTATTTTGCTTAAACAATCAGCATAATCAACTTTTGGCAGCAGGAGCAGAAAGACGCATTTTAAGAAAATCCTTCATGTCCTTGTAAAAATCCATTGGCGGCAGAGTAATGTTGATTTGCTTGAGAGCTTCCTGGACAAGAGGATTTTTATAACAGCAGACTGCATTTGAGGAAGCATAAAAAAGCACGTCCAGCTGGATTTTATAGGCTGCATCCTGACTGATGCTCAGCATCTGGGCAAGTCTGTCGCGGAAGGCATAGGCCAGGTCATAATATTTCCTTTTGAAAACGGCGAGCCTCTCCACCGTTACGTTTGTTTCAATTACAGGATTAAGATAGGAAACATAGCGCATGTAATCCTGATTTGCGTTGATGATTCCAGCCCATACTTCAGCTATCACGTCCGGCGTAAAATTGTTGCCCTGGGGAAAAGCCGAAAGTAGGGAGCCATAATAGACCGACATTTTTTCTGCGGAGATTTCCAGAAAGATTTCTTCTTTNNGTCGTAACGTATTTATAAAGGTTGGCTCGGGACCAGCCTAATTTTTCTGCAATCGTTGTAAGCGTAATTTCTGAGTAGGGACATTTTGCAAAAAGTTCTGCCGTCGCCTCTTTTATTTGAGAAAGTCT
>DBWR01000067.1:0-298 GCA_002309305.1 Treponema sp. UBA1233 | reverse complement strand
AGATAAGTGACACAACGTTACTAATACACAAGAGGTACATAATGATTGGAAATTTTTCTTATTCAAACCCGACTAAACTTTATTTTGGGGAAGATTCTTTAAACTATCTGGATCAGGAACTTCCTAAATACGGCAAAAAGATTCTGCTTACTTACGGTGGCGGCTCTATCAAAAAGAACGGAATTTATGAAGCTGTTGTTGCAGCCCTTAAAAAGAACGGCAAGGAAATTGTGGAGCTTCCGGGCGTTATGCCTAACCCTACCAGCGAAAAACTTGCAGAAGGCTGTAAGCTTGCCCG
>DBWR01000009.1:31295-32836 GCA_002309305.1 Treponema sp. UBA1233 | reverse complement strand
CGCTTTCCCATTGCAAAAAACAAGTGGACGTCGTTCTGGTCATACAGGTCAAAGAGCTTTTCATCAGGGATTTCTGGAGCACCCATTGGAACAACTGCATTGAAGAAGTCCGGGTAATCATAAGAGAGTTTAAGGCTCATCGCTCCACCGCTGGAATTTCCAAGTATTGCCTTTTTGCTTATGCCACCGTTTTGTTCCGCATGTTTTTTGATGAAATTGCATATAAGGTCATAAACGGTTTTTGTATCTGTCTCAGGCCAGTGCCCGTGAACCTTCCCGTCGTCTCCACGATATTCCGGAGCAAGAGGAACAAGAATGTATGCGCCCCCAAGTATGCTCTGATATTCTTCCTTTGAATAGAATTCCGCACCCGCATAGTTTATGCAGACGTCTCCCTCAAGGGCATTGGAAGTTCCATGCATGATGACCAACAGGGGATATTTCCTTGATTTTTCAAATCCGTGCTCGGTGGGATCAAAAAAATAATAATCAAGCTTGCCGTCCGAATCCTTTTTAAAGCGGTCAAAGTATTCCCCAACCTTGTATGTCGGTGAATAAGAAATGAAGCTTCCCTCAGGTATTTCATTTGCCCACGGTGGCGTCGGCTTTTCATTTTCCGTCAAACTTGCAGCCATGCTCTCCTCCTTTTGTTTAAGCCATTAAGACTATTGTATACCCTAACTGGTGTAATTTCAATGGAAAACGAAATTTTATACCTTTTCGGGTGTAGTTTTGCATTTTCCACTTTCATCTTTCCCAATCCCATGTTACAATGATATATAAATTGAATAAAAAAATGAGTGAAAGCAGAAAAGGAGTATATGATGAAAAAGAATTTATTTAAGTTTGTGTGGTTTGTTTTCCCGTTAACAAAACTGGTGTATGCATATCTGGCATATTCGCAGCATAAGGAAATCAACAATGCTTTTGAGCTTACCAGCATATTGCTGATGGGAATAGGCATCATCGCCTGTGCTGTCAGTATCTTCCTGTCAAAGAAAATCTACAAAAAGAGTTTTTTAGAAAATAAGACAGTAAGCATGTTTGTGGGGAGCCGTGCATCTGACAATGAATCCAAAACCTTTGTGCTTTTTTCCATGCTTTTGGGATTGGCGGAATCTGCGGCGGTATTCGGCTTTGTTCAGTACATCATTACAGGAAACCTGATAGCCGGTATTGTTTTATATGTCTTTTGTTTTGTCGCATGGCTGTTCAATTACCCGTCTGCGGCTGAATCAGAAGAAGATGAATGAAATTTGATGCAATATTGCAAATTCACGCCTATATGGGAGGGGAAAAATGAAAAAAGTATTCACACTATTGATTCTATGCTGCGTACTTTTTTTGAGCTTCAAAAAAAATGAGATGAAGTCTGTGAATTTAAGCAAGGACTGCAAGATTGAGTATGTGCTTGCGTCTGATGGGAAAAAGGTTTTGGGCATGGATATCATTAATGGAAACAGCCTGATTCAAGTGAGCTTCAGCGAGGAAGACGACGATTATTCTCTTTCGATTGAAAATGATGGAAACATTTCTTGCCG
>DBWR01000009.1:0-31127 GCA_002309305.1 Treponema sp. UBA1233 | reverse complement strand
CAATATGATTGCGAATATACGGATAATCTGTACAAGCATTCATACGTACCGCAAGATGAGTGACAGGGCTTAGTTTATTTACTCCACAACCTTCATCGACTTGATGATGATGTCCTGGCCGTTAATACCGACATCATTCGCACTTTCGATTTCTTTTGACAGTTCTTCGTCAATTGAGATTGTAACAACATCCGATTTTACAATTATGTTGTTTCCTTCTTTTGTTCCGCCTGTTACGCGTACATTTTGTTTTTTTACTACTTCCTGAAATTGCCAGTTAATGTTATTAAAGGAAAAGCTCAAAATAGGTCTGCTTCCATTTTTCTCTATCTGGAATTCAATTTTATATTTTGCAGGCGTTGAACGCACAAAGATGTTACCATTTATTATGTATGGATTCCAGTCCTTAAGTGTAACCGGTTCTTTCAACAGATTTTTACCGACAATGCTTTCAACTTTAACTTCATTCTTTTTAATGAAGTCTGTGCTCAACGGATAATCTTTTCCTTGTGCTCCATAAATAAAGGCATCAATATATTCCTGGTCATACCATTTTCGCTTCCAGCTGTCATAATAACCAAAAAAGTTGGAAGTACCTGTTGTATCGGAATCAATAAAAAAGCATGCTGCACATGATCTTGTCGGTTTTGAAACTTCAGCCATAAAATCTTTAATGCAGTTTATTCTTTCCAGAATTGGCGAATAGCGAACATGTCCAAGCTCTCCCACATAAACAGGAATATGCTTTGAAAAATACTTCTTATCCAAAGCGACAAATGATTCTGCAATCTGTTTTTTTATATCATCTGTGTAAAATTTTTTTGACCCATCTTTTGAACCACCCATAGGGTAATAATGATATGTCGGGATCAGCTTGTTTTTTGCCTTGTCCTTTGGCATCTTAAAAAGATTGTCTGTAATATACATCCATTTACCAGCAAGCCCCTCAATCATGATAAAGCGGTTTGCGTTGTTGCCGCCAGTTGCCCGGACAGTATCAACAATAAGTTGGTTGTATTCGTTTAGAACCGCATAATCTTTTTTACAGACGGTACAATTATCTTTTGGATCCCATGCATGTTCATGAAAAGCGTCGATAGGCTCATTCAAAGTATCAAAGATAAGATGCTCATCATAGGAATTGTTGAAGGCTTGTGCATACTGCTCCCAGACAGCCTTTAGGAATTTTTGAGATTCCTTTTTATCTTTTTCGTTTACATAGTAAGCGGCAAAATGAATGTCCCCTGCATCTCTTCTTTTTTCAAAGTTGTCGACGGTTACAAATTCTGCAAACGGCCCGCAGAGAATCACATACATGCCTTCTTCCATACACCAGTCAACAACTTGCTTGATGTTCCTAATGTAGCCTGGAGCAATCCTGTAGTTTTTATCCAGTATTTTTCCAGTTCCCGGATTAGTCTGGAGGCGGATTACATTAAATCCTTTCTCTTTTATCAAATGGATTTGTTCTTTTGTTGGTTTTGAAATATTGTCCGGCTGAATGTCAACGCCAAAATCAAGAAGCATTGGATAATCTTGAAAAAGCTGATAGTTCAATCCAGCTCCAAGTTTCTTTACAAAGTCCCATGCGTCAAGCTTGGCATCTATGGTCGGGCTTGTGGCTGCATCTATCACAGGAGGTTCACTGCTTCCATAGATGTCTGTTTTTACAGGGTTTGCCACTTTTTCGAAAGTAATGGATTCAATTACTATTTTTTCATTTAATTGCTCATAAGGGACAGCCCATATACCTTTGATGAAAATATTGTTGATTTTTTTCTGATTACTTAAAAGGGGAATTACCATCTCGTTAAGATATGTCGGGAAGTATGTAGTTTTTTCATACCATTCCAATGTGCCATCGTCATAATTTAAATCAAGTTGAAACCCATAATCCCCAAGCACCTTGTACCGTATACGAACAATATTATAATTGCTGATATTAAAGTCGCCTGTCCAAATGCCAAAACCTTTATCTCTTTCTTTAATCCTTAAAGTCTTTGTTGCCTTGTCATAAGTAACACCCTTGTCTGAACTGACAGCTGGCAACTTGCTCAAATCAACCACATTCGGCTTTACATTTTGTGCAAAAGCCACGTCTATACAAAAGATTAAAACAAAAAGAAATGCTAATTTACGAATGATTTTCATGGAACCTCCAGTGGTACTCATTTTCAATACTAACATGGAATTTTTAGGGGTAATACAGAGTTGGACTCACTATTTTGAAATTTTGAGGGAATAGGGAAAAAAACACGGCTTTTGCGGAAAAGATACTGGGAAGTTGAATTAAACTTTGCGCTTTGGGATTGATTTTTCATATAATTACTTTGCGTACTCACGGCAATTTTTGTAAAAAATACCTTGCGCTCTATTGATATTATTCTTTTTTGAGCGTAAAATTACATTATGGAAATCAAGCGAAAAATCTACAAAAAACTTCTTTTATGGAAAACTGAGGTTCATGGGAAAAAAGCCGTTTTGCTCGAAGGCGCGCGGCGTATTGGAAAATCTACGATTGTAGAATCTTTTGCCAAGAACGAATACAAATCCTATATCCTTGTGGATTTCAACAAGGTTCCAAAAAAAATCAGGGATAACTTTGACAACATCAACAATCTTGATTTATTTTTTCAGACGCTTTCGCTTGAATACGGGGTAAAGCTTTTTCCGCGGGAATCTGTGATTATTTTTGATGAAATTCAAAAGTTCCCACGCGCAAGGGAAACGATAAAGTATCTTGTACAGGACGGACGTTTTGATTTTATTGAGACCGGTTCGCTGATTTCCATAAAAGAGAATGTCAAGGACATAACTGTTCCGTCAGAAGAACGCAAAATCAAAATGTATCCGATTGATTTTGAAGAGTTTGCAACTGCGCTTGGAAAAGAAGTTCTGCTTGATTACATAAAAGACTGCTGGGAAAAACAGATTCCGCTTGATCAAATCTATCACGCGCAGGCAATGCATTTGTTCCGCGAGTATATGCTTGTGGGCGGAATGCCTCAGAGCGTCGTTGCCTATATCGAATCTCACGGAGATTTTTCTTCAAGTGATATTGAAAAACGTGATATTTTAGATTTGTACCGTGATGATATAAAAAAAGCCGCAAAACGATACAATTCAAAAGTTTCCGCCATTTTTGAAAATATTCCCGCGTTTCTTTCAACTCACGAAAAGAAAATCGTATTAAGTGAAATTGATAAAAATGGTGTTTTTGACCGATATGATGAGCCACTTTTCTGGCTTGGTGATTCTATGATTTGCAATCTTTGTTACCGCTGCAACGACCCGAATGTCGGTTTTGCCCTCAACAAAAATGATTCGGCTGTAAAATGTTATATGGGCGACACGGGACTTTTAATCAGCCTTGCATTCAGTGAAAATGAAATTGCAAATCAAAAGCTTTATAAGGCAATTATGGACGGAAAGCTTTCCCTTAACGAAGGAATGGTTTATGAAAATGCCATTGCCCAAATGTTCACGGTACTTGGCCGCAAATTGTTTTTTTATACCCAATACAGCGCTGAAAAGCACCGCAACGATATTGAAATTGATTTTCTTTTGTCGAATGAAAGCAAGACCAATTTTAAGATTCGTCCTGTAGAAGTGAAATCTGCAAAAAATTATACGACAAATTCTCTTGTAGCTTTCAAGGAAAAATTCGGAAAAAAGGTTGAAAAATCATATATCATTCATCCAAAGAATTTTTCTAAGGAAGATGGTGTTGTAAAAATCCCGCCGTATATGATTTTCTGTGCTTTTGAGGATGCTGGTTCAACTGCCATCTAGAGAGAATTGGGGTAAAACAAAACCCCAATTCTCGGGAATCAAGTCACAAGAATTGCGTCTTATTCCACCACCTTCACAGATTTTATGATGATGTTCTGGCCGTTCAGATTGAGTCCACGAGAGGCTTCCAGTGCTGCGGCGAGTTTTTCGTCAATGCTGATGGTAAAAACTTCGTTTGTTACTTTAATGCACCAGCCATCCTTAATTGAAGCTCCCTTCACAACGACATTTTTTTCTTTTACAAGGTCATGCCATTTGCCATTTGTATAGGTTTGCTTTCAAATATTATAACACAGCTTTTGTGGAAAAGATACTGGAAAGTTGAATTAATGAAAGAGGATTTATGAAACCAGCTGCTTATCTTTTAGGTGTCACCATAGGCACATGGACTTCTATCAATTTGTTTTCAGGAGTCCCTGGATCTACATAATCTGCTCCAAAATTTCCGCCGACTCTCTGCGCGTAAGAGGCCCCTTCATCAAGATCAAAGATTTCTGCTGCCCCCTTCTCGAATTCTGCTACGGTAATTCTTCCGTGAGGATAACATCTGTTTGTTTTCTCATCTATAGGTACGACTCTCCATTGAATGGCCCAGGTAAACGCTCCCCATGCATAAAAGTCTATATCATAAAAATCATCAAACCAGTCGGATCTGCCATAGTCAAATGCAGTACCAAATTTCATGTAGTCTGCAAATCTGTGTGCCATGAGAGCCCAATCCTGTCTGGTGATGCACTCATTCTCACAGAAAGTATTGGCACAAATCTGGGGGAATCCGAAGCAGATATTGTTGTCCTCACCCCACTTTACTGCATCAGCAAAAAAATCAGAAACATCGGTAAATCTTGAAGCACCTCTTACGGTTGGACTTCCTGCCAACTGATAGAGTGTAAGGATAGCCTGTCCTCTTGTTACAAACAGCTCGTTCTTGGAATGACCGTCTTTTGTATCAATGATGCTGTCTGGTACATCTTTCTTGCCGTTATATTTGGCAATAACCCTGGCACTGTCGTCTACACCGATAATGTGATTAAGGTCATCAAACGGATCTTCACTGCCGCCGTATGCAAGATTTTTAAAATACACAAGACCAATCCTTTCTTCATCACGCTCGTAACGGCCTTCGCTGTAAGCCTTGCACAGACGGCTGTTCTTACTTATGTCGATTGTATCAAGACTTGTAAGACCAAAAGCATACAGGTGATAAAGTCTGGGATTATGAGAAAGATCGAGACTTTGAAGATTCACGTCGCACTCAACATTAAGATACTGAAGCTTAGGGTTTCTGGAAAGATCGATTGACCTAATACCATTGTTATAGCTTGCGACAAGCTCAACAAGTTCAGGATTGTGAGTAACATCAATCTTAGTCATGCTGGTCATGGCAACATTGTAATATTGAAGCCCCTTAAGGTTCGAAACATCCATATTCCCGAGATTCTTGTTATCCCATACATCAAGTCTTTTAAGAAGCGGGTTGTGGGAAACATCAAGTGACGTCAACTGGTTGTCAAAAGCAGCCAATTCACAAAGAAGCGGATTCTTAGAAATGTCGAGTTCTTTAAGAGAACACTTGCTGATGAAAAGATTTTCAAGCTTAGGATTATGAGTGAGATCAATGGAAGTCAAGCCTCGGTTAAGATTGCACTCAAGATAACCAAGTTCAGGATTCTGAGAAACATCAATCTCTTCAAGGCCGCATTCAAAACAGTAAACCCACTCCAGCTTTGGACAAGGTGAAAAATCAAGTTTCTTGATGTCATTGAATGAACACCAGATTCCTACCATATCAGGATTACCGGAAAAATCGAGCTCTGTGATTTTATTCCCCTTGCACCAGAGTCCCTTAAGATAAGGTAGATGTTCGATTCCCTTAACCGAAGTAACGGCCATGTTCTCACAGTGAACATTCCAGATCAGGCGAAGCTCATACTCATGCAGGAAACCGTCATGATCTTCATCAAACGTAGAGGCCATATACTCTCTGAATATCGGATCAGGGAAGTATTCTTTCGTAAGCGGTACTGGTTTGTGAAAAACCGGATAATCATCGTTCGTAACTTCTTCTTCTGTCTCAACAGGCTTGGCTGAAAAACACGAAAAGAAAATCGCTGTGCACATAATTGAAGTGAGTAATTTTGTAAAGTTCTTCATATTTCTAACCGTCCTGTGGCTCAGTTTAGATATTCCTTGTATGGTTTCATTATACTATAACACAGCTTTTGTGAAAAAGATACTGGAAAGTTGGGAGAGTTGGGTACAATCATAAAATAGCTATAAACTTGACAAATGGCTATTATGGTGTTATTTTTTTAATATCAATATATCATATGTCAGGAGGTGCTTATGAACATGCCTTCAGGTGCAATACCAATCCATGAAGCAAAAAACAGACTTCCTTTTTACATTCATACGGCAGAAAAGAATGGCCCTGTGCGTATTTCTCGCCACAATGAAGTTGTTGCCTATATCGTCTCAAAAGAGGACTTTGAAAAATCAGTTGCTCCAAAAGAAAAAAGCCTCGTAGAAAAAATTCAAGAAAGCCGTATTGCTTATGGACTTGAGGATGATGATTTTGATTTAACTGAATATTTTGATAGCATAAGAGAAAGAAATTGTTATGGACGAGAAGATTCTTCTCATATCTTTGATGAGGTGTAATTATGATAAGACCATATTATCTTCTTGATACTAATATGATTTCAGAAATAATGAAACCGAATCCTAATAAATCTGTTTGTTCAAAAATTTCTAAATATGAGAAACTCATTGCACTTCCTTCTACGGTGTGGACTGAGTTATTGTTCGGTGTAAACTCTTTGCCTGATGGGAAACGAAAAAATTTTATTTCTTCAAAACTTATAGACGAAATTCAGTCTACTTACGACATAATTCAATATGATAATCACGCTGCATGGATTCAAGCTGATATACGTTCTCGATTACAAGAAATCGGAACTCCAGTAGATTTCCCAGATACCCAGATTGCTTCAATTGCCGTATCAAATTGCATGATTCTAGTAACACGAAACACAAAACATTTCGAACCAATTCAAAAAGTCGCTCCACTCATGGTTGAAAACTGGTTTGAATAGAAAAAACAAAAGTTAAACACACATCCCCGCTGTTTGTTCAAGATTTCTTTATCTGAATGGCATTCCTTTTGACGGTGAGGTCTTCCCCTTGAATTTCCGGGGTGATTCTTATGCTTAGGATGCCGTCTTCGGAAATACTGATGCCGGAAAGAATCCTTCCTGACTGCCAGCTTATTTGGCCCTTGTTTTGGACTTTTATGTCTTTGCTCATCATCTTGATGCTGGGGTCTTTCCCGTCAACTGTTTTTTTCATGCCAGGCTTTGAATTGAGTTGGAGTTCCAGAGTGTATTGAAGGTCAAAGTCGCCATAGTATTCTATGTCTATCGAATTCCAGATGCTGAGGCTGTCTCCCTTGTGGACTTCTACTGTTGTTACATCGCTGGGGTTCCCGTCCGTCACGTCTATGGTCAGAATGGTTTCCGAGCTGCTACAGGCCAAAAGGCAAAAAGAAAGAAATGCTAAAATGATGTATATCCCAGTTTTTTTCATGATGACTCCTTTCCTTAATTATACTCACATTTATAAAGTGTGGCTACTCTTAATCATGCATTCTTAATTCTTAATTAATTCTTTCGGTAGCTTCCTGAAGAACCATATCAAGTACGGAATGGCAGTAAATGTGCTGAGCAAATCTGCAACCGCCTGACTTATCTCCACTCCAAAAAGTCCGAACAAATGGGGTAAAATCAATATGGCGGGAATAAAGTAGATGCCCTGCCTGTTCATGGAAAGGAAAGTCGCCTGCGTGATGTGGTGTGTGGACTGCATCAGCATGTTGGTACCGACGATAATCGCATGCAAGGGTAGGAATGCCGCCTGCCACCTTAATGCAACCTTTCCAACTTCAATAACCTCTGGGTCATCGCGGAAAGCCTGAATGATCTGGGGGGCAAATACAAACGCAAGGATTGCAAAGACTGCCATGACAGATGCACCGCTTACGACAAGGAAAAAATATGCCTTTTTAACCCTGTCATAACGTTTTGCACCGTAGTTGTAGCCGCTTACCGGACTGAATCCCTGACCGATTCCTATCATCATGCTGGCAATGAACATGATGATTTTGCCAACAATAGTCATGGCCGCAATCGCACTCACGCCAAAGAGTCCCGCACTCTTGTTCAGCATAATTGAAGCAATGCTCGCCAAACCCTGACGTGCAAGAGAAGGAAGTCCTGTGGTGACAATCCTGCCCAAAACTCGGATGTCCCTGGAAATATTCTTTATGCTTATGTGACAGATGGCCTTTCGCCTTAGGTAAAACGAGAAAAGCAGCCAGAAACTTGTAAACTGGGTTATGAGCGTACAAAGGGCCGCACCGCTGATCCCCATACCCAGACCCTTGATGTGAAGTCCAAAAATTGAAATATCAGGGAAAATAAAGAAGGGGTCCAAAACCAGATTAAGTATGCCCCCTGTTGTAAGGGCAATCATGCTGAAGAACGCCTTTCCCTCTGAACGAAGGTCATTGTTCAGGACAAAAGAGGCACACATAAAGGGAGCACCCCAGAAAATGTAGGCCGCATAATCCTTTGCATAAGGAAGGACGCTTTCACTTGCACCGATAAAACTCAGGACACCCTGTGCAAATAAGTTGCCGAAGCAGGTAACCAGGACACCGACACCAATCGCCGCAAAAAATGCAGTTGATGTAATCACGGAGGCCTCTTCGTTGCGCTTTTGGCCAAGACGTATGGAGACAAGGCTTCCAGAACCCATGCCAAGGGTAAATCCGCACGCCTGGATTATGGACATGACGGGAAAAACGATTCCAACTGCCGCACTGGCTTCTGTTCCCAACTGGGAGACAAAAAATGTGTCGGCCATGTTGTAAATCGAGGTAACAAGCATGGATATTATGGTAGGGATTGCAAGCGTAATGATCAGCTTCCAAACCGGGGTATTTACCATTTTGTTGTACTGGATGTCGGCATTTTGGTTTTGCATTTTACGATATTATATCAAATTATGAAATACAGTTCAAACCGTTTTAAGAAAGTTTTAATTTTTTCCTTAAAATTCCACATTTGACATAGTTTTTATTAAAAAACCGTGGTAATATTACTATTAGGAGTAATAAAATGAGTTTGTTTCAAATATACATGTTGTTTTTTGGTGTAAGTACTGTCATTGGTGTTCCCCTGCTTTCCTCTTTTCAGGTAACGCAGATCAAGGGGTCAACATGGGGCGACTGGGTAACTGGTCTTGGCGCATCTTTGGGACCTGCCGCTGGAATCTTTGTTGTCATTACGATTATCACTTACATAATGATGAAACCTCTGCTGGATCTGATTAAAAAGGCGGAGACACAGCCGATTACAAAAGAAGAGCAGGAAAGTGTGGACGGAATCCTCAGAAGGATAAAGGTAATTACCACAATAGCTCTCATGGCAGGATACCCGCTTGGAAACGGTATCACAATCATAATCAAGACGGTTGCCGGAAAAGTAAACTACAACACAACTGATCTGGTAGTAATCATGATTTTGATTCTGCTCTATGGTTTTATGGCCGTGCAGTATTCGGTAAAGTGTTTTGCGGTTCTTTCAAGAAGGGAATTATACAAGCTTAAGATTATTTCATGCGAGGGATTCAAGAGGACAACCGTATCCATGAACATCGGTCAGGCCATTCTGATTGCAAGCCTTACAGTTGTCTGGCATGTTTTCTGTTCAGGATACAGTGCCATACGCCACGGATGGGCTATGAATGTCTTCGTTGGCAAGACCGTGTTCGGGTTGATTCAGGCATTGGTTTTCTGCAGTCCGCTCATCCTCATCACTCTTGTTCAGCTCAGACATAGGTTTGCGATTTCTATCAATCTGATAAGGAGCCTCCGTACGGAAGGAGATTTGCACAGCCGCATTTATGTAGGTACATTCGATGACTTTGGAATCATCATGTCAGAAATGAACCTGCTTATGGATTCCCTGCGCGTGTTCCTCCTGAACCTTAAAAACGAAATCAAATCTGTTGACTCAAGTGCGGAAGAGCTTATGGGGCTTACCGAAACTTCATCAGCCGACATTAATCAGATTGTAGACAAGTTCAAGTCCATGAGCAAAGAATCGAACAATCAGGCAGACTTGCTTGCTTCGGTAAACAAGGGTGTTGCAAAGCTCAGTTCCGATGCGGTAAAGGTAAGTGATTTTACAGGCTTCCAGTATAAGTCCGAAAAGGAAAACGAAAAGTCCATGACAGAAATGGTGGACAACTTCAAGTCGATTACGGGGCTTATCGCAAAGGCTCAGAATCTTTCAAATGCTCTTACGCATGAATCTGTTTCAGGTAGCGAGGAAGTAAAGAAGACACAGACAGTCATCAACGGCATTACGGAAATGTCCAAGCGCATGATAGAAGTCATCAAGGTGATTCAGTCGGTTGCTTCCCAAACAAACCTTCTTGCCATGAACGCGGCTATTGAGGCGGCTCATGCAGGTGAGGCAGGAAAGGGCTTTAGTGTCGTTGCAGATGAAATCCGAAAGCTTTCCGAGTCAACCCAAAGGTCTACAAAGGACATCAGCAAGCTTATCAACGAGATTTCAAAATCCATGGGCGAAGGCTCAGAAAACATGGAGCTCACAAGCAACGCATTCAGCAAGATACAGAAGGAGATTGAGGAACAGAGCCGTGTTGTTGCGGAAATATCAAAGACCATGGCCCAGCAGTCAGCCGATGCAAATTCAATTCTTTCAAGTACAAATGTGGTTGTAAAACAGATTGGAGAAGTAAGCGACCTTACAAAGAACCAGGCAAATTACACGGAAGAAATAATGCATGACTTGAACGAGGTTGTTTCCCTTACAGGTCAGGTCAATGATTCAGTGTCACAGTCCGAATCGGTAGTAAAGACATTCTCAGAGTCATTCTCTACTGTCCGGGCAAAAGCCGAAGCCAACAAACAGTCCGTACTTGCAATTACATCTGAATTGGACAAGTTCAAACTGTAGGCTACAGAATTTTCTTTAGCGGTTTACCCACCAGACTGATTACGGGGCCGAGCATGAGCGACATGATTATTGAGCCGACTGCAGAGCCCTGTATTCCGTTGGGATTGAGTTTTCCTGCGATTACTCCAATCAAAACCGCAGTCAAATCAAACAATATCCTGATGATAAAGAACGGAACCTTTGGCATCCATCCGCTGATGATTTGGGGCATGGCATCGTAGGGGGCGACTCCCATCTGTGCGTTGATGTACACCGAAGCCACAATGACAAAGAAAATCAGGGTCAGTGCAAAAATCAGGATGCGCACCGGGAAACTGCTTTCTGCGATAAAGCCCGCAAACCCGATGTTCCTCCATATCCAACGGCAGAGGTCAACGACATAACCGATTAAAACCATATTCGCAATCGTCCCAAAGCCTATCATTTCAGCACCAAAGATGAATGTAAACACGAGCATAAGGCCATAGACAAGAACTTCGGTATTCCCCAGACCCCAGCCCAGGGTGGAAGCAATGTTCAGGTTCATGAAGCTGGCGGGATCTGTACCCCATCCGATTTCCACAAGGATTGAAACAAAAACACCCATGAGGATGACGGCAGGCAGCATAAAGGCAAGGCGTTTTGCAAAATTAGGAACGATAAACTGTTTGAACGAAAATTTCATATTCAGCAGTATAATGAGATTTAAACTTTTATTCAATTTGCAATGCTTGAGAAAATCGTCAATCTCCCTTATAATGAAAGAATGAAAGCATTTTACTCAAAGAAGTTTTTAACGTTTGTCAGGATAGTTTCGGTTTTCTTCATCTTGATTTTGATTTATTCAACAGTACATGCCTTTTATGACGTTTTTTTTCTTCATGACTACCCATGCCTCATCGGTCTTGTGTTTGGTCCCATAAGCCTTGTGATTTTAGGCTTCATCCTCTTTAAGCCGGAAAAACTCGCACTCTTTGTTCCTTCTCTTCTGTTTTTTTCGATTACAAATTCAATTGGAGTTTCAAATCCCGCATACCCCATCATCTTTATGGAGCTTGCAATCCTTTTGCTTTGGATACGCGGTTTTTTTAGGGAACATAAGGCAATCAAATTTTCAGTCCTTGCACTCATCTATTTGATTCCGTTCTTAAGCGGCATCAGGTTCGGACGGCAAATCTTTTTTGACAGGGTTTTTGACGCCGTACAGATAATCCTAATTACATGCATCACGCTTTACCTGCTTTATGAATACCTTAAGACTCAGACCGTAAAGGACAAGGTTCTTAATCTTGCCGACTATCCCGAAACCACAAAACGCGACGCACAATGGCTTGCTCTTGTTCAGCAGGGTGTAAAATACGAAGCCATTGCCATCGATTTTGAACTGACGCTTGGAACCGTGCAGAACCGGCTCAACAAAATCTATCACATTCTTGAGACCGGAGACCGCATCGGATTCCTTTCGATTTATTCCAATGCACAGATCATTTACAAAAAATAATCCCTGCACTCCCTCATCCCGTTAAATGAATCTGTGGGTCCAGCTGATTGCAAGACGCTTAAAGTACCACTCACGGCCGCTTACATTTGAGGTCAGCATCTCATATTCACTGTTGAACTCTGAGTCAAAGCTTCTGCGACTGGAAAAATCAAATATGCACGAGAGGCTGTCTTTTTCTCCCAACTTGAACTGAGCGACAGGGCTTATTGAAATCTCCGCAAAATCTCCGTCAAAAGTTGAATCAAATTCTCCATAAACAGAACCGTCATAATATCCCACGGATTTGAACATCAATCCCACTACATTCAATGGAAGCGGCATCTGATAGCCCAAGACTACCTGTGCTTCATAGGCAAATCCCTGTGCTTTGGTTCTTGTGCACTGCCATTCAAAGAGGGTATCCTTGGAAACTCCCGCCATGCCTGTATACACCATGGTATAGGAAGCGACCAAAAGTACATGGCTCCAGTCTCCGGGAATCAACGCACCAGTATCAAACTGGAATGTCGCACCAGCATAAAAGTCATAGTACGGATGAGTAAATGTCGAAAGCGTATCATACTCATGGGAAACCTTGTTATACTCGGCAACTCCTTCAAGACCAAGATAATTCCATCCCCAGCCGATTGAAGCTCCCGCACGCAGGATTAAAAAAGGAACCGGTACAAACTCCACGCCAAATTTCGGTCTGATGGAAACGGGTGTAAGTTCAAGGCCGCCACACAGATTTACGTAAGCATCCTTAAGGAGCATGTTTTCTCCAAGCGGTGTGCTGATGGTGTAGGAGCCGTTGAGTGTTGTTGCCAGTTCTACACCAGCGTAGGGACCTGTAATTGGAGAAAAATGTGTTCCTCCGGTAATAAAGTCGGATTTGGGATAATAGGCAAAATCTGTTGTCAAAGACAAAGAATATGGCAGGCTCTCTTCTGTTGCCTCCTCTGCACAAAGCTGCGGGCCAAAAATCATCATGGCGGAAACTACAGCCGTCAATAAAAGTTTGTTTTTCCTCATACTTGATTCTCCTTATAAATCAATTGAATTTATTTACTCTTCTTGAATCTTAATCTTTAGCGTTTGCGGCATATCCTGAAAACTTTAACGATTCCACCGATGAATGCAAGGCATGCAGAAACCAAAAGCACGATGTACAGATCCGGAACAAACAGCCTTACAACCCATAGCGGCGTATCCAGCAGAATCTTTGTAAAGGTCAAAAGGAACAGGGGGAAAACAAGATAACCAAGAATGCCCAGGATGATTTTTACAACCCTTCTTTTCTTTCCCTGTGACTCAACACGACGGGATTTAATTGCCCTTATCAAAATGAAAAGCGACAGGCAGAATATCAAAAGATAGATTGCGTCATAGAGAAGATGCAGCTTAATGTATTCGGTTTTGCTTACTTCCTCCACAGACTCGCCCCCTAAGATTGAGACAGTGTTCCAGACTACGTCGTTCATAAGATTGTTCAGAACAAACTCATCGTTGGCATTTATCATAAAGCAGCATGCAAGGTTTTCTCCCGGCAGGATGAACATGTAGGTGATGCCGTTCTCCACCTGGCCTCCGTGAAACACCATGGGATAACCCTCCCACTTCATGTAGTTCCAGCCCATTCCGTAATAGGCGTCATATTCATCCACACCCAGCGGAACGTTTTTATACCACATCTTGCTTATAGACTCGCTCGTGATTATTCTGTCACCATTTTCCGTAAGTCCACCTTTAAGATACATCCTCAGATATTTCGCATGATTGTTTGGTGTAGAGGCGATATAGCCCGCAGGCTCATGGAACCAAGATTTTTCCGTAGGGAAATCCGCGTCACCCTGCTTGAAAAAACCGAAGTAATTTCTGTTGCCCTGCAAGAGCTTTGGACTGTCCTTTACCTTCCATGCATTTGCCATTGTGTCCGGCATGCCAATAGGTTCAAAAACATTCTTCCGGACATAATCCTCATAGGACATGCCGCTAACCGACTCAATTATTTTTCCGAGCAAATCGTAATTCACATTTGCATACTCATACTTTCCATAAGAATCCGTAACCTTTACATTATGAAGTTTGGCATGAGTGTCAAAGCCGCTTGTCTGATTCAAGAGTGAAAGCACCGTGACTCTTTTCTCAAATTGAAAATCTGGAAGATATGCGGAAACATCCTCTTCAAGATTCACAAGGCCTTTTTCAACCAATTGCATGATGCTGAGGGCGGTATAGGACTTGCTCATTGATCCTATGTAAAACTGCTGGTTCATGTCCGTACACTCGCCGTAAGTCCTTTCCATAATGGCCCGATCTGGATCTGTCAAAACGAATGCCATTCCCGGAATGTGATATGCTTCTGTTATCTGATTAAGATAATCATCAAGCTTCTGAATCCGGGAAGAGTCCAAAGCCTCCTGTGCAAAACACATTGGAGCCAATACAAATAAAATTACTGATAAAAATCTTTTCATAAAAAACCTCATGCCCCAAATCATAACGCATAGAAAAAAAATCACAATATCAAAATGAGGAACCTAACATGCATTTATGAGGTACTTCACATTGGTTTTTGGGGTGAAAATGAGTGCGAATTCCTTTGATTTATGGCGAAATCGTGGTATAATTTACTATATTATTCCGTAACTTATAAAATAAAGTTTTGTTTTTTAAAATAGTTCCAGCAACTGTTCTATAAGGAGGAATTATGAGCAGACACAAGTATTTTGTTTTGGGTGCGATTATCTGTGCCCTGATTTTTTTTGGTGGAGCTGCAAGCGCTCAGACAAATGCGGACGTTATGTTTACCGCCAAGACACATCCTGCGGTAAAGAATTGGTCAGCAATTGACAATTATGCATCCAATCTTTCTTTTTCAACTTCAACATCATACGCAACTGCAGCCGCCAAAATATGCGCAACTGCAAGGTCGGATGAAGAAAAGGCAAGGGCCATTTTTGCGTGGATTGCCCACAACATTGCCTACGACGTAAATCTGGATGAATCATTCTGTTACAGTGCAGATGGAACATGGAAAAAACGCAAGGGAGCCTGTCAGGGATACAGCCTGCTTTATCAGGAACTTGCAAAGACTGTGGGACTCAACTGCGAGTATGTGAGCGGATACAACAAGAAAAACGGATACACATACAAGGCGGCTCTGGGAAATCACGGATGGATTGTCGTTCATCTGTCTAATGGAAAGAACCTGCTCATGGATCCGACATGGGGTGCCGGAAATACCGACATGGTTAAAAAGACCTTTGAGTTTGACTACAAGGACGCTTGGTTTGATGTAGATCCCTACTATATGATAATGTCACACTATCCGTCCAACAGCAAATTCCAGTATCTGTCTCCAATTGTAAATCAGGATAAATTTGACACGCTTCCACGCGTCGAACCATATCTGGAAAAATGCGGAATCAGCGGAAGGGAACTCTATGAATTTTACCTGACCCACAACAAGGCATGGTATCCACAGGTAAACGGAATGATTCGCGAAACTGCAGAGGCAGGAGTCAAATTCAACAAGATACCGATGGCAGGAACACTCAAGAAGGGTGAGTCTTATACCTTTAACCTGACGATTCCTTCCGGAAAGCAGATGATGGTCAAGTCAGAAGGCTCATGGAAGAACCTTTCAAGCAATGTGGATTTTATTGCAAAGGCTACGTCCACCGATGACATCATCCTTGGCATGGGAGGAGAAAACGGAAGGATCCACTATGTTCTCGTGTACAAGGTTGCGGCTTCCCCGTCAATGCCATGGGCAAATGATGCGGCTACAATCAACTCACGCATACTTGCAGGCTCTAACGGTTCAAGCGGCACAAGCGGCTCAAATTCCGGTAATGCAACTACGCCAAACAACGGTACGAACAATAACGGAAACAATTCAACTGGAAACACAAGCCAAAGGCCTGGACCAACAGTACCGTCCGTGACCTATGGGGATGCAAAGATAAAGGGCTTGAATAAAACCAATATCGGCGTCTACAACTACAAGCTGACAAACGGAACGACGGTGAACAATCAGGCTGTGGGAAAGCCAAAGGTGCTCGTGTTCTATGCGACTTACTGCCAGTACTGCGCAAAGCTTACCAAAGCCCTTGCCGCCGACTATACGAAATTCTCTGACGTTGACCTTTATTTTATAAATGAATACAAGGATTCAGACCAGAAAATCAGGAACTACATTTCCACAAACAATGCAGGAAACCTCAAGTTCAATCTTGACAGCACAACGGAATCTTCAGACTCATACAAGGAGTACATGAAGCAGACAGGCAAAGGCTCTGGAATTCCATTTGTGGTGTTCATCGACTGCAACAACAAGATTCAGTATGTACTTGAGGGATGCCCAAAGACCAATGAAGCGGGAACTGTACGCAACATAATCGACAATTACCTGATTCCAAAGAACGGACTTCCCAATACCACTCAGGGCAACACGAACCAGGGTAACACCAATCAAGGTAATACAAGCCAGGGTTCAAATACCGGAACCAACACTGGAAACACCAGCGGTACGACCACACCTGCGCCATCAAATACAAGCACGCCTACAACTCCAGCACAGACAAGCGGTGGACTTAATATCCCCAACTCAATCAGCTCAACATTCACTCTGCTGGACGGTACAAAGGTGGCGACAAAAGCCAACGGCAAGCCAAAGGTATTGATTTTCTTTAAGACGGACTGTTCAAGATGCCAGGGAACGACAAAATCCCTCGGTCAGAATTATTCAAAATTCTCGGACATCGACATCTACGAAATTGAAATCAACAAAGCCAAAAAGACGGTCGTACAGAGCTTCAAGACCAACTACGGAAGCTCCGCAATGAAATTTGCATACGATGAGGGTAACGGTGCAAACAGCGTCATGTGGCAGTACATCAGGCTGATTCAGGGTAATGTAAATACCATCGGACTGCCGGTAATCGTCTACATCGACTCACACAACGTGATTCAGAAATTCGAGACGGCCACTACAGTTAAGTACGACCACATCCGCGAGGTTGTTGACGGTTACTTGAGCCCGGCTCCAAATTCAAATGAATGTGAGGACGGAGTCTGTGAGGTTCCATCTCCCGCAACACCCACTGCCGGAAAAGATTGCGACGACGGAAAATGTGAAGTGCCCGGAGTTTCAAATCAGCCTGAAAAGACACCTGAAAAGACTCCTGAAAAAATACCGGAAAAGAAGCCGGATCCAAAACCTGTTTTGCCCGAAACTCCAAAGCAGCCTGAAAAGCCGGTTGCACCCGAAAAGGACGGAGCCAACAAAAAGAATCCGGTGTCAGCTACATTCAGTCTTGTGGACGGTACAAAAGTGACGACGACAGCAAACGGAAAGCCAAAGGTTCTGGTTTTCTTTGCAACAAGCTGCGGCCGTACCAAGAACTTCCTCAAGAACATAAACAAAGACTACGGCAAGTTCAGCAATGTGGACATCATCTTTGTGGAAACAAGAAAGGCAAGGGACAATGCGGTAAAGACATTCCAGAACAAGTATGCCGCCCCCGCAATGAAATTTGCCTATGACACCACAGGCAGTGCAAAAAAGGCGATGGACACCTATGTCAAAACATTCCTCCCCAAGGTCAAGACAGCCAACACGCCAATAATCGTATTTATAGATGCCGACAACATGGTTCAGGAAGTCTACCACAGCAAGGCCCTGAGCTCCAAGCAGTTCCAGGAGATAATCAATTCCCTGCTGCTGAATAAATGATGTCATCCCGGAGCTTTTCCGGAATCTAACTGTGGGATGCTGTGCGAAGCCAGTTTTAAAGACCATGTGTTTTTGAAACTGGCTTTTTTGTTAAGTAAGCCTTGAAACAATTCCATGATTTCTGTTAAAGTGGAAGAAGGAAAACGATTATGAAGAAAAGTATGATTTGCCTTTTTATTTTATTAAGTTGTCTCTTCTGTTTTGCCGAAGAAACACCTGACAAAACCGTAACAGTTGCCGGTACTGATTTCTATTACGTGAGCCTTGCCTATAAGGATTATTCCTCACGAGGAGTCATATTCAAGCAGGATGAGGAGAGTGTTGATGCCCGTATCAATTATTTGAAGTCTATTAAAGAAAAATATAAAATTCCATTGACCAGACAGGAGCTGGCAAGATTATCCCGGGAAGAGTTGCAAGACTATTATACTCTCGAAAAATTTTTGTCAGTGCCGGAAGAGCTTTATCGCGAAAAAAGTTTTGCTGATATAAATGAATATAAGTTTAAGGTAAGCTATGGAAAAGATACTGTCAAGGTATACATGTACATAGACAATCCAAGTGTAAGGGATGGTGACGTGACATACATTTTCGATTATGACGGCAACATAATCAGCAAAGATTATTACAGGTAAAATAAGTATACAAACATTTAAACAACAGGAGGAAAAAGATGAAAAAAGTAAAACATCCAAACCTGAATGGCTATTACCTTTATATGAAAAAAAATAAAATAATAATTTCTATCTTCTGTCTGGTTTTCTTTATGATTGTTTCTTGCAATAAGAATAATCCTGACAAAGAAATGCCAAATGATCCGGAAGTTGCTGAGGCATCACAATCAGCACTTATAAACGAAGAAATAGAAATCCCTGCACCAGTTGAGGTTAAAGAAACAAAACCAAAACTCAATCCGACGGAAGAAGATGTCTATCCCGACTTGGATCGAACATTTCTATATAAGGACTGGCATCCTCTTAAACAAACGGAATATTTAAAAGAAGTAAAGAAACGTTTAATAAATCAGAAGGAAGACGATATAGATGACAGCCTTTATGATGATGAATTTACAGTGGAGTTTTCCTTGCATGATGAAACAAGAAATTTCTGTATCTATCACAATATAAGAAATATCGAAGAATATGATACAGATGATTTTGAGATTTATAACTATGTTAATACAAGAAATTGGGGGGAACTTGTATGGTGTTTTCAAGAAATAGATAGTATTTCTATAGAGTGGGTTTATTCCTCTGGTTCTATAGTGAAAGTAGGTACAGAAGATCCTCGTTATTCAACAAAACGGGGGATAAAGGTTGGAGACTCTGCTGAGAAAATAATGGAAGCTTATGAAAGTGATTGTACTATAAAAATAAAGAATTATGAAACAAATAAATTTGAAGTCGTATCAGAAAAAGAACCTCCTTGTATGGTTCTTTCAAAATCGAATGAATGCATTTCCTTAAACATGGGGAATGCATTGGCAGAAGGAATGATGACCATATCATATATGTTGGAAGATGGTGTTGTGACAAAGATTATTATTCAGGGAAGTTGATTGGAGGATAAATATCCTGTATTCATCGATTGTGTATAGAGAAATAATTGTATTGCTCAATATGATGTTCGTTTTGCCCTTTTTTATCTTGTTTCTATTTTTGTTTGTTAAGGATATTCGTGATATAGTAAAAGTAAAGAATAAAGAGAATGTTTGCTGATGATGCCTTGAAACAATTCCATGATTTCTGTTAAAGTGGAAGAAGGATAATGATTATGACGGCAACATAATCAGCAGTGGATAGGATGGGTAGAAGTTTTTTTGTTCAATTTGAGTATATTGAACTGGATGGACGCTAGTGAATAAGACGGAAAAAATAATACATAAAATAATAATAGTTCTAAGTATTATTGATACTATATTAATTTATGCAATCGACATCAAAACAGGAAGCGTGAAAACAGAGCTTATATTCGACCTTTTTGGAGGATTTGTAATTGCATTTATTTGGATAAAAATTGATGACAATTATGACAATTATGATAATTATGATAAAACAATTATAAATTTAAGATGGACTTCTTTTATCTATTTGATTTTCGTATTCTGTTGTTTAATTGTTTCATTGATACGTAAAGAATTTGAATCAATTCAACCTAGTTGTTCACCGGTTATTCCTGTTTATATTTCATATTATGCATTACTGATAAAACAAAAAATTGAAGGATAATTCTGGAGGCTGAAATGAAAAAAGCAACGATAGTGTGGATATCTTTTGTCATGCTAATAGCAAGCCTTTGTATGAGGTTGTTTATTTCATCAAATCCACACCAAGAAGGTGCATGGTTCCATATCTGAAAAACTCAGTGATGTTGTTTATGTAGGCCACGGCGTTTTTTCTTGGGACCTTGTGCAGGACGATTTCTGCAAAAGATGTGATGAATGTTGAGGCGACGACATGCATGGTCATTTTGTCTGTTTTCTTGGGAACGTAGTTTTGCTTGTACATCCAGAGAAAGGTCTTTTCACAGTTTTTTGTATAAAGTTCGCACATTTCGTCCAAAAAGTTTTCGTGCTTGCTGCCGGAGGCTTTTGTCAGAAGCAGGGTAAAGGCATCAAAGTTTTTATAGATGTAGTCAAGAAGTGCTTCTGTTGTTTCTGTCTCTGCCGTAAAATGTTCAAGTGAAAAGGGGTTTTCGAATTTTTTGTGGTTCATGACGTCTGCCATCATAACGGCTTTTGTCGTTACGTCAACAGCTTCGTCTACAAGGGAGCAGAACAAGTCATCCTTATCCTTAAAATGACGGTACATGGCTCCTGTCGTCAGGCCCGCATTTGAAGCAATGGTTCTAAGGGAGGCATTCATAAACCCTTTTTCGAGGAATTCCTTTTTTGCGCTTTCCAGAATCTGTTTTTTAGTTTCGGCTGATGACTCGCTCATTTTTCTCTTTTTGCTCCTATATGTGTTCATTCTAGTATTGAATTTAAGCCTTGTCAATCAGAATTTAATAAAAAGATAACATTGTTACCAAAATTTTTAAAAACTACTTGACAAGATAACACCGTTATCGTTATGATAACATTGTTATCTGATAACGCCGTTATCACACAGCAGGTTATCATGTAACACTTAAACGGATAATTGTTTTTAGGGGTTCTTATGAAAGTAACAAAGATTAATGACTGGTTTGAAAAATTCGGAAGGTTTGAGATAAAGCACCGCTGGGCATTTATCATAGGCCTTTTGATTGTAACCGTTTTTTGCAGCCTTGGACTTCCGCGAATCAAGTTGGACAATGGAGAAGAAGACTGGTTCGACGACTGGGAAACAACAAAAGTAAATCAGGACCATTTTGAAAGCATTTTTGGTTCAACAGATTCCCTTTTGGCCCATATTAAAGCCGACGACGTTTTTGACCCAGAAGTTCTGACAATGATTGACGAGCTTGGTGACGACCTTTTGAACAATGTGCCTTATGCGGGAAGCATTACTTCTTTGATGGAGCTTTCACTTCCAATTGGCACTGAAGACGGTTTTGAGGTAACAAGTCCCTTTGAGGATGGAGTTCCAACAGATCCGGCAGAACTTAAAGAAAAGAAAGACTTTATCTTAAGCCGCGAATCAATCGTCAACAACCTTGTAAGCGACGACTGCACCGAAACATGGCTCATCGTAAACCTTGAACAGTATTCAGAAAATCTTGATGAGGCAATGAATAAAATCGCACCTCCGGCAATGTCAATTTTCAACGACCCAAAGTATCAATCAGACAAATGGGAGATTCGTCCTGCAGGCCTTTCTTATACAGAATACGAAGAAGAAAAATCCATCGTAACACAGTGCGTAACCAGAATTGCCTTGGGTTTTGTTGTCATGCTCATATTCCTCATCATCTTTATCCGCTCATTGCGTGGAGTAGTTGTTCCTTCAATTGCAACAATCGGGGCACTTGCAACAACACTCGGAGCTTCCGCATGGATGAACATCAAGGGCAACAATACAATGATAATGGTGACGGTCCTTCTTGCGATGGCACTTGCGGTAGGTTATGCAGTCCACTACATCAACAGCTTTAAGATGTACTTTAGGAAAACAGGCCAGAGAAAAGAATCTGTAATTATGGGCATAAGGGATTCAGGATGGGCACTGTTCTTTACGGTAATCACGACAATGGCCGGTATGCTTTCTTTCCTTTCTGCAAACATAAGGCCTATGCGCTGGGTTGGTGGAATTACCGCCGCCGCAGTTCTTGCAGTATTCATTTTCGAAATCATACTTCTTCCGGTTCTTTACAGCTTTGGTAAAGACAAGGAGCCTGATCCAACTTTTGTAAGCACGGAAGGTTCAACAAAATCAGATCTTCGTGTAGAGGCGATGGGAAAATCAATCCTTAATAGAAAATGGATTACAATAATTGTCGGTGCCGCTGTTATTCTTGCAGTAGTTCCGGGCATCTTCAAGATTAAGGTAAACATGAATTATGCGGACATGATGGGAGAACGAACTCCATACATCAAGCGACTTATGGAAATTACCCGCAGCCAGCTTGGAAGCCAGTACAGCTATGAAGTTCTTGTTGAATATTCAGATGAAGATTCCCTCAAGAATCCGGACGTCCTAAAAAACATGGATGAACTTGCATCAAGAATCGGAACTTTAAGCTCAACAAAAGTTTCTAACGGCAAACCACGCGTTTCTTCTGTAACAAAGGTTGTCAAGGAAATGAACCGTACCTTAAACAGCGATGACCCAGATGCCTATATAATTCCAGATGACCAGGATCTTGTAAGCCAGGAAATGTTCCTTTATGAAATCTCCGGTGGTTCTGACCTCTATAACTATGTAAGCGAAGACTTTAGGGCCGGTTACCTCCACATTGAGCTTAACGGTTATGATGGAGAGGAAATCGTAAGAAACCTTGAGGATGTGAAAAAATGGTGTGCCGAGCTTTTCCCAGATGCATCTAATGCCGGTGTAGTTGGTGAGGTTGTTCAGTATGCCCAGATGAATGGAAAGCTTGTGCGCGGTTCAATCCGCTCAATTGGAACTTCACTCCTTGTAATCCTTGTCCTGCTCATCCTTGCCTTTACATCTTTGCGAACAGGCTTTATTGCAATGATTCCGAACGTTGCTCCAATTGCAATCATCGGTGGAATCATGGGATATGCCGGAGTAAACCTGGACATGATTACCGCAATGATTATGCCTATGATTCTTGGTATCGCGGTTGACGACACAATCCACTTTACCAACCACATCAAGTATCACTTTGAGCTTTGTGGAAATTATCGAAAGGCAGTATTGAACTCTTACCGTGAGATAGGTAAAACCATGATCATGACAACAATAATCCTTTGTGCAATGTTCGGAATCTTCCTTACAAGCACGATGACTGTTCTTGTGAATATCGGTTGGCTTTCAATCGTAGGTCTTGGCAGCGCATTGATTGCCGACTACACGTTGACCCCAGTCCTCTTGTTTATGACCAAGCCGTTTGGTAAGGAGACAAACAAGGAAACAAAATAAAGTTAACTATAACTAACCGTTGGTTAAGGCATTTAATTATTGAGGTCTAGAATTCCTTGAGATTCAAAGACTAACAAAAACTATATACGAGGTATTTTAATATGAAGAAAATTATTCTTACATTTGCAGCTGCATTTGTGGCATTGAGCTTGGGCGCACAGTCACTCACAGGCTATGACATCATGAAAAAGGCGGATGAAGTTCCGGAACCAAAGACTTCATCTTCAACAGCAACACTCACAATCCACTCAAAGAAAGGTTCGGACAGGATTCGTGAAGTTATTATGATGAGCAAGGATTACGGAGATGTTTCCAAGGAAGTCATCGTGTTCACCACTCCAAAAGATGTTGCCGGAACAGGTTACCTGATGTTCGAATACAAGGAAGATGCAAAGGGAAACAAAAAGGATGCTGATAACTGGCTTTATATGCCCGCAATGAAAAAGACCCGCCGCATTGCATCAAGTGGTTCAGAAAGTGAGGGAAGCTTCATGGGAACTGACTTCACATATCAGGATATGGGAGACCGCAGCCTGAATAAGTACGATTACAAGCTGCTTGGTGAAGCAAACGTAGACGGTGTTGCATGTTACAAGGTTGAATGCATCAGCAAGGCACACACAGAAAAAGACCCACGCTACATCACTTACATTTCCAAGAATGACTTCATCATGCGCAAGTGTGAATTCTATGACAGGCAGGATCAGCTTCATCGTGTCCTTACATGCAGCAACTTTACCACAATCAAGGGTTACACCACGGCACAAAAGATGAAGATGGAAAACGTTCAGACTGGAACATGGTCACTCATCGAAACAAAGAACATCACCTACGATGCGAATGACATTGATGATTCCCTGTTCACTGTTGCCGCTTTGGAAAAGGGAAGGATAAGATAAACTGTCATGCTGGATTCCGGATCGAGTCCGGAATGACTGATTGGGTTCAGGAAGATAGTCTACGTCATGCTGAACCTTGGAGTTCTTATGAAAAAAATAATTTTAGCAACCATAATAGGAGTTCTGGCCACTGCCTGGATTACAGCTGATGGTGGAATCGATTTTACCGGTACTGTGGAAAGCAAGTGGGGAGTTGCAGCCCCATGGACAGATTCAGAAACCGCCGGAAGATTTACCCTCGGCACCACAAGCTTTACCGGTGAACTGGAAGCATTCTACGGAAACAGTTCGGCTTATGCACAGGCAGATTTTTCCTACGATGCAACTGGCGCACTGAATGGTGAAGGTGGAAGCGGAAACATTGGAAACGGATTCAACCTTTCGCTTGGAGAACTCTGGATAGATTACACTGAATCGTTCTGGGGAATTCGAATCGGAAGACAAAAGGCGGCATGGGGCAAAGCAGATGGCGTTGACATAACGAATGTGCTATGTCCGTCAAACATGTCCAGCTTCTATGCAATGATCGGTGATGATTCAAAACTTGCGGTAGATGCCCTAAGGGTTTCGTTGTCAGGAGATTCGTTTACTGCCGATGCTTGGTGGATTCCATTCTTTACGCCTGCTTCACTTCCGCTTGACGAAGGAAATTCGCTCAGGAAATTTGTTGTTCCCTCCGTTGTAGAATTTCCCGCTGGTCCTGGAGTTGTGATTCCACTTCCTGTGGACATAGCCGGTCTTGAAGCTCCATCCAGGGCAATATGGAACGGTGAATATGGCCTTAAGGTTTCAGGATATTTTTCTGCATTCGATGTCTCACTCTACGGATTCTACGGTTGGGATGACATGCCGCTGTTGGATTATGAACTGACAGGTACATATCCGGCATATACAGGGATTGTCATAAACGGCGGTTACAAGCGCATGGGAATGGTCGGTGTTGATGCGGCAGTTCCAATTGGAGCAACAGTCTTGCGTGCGGAGGCAGCCTTCTTCCCGATGAGGAGCCTTCAGAAATCAGCTGGAACAATCATCTCGGAAAAAATGACTTTGACCGATGTTGAAACAAGCGAAAAACATAACGAGCTTTCGGGTCTTGTCGGAATTGACTGGATGCCATGCGGATGGACCTTGACCGCACAGTATTTCTGTGATTTGGTTTTCGGCAGCATGGATAATCTTGAACGCGAAGATTCTTATACCCACGGAATGACTGTGAGCGTTTCAAAAAGCCTTGTAAATGAAACACTTGAACTGTCCCTTGCAGGCTTGTTGAACTTCAATGACTTTGACAGCATGATTTCACCATCCGTAACCTACAGCCTGTCCGACCAGATAAGCGTAGGCGGTGGAGCATACATTTTCCTTCCCGGCCCAGAAAACGACGGAAAATACGGGGCATACAAGGACCTCTCTTCGTTCTACCTAAACGCAAAATTCAGCTTTTAATAAACGCCCTTCACTTATTCCCTCTTGCATCGTTTAACAAAATATGCAGGAGGGATGTCCGGTTATTCACAAATGCCTAAAACCCACTTCCAGATGGGGAATGCCTCAATTTTAATACCGTCAATTTCCAGAGTTGATTCTTCGTTGAATGTGATTACGACAAATCGCTTTGCTTCCTTCATGCTTTTTGCCGCCACAAGCAAGGAATCTGTTTCGCGTGTGTTGGAAATGTTTTTTAGTGACCATGCCACCTGATATACCGTTCCGGTATCCTCAACAAAAAAGTCGATGTCCAAATTTTGAGAGCGAAGAAAATATAATCCGTCCTGATACCTGTTGTGCAGTGTAAGTGCTGTAAGGTTTTCTAGGAGCCTGGTTTCTTCATTCACAAGAAAAAGATTCAACAGCCCATTGTCATTAAAATAGTATTTCGGTGTTGTTTCCTTTTCAACGAATTTTGAAAAATAATTTCGGACAGGGAAAATCAGATATGAGTTCTGAGCATAATCCGTGTAGTCGATTACCGAATCCTTGCTTATCTTGATTCCCACGGTCTTTAGGATGTTGTGGAGCTTGGAATAGGAGAGTTCGTCCTTAACCGATTCAGCGATTTTCTTTATCAGAAGTCTTAGGGCGTTGCTGTTCCTGATGTTGTTGCGGGTTGCGATGTCTCCCAAGAGAATCTTCTGATATACGCTTGAAACATATTCGCGCTTGTCTCTGAGCTCGAGGCTTTCGGGGAATCCTCCAAATTGAAAGTATTCATCGAACTGACGTTTAATCTTTCCGCCGGATTTTGTTCCTGCTATTGATTTTTCACTGAAGTCCATTTTTTTTGCAGTAAGGAATTCGCGGAAGTTGTATGGTGTGACATATTTTGTAAGATAGCGTCCGCCTAATTTTTGTTCAACTTCTCTTGAAATCATCTTTGCATTGCTGCCGGTTATAAAAACATGTTCCTTTGCGTCTGCCATGCGTCTTGCAAATTTTTCCCATCCGTCTATGTTTTGAATTTCATCAAAGAAGAACCAGCCCTTCTTGTCACTCATCTGTGCCTGCAACTCAAGTATACTGTTAAAGTCCTGTGATGAAAATCCTTCCAGACGTTCATCTTCAAAGTTGATGTAAATAATCTGATTCCATTCGATTCCTTTGTTGACCAGATCTTTTACAAGCTTATAAAGCAGGGTAGATTTCCCGGCACGACGCAATCCGATGACAACATAATTTGCCTTTAAGTCAAAATCATACTCACGGTCAGTAATCCTGAAATTCCTTATAATCTCATGCTGGTCATAAACCACATTCTTGAGTAAAGCAAAATCCATAAAACCTCCGTCCGATATGTTCGACAAAATCATGAAAACCTGTCGGATATAATCGACAAAACAGTAAAAAGTTGTCGAGTACAGTCGACAAAAAATACCCTATATTGTCGAGTATAATCGACAGTATTGTTTTCTGTCAAGAGGTGGTGGTGTTATAAGATGAATGCGATTGTCGTTGCTTTTTGGCAGTAACTGTCGTATAATTTTATACGTAAATTCGATTTGTTCCCTTGGTACATCATGTTCTGATGGTGGGGATGGGGTAGAGTTATTAGATATTCAAATTTTTAGGAGGATTTTTATGGCAAAGTATTATTGTAAGTGTTGTGGAGACTACTCTAGCAGTGAAAGCAGTCTTTTATCAGGCTCTTGCTGCTATTCCAAAACAGGAAAACATCAATTATTTGAGGGATCTGAGGCTGTTAAATATTTTTGTGCATATTGTGGGGATTATAACTCAAGTTTGTCGAGTTTAACCCGTAATTCATGTAGTTATTCACCTACAAAAAAACATGTTCCATATGAAGGAACCGAAAAGCCAAAATATTTCTGTATGTACTGTGGCGATTACAACTCCAGTTTATCAAGTTTAACCCGTAATTCATGTAGTTATTCACCAACCAGACGCCATTTTCCGTTTGCAGGAAATGAAAAAACAAAATATTTCTGTGCATATTGTGGAGATTATAACTCCAGTTTATCAAGTTTAACCCATTCGTCGTGTAGTTATTCTCCAACAAAGCATCATTTTCCTTATGAGGGAAATGAAAAACCTTCATATAAATGCAAGTATTGTGGAAGTTCCTATTCCAGTTTGACAAGCCTATGTCGTGCGTCTTGCAGTAAATCCCCAACAGGAAATCATTTCCCTGCAAAATAACGTTATTTTTTGTATCAATAAAGGAGATATAGAATGAAGAAAAGAGAAACTTCAACTATGGTAACGATAGTTTTATCCATATTTGCATTTATCGGATTTGTATTTGGTATGGTTTGGTTTTTTGTCTGGAAAACTGATCAGATACCAGCCCAAATCATTGGCGTTCTCTTTGGAACCCTCGTTTCTGCTCTTGTGACAATGCTTCTCCTTACCGCGCAGACAAAGAGCGAAGAGGAACATGAAATAAGGGGAAAAATCCTGGACCAAAAGACAAAGGCTTATTTAACAATTCTTGATTCGCTGGAAAAAATCATCTCCGATGGAAAAGTTGATACAATCAAAGACAATAAACTTAATGAGAAAAAAGATGAGTTTTCGCAACTTCTTTTTGAAATAACACGTTTATCCTCTTTTGTTGAAGTAGAACAAAAGAATAAAAAAAAGGATAAAGATAATAAAAAAGAAAGTGTAAAAAACGCAGAAAAAAATGATATGGCTGTTCTAATAGGTGCTGTTAGTGATATTTTAAATGCAACGGCAACATCATCAGATGAAGAAATCTTTAACAATAAGTCTTTCTGGAATGGTGAGCTAAAAGATAAAAAAACTCCGGATGAAATCCAAAGAACCTATTACACTAAACTTGCACAAAGCCTTGAAAAAATAAATTGGTTTGCTACAGAAAACATTGCTTCTGTCAAAAATGACTTGAAATTAGAAGACTTGGTTAAGAATTCTGAACTTTTTCGGGATACTGAAAAACAAAAAGCAGAGAATTTGCCTGAAGAAGCTCTGGATTTCAGGAAAACCTGCCTTGTCAAGTGTTTGAAAGAAATGGAACAGCAGCTTAAGGCCAAATTCGGAAAAACAGAACGTGAGGGCAATGCCGGTGATGATTACTATTGGGGAAGATGGAAAGATAAAGATACAACAGAAGAAACAATCGTTGACTGGCTTTTGGAGAAGCCACGACGCAATGAAATTGGTTATAAGGTTGATTTTGCTGATGGTTACTCTGTGGAATTCTGTATTTATGGTGATGCAAAAACGTTTGGCATATATGTTTGTGCTTCAAAGGACATGCTTGAAAAGGCAGAAGCAAAGAGGGATGCAATAAAGGATAAGTTTAACAACGGTTGGTGGATTCCAGATAGATTTGCTGAGACTGGATGGATCGTCGGTCGCTGTTACAGTGGCGATTATAATGGAGTAAACCTCTTTTTTGATTTTAGGAATGGAAACAACTTGTCTAAGGCTGAGTATGAGGTGGCCTATCAGAAATTCAAGGAAAATGCCATACAGGGAATCATCTCTGGAAGAGATGACAGTATAGAAAAAACGGTGGAACAGCTGAAAAAAATGATAGAAGGATAAAAAATATTTTGGTCTATCATGTTCTGATAGTGAAGGTAGGATAGAATCATAAAAGACATTCAAATCTTTGGAGGTTTTTTATGAAGATATCAAAACTATTGTTTCTTGTTCCAGCTGTATTTATTTTTGTGCTCTGCCCATTAGTTTCCTGTAAAGCTGATGTGGAAGAGCCGGAGTACCATGTAGAAGAACCGATAGACGAACCCATAACTGTAACTCTAAGATATTCTACTTACCGTTATTCAACTATTCCTGAAGACTATTCAAAAGGAAAAAAAGTAAAATCTGGGACGGTTTATACAGAAGAGTTGCTTCCTGAATTGAGTTCTGAATATGCGGATTTTATAGGTTGGAAAGATGACTCTGGGCATAGGGTAAATCCTGGGTCTATAGTGCCGCGTTGTGGTACAGTATATTTGTCGGCAATATGGACCCCTTGTGAGTTTAACATTATATATAATCTAAATGGGGGAGAGCTTCCTTCTAATACGCCTATGACTTATTTTTGTGATAAGACAGTCACACTTCCTACGCCAAAATATGAGGGATACCATTTTGGAGGGTGGTATGAAACACCAGATTTTGATGGTGAGACAATTACTGGGTGGTATAGCCTTCGAAAGTCAGGCGATGTTAAGCTTTATGCTAGATGGTTTGATGCAGATAGTTCTGATATCAGAAGCAAAATTGAAAATATGACTGAATCAGGAACAATTACTGTAACAGGAATCTTTGGTAAACTAGATGTACCTAAAATAAAAGAAGGTTTGAATGCCCTTTATGCTAAAAATCCTGATATATTAGTTAGTCTCGATTTGTCAAATGTAACAAAACTTTCATGTTTAGGAGGAGGTTGCTTTCAAAATTGTTTGAATTTGTATCAAATTCTATTACCAGATTCTTTGACTTCTATAGAGAGGTGTGCTTTCTATGGATGTTCAAATCTTACCAAAATCACAATTCCAGATAGTGTAAGTTTTGATGGTTATATGATATTTTATAAATGTACAAACTTAACTGAAATTAGGATTCCAGAGAATGCGACCGAAATAGGCGATTTTGCGTTTTATCAATGTTCAAGTCTTTCTGGTTCGATTATAATTCCTGAAGGTGTTGAATATTTTGGTATTAATTGTTTTGACGGTTGTTCTTCTCTTTCAGAGGTGAAAATTTTGAATGGGCCATCATCTATTGGTAACTCTACTTTTAAGAATTGTTCAAATCTTTCTAGTGTTAGCATTCCTTCCAGCGTGAAATTGATTGGTTGCGGTAGTTTTGTTGGATGCTCGAATTTGAAATCGGCTATTTTTGAGGACACAAATAGCACTTGGTACACAACATATTCTATTGAAACTCATGAAGGTACCTCGTCAATTGGTAAAATGACTACTAATTATTCACAAAATGCATATACTTTGACGCATGCCAACAGTGCCTATTATATTTATAATAGTAAGTATTAATAATTACCCAGGGGCTCAATACCGTCATGCTGAACGCCTGTTGGCAGTCGGGTGATTCAGCATCTACACCATATATAATGTAGAGCCCTCAAACTCAAGTTTGAGGAGATGTCCCCAGCTCAATCTTACCGCGCTCGTCTACGGTGACGGTGTAGATTGTTGTGTCTTCGGC
>DBWR01000057.1:17347-38783 GCA_002309305.1 Treponema sp. UBA1233 | reverse complement strand
AAGCAAACCGCAAGGTTTGCGACTTGTACTGTAGCATGCGCCGTTGCCGTTGCCGGTAGCTTCTAAGTTAAATTGCGAGTTTTTGTGTTTTTTTCACAAAGTGAAAAAATGGGAGCATTGCGACCAAACAAAAACTCGTTAAGCAAACCGCAAGGTTTGCGACTTGTACCGTAGCCTGTGCAGTAGCTGTAGCTGGTTCGTTCTAACTAAAGTTGCGAGTTTTACCGTTTTTTGCAAGGCAAAAATGCGAGCCTTCGCGAGCAAGGTAAAACTCGTTAAGCAAACCGCAAGGTTTGCGACTTGCTGTAGCAGGTAGCTTCTAAGTTAAATTGCGAGCAAATAAAAACTTGTTGAGCAAACCGCAAGTTTTGCGACAGACACTCTCATTTTTGGGAGTGTCTTTTTTTATCACTTTTTTAGCAGCACGGAGTTTATTCCCGCACTCAGATTTACGGAGACATTCTTTACGCTGAACGATGTGTTTAGGGTGGCTTCGGCCTTGAGGTTTTTTATTGTCCCCGCATTTTCATTCAGGATAATTTTACCTCTTGCCGAAAGTCTGAATGGATTTGCGAGCGTAAGTTTCTGTGCAAGGGAAAAGGTTCTGTCGGTATCTTCAAACTGTGCTGTAAGGGTAGTGCCTGCTGTAAAAAGGCCCATCCTGTACGAAAAGTTCAGGCTTGTCCAGATTTTTGACTCATCATCCAATTGGTCCAATGTCCAGTATCCGCTTGCCTTAACCGAAAAGCCCGGTCTTGAATATGACATGTCACCGCGCACCGTGTAAATGCTGTATGGAATTCTAAGCGGGTCAGAGCTGATTTTCATGCCGTCGTAAAAAAGCAGGCCCGCCCTGAATCTGTTTTTTATTGGACCAAGGCAAAGTTCCGGGTTGATGAAAAACTGAGTCCTTATGCATGGTCTGGATCCGTCGCATGCAATCAGTTCACTGTCGCAGAGGAAAATTCCAGTGTGCAGGCTCCATTTTTTTAATTCAAGGGAATCCAGGGTTTTGAACCAAAACCTGACGCCGCCAAATGGATTTTCATACATTGCCGCAGAATTTGATGTGCTGAATGATCCCGCCTTGAATGAAATTTCCGCCATGGCCGCAAGATAGTCATCGAGTGGATAAAGTGCCCTCTGGGAAAACCATGACGAGCCCGTCTCCCTTGAGTGAATGAATTTTCCTGCCGTAAGTGAAACGGAAAATGATTTTGCCCATGACGTTGTAAACTCATAACAGAGCGAAGAAGCCCATTCCTTTTCCATGTTTGCTGTTCCCTGAATCTGAATTTTACCGGGTCCCAGTTTAAGGCCAAAGTCTACTGCCGCCGCCAATGGACTGACCGATGAGTTGTAGGAAGGAAGGCTTCCTGAAATCCCTCCCACAGCACCAGGACTTGAATGAAACGCCGTTCCTGCCGAAATCCCCGGGGAAGATAGTTTCCCCAATGCCCCAGAAAGCTTTAGGGTTCCAGCCTTTATGCCGCAGTCCAGATTGATTCCTGGAATTAAAAACGAGAATTCTGCCCCATAACGGAAGACAGGTCCGCCTGTGGAACTTGAATCCGAAAACCCAACGGCTCCTATGGCAGAAAAGTTCATCCAGTCAATTTCAATCCCCGCATCTTTCTTTAAGGACGGGTTTTCCCTGTCAGGTGCGGTACTCGCATTGATTGAAGCATGGGTCATGATTTCAGGCCATTCGACAGCAAACGCCCGGAATCCCATCAGTAAAAAAAGAACGATAAAAAAAACATGTTTCCTCATACTATATAATTAGTATCAGACCCCCTATGTTTTTGACAAAAAAAGTGAAAAATTTAAAAAAAAGTTGCGTGGAGGGCGGCGGCAGCCGTTGCGGAACGGAAGTGGAGCAATGAACGTAGTGGAACCCGGAAGGCCATTGGAGCTGGCAGTATGGAATGGACGAATAAAGCCTCCAAAAAAACAACTTTCAGTTTTCCGCTTTCAACTTTCAACTTTTACAGCCCCCACTTGCATTAAAGCCTGAAACCTTGTAAACTAGCCGCATATTTTTGTTTTTTTAATGAAGGAAGAAATATTGGAAGACGATTTACTCGAAGAAATTAATGATGAAGTTGAGATGGAAATTACAGAAGACGACGAGCAGGAAATATCATTTGAAGATTTGGGATTAGATGAAATTACACTTTCTGCAATAGCAAAGAAAAAGTTTGAACATCCTTCACCGATACAAGTGCTTGCAATTCCACGACTTTTAAATGGAGATGCAAATGTTGTTGCCCGTGCAAGAACAGGAACAGGAAAAACCGCCGCATTCGGGCTTCCGTTGGTGCAAACCTTGCGTGAAGATTTAGGACATGTCCGTGCAATCATTCTTGAGCCTACACGTGAGCTTGCAATGCAGACCGCAAACGAGATGGCCTCTTTTACAAGTGGGAAATATCCGCGCAGCCTTGTAGTTTACGGTGGTTCACCTTATGGAGAGCAGATTCGTGGACTCAAAAAGGGTGTGGAGATTGTTGTCGGTACCCCGGGACGCATTCAGGATCTGATAGAAAAGAAGGCCCTGGATTTGAGCCAGGTTGAATACTTCATTCTTGATGAAGGCGATGAGATGCTGGACATGGGTTTTGTCGATGACATCGAAAACATTTTTTCATGTGCAAATACCACATGCCGTGTCCTTCTTTTTAGTGCGACGATACCCGCTCCAATTCTCAAGATTGCCGGCAAGTTCATGGGTGATTACGAGATTGTGGAGGAAGAAGGCCACGAAGAAGAACCGCTTTTAATCAAGCAGGAATACTGGGTTGTAAAAGAAAGCGAAAAGAACGAGGCGCTTATCCGCCTGATTGACTATTCTCCTGATTTTTACGGTCTTGTGTTCGTTCAGAAAAAATCTGATGCGGATTATCTTAGCAAGTTCCTGGATGAAAAGGGATACAAGGTTGGTGCCCTGCATGGTGACATTCCACAGGGGCAGAGGGAAAAGATTCTTGCTGCATTCCGTGCCAAACGTACGCGCATTCTGGTTGCCACCGATGTTGCTGCTCGTGGCATTGACATAGAGGGGCTGACCCATGTCGTAAACTATGACCTGCCTTTTGACGGTCCCACCTACGTACACAGGATTGGCCGTACGGGAAGGGCTGGAGCTGCCGGTATGGCGGTGACTCTGGTACGTCCGGAAGAAGCCAGAAGAAAACTCAGGTTCCTTTGTGCGGCGATAAAGAAATCCGCAAAGGGAGAGATGGTTCAGGGTAAGGTTCCCAGTGTTGAGGAAGTTCTTGCCGTAAAACGCGTGCGACTTTTTGATGACGTAAAGCAGAAGATTCAGAGTCAGAGTGAGCTTGAACCGGAAGGGGAAACAGAGTCTGGAGATGAAAAAAGGGAAGAGTCTATTTTTGACAAACTTGCACAGGAATTGTGCCAGGACAAGGATCCGCAGAAAGTTCTTGCATCTCTTCTTGAAGCCACCTATGGAAATGAACTCAGCAAAAGCCGTTACGGAAAGATAAATCAGGTTGGGTCAAAATCCCGCGACAGGTTTACGACCGTTGCACAGAACCAGATCCGCCTGTATGTTCAGATGGGATGGCATGACGGCTACAATCCAAAGAAAATCGCAGACTACTTCTCAAAACTGCTTCACGTCAGGTCAAAGGATGTTGATGCAATCGACATGGCCGACAACTTCTGTCTGTTGAGTCTGCCAAAGGCTGCAGGAGAAAAAGCACTGGAGATTTCTAATCGCGACAAGAGTGTTCCCCACATGCACGTTGATTCAAAATCCGTCATGGCAGGAGATGGAAACGAGGATGAATCATATTCAAGGAAAAGACGGGGCAGGGGAGACAGCTCAAGAGGTTCTTCAAGGGCTGCGTCAAAAGCCGGTTCCGACAGATACGCCGTGGCAAAAAGGGAAGAAAGGAAGCGTGGCGGTGACAGTCCAAAAGGTTCCCGTTCAAAGGGCAAGGAAACAAAACACGGTCGCGCAAACGTCCACAACGCAACCCAAAGGTCCACCCGTGGTTCAGCGGCACTGTACAAAAAAGGTGGAAGCGAAGAGTATTGATTCGAGAGGTTGTACTTATTGAAATAAATGTGTTTTCCCTGTATACTCTTTGCTAATTATGATTAAAGCTACAGGATCCCAGATTATTGTTAAGTTATTGGAATTAGAAGGAATTGATACCGTGGCGGGGTTGCCGGGCGGTTACATCCTTCCATTGTATGATGAGTTGAACCGTTCATCCATAAAGCATGTTCTTGTGCGTCAGGAACAGGCGGCAGGTTTTATTGCCCAGGGAATGACACGTTCCACAGGAAAGCCTGCGGTCTGCATGGTCACAAGCGGACCGGGTGCGATGAACCTTCTTACGGCGATTGCAGATGCCAGGTGCGACTCAGTCCCCATCATTGCATTTACAGGACAGGTAAACACAAACCTCATTGGAACTGACGGTTTTCAGGAAGCTGATACATTCGGGCTTTCTTTCCCCATAACAAAACACAGCATGATGATAAAGGACCCAAAGGATTTGCTTACTGCCATTCCACTTGCGTTCAGCATTGCCGTGAGTGGAAGACCCGGACCTGTATTGATTGATTTACCCAAGGACGTTCAGACTGCTGTTGTTGAATTTGAAAAATGGCCTGAAATAAAGAGCCTTGCCAGCCAGAAGAAAACTGACTTTGCAAAAAGATTCCTTACACCAAAAAATCAAATGGCTTCTGTCGTAAAAAACATGGCTGAATCCCTTGTGCTTGCAAAAAAGCCCGTCCTCTTTGTGGGTGGCGGATGCAATGACAAAAAGGCTTCCGCTGCGATAAAGGACTTTAGCGAGACATATAAAATTCCTGTTGTAACGACTCTTATGGGTATCGGTGCGGTTCCACGGTCAAACAAAAACAATCTTGGCATGGTCGGCATGCACGGAACAATTGCGGCAAACAGGGCCATGCATGATGCTGATTTGGTTTTTGCCCTTGGCGTGCGTTTTGATGACAGGGCCACAGGCTTGATAAGTCAGTTCTGTCCAAATGCGAGAATACTTCACGTTGATCTGGATGCGGCGGAAATAAACAAAATCCTTCCCGCTGAATATTCTCTGGTTTGCGATGTCGAAACTGTACTTTCTCAGCTTTCTTCAGTTCTTGCCAAAAAGACAGTTGCAAAGGAATGTGAGACTGCAAGAAAAGAATGGATAAAGACATTGTCCGAACTTTATTCAAAGACCGAAAGCGATCTGGCTGGCCGGTGCAAGTCTGTTCCAAAGCAAAGCGTAAATCCGCGTGCATTCATACGCGATATTCCTTTGATGGCTCAAAAGGCTGGGGTCAAGGAAAGCAATATAATTGTAACGACAGACGTAGGTCAGCATCAGATGTGGTCTGCCCAGTATTATCCTGTTGAACATCCACGCCAATTCCTGACAAGCGGTTCTTTGGGAACAATGGGATTCGGACTTCCATGTGCCATTGGTGCGGCACTTGCAAATAAAAACAAGCGTGTCGTTTGCATAAGCGGTGACGGTTCAATCCTTATGAACATTCAGGAACTGATTACTCTTGCAGAAGAAGACTTGAACGTAACGGTTTTTGTCCTGCAGAACGGAAGCCTTGGTATGGTCCGCCAGCAGCAGATGTATCTTTTCAACAAAAACTATTCTGCTTCAGAGTTCAAGAAGGAACCTGATTTCCTGACTGTTGCAAAAGGATTTGGAATTGATGCCATTGATGCCAACGCTGATCCTAAGTGGTATAAAAAGGCGTTCACCAAAGGACCTCATCTTGTGCGCCTGAACATTCACATCGATGACAATGTACTTCCTTTTGTTGCGGCCGGTCATGCAAATATCGATCCAATCCGGTAGTTGAATGAAAGCCAAGGTTGGTTTAAGGGACATCATCTCTATGACTCTGCTTGCATTGATGACTGTGCTGGTCATCTTTGCTTCGGTATACACTTCTTCAAAAAGAAATTCGTCCGATGGAATGCAGTATGTTGAAAGGGATAAGGTTGACTGTACGATCCTGCCTTCACCACGTGGAAAAAATCCCTTTGTCGGAAAATGCTGGGAGTTGAAAAATGAAAGTTCCACAAGGCGTTATTCTTTTGACGAAAATGGAATGCTCTATCTTACCGAACCATGTACATTGGACAAAAGGCTTTATGTTGCGCTTGAATCTAAATGCGAATACACTTGGAATACGGAAAATCAGGAACTTTATGTAAAACCGATAGCCTGTAAAATCAATGATGACTATATTCCGAATTCAATTCAAATAAAGAAACATCTTGCAAGTCTGTCTCTTGAAAACCTTGATGCACTGCCATATCCATGGTACAGCCAGAATGACAGGGATACTGCCAGTTCATTATTGTCAGAATATTTTTCAAAGCTGATTGATGAAAAACTTTTTGAAATTGAAAAATACAGTTTTGACGTTCAGGATTATGGTCTGATGCTGGAAAAAAATCAGGAAGATGTTTTTGCAGATTTTGTTTCATTCAGTTCAGATGAAGATGAATCGGAGACTGTAATCAAGCTTTCTCGCCGGCAGGTAGTTGTTTCCTGTCCCGATGATGATTCCGGCAATTCAGTTTTCTATGCAGGAATTCCAGTGTTTGATGATGATGCAAAAAACTGCATGTCTAATCTTCACCGCTTGTTTTATGAGGATTCAATTCAGATTGAATCAGGCAGCGTACTCAGACTGGAAGTTTTATCTCAGGAAAAAGACTCTGTAAATGGAATGATTTCGATAAAGCTAAAGGTTAAGGAAATACCGGAAGAAGCAAAAATCGGGGAAGGACAAATCCTTGAAGGCATGGTCAGAAGTGTCAGGGATTTGGTGTGGCTTGGTGTAAATCAGGGATTATGAATTTCAACTCTATTGCCCAATTTCCCAATTAATATTACAATGGACGCCAAGGAATTGAATATGGTAAAGAAGGTTTATATAATCGGACATCGTAACCCGGATACTGACGCTATTGTTGCCGCCACCGCTTATGCAGAACTCAAGCACATGCTTGGAAAAAAGGAATATGTGGCTGCACGTGCCGGACACCTTTCTCCTCAAACGGAATACATCTTCAGGCGCTTTAACATAGAACCGCCGAAATACATGCCGGATCTTAGGCCAAAAACCGAATACTACATGAAAGACAGCTTCAGCACCATAGATCAGGGGGCGTCTCTGTGGACTGCCATGGACAAGCTTGTAAAAAGCGGAGAGCCTGTCCTTTCTATTGTTGATGAAGAAGGACACTACAAGGGTCTGTTGAATTACAATGCCTTTGCCCTTAACTCCGTAAAAATCCTGAATCCAAAACGCAACGACATTTTTACCGCAAGCCTGCATCTGATAGAGCTTACGTTGAATGCGACTCCGGTTGTGGAATTTGATCCTGATGAAAAATTCAACTGTTCGATTATGGTCGGAGATGATGATGTGGAAACTTTCCGCATGCTTCTTGAGGAACATAAATCAGAAAACATAATCGTAATAACTGGTGACCGTCAGGACATTCAGAAACTGTGCATAGAGTTTGGTGTGCGTGCCTTGATCATCACAAAGGATTACATTCTGCCAAAGGAACTGCATGAACTTGCAAAAGAAAAAAAGGTGTCTGTTCTTGTTGGACATGATTCGACAATGACGACTGCCATGCTGATTGAATATTCCGCACCTGTAATCGATATGGCGGACAAGACGATTCAACCTGTGCACGCTGATGATACCGTTCAAAAAATAAGGCCGCTTCTTGCACAAAGTCCAAACCGCTGTCTTCCGGTAGTTGATGAAGAAAACAAGGTCATAGGTATAATATCTGAGACCGACTTGCTGCAGGAACCAAACATTCAACTCATTCTTGTGGACCATAATGAACCCAACCAGGCAGTTGAAGGAATCGAACATTACGTGATTCAGGAGATAATCGACCACCACAGGATCAACACCTTTACGACCCGTTATCCGATTACATTAATCAACAAACCGGTGGGTTCAACAAGCACAATAATCAGCAACATGTTCCGCGAAAACAGGCTCCCGATTCCAAAACACATTGCAGCCCTGCTTTTGTGCGGCATACTGAGCGATACCCTGATTCTTCAGAGTGCCACCACCACGGAATACGACGTACTTACCGCCGAATACCTCAGCACCATCATTGACATAGACATTCAGTCTTTGGGAAATGACATTCTGAAATCTGGTAGCCATATCGGAAACAGAAAGGCAGAGGAAGTAATTCATCAGGACATGAAGGATTATACCGAAGGCAAGCTCAAATATACCGTAAGTCAGATTGAAGTTGATTCAACCTCAGAGATTCTAAAGCGCAAGCAGGAATTCCTTGATGAACTTGAGTCAACAAGAAAGGCTTCCGGAAACCTTTTCAATGCACTGTTGGTAACTGACATCACCCAGCTCAGTTCCATCATGTTCCTTGCAAGCGATCCGAGTTTTGAACAGGTGGTGAACCTTCCAAAGCAGGACGAGCACATCTACTACATGCAGAACATCGTAAGCCGTAAGAAGCAGCTTATACCCCTGCTGACGGATTTGCTTTCTCAAGTTGAACAGTAGGGGCTCTAAGCCTTACTCCCATCCGAATGTTGCCGGGGGCTTGTTTGTCAGGTCAAAGAAGATAGCATCCACATACGGAAGCTTTGCGATTTCCTTTGTAATTGCAAGAAGGTCTTCCTGCGGCATTTGTGCAAAACGTGCCGTCATTACGTCTTCCGAACACAGCGGGCGTAATACAATGCTGCAGTGGTCTTTTGCAGAAGAGTAGGGCAGGTTGATTGTAAGGTGCTGGAAAATCTTTTCGTACCATCCGTTTTTGTGAAGTGCGGTGAGCATGATGTTGTCCGCTTCCCTGAGTTGGTCCAGACGTCCCTTGTCGCAGTAGCCTTCCTGAAGCTTCATGTCACTTATCTTAACTTTGGGGTTCTGGTACAGCCTGATTATCGCCCTGTTTATGTAAGTTGATGCATTTGTGATTGTAGAGGCGGCTTCTTCCAGCTTTGACCATTTGCCAGGAATGTGGTGGAATCCTTCGCCTTCTTCCTTGAACGTAAGCACAGACGGGAACCTGTATGTCCTGTAATCCCCCTGAACACCGACAGAACGTACTGGTAATACGGAAAGCACCAGGTCTTTGGTACAGTTGGGGCAGAACATGTCAAGCTTTATGTTTTTGATTTCTTCGTTTGCCTTTTCAAAATCAGATTTGTCCGTGTCGCTCATTTCTCCGTTTGAACAGAGAACGTTTATGCTCAATCCAGGTCCCGGGAAAGGATGCCTCATTACAAGGTCGTCTTCCAGCCCGATTTTTTTACCGATGCGCCTGACTTCATCCTTGTACAAATCCTTGAGCGGTTCTATGATGAGTCCTTTTTCGATTAGCTTTTGAATGCCGTCCACCCTGTTGTGGTGTGTCTTGATTACCCTGGAGTTTTTTGTTCCGCCGCTTTCGATGATGTCCGGATAGAGCGTGCCCTGTGCGAGCATCCATTTTTCCTCATCAAGCTTTTGCTTTGCCACGACTTCGTTTCTTACCGTAATGAAGTTTTCTCCAACCGCCATTCTCTTTTGCTGGGGGTCTGTAAGATGGTAGACTGCCTTGAGGAATGATTCCGATGCGTCTTCCACGATGAAGTTGTTGAATCCGTGTGAGCGGTATGCCTGTGCCACGTTTGCGCTTTCGTTCTTTCGCATGAAGCCGTTGTCTATATGAAGTCCCAGAACCCTTTCCTGTCCGAGAGCCCTGTTAAGCAATGCAAATGCCACGGTGGAATCTACTCCTCCGCTTAAAAACAACAGCACGTTTTTGTCTTTTGCCTGATCCTGAATGCTTTGCATGATGTGGTTGAGTACGGCATCTTCATCCCAGTTCTTTTTCATGCCGCAGATTGTACCCGCAAAGTTCTGGAAGATTGTGTTGCCTTCAAGAGTATCCTTTACCTCACAATGGCACTGAAGGCTGAACCTCTTTTTCTCCAGATTTTGAACCGCGGCATAGGGGCAGTCCTTTGTGGTCCCGATTACCTCAAAGCCCTCGGGTAATTTCATTATGCCGTCCTGATGGCTCATCCATACCTGGGTTGAATCGCTTACACCCTTTAAAAGCGGGGAATTCTTTCCGGCATCGGTTTTATTCAATTGTGCAAAACCGAATTCACCGATTTCCGCCTTTTCCACTTTGCCGCCGTAATTGGTTGCCATGACGTGGTGGCCGTAGCACAAACCAAGAATCGGTACGTCCAGTTCTAGATTTTTTTCATTGAATTCAGGAATGTTTGAATCGTAGACGGAAGCAGGTCCTCCGCTAAGGATTATGCCCTTTACGTTTTCCATTTTGCCAACATCTGCTGATGGAAGTGCAATCTCAGAGTAATAACCCATCATGCGCAGTCTTTTTGCAATCAAATGAGCGTATTGTGAACCGAAATCCAAAACTACAATCTTGCTGTCCGTCATATAAAACCCCTGTGGAAATGTAAGTTCCCATAGTATATATGATAATAGTTGAAAAGAAAAGTACCTGCAGACAGGACAAAAAAAAGACACTCAGGTAAAACTGAGTGCCGTTAAAAAAAACAGGAGTTATTTTAAATGAATATTTAATGATGGCTTCTCTCTCCGTATATATATTAATCTCTCTCTAACTTAATCTACGAAGATATTACTACCACATTTAGGGTATTGCAATTCCAAAAAATTACCCTAAATATGGTATTTTTGCCCCATGAATATGGTATTTTACCCTTTTCTTTTTTCATTTTTGCAGTTATAATCGAATTTATGAGCCGAAGGAGCTGGTTTTTCATCTTTTTTATGTTTTTAGGGTCGATTTCTCTTTATTCTGAAAAGAATTATATAAAAAACCCAATAAAGGAATTCGGAATAGAAGATATCGAAGTGTCTCATTATACAGCAATCCCGCTGAAAGTGTCATATTTTATTGATGAAGAGGCAAAATTCAACTGCGATGATTTGGAAGAAGTCAAATTTACTTCCATTCCTTCAAGCTTTAATCCTGGATTCTACAAGGGGGTCCTTTGGCTGGACATTTCTTATCTGGACAAAAACCTTCACCAGGGCAATGACTTTTATCTGTATTTTGGAAATGAACCTCTTGATCTGGCGGAAGCATACATCGAGTACGGAGATGGGTGGAACCTGCTTGGACGAACCGGACGCAGCATAAGAAGAAAGCAGATGTCAGATCCGTCATGGGAGCTCATCATTCCGGTTAACGAGGCGGAACTTCCAAAAAGTACGTATCAGCATCTTAGGGTAAAGGTTGTTTCCTCTTTTGGAGTGCCGGTTCACGTCAGCCTTTATTCAAAGGATGAGTTTCAAAAGTCTGGAATGTTTTTTTCTACGGCCAACTTTGTGATTTTTGGCTTTAGCTTTTTGATAATAATCTTTCTGTTTGCATGCGGCATTATCTTTAAAGACAACATATATAGGTTGCTTGCTTTTGCCTCATTGTTCATGTTCTTTTTAATCCTTCAGCTGAAAGGCTTGGGATCCATGTATTTGTGGAATTTTATTGCGATATTTGACAATTCTTCGCGGCTTACATATTTTTTAGGAGCAGGCTCATTCATTCTGTCTGTATTCGTCATGACAGGAATCGTTCGTGAAGAAAACAAGACGATAAGGGGCAGGTCACTGATTTATTCCATGATTGTCCTTTGCGCGTTATCCTGCATTTCTTCGATTTTCATTCCATCTCCATATGTGCTGTTCTTAACATACAGCATACTGTTGGTTTTGAACACCGTACTTTTCATCATATCAATACAGATAAACAGAAAGGCTCCCGTTACAGAATCATTTGTAATACTGCTTTTCTTTTTTCCAGTCATGCTGATAGTTGGAGGAATGCAGGCTGTATTTTTGATAAGGCTGTTTACCAAAAGTGTGGCAAAGATGAAGATCCGCGGATATGATTTTTATCTTTACGACCTTTGTTTTATGTTCATGACAGTACCCGCCGTTTACCTGACTTTCAAACGCTTTGGAAAAAAATACAAGCGGATGGAGAAAACCCTTATAACTGCCATGGAAAAGGAGTTGGAATACAAAAAGGATAAGAGCCTTTTTCATGCGATGACCTGCCAGCTTCTTACGCTCTCGGACTTGATTCATAATTCAATTGAACTTCCTCAGATGAAAACCGAAAATGATTCTGTAAAAGAAATCCACGGCATGATAGAAAGGTCGTCGGTTCAGTTAATAGATTATTTGAATGCATTCTTGGTTTTTGGAACAAAATCCATTCCCGAAAGTTCACCGATTTTGCTTTCGTCTTTTTTTGAAAGTTGTGCTGAAATCATAAGGTCTCCCGCCATAAGGAAAAACATAAAGATTTCACTGTCCAATTCAGTTGATGAAAAACATCTTGTCAGGGCAAACCGCAATATCCTTGAATTGATTTTCACACATTTCATGCTGACGATTGTAAGATACAGCAAGTCAAACAGCAACATCGTACTGTCACTCTCCCAAAAGGAAAATGAAGTTTCTTTAAAGACAAAAATCCATGTGGATTCTGAAGCCGAAAAATACATGGATGAAGTGTTGGGCCAAAACTATTTCCTTAAGCAAAGTGAAGAAAGCCCCTCTAATGAAATTGGATTCCGTCTGGTTGTTAAGGCTCTGGAAATATACGGCGGTACTTTTACTCATTCAAAGGAAAACAAGTCTTACAAGATTTCCCTTAAAATGAAATTTCCTCCAGTAGACGAAACATTCAATCATGAATTGATAAGTGTCCAGACTTTGTTTGACACCGAAAGCCAAAAGGAATTGAATAATTCGAATAAAACCATACCTGTTGTCGATAATCTTTTTTCAGACTTTGGAAAAACCATCGTCATACTTTTGGTGGAAGAAAGCATTGTAGCAAAGCGGTTCTGGGAAGACATACTTAACGGACGATGCATCACAAAGACAACGGCATCAGGAGTTGAAGCATGGAATTACCTTCATACTGCGGATAATCCCAAACCAGACATCATTTTCTGCAATTATTCCCTTCCCGTCATGAATGGACGTGAGCTGTTCCGGAAATGTTCGGATGATGAGAACACCAGGGACATTCCTTTTGTATTCATTCTTTCTCCAATTGAAAGCGACAGGAAATATGAGCTGATGCGTCGTGGTGCGGTTGACTGCATTGTGCGGCCCTATTCAAAAAGGGAGGTTTACGGCGTTATCTGCATGGTACTTTCAATCTCCAAAAAAATACAGCATTCAATTCTTTCCCAGCTGGACAGGGTCGTAAGGGGACAGATGAATTCATCTCCGCGTCAGGAATACATGCAGGTTCAGACTCAGGCAATGGGAAACATTTCGCTTACAAAAAGTCAGACTTCCATTTTCTTAGATTCGGGGCTTTCTTCACGCGAACAGCAGATTGCGATTTTGATAAGCCACGGAAAAAGCGACAAGGAAATTGCCGACGTTCTGAACATTTCTCCGGCGACGGTTGCATCCCATAACAAGAAGATTTTCCGCAAACTCAACGTGCACAGCCGTGTGGAACTGATGGACAAAGTGCGCTAAAATTCTGTAGAATGGGGAACTGAGGTTTTTATGGCAGGTAATTCTTTTGGACAGGTCTTTAGGGTGACGACATTTGGAGAAAGTCACGGAGAGGCTCTGGGTTGCATTGTGGACGGTTGTCCGGCGGGCATTGATTTTGATCTGGATTTTTTGCAGAAGATGATGGACAGAAGAAAGCCTGGTGCAAAAAACAATGCGGCGGTTACTGCAAGGTCAGAAGCGGACAAGGCTCAGGTTTTGAGCGGCGTGTTTGAAGGGAAAACCACAGGAACCCCAATTGCGGTGATGATTCAAAATACAAGTCAGATTTCAAAGGATTATTCTTCCATAAAAGACAAGTTCAGGCCGGGACATGCGGACTTTACCTACATGCAGAAATACGGCATCAGGGATTATCGCGGTGGTGGTCGTTCCAGCGGAAGGGAAACTTGTGCACGTGTGGCTGCAGGTGCAATTGCAATGATGCTCCTTTCAAAATACGGAATAAAGATTACAGCATACACAAAAAAGGCTGCAGGTGTTTCATGCACAAAAATCAATCTTGATGAAATAGAACAGAACCCAATGCGTGCCCCTGACAACGAAGCGGCCGTACTGATGTCGGAAAAGATAAATGAACTTCGGCTCAAGGGAGATTCAGCAGGTGGAATTGTTGAATGTGTTGCAAGCGGTGTTCCGATGGGACTTGGGGAACCTGTGTTTGACAAGGCGGACGCACTTTTGGCTCAGGCTATGCTCTCAATCGGTGCAATAAAAGGAATTGAATTCGGAGCGGGTTTTGCATCAAGCGATTTGACCGGTTCATGCAGCAATGATCCGATGAGGAATGGCGGTGTTTTTGCCAGCAATAATGCGGGCGGAATCCTTGGAGGAATTACTCGTGGAGACGATGTTGTTTTCCGTGTTGCAGTAAAACCTGTTCCAAGCATTTTTATAAAACAGCAGACTGTAGATGTTGCGCTGAATGAGTGTGACATTTTGATAGAAGGGCGGCATGATGTATGTCTGTGTCCCCGAATTGTTCCTGTAGTGGAGGCTATGACGGCGATTACCCTTGCCGATCTTCTTCTGAGGAATTTATCTTCTAAAATAGAATAGGAATTGAAAATGAAAAAATCTGGTAAAATACTTGTTGTCGTATTTAGTGTTATTGCTGTCCTTGCGGCTTTTTCCGCGGTGATTTATACCGGTGCAAAAAATGCCGTTCATCCAAAAGAAAGCATTTCCCTTGATGCGGAACAAAAAAAGGAGCTTGCGGGATATCTTGATTCAATGTATCCCGAGCGAACTTCCATCGCCTTGTCTGCGCTGCCATATAAGGTAAAGGCTGATTTGCCATCCGTAAAATGCGGCAGTGCAATCATAATCGATACGAGGACGGGAAGCATCCTGTATGAAAAAAATGCTGATGAAGAGATTCCCCCTGCATCAATGACCAAGCTCGTGGAAATGTATGTCGTCTACCAGGCTGTTGAAAACGGAGAGGTTTCGCTTGATGATGAAGTTCCACTGCCACCAGAGTCATGGGCAAGAAACCTTCCTGCTGATGCATCAAGAATGTATCTGGATGAAGGACAGCATGTTACTTTGCGTGAGCTTCTTCTGGGACTTGCGATTGCCAGTGGAAATGATGCGTCGATTGCTGTTGCGAATTATGTCTGCGGCAACATGGATGATTTCGTAGATCGCATGAACAAAGTGGTGTCCGACATGGGACTGACCAAAACCCATTTTGTGGAATCAAGCGGCTACAGTGAACTTAACCTGACCACAGCCAGAGAGTTTGCAACTTTTGCACGCCAGTACGTGAACAAATATCCGGAAACACTTGAACTTTATCATTCCCAGCCTTCAATTACATATCCACAAAGACAGAATCTTCCTGACAGCCTTAAAAACAGCGCAACTGTCAACAGCGTAAAGCAGATGAATACAAACCGCCTTCTTGATACGATACAGGGATGCGACGGACTTAAAACAGGATTCATCTACGAGAGCGGCTATAACATTTCAGTTACCGCACAACAAAACGGAACACGCTTCCTTTCGGTTACAATGCAGGGACCGGGCTCTTCCACACAAGAAGGAAACCGCTACAGGGTGCAGGACAACAAGGCTCTGTTTGACTTTGCTTTTTCAAATTTTGCAGACTACACATCCGACATGGCGGAGAAAAAACATGAGTTTACGCTTGGCGTTCTGGGAGGAAGTGAAAAGGCCGTATGTCTTGTTCCGCTTTATGATGAATCACTAACAGTTCCATTCATGTTTGGAAATTCACCTACGGAATCTGCATCGGAAGTAAAGGCATGGGCAAGCATTCCGGATGTACTTTATGGAGAAGTCAAAAAGGGAGAAGTTTACGGAACCCTGAAATATACCTTGAGTGGAACAACTCTCAGGGAAGTTCCTCTTGTTGCAGACCGTGATATAGAAAAGGGAAACATCTTCAGCCGATTCTTTGGTTCAATTGAATATGCACTGATTTCAAAATTCCTCAAAAAGGAATGATCAGCGTTTAATCAATTCTTGAACAGGACAAATCTCCCACCCTGCGTTTAGTATTGTGCTAAAGAGCAGGTCCAGATGCTCGGTGAGGTAGGTGTTTTCTTTTCCGGTATTTTTTCCGACAGTAAGCGAAATAATTTTTCCGTCCCTAAGGCTGTCCACCACATCCTGTATTATTGAAGTTGAAGACGTTGAAATGTTTAACGGTGTTGCATCTACATAAGTGTAGCCGCTTTCACTTCCCGCATTGCGCATCATCTCGTTGCTCTTGTAGTTTGGTGCATGCCATAAAAGTGAAAGTTCCTTTCCTGTGGCCGCAAGGAATTCATCTTCGTTTCTTGCAAGACCCCTCTTGATGAATGATTCGTCAATTCCGAACATTGGAGAAAGCAAGTCTGCGCTTGAATAAAAGCCTGATGCACATTCAATGTCTGCAAATGCAAGCTGTTTTGTTTCCAGAGGATATCGCCTTATGAACTCACCGTTGACAAAGAATGTCGTCTTGATTCCGAATTTTTCGATGTCGGAAAGAACTTTTGCAAGACCATCAGCATTTTCCATCGCGTCGAATACTATGGCTATTTTTTTAGATTCCTTTTTTGTCTGGACGTCGGATGCAAACAGAGGATATGTCTGGAGTGAGCCGGACAAAGACCTTATGTTGATGTATGAACCTGCGCTGTATGCCCTGTAACGTCCGTTGCTTACCGTTGAATTCTGTTTTTTACCGCTTTGGGTTGTTTCCTTCCACGTGCCTGTCTCGGGAATGTATTCGTACCATCGGCTTGAATCGTTGGCAAGAATTTTTTCACCGCTGAAGCATGCTGTCTTTGCTGAAGACAAATACAAAAAGTTTTCCTTGAGGTTTGAACAGTTCCATTCGCAGATTGTACTGTTTCCTCCCAGAATGAGGGAAGAAGAATTTTTCCAGCAAAAGGACTTTACGGCCTGTGAAGTGTATTCCGCGGTTTTCTTCCAGCTGGAAAAGTCATATACATAGAAACTTGAATCTGATGCAAATGCAATTTTCTTTCCGTCGGGTGAAACTTTCGGAAGACCTGCATTTTTGGCCCGTGCCTTTAGCGCCGCATTCTTTTCAATTGAATATGCGCTGGATGTCCTGCCTCCATTTTCATAGCCTATGCTTTCCACCCAGAGGTATGGCTTTTTATCCATGCTCCAATAAACAAATGAGTCAACAACAGAACCTTCGCTTGCCGGAATTGGGAACATTGCGTTTACGGTGGCAAAATAAAGTCCCTGCTGTACACATGAAAAATATGTGACGATGTTCTGTCCTGTAATCGTAACAAAACTTTTGCCGTCCTGACTTGCCCACAGCTTGTCCCTTCCTGAATCAAAGAGGTAGGGGAGGCGTGCCACAATCGTTCCATAACCGACAACAGGGGCATACATGGTGCGGTTGTAAAGTTCGTTTTCGTAGATTTTGTAGATTATGTCGTCATGCACATACAGCATGAATTTTTCGTTGGTCCAGCTTACGCAGTTGATTGAACCGCTTCCGATTATCCTCATGTCATCAGAAAGAACCAGCGGCCGGAACATTGAGTCCGGTGTGGCAAAATAAATGATTCCGTTTTTTTCAAAAAGAACTGTTTTGGAATCTGGAGCCCATTTTACTGGAATCCTGTCGTATTCATTCCTGCATTCATCAGAGAGGACAACTTCCTTTCCGTTTGCAGTGTTTTGAAGTATGATTTGAGCACCAAGGTTTTCTGCAGGCCTGAGGAAACAGAGCCATTTGCCGTCGGGACTTGCAGAAGCGGGACTTGTTCTTGAATAAGATGAAGCAGCCTTTTCCTGATTTGCAGTCCATTCAACCGTGTTTTTCTTCAAGTTGATTTTTGTGTTTCCGTATCTATTCATGATTAAAACCGCAGTTCCTCCGTCCAGCATTTCCATCTGCTCGGGGCAGGCGCTCAATGCGGTGGGGAACGCCTCTGAAGGTTTTTCTTCTATCGTGCTTAAAAAAAGTGAGTCAAAGGTGTTTGAGGTGGCAAATTCTTCCCTGATGTTAAAGAGGAGACGGTTGCCGGAATCCATGTCCAGGGGTGTAAATGAAGTGGCGGCAGTTCCAGTTTGTGAAAAAGCCGGAAATACCGCCGCTATTTGAATTGTCGTTAACAGTGCAAAGGTATGAATTCGTTTCATTCATCCTCCCATAAACTGAAAAAGTTATTTCAGGAGAGTCTGAGGATCCACAAGATTTCCGTTCTTGTAAACCGTAAAATGCAGGTGTGGTCCAGTTGAATATCCTGTAGAACCTACAAGACCGATTTTATCGCCCTGAGAAACCCTGTCACCTTTTTTTGCGATGATTTTGCTCATGTGGGCGTACAGTGTCTGATAATTGTCGTGGTGGTTTATGATTACGTAATATCCGTATGTATTGTTGTAGCCTGTAAATGCAACTGTTCCTGTCATGGCGGCCTTGATTGCTGTTCCGGTTGGACAAGCCATGTCAATTCCAGTGTGGTTTTTCCTTACGCCGGAGATCGGGTCGATTCTTGAACCGAATTTTGATGTAAGCCTCCAGGAAGCTGTAATCGGGTAGCGGAATACTTCTCCCATGGCACGCTCAAGGGTGTCGCTGTCGAGTCTTGCACCCGGGATGAATATTTGCTGGCCTATGCTCAATGTTGCGCTTGAAAGGTCATTTACGTCAAGAAGGTCTGCCACGCTAACTGAATACTTTGTGCTGAGCTTTTCCAGAGTCTCGCCGCTGGTTACTGAATGAAGGAGGCCGTCACGTGATGGAATGCGGAGTTTTTGTCCTACGCGGAGGTCACGTACGTTTGCGATGTTATTTACGCCGATGATTGTGTCGATTTTTGAAAGTCCGAATTTATAGCAGATTCCACCGACAGTATCGTTGGAGCGGACCGTATAATTCTGGAAGGAAACCGGCTGCATGTATGAAACTACTGGAACCACAGCATTTCCGTCTTCATCCAATACGTTTCCCCATACATCAAAATGGGCGTCGTTGTTCATTGCAAATACGGTCAGGGCGTTGTCCAGGACTGTAAATGTGTTTGAGTCATCGTTAATCAGGGAAATTCCGGTTGCAAAGCTTTCGCGGTAGGAAATTGTGTCCACAACCTTTACCGGTATGTAGACGGATGCGACTGCCGCCGGAATGATCCATGCAAATGGGAGGAGAGACAGTACCTTGCGGGTGCAAAACTGAAAATAAGACTTTGCGTTCAGAAAAAAGCTTTTTACGGTAAATGACCTTGGCAGGGTAAATGTGCTGGCTTCATAAGATTTATATAATGGTCTGCGCCTTTTTATTCCGATAAAGAATTTTTTAAGACCAATTGAACTATGATATGTATTTTTTTCTGTATAATTTATAATTTCCATATTTTAAGTATCGACATTCTTTTCTTTCCATATTAGAATATTTGTGAGGTTTGCAACTATAATATGAAACTATTTCCAAGAAAATATGTTTTAATAGGACTCCTTTTGGGGGCCTTTATAGGAATTTTCATAAAAACCTTTGTTTTTGACATTTTTAGGGTAAATGGAGTGTCAATGGAGCCGACATTCAAAGACAGAAGCTCCGTTTTCATGAACAAACTGGCCTACGGACTGGACATTCCCTTTGGAAACAGTCAGTTTTTCAGCTGGAGCAGGCCTAAAGTCGGGGATGTGGTGGTCTACAGGATGGAAGGAAACCTTGTGGTCAAGCGCTGTGCGGCAATTTCCGGCATGCCACTGGAATATTCTTTTGATTCTGGGTATAATCTTTATGCGGGTGGGAAGTCGTATTCTCTTACGGCCCTGCAGTATCATCTTTTGGTGGGAAACAATCAGGTTCCGGCGGGGACTATTCTTGCCATCGGTGATAATGAGGCAAAATCAATTGATTCGAGGGATTATGGTTTTGTTCCCGAAAAAAACATTTTGGGTAGAATAATATGCAGGTAAACGGGTTCTTAAAGAAAGGGAGAGTGATTGTATTTCTGGTGCTTTCCATTCTTGTACTTGTTCTTATATTCGCATCATTTTCAATGCTGTCGGTAAAGCCCCAAACTCCGATTGCTCCTTCCGCCCCCACAGTTGAACGCGGTTCCATAGTCGACAGAAACGGAAAACCTGTTGCGGTTCCGACCCGATTCTACCATTTCGGCGTTACTCCCAAGATGATCAGCAATCCTTCAACTTTTGCGGCAGTCATGGCTCCGGTCCTTGAAATGCCTGCCGAAGAAATCGTATCCATAATCGAAAGCAAAAGGGATGCCCAGTTTACGTTCATCAAGAAGAAAATCACCCAGGAACAGTACGACGAGCTTTATGAGCTTGCCAAACAGAACGACTGGTCGGTTTTCTGCCGTTTTGATGCAATTCCGTGGCGCGTTTATCCGATGAATGACCTTGCAAGCCAGTTGATAGGATACATGGGCACCGAGGAAAAGGGCCTTAGCGGAATAGAATTAAGCCAGCAGAAGCTCCTTAGTCCAGACATAAGTGAGGCGGAACCAGGCACTACTGTCTACGGAAAAAACATCTACCTCACAATAGACGCAAACCTTCAGTACAAGCTGGAAAAGATAGCCAAGGATTCCATGGAGGAAACCCAGGCGGAAAGTTTCATGCTCATTGCCTGTGATGCCAAATCAGGGGAAATCCTTTCGTACATAAGCCTTCCTTCCGTAAACCTGAATGACTATTCAAATGCGACGGATGCACAAAAGATTGACCGCCCCGCAGTTTACAGCTATGAACCGGGTAGTGTTTTCAAGATTTTTACGGCAGCCTCTTATCTTGATTCGGGTGTGATAACTACGGATACCTCATTCTTGTGCGACGGACTTTACACAAGGACCACGGGATTAAACGAAACCATAACGATCCACTGTCTTGACCACCACGGATACCAGACTGTACGCGGTGCCCTGGAGCTTTCATGCAACGACATCTTTGCCCAGATGAGCGACCTTTTGCCCACCGACCAGTTCCTTTCATACATACACAAATTCGGGTTCGGCTCGGTTACGGGTGTGGAACTTTCCTACGAGGAAGACGGTTTTGTAAAGAGTCCCACTGATGCAAGCTGGTCTGCACGTACAAAGGCAACCATGTCCATCGGTCAGGAGCTTATGGTTACGGCGCTTCAGATGGTTCAGGCGGCAGGTGTAATTGCAAACGACGGACTTCCGCTCAAGCTTTCGTTCATCAAAAAGATTACGGACAAGGACGGCAATGTTGAATACACCCACACTCCAGAATACGGAAACCGTGTTTTAAAGAGTTCAACCGCAAGATACATCCTTAGCTGCATGGAAACCACTGCGGAAAAGGGAACGGGAAC
>DBWR01000057.1:15730-17292 GCA_002309305.1 Treponema sp. UBA1233 | reverse complement strand
TACAGCGACACGGACTTCATCTCCAACTGTATGGCAATTTTCCCGATAGAAGACCCGCAGATTGTCCTCTACATCGTGATTGAAAAGGCAAAGGGAGAAACCTACGCAGGCCGCATCGTTGCCCCTGTAATCCGTGTTGCGGCTGATGAGATAATCGACCACCTGGGAATGACACGCGAGGGAGCACCTGCACTTGAACATTCCGGCATGGTTTCAATTACAGAAAACACACCGATTTCAATGGCGGCCACAGTTCCCAATTTCCTGGGAAGGCCAAAACGAGACATACTCCCGCTCATAGAAAACGACAGGAACATCACGTTCATATTCCACGGAGAAGGCTGGGTCAAGAGTCAGAGCCCCGCACCTGGCAATCCACTTACGGAGAACACGACAATTGAACTCTTCCTGGAATAATAACATATCCCTGTTTCAAAAAAGATTCCCCCAGCTTTATCAGATGCTGTTGCCCCAGATTAAAAAATTTGAAGACGGCGAACTTAATGTTCCCCTTGAATATGTTGAGGCAAAAAACGGATCTTCCAGTGCAAGCTATGAGGGTATCATGCTCCATTCAAAATACAATCCTGAACGTGAGGCAGAACAGCTTGTCTCCACATGTCCCGATGACTGCCCTTGCGCGGTGTTTCTGGCATTCGGTTTGGGTTATGCTCCGATAGTCTTTGCAAAAAAACATCCTGATGCGGCCCTGATTCTAGTCGAAAAGGATCCCGTGTTTTTGTTTGCCGCATTTGCAACCTTGGACTGGCAGCCTGTACTCGAACATGGTGAAATAATATTTGCAGTAGATGCGGATGTTCAGACTGCTTCTTCCCTGATTCGTCCCCACAACTCAAACGACATGGCAATTTTTTCCAATGCAGCATGGACAAGCCACGACAAGGAATATTTTGAAACACTGCGTTCTGCAATTTCAAGAGACAGCCATAAGAATCAGGTGAACACAAATACCCTGGAAAAATTCTCACGCCTGTGGTTGAGGAACAGCTGCAAAAACCTTCCGTATCTTGCACAGCTTGGCGGCGTAAAGGATTATTTTGGAATTGCGCCCAGTACGGTTCCTTTTGTGGTTCTTGCGGCAGGTCCCAGTCTGGAGACAATCCTTCCCCATCTTGCCGAACTTAAAAAGCGTGCGGTATTGATTTGTGTGGATACGGCTTTACGTGCATGCCTTAATGCGGGTGTCGAGCCTGATTTCATTGTGCTTGTGGACCCCCAGTATGCGTGTGCAAGGCATGTTGAATTCCTTTCTTCCCCAACTTCTGTCCTGATTGCGGAGAGTGCCGTGTGGCCGTCTGTGTTCAGGTTTAACTGCAGGGAGATTGTCCTGTGTTCTTCACTTTTTCCCATCGGCCAGTATTTTGAAAGGCATCTTGGTCAAAAGGGTGCCCTTGGTGCCGGAGGAAGTGTTGCCACAACTGCATGGGATTTTGCAAGAAAGTGCGGGGCAAAGAAAATCTACATGGCAGGAATGGACCTTGGTTTTCCCGGAAAGCAGACCCACATCAGAGGTTCCCAGTTTGAAGAAAGGAGCCACCGTC
>DBWR01000057.1:11957-15680 GCA_002309305.1 Treponema sp. UBA1233 | reverse complement strand
AAAAAAGGATGCGACTACAACGGAAACGAAATGCTCACCGACGAGAGGATGTCTATCTTTTCATGGTGGTTTGAAAACTCATGTGCAACGGCAATTCAGGACGGTCAGGAAACCCTTACGCTCACCCCACAAAGCCTTGCAATCAAGGGGATAAAAAAATCGGATGTGAGTGAAATTCTTTCCATGCCTCCGATGGAACGTGAAAAAGAGGGATTCTTTATCCGTGCCCAAAAGCAGAAAATCCTGAGTCAGGAAGAAGCCAAAAATGCAGGATCATATCAGTCTGTCCTCAATTCATTCAAGTCAAGACTCCAGAAGTTAAGGGACCTTGCAAAAAAGGGACGCACGCTGTGCAAAAAGGGAATGCAGGACCGCCTTAAAATCCCCGAGATCAACGCCGAACTTAGCCGCATAGACGCACAGATTCTAAGCTCTGATGCAAAAGATGCCGCCGCCCTTGTATTCCCCACGGAACGCCAGCTTAAGGAACTGTCCAAAAAACTCCCTGAATCCCCCGAACTAAAGGCCCTGTCCTATTCCGACCTGATCTATACCGAATTAAACCGCGCCATAGAAGAGTACCTTGAGCTCTTGTGAATTCCTAATTCCTCATTGTTATATAATTGACTGTAAGTTGAAATAACGATAGAATGAAGGAATGAAACCAGTATTGATTAAAGATTTGCTTACCTCTGAACCCGATGGCAGGACTGTTACTGTCTGCGGATGGGTCAGGACAAAACGTGATTCAAAGAACCTTGTATTTATTCAAGTTAATGACGGAAGCTGTTTTGCTTCAATTCAGCTCACATATGACAGAACCAATCCGGGAGATGCCGATCCCAATGCAGTAGAAGAAGCCCTCAAGGATTTGGGAACTGGTGCCTCACTTCGCGCCGAGGGAAAATTGATTCCTTCTCCAGCAAGCGGTCAGGCTGTTGAAGTTACGCTGCAAAAGCTAACGGTTTTGGGAAAATGCCCTGCCGAAGAATATCCGTTGCAGAAGAAAAACATGAGCATGGAGTACCTTAGGGAAAACGCCCACCTCCGTGCAAGGACAAATACATTTGGTGCCATGTTCCGCTTAAGGAGCCAGATGGCCATAGCCTTACACACCTTCTTCCAGGAACGCGGATTCGTATACATCAACACGCCCGAAATTACCTGTTCCGACGCAGAGGGTGCCGGAGAGATGTTCCAGGTAACCACACTTTCCCTTGAAAAGATTGCAGAGCTCGGTGTTAAGGCCGGTGCCAAGGGAATGAAGCCTGAGGACGCATACAAGATCGTTGACTACAGCAAGGACTTCTTCGGTAAAAAGGCAGGCCTCACAGTTTCAGGCCAGCTTGAAGCGGAAACACTTGCCACTGCATTGAGCCGCGTCTACACCTTTGGACCGACATTCCGTGCTGAAAATTCAAATACACCACGCCACTTGAGTGAGTTCTGGATGTGCGAACCCGAGATGGCATTCTTTGACCTGTTTGACGACATGGATCTTGAAGAAGAATTCCTCAAGTACATGCTCAACTGGGCGCTTACAAAATGCCGTGAAGACATGGAGTTCTTTGAAAAGAGGATTCAGCCCGGTGTCATCGCTCAGATCCAGCATGTTGTTGACACACCGTTCAAGAGGATTACATACACCGAGGCAGTTGAGCTTCTGGAAAAGCAGAACGACAAATTTGAATTCCCGATTACATGGGGAAAGGAACTTCAGACCGAACATGAGCGCTATCTTACAGAACAGATTTTCAAGGCTCCTGTCATGGTATACAATTATCCAAAGGAAGCAAAGGCATTCTACATGAAGCAGAATGAACCCGACGAAAAGGGACGCATCACGGTTCGTGCCGTTGACGTTCTTGTTCCGGGTCTTGGTGAGATTACCGGTGGCTCTGAGCGTGAGGAAAATTACGACAAGCTGCTTGAAGTCTGCAAGGAACGCGGAATGGACATGTCAAACTATCAGTGGTATCTTGACCTGCGTCGCTTTGGATCAGTTCCTCATTCAGGATTTGGATTGGGATTTGCAAGACTCTTGCGTTATATAACCGGTATGGCAAATATCCGAGATGTAATTCCATACCCAAGGGCACCTAAACTGGCGGATTTCTAAAGGCAAACCAGACAAGGAAGGAATTATGGCGGAAGAAAACAGAGACCTTTACGGTAAGAAGATTTATTTTGTAAGCCCACCCTATACTATTCGCAATCACGTTATACCGCTTTTGCGCAATATGGAATATGAGGTTTACATCATAGACAATTACCGGGACCTGAAGAACCTGCTCAGGAAAAATCCCTATTCAGTATGCTTCATTAACCTTGACGCCCACCTTACGACATACGGCTGGTATGTTTTTGTGGAGGACTTCAAGGATGACGAGCGGCTGAAAGATGTTACGGTCGGTTTCATTTCCGAAAGAATCACAGCTGGAGAAAAGGAGTACTTCCTCAAGAACCTTCAGCTTAAGGCAGGCATCATAAATCCTTCCGGCGTGATGAATAAGATAGCGGAAAAAATCGCAGACATTCTGGAAATGAACAGTGCGAAGGGCAGGCGACAGTACGTCCGTGCAAACTGCCTGAATGACAAGACAGCCGTGCTTTTCTATACCCAGAACAACCTCCTTCATCAGCTCAAGCTTGTGGACATAAGCATTGTAGGTGCCGCTGTTAAACTTGAATCAAATGATGATTTGCCACAGGTAAATTCAGTAATAAGAAGCGCAACATTAAAACTTGGTACAAGACAGTTTATAATTGACTTTGTTGTTTTCGCCATCCATCAGCGCGGAGACAGGCAGTTGATGATTACTCTCTTTGTTCCGGAGACAGTCGGTGGTGCCAAGACAGCCATTCAGGAATACATCTATGACATCCTGCAGGAACAGGTCATGTCAGAAATCTCTAACGACAAGCCCGATGACAAACAATACAACCAGCTCGGAAAATCCATAGCAGAAGCCGTACACGCTCAGGAAACCGCAAAGAAGAAAAAGTAGCTGTGGAATTAAGAATTATGAATTAAAAAATTACGCATTACGCATTGCGAATTACGCATTAAAAAGGCCCTTGACATCAATCATTAAATCATTATACTGATACGCAATACCGGGGTGGCTTTGTGGCCTGAGATTATACCCGCACGGATTCTGCATGGAGTCCGCAACCTGATCCGGATAATGCCGGCGGAGGAAGTATGAAAATCAATACTTTCAAATCAAAATTCATTTTATCATCTATCGCGCTTCTGTCATTGACTTTGACAGCATGTTCAAAAAAACAGGAATCAAAAGAAACGGTTAAAGACGATCCACGCAAAAAGGAAGTGGTGGTATATTCCTATGACAGTTTTGTAGGTGAGTGGGGACCTGGACCTGAACTTGAAAAACTGTTTGAGCAAAAGACAGGACTTGACCTTGTTTTCGTTGACTGCGGAGATGCGGTGCAGGCATATAACCGTGCCGTATTGGAAAAGGATGCAGTGCAGGCAGACGTGATTGTCGGAATTGACAACAACCTTGCGGACAAGGCCCGTGCCTCTGGAATCCTTGAGCCATACACACCAAAGGATGCTGTTTCAAACATTTCTTCCACCGTTGCATCTTTTGCCCAGAGTGCATTGGGTAACGACGGACTTTTAACCGCCTATGATTACGGACACTTCGCAATGATTTACGACAGCGAATCATCTGTGCCGGCTCCCTCTTCTCTTGA
>DBWR01000057.1:0-11898 GCA_002309305.1 Treponema sp. UBA1233 | reverse complement strand
GTTTATGGTGATGATTATGAATCATACTGGAAGGCCCTTGCACCAAACATCCTTACGATGACTTCCGGCTGGAGCGAAGGCTGGGGAATGTTCCAGAATGGGGAGGCTCCACTTTGCGTAAGCTATACCACAAGTCCCGCATACTGTGTTGAATACGAGGACACCGACAGATACAAGACTCTGGTTTTTGATCAGGGACATGTACTTCAGGTAGAAGGTTACGGTCTTTTGAAGGATGCTCCCAATCCTGATGGTGCAAAACTTTTCATGGACTTTTTGATTTCTAAGGAAGCCCAGGAAGTTCTTCCGCTGACACAGTGGATGTATCCTGTAAACCCAAATGTTGAGATGCCGGAAAGCTATAAAACAGCCGCTCCAATTCCAGACAAAACTTTGAGTGTGGACAGTGCCAAAGTAAACAGTGCCCTGGGAAAAGTTTCCGACATTCTTTTGGGCAGTTGATTTTGTGATGAAAAAAATCGGACGCATTCTGGCATCCAGCATCGGAATCATTTCGCTTTTAATTGTGGCATTGTGTTTTCTTGTGCCGTACATAAAGGCCGTGCTTCCTGCGTTTTCTTCTTCCGCTGATTTGACTTTGAGTGCGTCCAGAATTTTCAGGATATTCATCTATACTTTTTTGCAGGCATTCTTGTCCATGCTTGTTGCCTTGCTTGCAGGACTCCCCGCCGCATATTTGATTTCAAATACCAGAATACCTGGAAAACGATTTCTGGTTTCGCTAGGTTCAATTCCGCTTTGCATTCCTCCGCTTATAATCGCGCTTGCATACATTTCATGTTTTGGCATGAACGGAATATACAACAGAATCTTGATGAACATCTTTGGCTTGAATGATTCACCAATTCAATTCTTATATTCGTTTTTTGGCGTGGTGATGGTGCAGGGCTTTTACAATTTTCCGCTTGTGATGGTAACGGTTTCAGACAGGTGGACGGCTCTTGATTCAAGTACTGAATGTTCTGCAAGAATCTTGGGTGCCTCACGGTGGCGTGTTTTCTGGACGGTGACATTTCCACAGCTTGTGGGTTCGATTGTTTCCTCATGCATTCCTGTTTTCCTATACTGCTTTTTTTCATTCATGATTGTGCTGCTCTTTGGTTCTGCGGGAGGAACGACTCTGGAAGTTGCGGTATATCATGCGGGAAGAAGCGACTTGAATTTTTCCAATGTTGCAGTCCTTTCGCTTTTGGAAACCGCTTCTGCATTTTTGATTCTGTTTATTTATTCAAAGCTGGAAAATAAAAGTGAACGGAATTATCAGCATTCATTTAGAATAAAGAATAAAAGGAATGTTCCGTTTTATATTGTCTTTTACATCGTGCTGTTTTTGTTTTTCCTTATGCCTCTTTTTTCTGTTGTGTTTTCTTCGCTTTCTGCGGGGGCATGGAAAAAGGTTTTGGGGATGAATGGAATTTTTACGGCAATCAGAAATACTCTGATTACTGGTTTGTCTACGGCGGTGCTCTGTACAATAAGCGGATTTGTCTATGCCCTGTTTTTGCGCATGAACGATAGGCTCAAAAATAATATGATGGTAAAGACTGTTCCGCTTTTACCGATGGCGGTTTCGTCAGTGACCATGGGGATTGGCTTTTCTTCTTTGGTAAGACATGGAAATCCTCTGGTATTGGTTCTTGCACAGTCAGCCCTCTCATGGCCCTTTGCATTCAGGCAGATTCACAGTCAGATGTCAAACATTCCAAAGGAAGTCTTGCAGTCGAGCCTTTTGCTTTCGGAACATAAATTGCATTCGGTTTTTTCCGTCATCATTCCGTATGCAAAAAAGGGAATCGTAAGTGCATTCTGTTTTTGTTTTGCTATCAGTGCAGGGGATGCCACCTTGCCATTGGTTCTTTCAATTCCGAAATTTGACACTCTTTCGCTCTTTACATACAGGCTTGCGGGGTCATACAGATTTAAGGAAGGTGCGGTTTGTGCCCTTGTACTTGGACTTTTGTGCATGGGAGTTTTTGCAATTGCGGGGATTTATAAACGAGGAGGAAAGGATGTTTCTTGAATGTTCGAATCTAAGGCGGGAATTTGCACATTTTTCTCTTGACGTTTCTTTTTCTGTGGAAGAAAACCACATGGCATCCCTTGTGGGACCCAGCGGTTCAGGAAAGTCAACGATACTTTCGATGATAGCGGGACTCGTGAAGCCGGAAAAATCGAACGGTACAAAAATCATTCTGGACGGAAAGGACATTACGGATCTTGAGCCAGGAAAAAGGAACTGCGGAATGGTGTTTCAAAATCCATCGTTGTTTTTAAACATGAGTGTGGAAGATAATGTCGCATACGGTTTAATCTCTCGTGGAATGAAAAAGAAAGAAGCAAGAAAACAGGTGGAACAATTCCTTGAAAAATTCAAAATGGCAGGTTTTGCAAAAAGAAATCCCGAAACCCTGAGCGGAGGAGAAGCACAAAGGGTGGCACTTGCAAGGACCTTAATCGTACAGCCCAAGCTGGTTTTGTTCGATGAACCCCTAAGCGCCCTGGATGAAGACTTAAGGAAAAAACTTGCACAAGAAATCAGGAACATGCAAAGGACGATCCCCTTTACCGCCATCATGGTCACGCACGATTTGGAGGAGGCCGCCTCAATTTCAGATGAGATAATTCACATAGAAGCTGGGAAAATTAAGAATTAAGAATTACGAATTGCGAATTACGAATTAATAAATGTTGCCTATATTGTTTATTTTGATTATATTATAACTATACTATCTATTCAGGAAATTATTCGAGGTATATATGGCAGAAAACTGTAATCATGCTTGTTCGGGATGCTCTGTGGAAAACTGTTCTCAGAGGGACCTTCATGAAAAATTGAACGAGGCTTCTTCCGTAAAAAAGGTAATTGCGGTTGTCAGCGGAAAGGGCGGTGTAGGTAAGTCTCTTGTTACAAGCCTTCTTGCAAGTAAGGTGGCAAAGGACGGTTATCGTGCGGCCATACTGGATGCCGACATCACGGGACCTTCCATTCCTACTGCATTCGGATTGGGAGCTGAACGTGCGGAGGCTGGTACAATGACCGGTTCGGACGGCCAGCAGAAGGACTTCATCAAGCCTGTTGTAAGCAAGGGTGGGGTTCAGGTCATGTCCATGAATTTCCTTTTGCCCGAGCAGACTGATCCCGTAATCTGGAGGGGACCTGTCATTTCCGGTGCGGTACGTCAGTTCTGGTCTGATGTAATCTGGGACAATGTTGACTTTATGTTTGTTGACTGTCCTCCGGGAACTGGTGACGTACCCCTTACGGTATTCCAGTCTATTCCTGTTGACGGCATAATCGTGGTGTCTTCCCCGCAGCAGCTTGTCCGCGTGATTGTGGAAAAGGCCGTGAACATGGCAAACATCATGAATGTTCCGGTTCTTGGCTTGATCGAAAACATGAGCTACGTAAAATGCCCTGACTGCGGAAAGGAAATCCGCGTGTTTGGAGAAAGCAACATCGACGGCATTGCAAAGGATTTTGGACTCAAGGTTTTGGCCCGCATTCCAATCGAACAGGAAATGTCAGTTTCAATAGACAACGGTGAGGTGGAAAAACTGGATGCCAGCTGTCTGAATGAAGCGGCGGAAGCTGTTGAGTCATTCATCAAGAAAGTTTGACAAGAATGTGCTCTTTGATTCTCGCTCCAATGGCAACGCTAAGCCATGAGGCGTTCAGGATGGCGGTTGAAAAATTCGGGGGTGCTGACGAATACTTTACCGAGATGATTCATGCGCCCTCGCTAATTACGATGGGACCCTACGAAAAGTTTTACCTGATGGACGGTCCCGTTCCTGAAAAAATCGTGTGGCAGCTCACGGGAACCAATGCTCAGAGTATGGCAGCCGGAGCGGAAATTGTCGCCCAAAAAAACGGAATCGGAATCGACCTTAACATGGGGTGTTCTGCCCCTCAAATCTATAAAACTGGTGCTGGCGTCTCGTGGATGCTAAAGCCTGTCTCCGAAACGGAAGCGATGGTCAAAGCCGTAAAGAAAGTTCTGGATGAATGTGAGGCCCAGACCGGAATGCACAAACGTCTAAGCGTAAAATGCAGGCTTGGTGCGGATGACTTTAGCGACGACGGATTCTTTTCTTTTTGCGACATGCTTGTGGCAAACGGTGTTGAATTGATAACGCTTCATCCAAGGACTGTAAAGGAAAAACTTCGCGGTCTTCCACGTTACGAATATGCGGAAAAGCTAGCACTAAGGCATCCTGAAATTGAAGTCTATGTAAACGGCGAGATAAGGGACGTCCAGTCAGCAAGACATGCAATGGAAAAGGTTCCGCACGCAAAGGGAATCATGATTGCAAGGATGGCGGCCCAGAAACCGTGGATATTCGCACAAATCAGGCATGGGCTAAAGGAAGATGACGGAACCTCGCTGACTGTGGATGCAAGGGAGCTTGCATTGCAGTTCCTTCAGGACATACAGGAGCGGCAGCCAAAGGAATTCTGGAGGACAAGGATACAGAGGTTCTTTTCCTACTACTGCGACAATTTTTCTTTTGGCCATTATTTTAAGATGCAGCTTTTGAACTACCATTCAACTGAAGAATGCGTGGAAAAAATCAACTCATATTTTGAAAAATGTCCCGATGACAGGATGATAAAAGTTTACTGATCTTCGATTTTAAAATCAGGCACGACCTTTATCTTGTTGTATTTCCAGTCGTGGGCATGGTTTCCGGGCAGGCCCTTTTCTATCCTTTCGTTTTCACGGTTCAGCTGGTGCTGGATCATTTTCTTGAATACATCCATTAGCGGTTCGGGGTTTACGCTTTTGTCTTCAATTCCGGCTTCCTGAAGTTCCTTTATGATGTAGTAGCATGACTCGATTGTGGAAACGCAGTATTCGGCGGGTTCCCTCTTGAAGGTGAATATTGATTTATATGATCCGCTGAAAGAAAGCTTTGGCAGGCTGTGCAGGTTTTTGCTCAGGGCAATCATTTTCTTTGAGCAGAACCATGTTGAATCGATTATGATTACAAGCAGGGTCTTGTTTCCCACCGCTTCTTTGAATCCTTCCTTTTTTGCGGTCCATGCGTCATCGCCGGGATACATCAGTACCGAGTAATACTGTTCGTCGTTAAGGAGCGCGTTCAGGTGGGGATTGTCGGTAAAGTCAACTCCCACAAGAATCATGCTGTCTGGCAGACGAATCGAAGCAAGCCGTCCTGTTCCGGTCCTCTGCCTTTTGGCTTCCTTGGGGTGCATGAGGAATATGAATTTGACTTTGGTGTCAACCTGCTTCAGGTCTCCGCAAAAACATGATGAAAGCGGCCTCAAGCATTTGTAGCAAATGTCTGCCATTTATCCGATGAGTTCCAGAAGTCCGTCCTTTCCAACCGCACCGACTTTTTCTCCCGCAAGAATTCCCTTGTTGAACAGCTTGAAATTCGGGATGCTCATCACGTCATAGTTTTGTGCAAGTTCCGGGTTTTCATCCACGTTCACCTTGCAGAATTTCACCTTTCCGTCAAGTTCTTCCGAAAGCTCTTCTACAACGGGACCCATCATCTGGCATGGTCCGCACCAGCTCGCCCAAAAATCCACCACAACCGGGATTCCGCTCTTTAAAACTTCCGCTTCAAAATTTTCACTTGTCACGCTAACCGCCGCCATGTGTCACCTCCTGAATTTGTTTCATTCTATATTAAAATGTAATAAAATTCCGGTTGGAAGTCAATGTTTTGATTTAATTAAGAATGCAGAATGCATAATTATGAATTATGAATTGAGCTTGTCTTGCTGGATGGTAATTGAAGAAGAGGTTTGTCACGCGGATTCGAAAAATCTACNNCCCAAAACCTCGGCAATGTACTGGCGTCCAGTCCTACCGATGTCTTCCCTGTCCAGGATTTCACTTTCATCGCGTTCACGTTCTTCTTCTATCAGGCGGGCTGCCATCTCCAGAGACACCACGGAAACAGAGCCTTCAAATGAAGAGGAAAAAGAACCGCTTTCTTCGGGATTCATGGATTCAAGCGGAACAAAATCAAGCTGGGAGTTCAGGGCCTTTATGAAGTCAGCCTTTCCACCGCCATTGGGACCGGTCACAAGCCAGCATTCACCCTTTTGCATCTGCCACGAAAAATCCGAAAGCAAAACCCGGGCACCATCCTGAATGCGGCAATTGAGTACAGATATCAAACTGGTATTTGAATTAGACTGCATGAGGAAAAAAAGAGCCGGGATTTATGAACAAAAGAGTCCAAATTACCCGGCATATAAAGAATGTTTAGCAGATAACGACAGAGTTGTCTGTGTGGGAGAATGGAGCTGGAATATATTTGTCTGCTGCCCAGTCATTTTCCCAGCGTTTTCCATCAAGCAGATAGCGGAACTGGTATTCCTTGCCTTTTTCAAGTTCGATTGTAACGGAGAATGAACCGTCCTTGCCCTGCTTAAGAGGATTTGCCGTGCTGCTCCAGCTGTTGAAGTCTCCGGCTATAGTTATGGTTTTTACATCACGTGCGGCTTCTGCTTCAACAGTAAATGTAACCTTGCATTTTGTAGGGTCTTTCTTAGGATATGATTTCTTTAATGCCATATTATCCTCCTTTTTGATAAATCTCCAAAACAAATAATTGATAAACTATATCTATTATATATGATTTTTGAGTTTTAGTCCATAGTTAAGGGGTGAAAACGAAAAAACTGTCATGCTGAACTCGATGGCCCTCGGCAGCTTCGCACAGCATCTTGCATACTGGTGATTTGGAAAAAAAGTTGTCACACGGATTCGAAAAATCTACGATTTTTCTTTAAATTTTGGGTGTTTGTCTGGTTGGTGTTCTCATCTTGCTTTCTGGTATAAGAAAACGTTATCCCCTACTCAAGCTTACACCAGAAAATTCCCTGAAATCGCAGAGTCAACCCAAAATAAATCCTTTAAACAAATTGCGTAGCAATTTGGAATCCGCGTGACAATAAAAAAAATTCAAAAATTCCTCCCAAAAATTGTCAAAAAAACACCACCCCGACACCATTTATATATTAGGGGAGATTCTTCCCTGCTAATTCAATTCTATCAAGGAGTATCATATGGACTTTTCGATTAAACCCCAACGGGAATACAAGGACAGGCTGTTCAAGGCCATATTCGGACGGGACACGGAGGAAAGCAAGCGCTGGCGATTGGATTTATACAATGCTTTGAACAACACAAGCTACACGGACCCGGACGCCCTGGAAGTCAACACGATAGAGAATGTCATATACATTACAATGCATAATGACGTTTCATTTTTGATCGATGACCAGATGGTATTGCTGGAACAGCAGTCAAGCCGCAATCCCAACATGCCGCTACGGGGATTCCTCTATTTCGCCCAGCTTTATAACGGCTATCTTAATGCGAACAAAAAGGATCCGAACAGATGCGGGAAGATAGACATTCCCACGCCCAAGTTCATAGTTTTATACAACGGGCCGGGCATTATGCCCGATGAGTTTACAATGAAGCTTTCAGAATCATTCATTCATCCGGATGAAAGCGGAGCCTATGAGTGGTCTGCCTATGTTAAGAATATTAACTCAAACCACAATGAACCCCTTCAAAAAAAATGTAAACCGTTGTATGATTACAGTAGATTTGTGGCGAAAGTTCGGGAGAATACAAAGGCCGGAATTGAATACAGGGATGCGGTAAATGATGCCGTCAGTATGGCGATAAAGGAAAATCTCCTGGAAGGTTTTTTCGAGCGGCAGCGGTCAGAGGTGATAGAGATGATTTTGACAGAGTTCAATGAAGAAGTTTTCAAACAGAATGTCCGCGAAGACGGTTACCTGGAAGGAATCGAGGATGGCATGGCCAAGGGGCTTGCCGAAGGTGCCTCCAAAAAAGCCATGGAAGCCGCCGAAAACCTTTTGCGGGAAGGAATACCTATGGAAACTGTTTCACGCTGTATTGGCCTACCATTGGAAAAAGTAAAGGAAATGGCGGAGCAATTAAGAATGCATAATTAAGAATTATGAATTAAGAATTATGAATTAAGAATTATGAATTAAGAATTATGAATTAATAAATCTTGTCGGGGGCCTCCCCCTCAAATACTATAGATATTTTTCTGCAAATTCGGTAAAATGGGGCGCATGAAGTGTTTTGTTAGAATTTTAAAGGCCGTTTTGGCATTTGGTTTTATTTTTTCTCTTTCTGCCTGTTCAAAGATTATTGGGCGGAGTGTTGTTTTGTGGACCATCCCGGAGAGGGAAATATCTGACGGTACAATTGTAGACGTTTACTTAAAGTCAAATATCGCAAAGGAATATGTCATAGCCGATCCTGTTACGGGGGAAGAACTTGAAGTCCCCCTGTGGAAACTTTCTGATCCTGCGTCAAACTCCAAGGCAAAGAAACTTGCGGCACTGTATAATGAATACAGCGGAATGTATGCCTGTTGTCTTATGGACGGTCTTCCCATACGTGCTGAACCCAAAAACGGTGCAAAACAGGTTTACCGTCTGCGCAAGAACGAAATCATAAAGGTACTGTACAAGGGTGAGGGTGAGGCTCCTACAAGCGGCGGCAAGGCTCTTGAGGGTGACTGGATGAGCGTGCTTACTTCTAGCGGAGTGACTGGATGGTGCTTCAGCCTGAACCTTCATCTGTTCAGCATGGCTCCCGACGGAACATATAACATTGAGTCTGTAATTGGCGTTGCATCCAAATCTGATGACATTTTGGAAAATGTGCTTTCTGCTAAGTGGTATCCAGACTACTATGCCAACATGATAAAGAACGAGCAGATCCGTCTTGAATACATGGATCCTTCTTATGGATTTGACACTGGTGCTGAAACCGGTACTATTTCCATCAAGATTCCTACTCTGGAAGTTGAGGCTCCGTATGGCGGCGTTACAAAGTCACAGAACCGCGTTTATAAATTCAACGATACCCAGATTACGATGACCGTCCGAAACGAAAACACTATTGTCGTACGTTATGTGGATGATGACGGAAGGCCGATAAGCAATACCTTTGTTACCATAGAAGATGATGTTGACGAAATCATTGCCAATGAAAATGACAGGCGTGATGCGGTTTATACTTCACTTTCCAAATTCGGACCGACATTCTCAAGTACAAACTACGGAACCCTTTCGTTTACTGGCGGTGGAAATTTTGCATGGACTGGCTATGATGAGCTTGTTCCGACTGTAATAAGTCCTGCGGCGGGAACTTCCGGTACTGTAAGCGTAAAATACTTCCTTTCAAAAACCCAGGCAGAGGAATGGGACGGCCTTTTGACATTTGTGTTCAACGGTTCATCTGAGGAAGTTTCATTCTTCTATAGGAAAGAATCTAACGGAATAAGGCTCAGCACATGCCGTGTGGTCCTGCGTCCAAATACAATGACAAAGCTGGATGATGTGGACATAATCACGACTTCAGGTGATGTTGTCCTCTTCTTCCACAACTGATATGGCTTTCGTTCAATTTTCCAAGGTTTCCCTGGCATTCGGGGAACGCGACATATTAAAGGACGTCACGGTTTACCTCCAGAGCGGCTCAAAGGCTGCATTGACTGGGGCCAACGGAGCGGGTAAATCAACCCTCATCAAAATCATGGCCGGCATTCAGGATGTGGATTCCGGTGAGCGAATTGTTCAAAAGGGGACGAGGATCGCATACCTTCCACAGAGCGGTCTTGTTCACCACGGATGCACCTTAAGGGAAGAGGCGGACAAGGCTTTTGCATGGGGCTATGAAATTCAGAAACAGATTGATTCCCTTGGCACCCAGATGCAGGAACACCCAGAACAGAGTCAGAGGCTGGCGGAGGAACAGGAAGAACTGCTTTCCAGGCTTGAAAATTCCGGCTGGTACAGGAGGGAAGGCACTTGTGAGCAGGTTCTCCTGGGACTTGGTTTTTCACGTGATGACTTTTCAAAGCAGACTGACGAGTTTTCGGGCGGATGGCAGATGCGCATTGCACTGGCAAAATCCCTGATGTGCGGTCCGGACATCCTTCTTCTTGACGAACCTACGAATTATCTTGACATAGAGGCACGCAACTGGCTTGAACAGTTCCTGTGTGACTTTAAGGGCGGTTTTCTGCTTGTAAGCCATGACCGTTATTTCCTTGACCATACGATAAACGAGGTCTACGAGCTTTTTAACGGCGACCTAAAGCGTTATCCGGGCAATTTTACCCATTACGAGGAAGTGCGCAAGGTTGAGCTTGAATCTCTTATCGCGGCGTATGAGCAGCAGCAGGAGGAGATTCATCATCTTGAGGAATTCATCCGTCGGTTCGGATACAAGGCTACAAAGGCGGCCCAGGCTCAGGACAGACAAAAGCAGCTTGACAAAATGGTAAGGATAGAGATTCCCGAAAGCCTCAAGAAGATTCATTTTACCTTTCCCGAGGCACCTCATTCGGGGCAGCTGGTACTTACTCTGGAAAACATATGCAAGCAGTACGGACAGAACCCTCCGGTGGTTAAAAATCTGGATTTTGTGCTTGAAAAGGGCGAGCGTCTGGTTGTTGCGGGGCGTAACGGTGCGGGTAAGTCAACTTTGCTCAGGATTATTGCGGGACAGGACAAGGATTTTTCCGGAAACGTAAAGCTTGGTGCGGGTGTCAGCGTGGGATACTTCTCCCAGGATTCTGCGGAAAGGATTACCGGCAGCGAGTCGATTCTGGACCGTCTCGAGTCAAAATGCCCTCTGGAGCTTATTCCAAAGGCACGGGACATGCTGGGGGCGTTTTTGTTCCGCGGTGATGACGTTTTTAAGAGCATAGACGTGCTTTCCGGTGGGGAAAAGAGCCGTATTGCGCTTCTTGAGCTTCTTTTGAGGCCTGTAAACCTTCTTGTGCTTGACGAACCTACCAACCATCTGGACATGCATTCAAAGGACGTTTTGCTAGATGCCCTTAAGGATTTTGGCGGAACTGTAATTTTTGTAAGCCATGACCGCGGTTTTATAGAAGATCTTGCCACAAGGGTTCTGGAGCTTCATCCGGGTACGTACAGGAATTTCCCCGGGGACTACCGCTATTACATGCAGAGGCTTCAGGACGAGGCTGACGGTGTCGTAAGCTATGGCAGTGGAGAGGAAGGCAGCAAAAAGACTGTGGTTCAGGAAGAAGTTCAGTCTGAATCTAAGAAATCATGGGAAGAACAGAAGAAAGCCGCTTCTGACCGACGTAAGATTGAGCGTGAAGTTGAACGCATGGAAAAGGAAATAGGGGCTCTGGAGGAAAAGCAAAAGGAACTCCATGCCCAAATGTCCCTTCCGGAAGTATACTCAAACGGAGAAAAAGCCAGGGCTGTTCAGCAGGAACTTGAAAAAACGGAGTCCGAGATAGAAAAACTCACCGCCAAATGGGAAGAACTGTCAGAATCTTTGGGCTGAGGCCTCTTTAGGGCAAAAGAAATTCGCTAAAAAATTCACCAAAAAAATGAATTAAATCCTTGCAGTAAACAAGAATGTGTAGTATTCTATATTAATGAGATTACTGTATGTCCGGCATAAGTTGTCGGGTATGCGTAGACAAGTTATAAAAGAAATAATTTCGACCAAACGAAATTGGAGGAAAAATGATTAAGCACAGACATTTTGTGGCACTATTGGCTGCTTTGGCTTTGGTGCTCGCTGGATGTGAAACAACAGACCAGGCGGCTCGTGCGGCAGTTTCTTCTTTGCAGGAAGAAAACACTGTTGTTCCGCTGGGAAAGGTGGATAAGACAAAATCCAGTGAAAAATCTACAGTAAAAGTTCCGAGTTCTTCTGACAAAAAGGACGACGGAAAAATAGACGAAGAGACCGGCAAGACCGATGATAAGACCGGTAAGACCGACGATAAGACTGGCAAGACCGACAGTCAGGCTGCCAAAACAGACGAAGAAACCGGCAAGACCGACGA
>DBWR01000013.1 GCA_002309305.1 Treponema sp. UBA1233 | reverse complement strand
GGATTCTTTGCGATGTCCTTCTTGAGGCCTTCTTCGCGAGCCTTGTTTACGTAGTCGGGGCTCTGGAAGCTGTATGTGAACTTTGTGTGGACGTCGTAGTTTCCCTTCATCAGGGCGTATGCGTCTTCTGTCATTACAAGCTCTTCGTCTGTCGGGATTACGAATACCTTTACCTTGCTGTCGTCTGCTGAGATGCATGTCTCTGCGTTTCCTGTAAAGCTCCATTCGTTTTTCTGCATGTCAATCTTGATGCCCATGAAGTCCAGTCCTTTAAGTGAAGCACCACGGATGATTGGTGAACGTTCTCCAACACCGGCGGTAAAGACGATTGCGTCAACTGGTCCGATTTCTGCCATGAATGAACCGATGTATTTCCTGAGTCTCTGAACTTCCATGTCTATAGAAAGGCGTGCAAGAGGATCTCCCTCAGCGGCTGCAACCTCGATGTCACGGCGGTCGGAATACTTTTCGGTGATTCCCAAAAGTCCGCACTTTTTGTTCAATGCAGTGTCCATCTCGGCGGCACTCATTCCAGTCTTTCGCATGATGTAGAACGGCAGGGCTGGATCCAAATCACCGGACCTAGTTCCCATGACAAGGCCTTCAAGAGGGGTGATGCCCATTGATGTGTCATAGCATTTTCCGTTTTTCACTGCACATACAGATGCACCGTTACCGATGTGGCAGATGATGACATTTGTTTCCTCAGGCTTTTTGTGGAGGAGTACTGAGGCCCTCTTTGCAGTGTAGAGGAAGCTTGTTCCATGGAAGCCGTAGCGGCGTGCTGAATATTTTGTGTACCATTCGCGCGGGATTGCATACATGAACGAAGATTCCGGCATTGTCTGGTGCCATGCTGTGTCCATGATTGCACACTGAGGAACATTTGGCATGACCTTTTGTGCGGCCTCGATACCCATGATGTTTGCAGGGTTGTGTAGCGGTCCCAGATCCTGTACGGAACGGAATGTCTCAAGAACTTCCGGTGTAATGACAACGCTCTTTGTAAACTTGTCGCCTCCATGCAAAACACGGTGGCCTACAGACTTGATTACGGACATGTCTTCGATTACGCCGACTTCCTTGTCTGTGATTGTCTTGAGGATGAGCTCAATGGCCTCCTTGTGGGTTGGACAGGGGCTCTTGATTTCTGTCTTGTTGCCCTTTGCCTTGTGGGTGATGCCTGAACCTTCAATTCCAATTCGTTCAACAACACCATTTGCCAGAACTTCCTTGTTGTCCCAGTCGTAAACCTGATATTTTGCAGATGAAGAACCGCAGTTCAAAGTTAAAATAACCATTGCCATAAAAAAATTCCTCTGTAAATAAGAAAATTGAATGAATTCATTTTACAACAATATTGCAATAGTTTAAAGGGTTTCAGCATAAAAAATTAAACAATATAAAATGTGCTCCCATCGGAGTCTGCCCCACAACAACGGCTTCCGCACTTCGTTTGTGCAGATGTTGTTGCGTGTCAGCCTCCGATTCCGCACATTTTGTTTTGATGTTGATTCATGCAGCCCCCTGCAAACATTTGCTGTCATTTTTATAAAAAGATTCATACATCAGACATTTGCAGAGGATTTTTTTAAGGGATTCATAAGATAATTGGCATTGCAATATAGGAATTATGTGATAGAATGGAATAATCAATTCTAAATGAAAAAAGAGGTAGACTGATGCTTAGAGTTGTTCAGACTAAGTTGGGGAAGATTGAAGGGATACCGGCTGCGGATCCTAGGATTACGGCTTTTAAGGGGATTCCGTTTGCGAAGCCTCCTGTGGGGGAGTTGAGGTGGCATGCTCCTGTTCCGGCGGAAAAATGGGAGGGGACTCTTAAGGCTTGGAATTTTGCTCCCATCTCTGTTCAGCCGACACCGTATTATGATCCTAATGACTTGTACTGTCGTGAATGGTCGGTGGACAAGGACATTCCTATGAGCGAGGACTGCCTTTACCTTAATGTTTGGACTCCTGCAAATGAGGCGGATGAAAAGCTTCCTGTCTATGTCTGGATTTATGGGGGCGGTTTTCAGACTGGATTTACTGCTGAAATGGAATTTGACGGGGAACGCATTGCACGACGAAAGATTGTGGTCGTTACCCTTGCATACAGATTGAACATGTTCGGCTTTATGTGCCATAAGGACATCACCGCGGAAAATCCTGATGAACCTGCCAATTTCGGACTCTTGGACCAGAGGATGGCGCTCAAGTGGGTAAAGGAAAACATTCAGGCTTTTGGCGGAGATCCGGACAACATAACCATCGGTGGTCAGTCGGCGGGCGGTGGCAGTGTCATGAACCAGATTCTGTACGGACAGGAAAACGGTCTCTTTAACAGGGCAGTATGCCACAGTGGAATATTCATCATGCCGGGAAACAACATTATGACCCCTGCAACTCTGGAAGAAGCTGAAAAGAAGGGAGAGGATTTTTTCAACTTTATCGGGGCAAAAAATCTGGAAGAGGCAAGAAAATTCACTACGGAAGAACTGCGCAAAAAGTGGGATGAATACGGTGGACATGCAAAATCGATTGCAACATGGCTTCCTGTACGGGATGAAAAATTCATCAAATATGAAGTGTTCGAAGCATTTGAAAAAAATGCCGTAAAGTCAGTGCCGATGCTGATGGGCTGGACTACAGACGAGTTTACCTTCGCCCCTCCAGGATCAAGTGAAAAAGTGAATTCAATAGAGTTGGGCCTGAAGAAATATCTGGAGCTGACCCAGAAAAACGGAGACAAAAATCCTGTTTATACCTATCAGTTTGATGTGGGAATACCCGGTTGGGACAATCCCGGAAAATTCCATTCTGTTGACCTGTGGTTCTGGTTTGAAACCCTTACCAAATGCTGGAGGCCGTTTGTTGGAAAACATTATGACGTGGCACGAAAGATGTGCAACTACCTGTGCAACTTCATAAAGACAGGTGACCCCAACGGAAACGATGCCGACGGAAGCCCGATGCAGGAGTGGAAGCCTTGCTCAGACTTGCGCCGTGATTCTATCGTGTTCAGGGAATAGATTGTTGCCTATTGACTGAACAATAAAATTTTTGTAGATTTTTGACTTGAAATATAAGGAGGCGTGCATGGGAGTTGCATCTTTGATTTTGGGTATTATCGCCCTGGTTATTGCTGTTGGTGGTAGTGCCTTGAGTTTGGGCTGGATTGGCTCAATTTGTGGTATTCTGGCAATCATTTTCGGTATCATCGGTAAAAAGAATCCAGAATCAAGCAGACAGGCTAGTGTTGGTCTTGTTTGCGGCATCATTGCTCTTGCATGGGGACTGTTGGCTACGGTAGCCTGCGTTGCATGTATTGGTTGCGGTGCTGCGGCGGCCGGTGGAATATTGAACCATATTTAGAGTTAATTGATAAAATTTTGTCATTAACTTGTAAAATTTTGTTCAAAATGATTGTTAAATTATAAATCTTGTGTTATAATTTACTTTATAAAACATTTTCTGGCAGGTTTGTCGGGTGTTTTGATATTATGGAGGAGGTCATTTAAAATGGCAGATGAACAGAACAATGAAGTAAAGAAGTCAAGCGGAATGGCTATTGCTGCTCTCGTTTGTGGTATTCTTTCTTTGGTTGGAGCTTGCTTCGGTGTCGGAGCTTGGGCTGGTGTAGTACTCGGTATTGTAGCTGTAGTTCTTGGAGTTATGGCTAACAAGGCTGGAAAAGACACAAAGGCCACAGCCGGTATGGTTATGGGTATCATTGGTCTTGCAATCAGCGCAATCGTAGCTATTTCTTGCACCATTTGTACCATGAAGGCAAAGAAGGCCGCAGAAAACTGGGAGAAGCAGTGGTCTGAGTCAGTTGAGTCTGGAGATTGGGATGATTTGTCTAAAGCCCTTGAAGACTTGGGCTCATTACTTGGTGAGTAATTAAATACTAAAGACTAAATCTTGTCTTTATGAACCCGATGAGCAATAAGGCTTGTCGGGTTTTTTTGTCTGAATTGATGGTTTCTTCCAAACTTAATTCAACGAGGGCACACCGATTCTTATGTTTTTCCCATCATCCAACATAATTGAAAATGGAATTAGAATCTTTGATCATTCAGTTTACGCCAATAATTTTTTTTGAAATTTTGTCTCGAGGTAAAGAATTCCATTTCAGAATTGGAAAACTGACCTATATCAATTTTAGCCTTGATATGATCTATCGTGCATATGAGATCTGCAACTTGAAATAATTTATAATCTACCGGACTGATTTTACGAACCTCTACATTTGAAAACATTGTATTGAACAAAATGTTAAGGATGCGTTTTAAAGGCTTTTGCCCATTATCGTAATATATTATGATTTTTTCAAATGCACTCCAATATTCATAACAACTCTTCAATTTAGCTTTTATCTCTTTTGTTATCTTTGCCTCAAGAACATCAGAATCTGTGCATTCAGATTTTTTTACCTTAGCCGTAAAAAAGCGAATAGGACATTTCCTTGCAAACCTGAACAATAAATTAAAAAGTTTCTGCCGCATTTCCCTGTCAAGATACTTATAGTCACCTTCACGCCTAATTAATGGGGCTGTATGTATCGCATGGTTCGGGTAGCCCAAAGCTGTCAAATAACGCTCAAGGCCATCTATCTCTGACTTAATGGGATTTGATTGTTCATGAGCAATTAAAGAGACAATATAGAAAGGAGAGTGAGTTTCGAAATCACCGAAATCACCAGCTTCATCGATAAAACAGCTTAGGATTCTTTCTGACAAAGGACTTTATTCTCCACTTTTTTAATAAAAAAAGGCGCGGGATCCCCACGCCATTACGGTGGACCGAGATCTTTTGACCAGCCCGATTATCATTATACATTCTCTATGAGATTTGTCAAGCCAAGGGAATAAATACATAATGAACCCGATGAGCAATATGCTTGTCGGTTTTTTTTTGTAATATGATTCAAGGTTTTTATTTTCTACGGATTTGACTTTTATTAAAAGAATGTCTAAAATGATTTGATAAGAGGAGGTCATTGAAAATGGCAGATGAACAGAAAAAGACAAACGGTATGGCGGTAGCTTCGTTGGTGTGCGGAATCCTTTCGCTTGTATTGATTTGTTTTGGTATGTTTGCATGGATAGGTCTTATTCTTGGTATTTTGGCCATCGTATTTGGTGTTGTGGCTAATAAAAAGGGAAAAGATGGTAAGGCAACCGCAGGTTTGGTAATGGGCATAGTCGGTGCCGCAATAAGCACGATAGTGTTCATTTCATGTGCAATATGTGCTTACAATGTAAACAAGGTCAGCAAGGAAGTCGTCAATTCAAAAGAATGGAATGAGGTCTTCGATTCAATAAAAGACAAGTCTGATAAAAAGAAGGATTCCAAGAAGGAAGAATCTACTGATGAACTGAGCGAGGCATTGGATAAGGCTGCAGATGAAATCGTGGATTCAATCGATGTGGACGGTCTTGAACAGGGATTAACCGATGCCGCACAAGCCTTGACTGACGGATTGACCGATGCGGCAAAAGAGGTTCATAAGGAAACTGCAAAAGGTTTGAAAGGTATGTTCCAAGCCCTCGGTGAAATTGACTGGGGTCTGGACGAAGATGAAGGTGCCGAGGAAGAGGAATCCAACTGATAGTGATTTATCGGGGCGGTGACCCCGGTAATCTTCTTATAACAATTCCGGGGCAGTCCTGTAGATGAACTCGTGGATTTTTTCCCAGTAGGTCTGTGGGTGAGCAAAAATCGACTGGCAGTGCTTTGCCTCGGGAAAAATGAACCAGTCCTTGGGTGACGGAATCGAATTGTAGATTGGCGTTAGCATCGTCGTCGGAACAAGAGTGTCTGCTCCTCCGTGAATCAAAAGAACCGGCGTTTTGGCTTTTTTAAGCTGCTTTATGCATGACACTTTTTTTATGTTGAACCCTAGCCTCATGCGGATGAAAAACTTGCCGATATAAAGTCCCATATTTGTTTTTTTATGCAACTTGTGTTTTCCGAGGTGCTTGAATTGATTCAATGCTGTGTCAAAGGCACTGTCAGCTATGGCACACTTCAGGTTTTCGGGAACTGCTTCTCCAAGTGTCATAAGGACAATGGCGGCCCCCATGCTTTCTCCGTGAAGTATGATTTGAGCATCCTTGTCCATTTCGGTGATGCAGTTGAGCCATGCAAGCACGTCGAATTTTTCGTTCCATCCCATACTAAGGAATTTGCCTTCGCTTTGACCTATGCAACGGTTTTCCGTAAGAATCACATTAAAGCCCATTTCTGCATAGTGCAGTCCGTAAGGAGCGGTGTTTGCGGTGTTTCCCCTGTAGCCGTGTATGCAGAGTGCATATTTGTGGCTTTCTTTTTTTGCAGGATAGAAAAATCCATGGAGCCTGTATCCTTCCCTTGAGTTTACCCACAGGTCCTGAACAGTGCTTGAATCCCTCCATTTTTGGGCTTTTTCCCTGGTTGAATCCTTGCATTCCTGGATTTCCTTTTCCCTGTCTGTTTTTGGGGCGGATTTCTTTTGCCATGGAACAGCATTCCACGCTTTTGTCTTGGGCATGAAAAAGGACGTGATGAATTTGTTTGCAAATATCGTGATGATAATGCCCACTATGAGTAGTACACCCAGTCCAACAATCAGTATTATCTGCCAGAGTTCCATCTCTCTCCCTCCCTCCAGTCTACTTGGTTTTTGTAATCCGCTTTTTGGGTTCGGTCTTGGGTTCCGGTTTTTCCAGAATTGAAATGTCGTATCTTGTAAACGGAATGACGATTCCATATTTGTTGAATACTTTTACCGTCGTAGTGTAAATTGCATTCTTTGTATCCAAAAGTTTTGTCCTGTCAAACCAGATGGCAAGCTTAAGGTTTACCGCAGATCCAAATCCGTCGTAGTATGCCTTGGGTGCCGGGTCGGTTAAAACGATGCCTTCCTTCATGCAGATGTCCGCAACTTCATTTGCCGCCTGCAGAGCCAGGTCCATGTCAGAGTCGTAGCTTATGGGCAGGTCAAATACAAAGCGCCGTTTTTCAAAGTGGCTGTAGTTTATGAGGTTTGTTCCGATGATGGTGCTGTTTGGAATGCGTATCAGCTGGTTGTCCAAAGTGTGGATTGAAACGCTCAACAGGCCGATGTTGTCCACGATGCCGCTTACACCCGATACTTCGATGTAGTCACCGATTTTCATGGAACGTTCCACCATGATGAAGAAACCGCTTATAAGGTTGCTGAAAGATGTCTGGGCCGCAAAACCGATGGCAATTCCTGCGATACCCGCAGCTCCCCAAACTGCCGACAAGTCGATTCCAAAAAGGCTCAGCACGTACATTACAACAAGTACAAAGAACAGGTAGCGTAACAGCTTGTTCAAGATTACCATTGTGTGCGGCTGGAATTTTTTTGAAGCCGTTTTGTTCATCAGATGCCGGATTAGTTTATAGACCAAAAAGAACAGGAAAATAGTCACAAGGCTTGCGATTATTTTCATCATGTTTGGCCATGTCAGATATTTCTGTAAATCGTCAATGTGTAAAAAGCTTTTGGTTGTCTCGGCAACTTCTGCAGTAACTTCTTTTGCAGCCTCAACAGCGTCGTCCATTTCTTTGCCCCCTTTGGATTAATTCGGAATTCGGAATTCGGAATTCGGAATTAAGAATGTGGAATTTTTTTTACTGAATGCTGATACAATAATACGTCACAATAGGCTAAAAATCAAGGGATTTGGAACTTGGTCAAGCACCGAATTTGTGGTATAATTGAAGCATGAGCTATGAACCTCCATTTATCATAACTGCAAGGTCGATAAACCTGATTTCGGAAATATCGGCGCAAATGGAAAGATTCTCTATAAAAGTTGAAAGCGACAGTGGAATAAAACT
>DBWR01000012.1:139730-194894 GCA_002309305.1 Treponema sp. UBA1233 | reverse complement strand
CAACACCAACCGTAGTACAACCGACCGTGGTAACCACACAGCCAAGCCCGGCAGTAGCCGTGACACAACCAGCCACAGTGCAGCCGACAACAGTACAGACACCAACAGCCACAGTAGCCACAACACCAACTGTAGCACAACCGGCCGAGACTACCGTAACACCAACCGTAGCTCAACCGACCGTGGTAACCACACAAACCACCCCGGCAGTAGCCGTGACACAACCAGCCACAGCGCAGCCAACAGCAATAGAGACACCAGCGGCAACAGTTACTACAACACCAACAGTCGCTCAACCGACCCAGGTGACAACACAGCCAACCCCGGCAGTCGCCGTGACACAACCAGCCCCAGCGCAGCCGACAACAGTACAGACACCAGCAGCCACAGTTACTACAACACCAACCGTAGCTCAACCGACCGTTGTTCAGACTCCGACGACAGTGACACCTGCAGTAGCCGTAACCCAGCCCACCATTGTGGAGACACCAGTTGCTGTAACACAGGCGGGAACAGTAACTCCGACAACCGTTATGGAAACCCCAGTGACTGTTGCCCAGACAGGAACCGTAGTACAGCCCACCATTGTGGAAACACCAGTGACCGTAAGCCAGGCAGGAACCGTGGTTCAGCCCACCATCGTGGAGACACCGGTAACCGTAAGCCAGGCGGGAACAGTTGCTCAGCCCACCGTTGTGGTAACCCCTGCAACAGTAAGCCAGGCAGGAACTGTAACACAACCTGCTGTTGCACAAACTCCAGCTTCCGTAACTCCAGCTCCGCAGCTTGACGAATGGGAGATGGACGAGGAAGAAGCCTTCTTTGCGTCTCTCTTGGCTCAGAAAGAAGAAGACGAAGTTGCAGAAACTCCTGTAGCATCTAATGCTCCTGTCATTGGTCCGGTACTTCAGCCGGCACAAAAGGAAGAGGAAGACATTTTTTCAAGGGAAATCGCGTATCTTAACGAAATCCCCACCGCTGAAAGGGCAGCACCACGCTTTACGGAATCACCCACATCAGGATGGGTTCCTGAAGAAGTCTACACCGCAAAAATCATTCCGGGAATGAAAACCTTTGAAGAGGAAATGAGTGGCGGAGATGACAAGTCCTACCTTTACAATGACAATCTCGGACTGCTTTCCGATGATACGGCAGAAGCAATTGCCATGGAAAAGGAAGCGGAGCGCAGGGCCGAACAGGAAAAGAAAGATGCCCAGTATGCACTGGAAAATTGGGATAAAATAGCATATAATAATAAAGATGATTCAGTTCTGTTCTCATACCTTTCTGATGAGACTCTGGAAGAAATTCAGCACGTAAGCATCGTGGACAAAATCCGTGAGCAGAGCGTGAAGTCTGTTGAAGAAAAGGCGGAACAGTCAAAGAAGAAGGGACTCCTTGCCAAGAGTGAGGATGCCCGCAAAAAGCTTGCCGCCGGAACAGCGGAGGAAGCTCCAGTCGAAGAAAAAGTTGAGCCTGTTGCCCAGGTTCAGGAAAATACAAATACAGAAACAAAAGTTGAAGAAAACGCTCCGGTTCAGGAAGAAAGCGCAAAGAAGAATGTTGTATGGCCCTATGTGGCTGGTGGAACCGGACTGTTGGGACTGTTTGTCATCATCCTGATTGTATTCTGGAAGCGTGATGATGACGACGATGACGAAGAAGACAAGGACTCTTTGGAAAAGAAGGGGGTAACGGTATGAAAAAACGATTTGGCGGACTTTTAACGGCAATTATTATTATTTTGGTATGTGGACTTACAGCATGTGACTCATGGATGAGCGGCAACCACTTTTTTGACACGGTTGCAGATGAAGTAAAATACGCCAACGCCGAAAAAATTTCTGTCTATGTACGTTACCCGACAACTACATGGGGTACCACAACCCCAAATGGTGAAACCACTCAGAAGGTGGATATTCCTTTTTCTGTTACAGCAGTAGACAGCACCAATTATGGGTTTTACAAGTGGGCTGCTTTTTCCACAAGTAAGTACGGAAAGATAGGATCATACAGCATTAGTTTTAAAGATGAGAATGATTATGAAAGTAACTATGCACAATATGAACTTGGTGAGGATGAGGTTGTTTTTGAAAATCCATACGAACCGGTTACTACGGCAAAAGTTTTAAACGATAGAAATGATGTTTTCATCATGCCTATATGTGTAAGAAGACCTTATGTTCAAAGTACATCTCCTAATAAGGATTCTACGGGGAACTCAAAGAATACAGGAATTACAATAGTTTTCTCAAGTCCGATGAAAGAATCAGATTTGATAGAATATGTAACCACAACAGGACCTGATGGTCAAGAAATCACTAATTATCCTACATTTAACACAACCAAAATGTCTGTTGAAACTTACCTTAGTTATGGAGAATGGTTTCAAACCCAAAAAATAGAAGATGTAAATCTTAAGACAAAGGATGGTGACTCTGTTGCAAATAAATATATGTATGCGGAGCTTGCTTCTACCGGAAGGACTTTAACTCTTACATTACCGAGTTCTGGAGATGCAAGTGATCCTACAGTGTTTCCATCAGATTTGGGAATAAGGGTTACTATAGGTCGTGATGTTCAATCCGTCATTGGCACTAAAGAATATAAAATGGCTGATGATTATGAATTTGTATTCTATTGCGATAATGAAATTGACAGTATACCTCCAAAGGTTCAAAAACTTGAAGTTGGAACAACTACACTTGAAGAAAACCCTCTCCCTGCCGATTTTACATCTGATTTGACACGTGTTGGAAAAACTCTTAATATCCGGGCCCTTATAACTGATATAACAAAAACCGGGGATTCGCCTCTGGAAACCAATGTAAGCCAGGTTAAGTTTGGATTAATACGCGTTCAGAATCCAAGCGGCACAGTACTAACCCCGATGAATTTGAGTGGAGCAATCAATTCCTATCCTATTTACAGTCAAACATATGTTCCAGCCCGTAATACGACAGAGGGTAAGAATCCGAAAGCTGTGCTTTCAAGTCCAGGTGGCTATACATTCGATGTTGATATTTCCGATCCAAATCGTTACGACGATGGAATATATCAACTTGTTGTATGGGGTGTGGACAAAACCGCTAATACTGCTTCAAATGCTAATCCTGAGCACAGTGTTCAGGGAACTGTTTCTCAGAAGGAGTCCAAGTACATTTACTTCATAAGGGATACAATGGCTCCTGATCCCGCTAACAAGGATGACATCACGGCTGAAAATGCGGCTTACGCCCCCTATGGCTGGTATAACGCCGCAGGACTGTCTAACATTCAGGTCAAGCAAAAGAGCGGAGTGACAATTCATGACTTGCCGAATTATAACAGTAGGTTCAGATCTGATAAGGTTTGGTGGGCTTTCCATGTGGGTGACAAAAATTCTGCTTCTACCTGGGATACCGAGATGAAGACTGCTGCCAATGCATGGAATGATTCCAAGTGGTATGAGATAACGGATGCACCACAGATACTCAATAACATGACTACAATTAACCCGGATAGTATTTCAGAGGGAACAGTTGGTGTCTATGTCCTGTTCAGGGATGATGTGGGTAACGTTTCTGGCTTGTATAGGGATAATGAGGGTAACGTTACTGATAATGCTGGTCTTCAAGCCGTCAAATACGACGGAACAAAACCTGTGACCGGTACTTTGGATTGGGTTATTAATGGTACTAATACGCAAAAGGGATTTACGGGAAACAATATCCTTAACACCCATACCCTTGCCATTCCGTTTACCGAAGTTACATCCGGAATCAAGAAGGTGACGGTTGAAGTCGAACCTCCAGCCGGCTCTGGTGCCTCGGCATACGAAGAAGTCTTCGGTTCAACTGGCAGCTATGCATTCGAAGTGTATGCAAGGTCAAATTCCGGATCAGATTACAATCAGGCATTTACGACAGACACTGACAAAAAGGAACTTCTTTTGAACACTCCGATAACGTCAGGTTCCTATTCAACCCTTTATTTGAAAAACCTCAGGATTGCAGATAACCTGAGTGACCTTGAGGACGGCGACTATAAGCTCAAGGTTAAACTCTACGATGCGGCCCTTAATGTTGCTGATGTAAAGGAAATCACCATCTCCGTGGACTCTGCGGCTCCTGTAATTCAAAAGATGTACATCAAGGATTCTGTAAAGTTCCAGGCTTCTTCAACTGACACATCTCCAAAACTCTACCTTAACAAGGATTCCTATGATACTTCCGGAAACCCGGTCAAGGCAACCGTTCAGGTCAAGGTCAAGGAAGAAGTGTCCGGCCTTTATACGCTGACCTTATCTGGCAATGCAGCCTTTACAACTCAGAGTACCGTAACCCTCAAGAAGAGCGACGGTTCAACCATAAGCGCACCAAATAGCATCACCACGAGTACAAACACAGTTACGTTCACATCTCCACGAACTGCAAGGGATGTTTCAGGAAATCCGTTTACTGTGGAAATAAGCAATGTATCTCTGGGAACTTATTCTTCGTCTTCGGCGGCCGTAACGGTACTTATAAATGACTATGCCACCCTGTCGGCTACTAAAAACAACCTTAACTATGAAAGTGATGCAACAGCAGTTAACTATGCCTACGTCTATATGGATTCCTCAAACAGGAACGCTTCCGCTCCGTCTTCATTCACGGTAAAGGGTGGGGCAGCTGATACATATCCTTATGGCTATGCAAATTCTACAAATCTGGCAAGAGCTATACTGACACTTCCGAGCATCGATGCAAGCGGAATAAAGAAGATAAAGCTTACCGGTGCAACGGCAACCGATACAACGACGGTATCGACAACTGTTACTCTTCCCAAAACGGTAGACGGCGACGGAAACATAGTGTTTAATTATCCGTTTACAGGAACTTCTCCGGCCCTGATAATCAATAACCTTACTCTTGTAAATCCAGTTGAGGGGTCAAATACTCTTACCGTAAAATACGAGTTCCTTTCCGGTTGGGAAAGCCCCGCCACCAGCACGACCCTCATTTACGATACGGTGTCTCCGGTGATTGGACGCGGAACAGAAAACATGAAGTGGACTCTGTATGGAACTGGAACAACCGGCATCATCAATCAGGCTGTAGTTACAAACCAGTATCTTGTGATACCCGTAACGGAAGCCACATCAACAACAGGCTCGGGAATAAATAAGATAGAGATTGAAGTTACAAAGCCGGGTGGCTCTACAATAAGCAATTCATGTGCATCCATCGATTATTTTGGCTACAGTAACGGAACCAGCATGGCAAGCAGTCCTTCAGACAGCATTGGATACACTGCTGACGGAAACACGATTACCCTGACAAATCCTGCATCTTATGGAAAATACAACTACTACTTCATCCGCGGAATAAGGATATGCGAGGATCCTCAGAGCGGCACATCAATTCCGGAGGGCAACTATACCCTGCATGTAACACTCTACGACTATGCCGGAAACGTGAGCGAGGAAAAGACCATCACCATCAGCAACGACAGCACAAAGCCTGTTGTAAATGAAACATATTTTGACGGAATTGTGAATACAGCCCTTACTCCAAACAGAACGTTCACGACACACAGCGATAACAATACTCTCTATATTGATGTTACCGAAAACGGCTCTGGAATCCAGAAGGTTGCCTTGTTCCACTGCACAGGGTATGATCCGTATACCACAGGTGTAAGCTCTTGCCGCAATGTTGGAACTACATCAGGTACAAAACTCTACAAGTCTACAGACAACGGTCTCACTTACTCACAGGTAACATGCTCGTTGTCTACCGGTTATGTTGATAGCGAATCTGCATACATTCTGACAATACCACAGAATGAAAAAATAACCGGCACTGGAGTTCTTCTTAAGATAACCGGCCTTGAGATTGCAGATCCAAGCTATAAGAATGAGTGTGCGGCTGCGGTTGGTATAAGGCTTTATGATTTTGCAGTCAACGAAAGTACTTTTGGTTCTTCCGACAAGGTTATTGGAAAATCAATGGCGGGTATTATTGAGGACCAGTATTCACCACAAGTTTCAACTGCATGTTCAATTTCTGACTCAGGAAAACACCTCAACGCTTCAAATGCCTTTGTTGCTACAGAAGGCATTCCGGCTGCTTCTGGTTACACCAAGACACCTTATGTCAACATGGTGTTCCACGTCAACGAATATGCTGGAAACGATAAAGTGACGACATGCTCCGGTTTAAGAAAGATAGTACTTGACGGGGCGATCTTTACTCCCCAAACGGAGATAGAATTCTGCCAGAATACAAGTGTAAGCTTCAACGGCTATGCCAATGCATATTATACTTTGAAATACCTTGGTACCAAGTCATCTGTTGAAGAGTGTGATTTTGCTAATACAGTTCCAGCAGGTGATACTTCGGAAGGCGGCTTCTATATTGTAAACGGAAATACAGCCGTATTGAGGATTCCTGCAAGCGTAAGTCAGAATACGCCTCTTACCATAAGATATGCAAAGCTCTCTAACACTGCTTCAGACGGTGAGAAGACGGTTAAGGCTAGTTTCTATGATACAGCAAGACAGCTTGATGCAACGGCTTCAAACCAGAAGACCATGACCATTAAATACTGTGCCACAAAGCCGACTATAACAGTCCGCACCGGATCTGTCTCCAATCCAGCCAACATTACAGCTGTTAACATCACAACTCTGGTGCCTAGGAACAACGGACTTCAGGCTTATGTTGATACAACTGGTACTACGGATGTTGTACGTGTCTATAGCTGGGATGATAAAGGTCTTAGAAATGGAGCTAGGAATGATCCTCCAGGAACTGGAGTTCGTAGCGGAAGTTCAAAAAGACAATATTTTGACCTGGACATAACGGCAAGCTCCGTTGCAGCCCTGTATAAGTTTGCATGGTCGGCTAGCGAGAGTGCCTCAGAGACTAGTGTTCCTGACGGTGTAACCTGGCAAGAAGTGGACTCCGGCAAAGTAGACGTAAAGATACCTGATGTTCTTCCTCTGGCATCAGAGGATGCAAAATATCTTTACCTGCATGTTGCCGACCAGGCCGGAAACGTTACCACCACAAGAATGTCTAACTGCAAGTGGTTGAATGCAAGTAACCATGGTAGCAGTGAATGGCCGTGGAGAAGTTCAAGTGCCACTAGTAGAAATATAATGGTGGCTGGCCAATATTATCTTGAAGAATTCGGATTAACAAACGGTAGTTCCGGTGATCCAAAATACCGTCTTGTTATGCCTGCCAATGCAAGCGGAACCAAAAAGGTTTATTTCCCGACGGAATGGTTTACCCTTGCTACAACAAACGGTGCACCTATCTATGGATGTGCTATGGGTGGATCCAGCAGTGGTGGTGAAGGTCATAACGACATCGCTCTTGCCAAGTCCGATGAAAACGGTCCGTACCTTGAGCTTCCGGAATCATTCTACAAGTCATCAACTCCCAATGCCTATTTCTATGTCTATGATGCTGTAGGAATCGACATGACGGCATACATTGTTACCGAGGTTGACGCTACGCCGCCATATCTTGAGGTAGGAATGCTCAAGGAAGGCACAGACTATGATTCTTCCAAACGTCTTTTATGGAAGGGAGCTGATTATTCAACTGATCACAAAACCAGGTTCAGGAATAACTCCAATACAACATACACGATAAGCAGGATGAATGATCCGTCATACTCCAATTATGAGTGGTCTATGTCACACGGAAAGACCGCGACAGACCCGATGGAAGTCTATGTAACTACTGATACTGTGCCAATAATGATGTGGACTAGCTCAGATGACATCATAAAATTCAAGTACTCCATAGATGGCACGGAAACTGAACCTACATTTGCTGCGGATGAATCAAACTGGTCATCTGGATTCTTTGATATTTCTGGAATTTCTCCTTCTGGAACCCTTATGTCGTTCTCTGTAGTGGACAAGGGGAGCAACGTTTCCTCACTTTACTTCAAGGTGTACAAGGATACCGTTGCACCGACTGTCTCTATAAACAGCTTTACAGGCGGTTCATACTACATAGGTACCAGCAAGGTCTACTTTAAGGATGACGCTACAAAGGCAAAACTTTCTATAACTGATTCTGGTGTTGGACTTTCAAGTTCAAGCTGGCAGAATAATAAGGAAATCTCACTTTATGGACACCTTACTTCAGGTAGTCTGAGTATTGCCAGTGGAAATATTTATGATGCTCTGGGAAATGGAAGTGATAATGCTCGTTTGCTTACATACAACAGCAAGACATTTGAGCAGGATAATACTCCACCGGAAGTTACAATCGACCATACTGAAAATTGTTTCGATTTGGGAGGAACCCTTTACTTTAAGGACAACACTGCAAAAATATACCTCAGCATTAATGATGGTTCTGGATCTGGAATTCCTTCTGGCACCGGCTCCTTGCAGAATGGAGTAGCCATATCAATGACGGATACCACCTATTACAACCCAACGAACCACACAATAAAAATTCCAAGTAACAAGGTAAAGGACAATGTTGGAAATACAACGGAATATCTGCTTATCTCCAACACCGTGCAGGATAATACAAGCCCAAATGCTCCAAGCTCAATTACAGAGGTTGATCCCACCGGCGGACAGGCTTATCTCTCTGGAACAACCGTTTACTTTGATGATTCTACAACTGCCATAACACTGACTCTTTCAGGGCAATCGGATTCTGGCAGCGGCCTTAACGGATTTAACGTGACGGGGGCGACCGCATCTGCTGTGACAGGATATAAAACCACCAAGATTAAAATCACAACATCCGGTCTTGGAAATTCTACCAGCATCACAATCAAGGCAAAGGATGGTGTTGGAAACGAAAGCGATGGGTATGCAATAACACTTGTCAAAGATTCCGTAAAGCCAACTGTTTCCATTGCCGCATACACAGGCACTGGCATGTATACAGATACAGCAACGGGTAAAATCTATTTCACAGGAACTTCCGCTCAGGCAAAACTCAGAATAATTGACCCAAGCCCAAGTTCAGGCATTGCAAGCGGCTCATTGCAAAACAATGATACAGTTTCTCTTTCTGCCTATTACTATGATACAACACACTCATTAACGATTGGAAACAACAAGATTTATGATAATGTCGGAAACGGAAAGACTGATACGTATACTCTTGATTCCGGAAAGCTGTACAAGGATGAAGATGTCCCGACAATCTCTGGGGTGACGGTAACTTCAAATGGAAAGGTTTACTTTGATTCTTCTACAAATACCATCTACTACAACGATTCTGCAACAAACCTTACCATTACTCCAACTGCAAGTGATGGTACAAACGGAAGTGGAATTGCAGGATATTCCACTTCTTCAACTGGAACGCCACAAACTTCGATTAGCCTTACAAGCATCGGTTCATCGTTAACAGTCTATGCCTTTGACAAGGTAGGAAACGTCAGCACGGGATATGCACTGTCACTTGTACTGGATAATTCGAAGCCGACTGTGACTGTGGACTACGGAACCAGTCTGTATACTTCAGGTACTAACAAATACTTTAAGGGAAGCCCGGAAGTTACTCTGACCATTACCGAAGGTGGCTCAGGTTTGAGTGGCTCTTCATGGCAGACAGGAAAGAAAATCTCACTTGACTCCACATATTACAACTCAACCAGCAAAGCCCTTGTGATTCCGCCAGATTCGGTTTACGACAATGTTGAGAATGGAAAAACAGAATCTTATACCTTTGATTCAGGCAAACTGATTCAGGACAACGATGCTCCAAGTGCACCAACATCCGTAACGGCAACGGCTACAGGTGGAACCATTTATCAGGATGGAACTACAATCTACTACAACAAAAACTCAACAAGCGTCCTCACCCTGACGCCTGCAGGTTCAGCAGATGTTGACGGAGGAAGTGGATTGGCCGGATATGCAGATTCCGCGACCGGTACTCCAGATAATACCATTACCATATACACTTCAACTTTGGGTAACAGTACGCAAAAACCGATTTACGCCATTGATAAGGTTGGTAATGCAAGCCCGGCATATACCATCACGTTAAAGAATGATGTTGAGGCCCCGACGTTTAACATAACGCAATTGCCTTCTATAACCGTAGCAAAAGTTGACGGTGGTGCTTCAGTAAATACCTTTACATCAGGTGCTACGATTAAAGCAACGATTACAGATAAAGCAACGATTACAGACGCTGGTTCTGGTCCTGCATTTTATGCCATTGTTTCAAAAGAGGGCAATTATAATTATGACGGTGGTGAACCATCATGGTTGCCAATAACAGAATCTCCCATTACTGTGGCACTGCCCGATACTGCTCATTACAACACCAACTTCATGCTGCTGTTAAAAGATAAGATTGGTAATATTACACAGGCTAGTTCCGGCAGTTATGAGTCAGCGGCTATAAAGAACGGAAGTCACGGATGGTGGGCTTCTGTACCTGCACCTGCAAGTCGTTCATTTAGCGCAAGCTACAGAAATAATGGAACTTCTTTGGTAATAAAGATTTCTGGAGCCAATTTCCCTGTTAAAAAAATCACGGTTTCTGGAGCCGGTAACGTAACAGGGCTTAACGGTAATTGCAAATTTAAGAGCCCGAGCGGAACATATGATGCCAACGGTACATATAACTCAGGATCTATAAGCTTTAACGATAATGGATACTTGAGCGACGACGGTTCCATTGAATTCACCTTGAATGGTTCGGAATTGCAGAATCCAACGGCAATCAAGATAAATGATGCTGTTACGCCTTCATCGTTTGTGTCCTTCTCCATGATGTCGGGATTCAGGCGCTTTAGTCGTGCGGACTCCGAGACTCACGGTGATATGGCAGGTCCTGAGTTTGCTCCTGTGGCAGTCAGAAACGTGGACTTTGCCGATTACTTTGGAACATCCGTACAGCCGCTGCAGGAATTTGCCGGTGAGCCGATTTCGTTCAACATAGGCAAAAACATGGTGGAAACTCAAGGTATTGGTGAAAAACCTGTAATCTTTGATGCGGATCTTGGTTATATAGATGAAGCTTCTGCGGCACAAATACAGGATACAGAGAGTCTTGCTTGGAAGGCTCCAAACGGTCCTGTAGCAGAAGAGGAAAATCTGGAAAATCAAAGTCTGGCGGTCAATTATGCGCCTGAATTCGATTCTGTGGAAAAGGTGCTTTCCGGTACCGATGTATACGGATCTCAGGTTCAGGCTTCCGGAGGACGGTGGGTTGCGCTGGTCCTTGCCCTGATTTCGCTGGGTGCGCTGGGATTTTTGGCTGTGTTCCTACGCAAAAGAAAGGTAAACTAACTGTCGGAGCTGTCTAAAAAGTACCGTCATGCTGAACTTGATTCAGCATCTACACCTTTTATGGCGTTGAGATTCCGGATCAAGTCCGGAATGACAGTACTTAATGGACACCCCTTCTGTTGGATAACAAAAAAAAAGTGAAAAAATTTACAAAAAATCTCCAAAAAGGTTGTTTTTTGTAAAAAAATGGTTATACTATTAAATGAAGGATGCAATGAAAAAAAAGGGCATCCACGGAGGTTTTTATGAAAAGAGGATTGGCTTATATCTTGGTAGCGCTTCTTTCTGCAAGTTTTGTGTTCGCTGAAGGTTCTTTTGTAGTTAAATCAGTGAAGGGAAAAGTTAAGTACGAGTCTGCTCCTGGAACTATGTCTGAAATTAAGGCAGGACAGACGATTACAGCATCTACTCTTGTTGATATTGGATTGAGTTCCAACATTGTCATTACAGTAAATGGAAAGGACGTTAAGATTGCCGGAATCAAAAAGGGTGCTCTTGAAAAATTCCTGCCAGCCGGTGCTGCCAATGGCCCTGTAGCCAATACTGTAGGTGGAAAAGCCAGTGGAAAATCAAGCGTAAGCACTGCTTCTTCACGTGCTGGTGATGTCAAAAGCGAAGATTTTGATTGGGGCGGAAACGAAGAGGCTACTGTAGAAGCAATAGTCGAAGAAGTAAAATAAGCCCTTTGGTTTATCTTTATACTTTTTGAACCCTCTTTGGGTCAAATCCTGTAGGGCAGGGGGAATTCCTTCTGTTCCGCAGGATTTTTTGTGTATTTTAAAGGCGAGGATGATGAAAAACAACAAGAAAATACTTGGAGCCGTGTTCAACCTGCTGCTCCCGATTCTGGTGGTGGGGGCATGTTCCCTCCTTCTTTTGACCAAGATGGACAGCAAAATCAACGACTTGTTCATGCGGGCGCTTCCCCCTCTGGAGGAAAACCGGGAGGTGCTGCTTGTAAATATTGACGACAACCTGATTAACGAGACAGGCGTGTGGCCTTTGACCCGCAACATCTACGGAGACATGCTGATTACGATGAGGGAACTTGGGGCGGAAGCCTTCATTTCCGATTTGAGCTTTGTGGACAACAGCCCTATGCAGGTGGATCAGGACTATTTGAACGATGATTTGCCGCGCTATGTGGATCAGGACTTTAATCAGATAGATGATGCTGTGGTGGATGCCATCACTGCCCTTGCGGAAGGAACAACCGAACTTTCCCAGGCGGAGGATTTGTGCTACGGCGTTCTGGAAAACAATGAGTCTGTCAAAAACCGCCTCAAGACTTCAATCCTTTCGGCAACAAAAAACTATGACATAGATCTGGCCAATTCGCTCAAGTTCTTTGACAACTCTTACCTGACCCTCTGGATGCAGGTGGGATACGACATGAGCAATGTGGACATGGCATATCTGGAAGACCATCTTTCACTAAGCAATGCAGTTTCTGACGGAGACACCATTACTCCCGAATTCTATTCGGTTCAGCCCGCAATCGATCTGCTCATCAAGCATTCCGCTTCAGCAGGCTTTGTAAACGCAGACCCCGACTCAGACGGATATTTGCGCCGCTTGAATCTGGTCACAAAATTCAGGGGACGCTATTACGGACAGCTTGTCTTTGTTCCAATACTCCATCATTACGGAGATCCCCAGGTTGTCATAAGCAATTCTTCAATTACGCTCAAGAATGCCAGAATCTCAGACACGGAAACCCGCGACATAGTAATTCCACGTGCAGAAGACGGAACAGTCCTGGTCAAATTCCCAAAGAAAAAGTATGTGGACTACAACAGCATTTCTTCATGGGACATCTACAGGATTTCCCTTATGGAAAAGTATCTGGTGCAAAACCTTCGCAGCATGAACTATTCCGGATATTTTGACGTGTGGGATGAAGAAGAAACCCCGGTTGACGTATACGATGGTGTTGAATACATCCGTGACGAGCTTTACAACGGAGAGTCCGAGGACTACACTTTTGAAACCTACATGGAATACCTGAACCTTTTCTACGAGGTAACAGAACAGTACCTTAACGGTGGCTACGAAGAACAGCTTGTTGAATTGGCCGATGGTGATGAAGATACCCTGGATCTGATTGACACATATTTCAGGGCATGCCGCAGTTTCATGAGCGACCTCAAGAAGTCAAGGGAAGAAGTCGGAGCCAAGCTAAAGGATGCCCTCTGCATTGTGGGAACTACAGCCTCAAGTACGACGGATTACGGACTCATTACATATCAGGAAAAGTACCCCAATGTCGGTGTTCACGCTTCAATGGCAAACCAGCTTTTGAGCCGCGAATTTGTGGATGATGCGCCGTGGTGGATCTCAATCGTCATTGCCCTTATTGTCTGCTACTTCTATGTATTCATCTGCTTTAAGATTAAGACTCCCGGACGCAAGCTGCTTCTTGGTCTGGCGGTTTTGATTGTCGCAGTAGGCGGAATTCTTGCCGCTTTCATCATTACCAAGACGTATTTTGGTGCTGCCGTACCTATGATTGCCATGGGTGTAACCTTTGTCGTAATGACTTCAATCAGTTTGATAAGCACAACAAAGGAAAAGAAGTTCATCCAGGACAAATTCGGAGCCTATGTTGCCCCTGAGATTGTAGACGAGCTCGTAAAGCACCCGGAAAATGCAAAGGTCGGTGGAGACAGCAAGCACATCACGGCCCTGTTCAGCGACGTAAAGACATTCTCCGGATTTACGGAAACGGTAAACAATGTTGCCACACAGTCAGTCCGCGAGCACAATCAGGACATTCGCGACGGAAAATTCCCCATGGAAGACGTCCTTTCTGATGATGAGGTTGCAATGCGTGGTGCGGCCAAGGGAGCCGAAAAGCTTGTAGCCTACCTCAACGACTATCTTGGTGCCTTGAGCGACGCCATCATGAAGGAACACGGAACAATCGACAAATACGTCGGTGACGAAATCGTGTCATTCTTTGGTGCTCCAATCGACGACCCCAACCATGCATGGAACGCCTGTGTTGCAGGTATCCGCATGCTTCAGGCCGAAGCCCAGTACAACAAGGAGCACGAAAAGGAGCTTCCGATCAACGTAAAGACAGGAAAACCGTTCTTCCTGAACTCCCGCGTGGGAATCAACACCGGAGACATGGTTGTCGGTAACATGGGTACTGCACGAAAACTCAACTATACCGTCATGGGAAACAACGTAAACCTTGCATCCCGCCTGGAAGGAACCAACAAGGCCTATCAGTCATGGATAATGTGTTCAGAAAGCACATGGAAGGAAGCCACAGCACAGCCTCACGATGACGAGCTTGTCGGACGACGCTTTGACTGCGTACAGGTTGTTAACGTGGTTCAGCCGGTTCCGATATACAACATTCTGGGACTCAAGAGCGAACTGCCTTCAGAACAGGTGGAAGCCGCCGAAATCTTCAACAAGGGAATCGAATGGTACCTCAGGGGAAGCGAAACCCCGGACATGACCAAGGACCCCGAAGACTTGAAAAAGGCATATCAGTTCTTTAAGAAGGCCCTGGAATGCTATCCGGAAGACCGTTCATCCGAAGTATTCATGCAGAGGTGCATGTTCTACCTGCAAAACGGCCTCCCTGACCGCTGGGACGGTGTGTATACTATGACATCGAAGTAAAAAAAGAGTTGTCACACGGATTCGAAATTGCTACGCAATTTCACTATGAATTCGTGTGATGCTCTTAAATGTATCAGGAGGATTATATGAAAAAACTTTTATTGATTTTTGCTTTTTTTACTTCCCTTTATCTAACAGCTTTTGCTCAAACTAAGGTCAATAGCGGAAAGAATTTCGTAGTGTATTCCTATGACAACTGGGAAAATGCCTCTTCTGAATATTTAAAATTGTGTGAGGAATATAATATCATCTATCCCTCTATAAAAGATGCCCTTGATTTCAGCAAGCAAAGTTATTTTACCGTAAAGCAAGGTGTATGGAATTTTTATATTATTCATGCATCCGATACACATGGAATATGGAGCAGTCTTTGTATAAGTTCTCCAGAAGGAAGACAGACAGAGCTTTCTGGTAGAGAAGATATCTCAAGGTTTAATGACTATCATAGAGATGATATAAAGGAAAAGTTGAATAAACTAAAACTACGCTATAAATTTCTAGGAGAACCTATCTCATAATCTTTAAAGAAACGTCGTTAGACGTTTCGAATCCGTGTGATTTCCCCACGCCGGGACGGTGACTTTACCATGACATTGATGTAACCAGGAAATTCAAGAAAGCGGAATAAAGCCTGTTGGGTTAACCCCATAAAATACGACGGTCTGGAATCAAAAGCTTCCGGGCCGTTTTTTTTTAATTATGAATTATGAATTGCATAAACCTTTACTATTTTTCAATTATTTAGTATAATATAGGGTAATTCTTATAAGGTACGGGATGGGAGACGTTTTTTGTTTGCATATCCCTGGAGATTTCATGAAAAATTCGATTTCTAACATTCGCTGTGATGAAGAAGACGAGGAAAAGGGAAAGAAGGACCAGTCTCCTGATCCCCTGATGGAAAAATTCATCAAGACAAGACAGATTTTGCTCAGCGGAGAAATAAACGAAGAAAATGCCGAAAAAATCGTCCGCCAGCTTTTGATTCTGGAAGCCGAAAATGATGAGCCGATTTATGTCTTTATAGACAGCCCGGGTGGTGATGTTGACGCAGGATTCGCAATTTTTGACACAATCCGCTTTATAAATGCACCGGTCTATACCATAGGATGGGGACTTGTTGCAAGTGCGGCCGCATTGATACTTCTTGCTTCACCAAAGGAACGCCGTTTAAGCCTTCCACACAGCCATTACCTCATTCACCAGCCGTCATCAGGCATGAAGGGTGTGGCAACCGACATCGAGATTCATGCTGCGGAAATCGAAAAGACCAAGGCCAAGATCAACGAGATTATTTCCGAAGAAACCGGCACCGATCTGAAAAAGGTATCCGCCGATACAGACCGCGACTACTGGCTCAATGCGGAAGAAGCCGTTACCTACGGACTCGTAAGCAAGGTCATTACCAAGCGTTCTGAATTAAAATAGGCTTTTATCCTTATGACTTTTGACCTTACTGACGAATTGTTGGGTGACATCATTTTTTCCATGGAGGACCAGGGCGGATCCTGGTATGTGGATTCCGCTGGTGGTCAGATAGCATCCGAAGAGATGATGCACGAAGTGATTGTTGAAGAAGGCGAAAATCGTGGGGAAGATTTTTATTCGCTGCCGTTGTGGACTAGTGACGACGGCTACGGATTGATGGAGGAGTTTACAAACGATTTGCACGCGCCGGATGCCCGCAAGGATTTAAGGCAGGCTATCTCAGGCGGAAGGGGGGTATTCAGGAATTTTAAAAATGTACTAAAAATGTATCCGGAAGTCGAACGAAAATGGCATTTGTTCAAAGATGAAAAAATGAAGGAAAAGGTTCGAGCATGGTACAATGACCTGCGTGAGTCTTGGAAACTTGAACGTCTGGAAGAAAATGAATTCAATGAATTCGATACAGGCGATATAGTTCAAAATGACTTTGTGTTTAGTGAATATGATTCCTCAAGGGACGGGAATGATGTTGAGCGCGGGTTTAATCAAATGGCAGAAGAATATGCCAGAGAGTTGGCAGTTCAGTATGATGATGATTTGGGCAATGCATTGTCTTCTTTATTCAAGCGTGATGCCCGTGTGTCAGAAAACTGTAAGAAATCCGGATTTGTGTGCAGAACACTTTCCGATGATTTTGCAGGCTGTCTGCTTACCGACTTTTGTATGTCCCCGACAAAGAAAACCGCAGAGATTTTGTATTTCTTTGTCAACCGCGATTCCCGAGGGCTGGGTATAGGTAAAAGTTTGCTTAATAAAAGCATGACCTTTCTTAAAGAGCAGGGAGTCAGCCGGGTTGTGATTGCAACCACTTCTGTGTCCGAGACGATGAAGCCTTTGCTGGATGAAAATGGTTTCGAAAAAATAGGTCCGGGCTATGTTGCAGATTTATCTTCATTTTAAGGAGTTATGATATGGCTTATAATAATCACGCCGTAAACGAAAATCAGATTGCATCTTTTTTGGTGGATGCATTAAAAAATGTTGAAGGGTCTTCTGTTGCAGAAATCGAGGCTCTCAATGACATTGCAAAATTGTACAAGAAAAACGTTCCTTTTTCAAAGAGAAAGTATGTATGCGCCTATCTGCTGAAGCTTGCTTCTGGTGGCCGCCGTTTTGGACGTGACCGCAATGACAGAAACGACCGTTTTGCTTCCCGCGACAGAAACGACAGGACAGACCGCAGGGAAAGAATCGAAAGGACCGATAGAATTGAACGTGATGATCATCCTCATACACCACGCGTACAGATAGATCCTTCCATGGCCACAACGATTTTTGTCGGCATCGGAAGAAACCGCCGTGTTTTCCCACGCGACCTTTTGGGACTCTTGGTAAGCGTAGCAGGACTCGACCGTGAGCGTGTTGGAGAAATCCGTGTGTTCACAAGCTACTCATTCGTCCAGCTTTACACCGAAGACTGCGAAAAGACAATTGCCGCACTCAACGGATACGACTACCGCGGAAGAAAGCTTTCTGTAAGCTATTCAAGAAAATCAGATGAAAGTGCAGAAGATTCAAATTCATCATCTGAATCAAAATCATACGAGGGAAGCTCACAGGATTCTCAGTCAGGATACAGTGATGATACAATTCCTTCAAATGTAACAAACACTGCTCATGCAGATACTTCCGTAAACAACGAAATGGAAAAAATTGCCGCCGAGCAGAGTGAATTTGCCGCACGCCAGACATCAGTTTCTTCAGGAACAGCAAATGACGAAAACATCCAGCCGTTCTTTGAGACAACCGATGACGGTCAGGTTAAGTCACGCTTCGGAAATTCAAACTAAGTGATAGATGTAGTCTTTACGGGACCGTTGCGGGTGAACTCTTGTGTTGTTCATCTGGACGGTTCCTTCGTATTTATAACAGATCCCGCCTGCTGCCCCGAGTTTGGGGACGAAAACATACTCACAGATTTTCTTGACCAAAGGCATCTTGAGCCTGTCGCGCTGATTCTTACCCACGGACATTTTGACCACGTTTCCGGATTAAAGACGATGAAAAAACGCTGGCCGGACATTCCTGTGCTCATCCATGAAGCAGATTCACAGTGCATTGGACATGACAGTCATGTTGTTCAGGGAAAGGCTCTCACATATTTCGGGTTCAGGTCGTTTTTGCCGGCATGCTCCGATTTGCCGGAAGCCGATGACTTTTTGTGCGACGGAAAGACCCTGGGCATGTATAAGCTGAACAAGCTTTCCCCAAAGACCCTTGCCGCCTTGAACAAGTGGAACGTCATTTCAACTCCGGGACACACACCTGGAAGCGTATGCCTTTACAATGCGGACGAAAAGCTCCTTATCGCGGGAGACACCGTGTTCTACCATTCATGGGGAAGGACGGACATGCCGGGTGGAAGTGAGTCACAGATACAGGATAGTCTTGAGAGGCTGTATAAAAAGCTGCCACCGGACACACTTGTGTATCCAGGACACGAGTACTATGGTTTTGAACTAAAGGAAAACTATTAGCACCTGCATTTTACTTGAAGTAAGCCGGATACTTCTGCTGGATTTCCGTAGCGTCAATATGGACCCTGTTTATGTGGTGAAGAAATTCCTCCCTTGTCTTTTTCACGTTCTTTTTCTTTATGGCATCAAGTATGGCATGGTGTTCGGTAATGATTCTTGGGGCATTTGAACTGTGCAGGCCCAGCGTGCGGAAACGGTTGTGGTGGATGTTCATCAACTGGACCGTATAATAGCAAAGCATCCTGCCCGTAATCTGATACATTGACCTGTGGAATGCATTGTCAAATTCCATGAATTTCTCAAAGTTTTCTTTTTTATAATAAAATTCCTGAAGGACTATGTTTTCCTCAAGTGCGTCGATGTCTTTTTGCGTTGCCATTTCACAAGCCAGTTCTGTAACCGCCGACTCTATGTTTGCACGGATAAAGCATGCCTCGTCAACAAGCTGCATGTCTATAAGGCTCACAAGGCTTCCCCTCTGCGGCAGGATTTCCACTATCTTTGTTTTGGCCAGCTCCTGCAATGCCTCGTGCACCGGAGTTCTTGAAATCGAAAGGTTGCTTGCAATTTCCTGTTCGCTAATCATGCTGCCGGGTTTGAGTTCCAGATTCTCTATGTTTTCCTTGATGACCCTCAGCGCGTAGTCATGGTTTGTTTCCCCATCATTTTTTTTCATTATCTTCATGCATAAAGAATAAACTTGAATTTCTGTATTGTCAACTAGCATGGAAGTTGAAAATTTTTTAAATTCTTTGTCAAAATTCGAATTTTTTCCTTGACAATTCTTATTTTTGATGGGATACTAGGTTTGTAGGATACTAGTATACTAGTATTGTTTGATATTCCAAAAAAGCGGAGTCATGTTCATTATGGTTAGTAAAACTGGGTTTTCAAAGTACATGAAGAAAAACTGGCAGTATTATGCCATGCTTTTGGTTCCTGTCATCTATTACATCGTAATCAGATACGTTCCCATGCTTGGAAATATTATCGCATTCCGACGTTACCGTGCAGGCCACAGTATTTTCGGTGACGAGTGGAGCGGATTAAAATACTTCAAGCAGTTTATCGGCGACAAGACTTTCTGGAGGGCCTTTAAGAATACTCTTGTACTGAACATCACATATCTTTTGTTCAGGTTCCCCCTTACGCTTCTGTTTGCCCTGCTGCTTAACGAAATCAGAAGCCGCCATGCAAAGAAGTTCGTGCAGACAATATCCTATCTGCCGCACTTCATTTCCATGGTCATCGTTACTGGTATGATTCGTGAGCTTGTGTCCACAACTGGTCCGATAAATGCCATGCTTAAGATGTTCGGGATGGAGCCTGTCTCATTCATATCAAGTCCGGAATGGTTCGTTCCAATATTCGTAATCTCGGGTATCTGGCAGAGTTTGGGTTGGGGTACAATCCTCTATCTTGCCGCCATATCGGGAATAGATCCTTCGCTGTATGAGGCTGCGGAAGTTGACGGTGCAAATCACTTCCAGAGGGTAATCCACATTACGATTCCAAGCATCATGCCTACGATTACCACACTCCTGATTCTTGACATCGGTAGCCTTATTGGTTCGGGAGCCGCATTCGAAAAGGTCTTCCTTTTGTACAACCCGATGACTTATGAAACTGCCGACATCATCTCAACCTTCGTATTCCGTTTGGGTCTTGGTTCGGGCAACTACAGTTATGCCACGGCTGTAAGCCTTTTTGAGGGCGTTTTGAATTTGATTCTGCTTACATTTGCCAACAAGATGTCAAAGAAAGTCACTGGCGCCGGATTGTGGTAATTCAAGGAGGAAAAGAATATGAGTAATCAAATTGCGTCTGGTTTGCGTGTCCGTGATTCAGTTGGATATAAGATATTCCGTTTTTTCAATTTTCTGATCATGCTGTTTGTTTGTGTCGTTACGCTGTATCCTTTCCTGTATCTTGTGGCACAGTCATTTTCTTCTGAGGAAGCAATCATGCAGGGCAAGGTAACGATACTGCCGGTGCACTTTAATATTGCAACATATGTTTCTGTTTTCAAAAAAGGTGAGTTCGTACACAGTTACGGCAACACGGTCATTTATACTGTAATCGGAACGGTTGCCTCGATGGTGTTCAGCTGCCTTATTGCATATCCGCTTTCCAAGGACAAGCTTTTTGGAAGCAAATTCCTGCTCAAGTTCATCATCTTTACAATGTACTTCGGTGGCGGTTTGATTCCGACTTACATCTTGATGCAGCGTCTGGGGCTGGTAAACAAGATTGCTGGATTTATCATTCCTTCGTTATTGAGCACATACTACATCATCTTGATGCGCTCTTTCTTCCGGAACGTTCCCAAAGATTTGGAGGAAGCCGGAGAGATAGACGGTCTGACGCCGTTTGGAACTTTGGTACGCATCGTGCTTCCTCTTTCAATGCCGATTATCGCGACCATGATTCTGTTCAACGCGGTAAACTACTGGAACAACTGGTACAACTCCTTCCTCTATCTGGACAAAAAGGACATGTGGCCTGTGGCATATTACCTGAGGACTATCATTAACGGTGCCTCAACAAGTGCAGATCCTGGAGAAGTAAGTGCGGAGAAAATGCAGATTGCGGCAAACATCAAGTCATGTTCCATGGTATTGATGACGCTCCCAATCATCTGTATTTATCCTGTAATTCAAAAGTATTACGTTCAGGGCATGATGCTCGGTGGCGTAAAAGAGTAGCGGTTATTGTCCGGGGCTTGTCCCGGAAATATATATAGGTTTAATGAGTATATAAACTCAGGAGGTTTATAATGAAAAGGAGTTTAGGAATTTCATTGCTGGTTGCCGGTGTACTGTTGCTTGCAAGCTGCGGTGGAAAAGGAAACGACAAAAAAGCTGAAAAATCAGCAGAACCAGTTGCACTTGACTATCAGTTTGGAGTAAATCAGGCTTTCCATTCTGACACACCTGTAACTTATTCAATTTCTTTCAGCGATGCATCATGGTATCCGATGGTTGACACATGGAAGACAGAGGGTGTTTTCAAGAAGATTAAGGACATCACAAACGTTGATCTCGACATCACTTCTTATGACAGCGGTGACTACAACCAGAAGATTAACCTTGCAATCAACTCAGGTTCATCAACTTACATCATTCCAAAAGTTTACAGCGAAGATCAGTATGTTGCAGGTGGCGGTGTTGTAGCAGTTTCTGATTACACACAGTACATGCCGAACTTTACTGCATTTGTAGAAAAGTACAACATGCAGCCAGACCTGGATACAATCAAGCAGAGCGATGGAAAATTCTATCGTCTTCCTGGTATGCATCAGGCAGCTTTGCAGGACTATACAATCATGGTTCGCGATGACATCTTTACAGCAGCTGGATTTGACGTACGTGAACTTGAAAAGGACTGGACATGGGAAAAACTCCATGACGTTCTTGTTGAAGTAAAGAAGTACATGGTTTCTCAGGGCTTGTGCAAGCAGAGCGATTACATTTGGTCTGACCTCTGGTGCGGTGAGTCTGGAAAAGGCATGGGTGGTAACCTTCTTAAGCTGATGGGATCTTCTTACAAGGTTCTTTCCGGTTGGGCAATCGAAGGCTCAAACGGCGGTATCAAGTGGGATCCTTCAAAGAAAGAATTCTATTCATCTTCAATCAGCGATGACTTCAAGAAATTCATCACAGTTGCAAACAGCTTCGTAAAGGACGGAATCCTTGATCCCGAAACATTCACACAGAGCGATGAAGTTGCACACAACAAGTTCTACAACGGAAACACAGTAATCATGTCTACAAACCGTTCACAGCTTGCAAACGACATCATCGGTGTTCAGAAGATTGTAGGCGACAGCGCAAAGTGCTACGTAACTGCATATCCTAGCGGAACAACAAAGGATCTTGCAGAAACTTCACGTCTTGAATGCGGTGTCATGATTGCACAGAAGGCACGCGAAGAACTCGGTGAGGAAGGATTCATCAAATTGATGCGCTTTGTTGACTGGCTCTTCTATTCTTCAGATGCTTACAGCCTGATCAAATGGGGACCAGAAGGTGAGACATGGCAGTGGGCTGATGTAGGCGGAAAGAAGGTAAAGCAGCTTCTTCCTGGATTCAAGTGCGGTGGTCTTGGTATCAGCGGCGGTGATGATGATGTTGACATCCGTCTCCAGTGGGGATATGCCGGCGGTAACTATTACTACGGACACTCAACAGCTGAGTCTACAGACAACTTTACTCCGGAAGTTCAGGATCTTTACGCACGCTATGGTAAGTACAAGACTGTAGCTACAGTTGACCCTGTTGCAAAGCCAACCGAAGACGAGCGCGAGCAGTTGAACCTTTGGGCAACTCCTCTTATTGACAACATCAATACTTGGACACTCAACTTTGTAACTGGAAAGAAGGACATCAATAAGGACTGGGATGCTTATGTTTCTTCATGCAAGAACCTGAACATCGACAGCATTGTTGAAATGACAAACAAGATTTATAAAGCACAGTAATTCAAAATAAATAATCCTGCGGGCCTTCATTAAGCGTGAATGTCCGCGGGACATCTTCCTGGTAAAGGGAAGTGCCATTTTCAGACTTGAATCTTTCTATTTTACTCCTAAGAAAAAAAATAGAGTGCGTTTCTTATGATTCAAGTCTGATGATGACATTTTTTTTAGAATGTGCGATAATGAGGTTTGACTATGGAAATGACATTGAGATGGTACGGAACAGGATTTGACTCCGTAACCTTGAAGCAGATAAGACAGGTGCCAGGTGTTCATGGCGTTATTACAACTTTGTATGATTCAGTTCCCGGAGATGCGTGGGAGCTTTCTGCCATTCAAAAAATAAAGAAGGAAGTTGAGGATGCCGGATTAAAGATTGCCGGAATTGAAAGCGTAAACATTCACGATGACATAAAGATTGGCGGCGGCGACCGTGACAGATACATAGAAAACTACATCAAGACACTGGAGCGCTTGGGGCAGGAAGACATCCACATGGTGTGCTACAACTTCATGCCCGTATTCGACTGGACAAGAAGCGAACTTGCACGTGTTACCGAAGACGGTTCAACTGTTCTTGCATACAACTCAAAGGCTGTGGAGGCAATCAAGCCGGAAGAGATGTTCAATTCAATCGACAAGGATTCCAACGGTTTCATTCTTCCTGGATGGGAACCTGAACGCATGGCACGCGTAAAGGAACTCTTTGCAATGTACAAGGACATCGACAACGAAAAGCTTTTTGATAATCTGGTATACTTCCTCAAGGCAATCATGCCTGTGTGTGACAAATACAACATTGACATGGCGATTCACCCGGATGATCCCGCATGGCCTGTGTTCGGTCTTCCTAGAATCATCACATGTCAGGAAAACGTTGTGCGCATGCTCAAGACCGTGGACAATCCACACAACGGACTTACTTTCTGCACAGGCTCTTACGGAACCAACCGCAAGAACGACCTCTGCGAAATGATCAAGGCTGCAAAAGGTCGCATTCACTTTGCACACATCAGGAACCTCCGCTTCAACACTGCGATTGATGATCCCGTTCAGGATTTCCAGGAATCGGCACATCTTTCAAGCTGTGGCACATTCGATATGTTCAAGATTGTACGCACGCTTTATGAAACAGGTTTTGACGGTGTAATCCGCCCAGACCACGGACGCATGATTTGGGACGAAAATGCAATGCCTGGTTACGGTTTGTATGACCGTGCTTTGGGTGCAACATATTTGCAGGGCCTCTGGGAAGCCTGTGAAAAAATGATTGACAGAAGTGGGGTTGCTCTGTATAAATAAGATATGGAGGCTTCGGAAGCGTTGAACAATATGAGCGCCGGTTTAAGTTTTTTTGCAAGGGCGGTTGATGTTGAGAGGCATCTTAAAATCGTAAGGGAACATTCGTGTGATTATGACGATGCTGTGGCTTACGGACTTTCTCTGTCGCAGACTCTTGTATCTGGTGACGGCTCTCTTGATTCCCCCTATCGAATTCATGTTGCCTTAAAAAATGATGGAATCTGTGATTTTGAAGGAATCGTTCTTCTTTGTTTGAAGGGCAATCCTTCTGAATCGCGTTTTTATCTTCCGGGCTTTATGTATGGAACAAACCGTGGCGACCGTCCGTGGAAGGTGGACTGCAAGTTTCCCCGTCTTCGTGCAAGTGTAAAAAATCCTCTTGATTCAGACTGTCCTCTTTCTTCTTTTTATATGGTTCGAAGTGACAGGCTTTCCCATCCCTGTGCCATAATGTTGGGTGGAGATGAAAAGGCCGACGCTTCCCGGCTTCTTGCCTTTCATGCTTCGCCATATATTTTTGATGGTGATGAGTTTGTTCAGTACGGCGGCTTTTACTGCAACGCTGAACGTGGCGAAATAGGATTTACCTTTGGCTATGAGAATGCTCCCTGGCTTTTTATCCAGTCTCACATGATAGAAGAACGAGAGACCAAGGAAAACTACATAAGGCTTGCTCCGGGTCAAATAATCGAAAAGGAATTTTATGTCTATGATTTTGTTTCCCCGTCACCGCTTGCCGTTCATGATGTAATACGGAAGACCTATGATTTTTACCATGAGGAACCGCGTGATGCCTCTGGAACTGATGATGCTATAAGGGATCTTGCCCTTTCCATCTGTGATTATGCATGGCTTCCTGATGAAAAAATCTATTCAGGCTTTGTGCGCGAAACTTCAGAGGAGGGAGTCTTTTCCTACAACAAGATTCCTTCTATTTCATGGACAAACGGAATTGTCGTGGCATATCCACAGCTTCTTGCATCAGTGAGGCTCAAGAACCACAAGATGCGTGAACAGGCCTTGGAGTGCATTCAAAATATTGTGGACTTTAGCCTGAACATAAAGTCAAATCTTCCATACGAAACTTGTGACAGTGAAAGCGGCGTCTGGTCCTGCAGGGGCTGGTGGTATGACGGAATGCACACGGGAGGTCATTCGGCTTACCTTGACGGCCAATTCGTCTATTATCTTTTAAAGGCATATCTTTTTGAAAAGGAAAAGGGTGCCGCTCATGATGACTGGCTTGCTTTTGCTTCTGCAGTGACTGAAGTTTTTGAAAGGGAAAGGAATGGAGCGGGGGAGTATCCATTTATCTTTTCTGAGGAAGACGGCACAGGACTTGAATATGATTCCTTGGGCAGCAGCTGGTGTCTTGCGGCAAGTGCGCTCTACTGCCTTGTCTTAAGGAAAATGAAAGAATGTCCCGACAATCTCTTTAAGCCTGACCTTGACCAACTGGAAAAATCTGCCGGCCATTACGAAAAACAGTTTGTGGAAAAGCTTGAATGTTACGGCGCACCGCTTGATACCGACAAGGCTCCCGACAACGAGGGAATACTTGCATTCCTGCGTGCCTCATCTTGCCTTCATCAACTGACGGAAAAAGACATCTATCTTGAATACATGAAAAATGCGCTTTACCACGAGTTTTCCTACAAGTTCTGCTACAACGGACGCATCACAGTTCCTCCGCTTAGTGGAATAGGCTGGAGTTCTTGCGGTGGAAGCATCACGTCTGTATGCAATCCTCACATTCATCCCATGTCGTCTTCTGTTGTTGCGGAGATGAAATATTTTCTGGAACATGCCTCCAAATCCGACCTTGCAGTTCCTTATTTTAAAAGCCGCATGAAAGATACTGTAAAATGGGGCTGCCAGACTTACAACCTTTGTGACGGACAATACGGCTACGGTAAAAAGGGCTGGATGTCGGAGCGCTTCTGCTACAGTCAGGGGCTTGTCGTGGAAAAGTATCCGGACGGTTCACCTTCCTCCACATGGTTTGCGCTTATGCCTTGGGCTTCTTCCAGCGTGCTTGAGGGGCTGTTGGATTATTCAGCTGGAGAAGAAAAATGATAGTGCTTGTAACCGGGGCATCCCATACAGGAAAAACTCTGCTTGCACAAAGGATTCTGGAAAAATGCAGCTTTCCTTATCTTAGCATTGATCATTTGAAGATGGGGCTTATCCGAAGTGGCTGCACAAAACTTACTCCAGAAGATGACGACGAGCTTACGGATTACCTTTGGCCTATAGTCCGTGAGATGATTAAGACTGCAATCGAAAACAAGCAGAACCTTGTTGTGGAAGGCTGCTATATTCCTGGGAATTGGCGTTGTGATTTTGACGCACAGTATCTGAATGAAATCCGCTTTGTGTGCCTTGCTTTAAGTGAATCATTCATATCTCAAAACTTTGACACGATGTGCTCCCATGCCTGTGACATAGAAGATCGTATGGATGACAGTGGCTTTACCCAGGACTTTGTTAAAAAAGAAAATGCTGCATTCATCAAAAGGTTTACGGAAGCCGGTGAAAAAGTGACCGTAATTGATGAAGCATATGAATCTGTCTTGGACGATGTGGTCAGGCAGATTGTGAAATAATGAGCCGATAAAATTGACTGAATCATTCAAAAAATATGGAAAAGAGCCTATAAAATGATAAAATGAGCCGAAAAATTGCGAAAAATGCTTGCATTTAATTGCAAATGAGCCTATAATCTGTAAATAGAGGCTCAAAATATGGAATATTTGCTTTACAAGAAAAACATTCCCATCCTCCAGTTTGAAGAAGACGATGCGCATTACATCACCGCCATAAAAAAGGTGTTCAATGTGCTTCATCTTCCGCCCCATCTTTTTACCGACGGCAAAGCTTCTGCCGAAAACGAATACGGCCTCTGTCAAAAACTTGAAGATTTTTTCAACTACCGGATAATTCCATATTACCGCAGGGGCTTTAGGGAAATGCTTGAGGAACTTGAAATTCATTCAGGGGAGGAGCTTGCAAAAAAAAGCTTTTACCTGAGTCTGTCGGATCAGTATTGGGTGTGCCCGCTAGATCAATTCGGAAAAATCTGGTGGGAGGACATTAACTTCTTTACCAACGAATATGACAGTGCAATCGGACTCAGGCTCATGTCGGCATCTGGTGCGCTAAACAAAAATTCCTCTTCATATTCTCCGGACACCACGACAGGAGGAGAACTTCCCAAACGCTGGATACGCAGGAATGGCATGAACTATCTTGAAAAGGCCGGTACAGGAACCGAACAGCAGGAACCTTTAAACGAAGTGCTCGCAAGTGAAATATGCCGCCGCCTCAAAATAGCGTATGTTCCGTATGAGCTGGAAATCCGTGACGAAAACTATTATTGCATTTGCCCTGACATCGTGGATCAGAACACGGAAATGGTTCCCCTCGATTCAATCTATCAGGACATTCATTTAAAAGATGGGGTAAAATACGAGTTTGAAAAACTTGTGGAACGATGCAATGTCCTTGGAATCCCAAACGCAGAACAGGACCTTTTAAAAATCTTCCTCCTGGATTATATAATCGCAAACGTGGACAGACATTCCTATAACATCAGTTTCCTGCGCAATTGTGAAACACTTGAATGGATTGGTGTTGCTCCAGTTTATGATTCTGGAAAATCCATGTTCCTGAACAAGCTCGATTTTGAAATAGAAGCGACATCCTCGTTCAGAATTGGAGCCAAACCGTTTGAAGAAACTCAGGCTGAACAGTTTAAAAATCTCCCCATGGAAAAGATTGCACATCTTGTTGATTTTTCTTTGTTAAAGGACATTGCAAAATGGTACAAAAGTTTTCTTGCTCCGTTACGCCGTTTGTCCGATGCAAAAAAAGCCGCCCTGGTAAACGCACTTGAAGAGCGCATAAATGAAACAAAAATTCTGCTGGGTCAAAAGCAAAAGGAAAAACAATATTCACTTAAACATGACGGGCCGTTATATGTCGGAGGATATGAACTGGGGTCAGATCAAAAAACAGTACGCAAGTCAAAACCAAAGTCCGCGGAAATAGTCTACGCATCTCTTGTACAGGATCCGACCCAAACAAAGGAAGAACTTTCGCTGCGTCTGGGCATTTCCCGGGCAACAGTGACCCGTGCACTGCAAAAGCTTAGGGAGGCCGGTAAAATTACCCGCATAGGAGCCAACAAAAACGGCAGCTGGGAGATAGTCGGTTAAAGCAGTTTATGGACAGAATCTTAAAATCCCCTATAGTTGTTACAGAGTTCTTCGAGCTTTGAAAAATCAAGTGTCACATTAAGAATCGTCTGTTTAAAGGTCGGTTCGTGCACTTGATTTTTTTTGGCCTTGTAAAGATTTTTTGCTGTCTTTTCTATTTTTTCACTGTTTTGACGGATAAAGTATAATTCGTTGAATACGATTAGTTTGTAACGTAGGTCTCCCTCATCGTTCAAGTCAAAGTTTATGATCTCAGATGCAGGTACTGGAATCATATTGTTGAATCGTAAGGTTGCAAATAAATTCTTGTTGTCTTTGATGTATATTGTTGTCAGTGAATCCTTTTTGATTTTATCATTTACATAGTCCTTGCTTTTGGGAGAAGATAAAGGAACAAAATATTTGAATCCATTCAATTCCTGTATGATTCCGATATATTTGCGGTGATAGGTTCTATCATCAACTTTGTTCGACATGACATGTGGTTCGTATTTCTGTAGATAGCTTATGTAACCATCTGTAATCGCAACAAAACGGTATTCCTGCAACTTTTTCTCCATAAAAAAGGCGGCTGGAGAGTTCCAAACCGCCGTATTCTCCAGTTAGGGGCGGAGCTTCCCCAGTGTTACTTCTCTAGTTAGGGTCAGAGCTCACCCAAAGTTATTTCTCCAGTTAGGGGCGGAGCTTCCCCATGTATATAGTATAGCGATTTTATCCCTTGCCGTCAATGAATTTCTTCTGTAAATAAATAGACTTTTTCGGTTTGAAGTGATATGCTTTGAATATCATATCATTAAGTTCCGTCTTTACGGAATTACACGAGGTTTGTATGAAAAAAGTTTTGTTTGTGCCGGCACTCATTTTGTGTCTGTTTGTTTCTTGTAAAAAGAATGAGGTTGCGGAAAAGCCGGTGGATGAATCTCCCGCTCAGATTGTGGAGCCTGTTCAGGCAAATGTTGAATTAACTCCGGAAGAAAAAGACGCACAAAAAGTTGAACAGATATTGAACGACCCCAACCTGACTGTATATCAAAAAATTGAATCCCTAGGCTATCAGGTAATGGACATGCTCAAATTCAATTACCGCAAGGAATCTGATGACCTCGTCTCATGGCGTGAAAGGGAAGTCAAATATGATGAAAGCTATGAGAAGCTGACAAAAGAAAAGCTGATGTCTACTATCTGGGTTTTGGATAAAGAAGTTGCAGAACCATACGTACTGCTCTTTTATTCCGATGATTATTTTGCAATCGGCAGTCTTGATTCAGGACCATCGGCTATTGGAAAATATAGAATAGAAAAAGATAAGATGTATCTTTCGTCCTTTAGTTATGATCCTGATATAAGCTTTTACGGAAGGATTTTTGGTGTAGATGATGTTAAGTGCTACATGAATTACAGGAGCGCCAGTTTCTATTATGACAGCGAGCTGGTTCTGCGTGACATAAAATTTTTTCCGACAGGTTCTGAAAAAGAGGCAGGAACAGGTGCTAGAGTGGATGGTGCTGGCATAACGATAATAAAAGAGCAGAAAGTTATTAGTGAAAATATAAAGTTCCATACAAAACCTTCCGCAGATTCGCAGACTCAAAACATCGAAATGTACAAGGAAATGTTTCCTGGAAAAACAGAAAATGAAACTGGCATTTTAAAACGGGGCACGGTAGTTACAGTTTGTGGCATTGCATATGTTCGTGAAACAATCGATGGTGTTAGAGGAAGCTGGTATTATATTTCAATTCCTAAAGATGATGACGTGCAGTATGGCTGGATTTTCGGAGCTTATTTTGTGGATTACGATGTGACACGAAAAGTTGAGTATCAGGAGATTTTAAAGGCTGAATTTAATTCTTCAGATAAAACAGGTTCTAACCCATTTGCCAATGAAAAGAAAATTGACTTGTCTGATTCATCCAAATATGAAGTTCATGATTTGACTCTTTTCCTTAACTATATAGAGGAATCTGGCTGGAACATAAAAGTTTACGATTCTCCAGATTTAGAAAAAGAGATTTATATGATTAAAAAGGGAGATGATGTAAAGTTTACTCGCTATGTCACGGTTAAGGCAAGCGGGAAGACGAGCGTTGAGATGGAAACAACTTCAGGGGTTTACGGCTTTGTGGAAATAAAGAATCCATATGCAAACGGTCAGTTTGAGTATCTTGAAACAATTTCCGTGGATGGAAAAGATGTTGAGGTCTTGAGGTTGGAGGACTCTTTTGATGTGACTGATGGGATAAATATCAAATCACTGCCATCGGAAAAATCAGAAAACCTGCATGAAATTACACATGAAGAAGGGGGCCGTTATCATAAAACTTCTGCAATCACTGCTGACTACAAGTGGGTAAAAATTACTATAGACGAGTGGACAGGATGGGTTCCAGCAAATTCATTGAGCGTAGATAGGGGTGGTCCTATAATTGACACTCCGATAAACATGATAGAATGGGAACTTGAAGGGTGTAATCTGATATAGAAAAAATTCAGGAAAACCAAAAAAGCAGTGGATTTTTTTATACTAGTATGCTAGAATACTAGTAGTAGAATTTCTGTTATTAGAGGTTGATTATGAAACTTACAGTTGAAGGAATTAAGGATACATCGGAATGGAAGGCCAAGGGATATTCGCTTCCTGAGTTTGACAGGGAAAAGGTCATGGAGGCTACCAAGGCCAACCCGTTCTGGATTCACTTTGGTGCGGGAAACATTTTCCGTGCGTTCCAGGCGAATGTTGTTCAGGAACTTTTGAACAAAGGTGTGCTTGACCGTGGTCTTGTGGTTGCAGAAGGATATGACTACGAGATAATCGAAAAGATGTACCGTCCCCACGACAACATCGGTGCTCTTGTTACCTTGAAATCAAACGGCTCGGTTGAAAAAACTGTGGTCGCTTCGATTATGGAATCGTTGGCTGCCGACAGTGCAAACAAAAATGACTGGAACAGGTTGTGCGAGGTATTCCGTTCTTCTTCACTTCAGATGGTTACGTTTACAATCACCGAGAAAGGCTATCTCTTAAAGAATGCAAGCGGAGTGTTCATGCCGGGTGTGGAAGATGATTTTGCTTCGGGTCCTGTTTCGCCAAAGAGTTACATCGGCAAGGTTGTGAGCCTGCTTCATGAACGTTATTCAAATGGCGCGCTTCCAATCGCAATGGTAAGCATGGACAATTGTTCCCACAACGGAGACAAGCTCAAGGCCGCAGTAACGGAGTTTGCATCTGAATGGAAAAAGCGTGGTGTGTGCAAGGCAGGATTCCTTGACTATGTGAACGACCGCAGCAAGGTGACATTCCCATGGACGATGATAGATAAGATTACTCCGCGTCCTGATTCAAAAATAGAAAAGATTCTTTCTGACGATGGCATAGAGCAGCTTGAACCAGTAATCACAAGCAAGAAAACTTATGTTGCTCCGTTTGTAAATGCAGAGGAATGCCAGTATCTTGTTATAGAAGACGCATTCCCCAACGGCCGTCCTGAACTAGAAAAAGCCGGACTATATTTTACCAATCGTGAAACCGTGGACAAGGTGGAAAAGATGAAGGTGTGCACATGCCTTAATCCACTTCATACATTTCTTGCTGTTAGCGGATGTCTTTTGGGATACACCCTGATTGCCGATGAAATGAAAGATGCTGATTTGCTCCGTCTTGTAAAACGCCTTGGCTATGACGAAGGTCTCCCTGTTGTCGTGGATCCAGGAATCATCAAGCCGCGTGATTTTATTGACGAGGTAGTGAATGTGCGAATCCCCAATCCGTTCATGCCGGATACTCCACAGAGAATTGCCTGTGACACTTCTCAAAAACTGAGCATCCGTTTTGGCGAGACAATCAAGAGGTATATGGAGCGTTCAGACTTGTCCCTTGAAAACTTGAAGGTGATTCCAATGGTGTTTGCACTGTGGCTCCGTTATCTTATGGCAGTTGATGATAATGGAAATGCCTTTGAGCTCAGTCCCGATCCGCTTTTGGATGATGTGCGGAAATATGTAGCCGATGTAAAGCTTGGAGGAGATTCTGTTTCTTCATGCAAGGCGGTTGAACCCCTGCTTCATCGTGCGGAAATATTCGGTGTGGATTTGTTTGAAGCCGGTATAGCCAAGACTGTCCTTGAAAGATTTTCTGATTTGCTTGGCGGCAAGGGCAGCGTAAGAAAGTCTCTGGCTTCGTTGGCATAATTCTGTCAGATTCCTGAAAAAAAATTCCTCATTTCCCTATTGATTGATTCGGATTTTTCCATATAATGTTTTTGTTCACTATAGGAGAATAGAAGATGAAAAGAAAAACCATTCCGGCAGTCATTACATTGATGATGATTTTTGCCGCTTCAGTTTTTGCAGAGTCTGGTGACGGTGAAGAATCTCCGTTCACACTCAAGTTGCAGACGGATTTCGCATACTACACACATACAGACCGTCAGACTGGAGGTACTCATTTTGCCCCGATAACAGGTCCGTATGAAGGCCCGGATCTTCGCACGATACTTGACGCTTCATATAAGTTCAACACACCACTTGGAGAAAACTTTCTCTTAAAGGATGCCAACGTGGTGTTGACTGGAGGAATTGAACTTACTCCAATTACTTTAAGGCCAAAGGTAAGCGTGGAATTTACACCGGTTCCGTTTTTGGTTTTCAAGGCTGGAGCTTCCGTAGGTTTGGGCTGGAACATTGGGGACGTAAAAGGACTTTGCGAATTGGATGAGATTACATTTGATTATGAAAATCTTTCTACATTCTCGCATCCGTATTATGACCTCTGGGCATCAGCCACATTCCAGTTTGATACCGGAGCATTGATTCCAGGTGACTGGACTCATGTCGTAATGCTCGCTTCGTATACGACAACTTATTCCGCAATTGCAGGTTTGGATTCTGATGCAATTTACATATGGCAGAACAGCAAAAACAAGGTGCGTGGTCTTTCGTATGAATTCCAGGGAATACTTGCATATCAGATGCCGCTGGTTTTGTATCGTGCAGGTTTGATGTACAAGATGAACGGATATTATGATGGATCCAATTACGGAATTTATGATGATAACTTTGACGGTACCTTTGCGGAAATTTCCATAAGTCCGCTTGCTCAGTTAAAGTTTGGCGAAAAGGATGAACTTGCTGTGCTTGTTGATTTTTCAAGCCGCAGGAGTTTTGATGCCGAGATTTCAAAGGAATCTGAATCTCTGCTCAGAAATACGCTTGGCCGCGAATGGTTCTTTAAACGTCTGGCATTGAGCTGGACCCACCGATTCATTTAATCTTTTTTTAGGGGATTTTATTAGACTGCTTTCCGTCGGATGTGGATGGAAGGCAGTTTTTTTTGTATACAAAAATGTTTATAAAAACATTGCAAGATGCAATAAGCTATGTTAAAATTGTACTAGTGCTTAAAGTTTGGTCTGCTGAGTTTCAGTTCTTTGTATTTTTTTAAGGAGAAAAACATGAACAAAAAGAGAATGACTGTTTTCTTGACCATTACTGTTTTTCTGGCGTTTTTTGCAAATACTCTTTATGCACAGGAATCCACTGAGCTTACCCTTAGCGATTTGATGCAGATGGATGAACCAATGCAGGAGCATGTTCAGAAAAATGAAGTTGAAAAGGCTCCTGAGGATAATACTACTGAAGGGGAAAAGACTGAGGACAAAGATAAAAATGACGAAATGGTCTTCTTTCCTGTGCTTTCCGTATCATGGGGTTCGCAAGAAAAATGGTCAATTGATCTTGGCGGAGACTTTTTATGGAATAAGACCGCAGATATCTCTACAGGCTTCTATGGTATGTTCGAATATTCAGACTCCGACTTCCAGGACAATATGTTTTTCCGTTTGTCGGCAGGAAGTTCCACCTATTATACTAAATTCTGGATGTTAACGCTTAGAGTGGGCGGTGGAGTTGGAATCATGCCGGAGGATAAACAGCTTCTTTTGACTGCATTTGCCGAAGCCTCTTTAAGCGGTATGATATTGGAGGTTAAAGTCATTTATGAGTTCCCCCTGGGCCCGGAAGAACTAAAGAATTATTATAACGACAATTATTCACCATTTAAAGTAAAGGTGGGTCTGGCAAACCTGTTCCACTTGCTTTTCATGGTTTAGTTTTGTCAGAGAGTCTTGATGAAAAAAAAGAGTGATAGTATGATAATATTATGGAAAACGAATTAATCAACACGGGAAAAATACCGCAACCTGAATCCAAGGCCAAGTATGCTGATATGTCAAAGAAATTCATGTATTTGTTCATGATCCAGGTTTTTCTGACCATCGGCTCTGTTTTATCAGTTATAATTGCTTGGGTAAATCTGAATGCCGCGGTATTAGTATGTTATAGCATTGCAGCTTTTGTCCTCAATATCGTATTTGCCATAATACATTTTTTACTTGGTAAATATGATTCTGAATTTAGTTTGGCAGGTCTCTTTTGCATTATTTCACAGTTATTCAGTTTTATAAAATTGTATGTCCCTGATACTGCCATGAACATGATGATAACTATTGTAAGTTTAGTGTTCAGCGCTTTATATATTTTGAAATTTGCCAATGCAATGAGCTCCCGTTTTTTACCTGTTGATTTATCCATGTCAGACTCTTGGGAGACTTATCGTACGGCAAACATCTATTTGATTTCAATTACTTGTGCTTGCCTTGGTTTAGCAATTACACCATTTATAAAATTTCTTGCCGGAATTGTTTCAATCTTTTGTGCACTTGCAGCCATTGGCTTTTTATTCTGGATGCTGGTCCTCTTGTACAAATCCTCCGTATCCATGAAGGCCTTTGCCGCCAAGCCGGACGAACCAAATTCTAACAATGCCCCTGTTACTCCGATAGAGCCCATACCAATAGTTGCCCCCGAAAATCAGGACATTTAAGTGGGGAAAAAAACTGCCCCAAGACGCAAGATCCTGAGGCAGCTTTGTCTTACCGCATATGGCGGCTACTTTTTATCTTTAACTTTATTCACCCAAGGTCACGGTTCCGAATACAGAAGGATTCATGTATCCTGTTCCGTTTTCATCGTACCAGCTTAGTGTACCGATGCGGCTTCCTGAGTTGTCAGCGTCGTTAATCTGAAGCTCAAGACCGATTTTCTGTCCTGGCTCAGGCTTGATGTCCGTCCACTTGAATGCGGCAATCACTTCATAACCGTCGTCTGTAAGGCGTGCGTAGCTTTCCATGTTGTCGGCAATGCACTTTGTTCCGTTGAATGAAGTCTTGTTCTCACAGCTTACACGGTACTGCTTGTCGTCTCCCTCATAGCTTTCGGCCTTTGCATTGTTTTCGTCGATGAACACTTCGATTGAATCCTGTTCCCATTCGTTTCCACTTGCGGTATTGATTACGCTGTCCTTGACTGTTGCATAGACATAGAGTGCTTCCTCATCCCAGAGCAAACGCATTGAAGCATCTGCCTTTGCACCAAGACGTATTGTAAGGTCAACAGGATCTGCCTTGTCCCATTCGCTGCTGTCAAAGCGTGGTTCCGGAGTTCCCTTCCTGATTGTTGCAAACGGTTTGAGCAGTGCCTTTGCATAGAACTTGGATGATGAATCCTGTGTGTTCTTGAGATCGTTGAATGAATATGTTTCGTTTCCAACCTCATAGCGGAAGTCGATCTTTATGTTTGCGGAAACCTTTGCGGCGGAAGTTTCAATTGCAGTAATTGAAGTGTCGGTAGCAGGAACAGTCTTGCAAATGATGCCGTTTCCGTCGTCCACGTAGATTTTGAATTTTCCAGCCTCATTCTTTGAAACCGAGGTCATTACGAACAGAGTTCCATCTTTCCACAAAGGCTTGAATTTTCCGACTGAGTTTCCTGCCGGAATTTCATAAGTGACTGCATTTGAGAAGTCCTTTCCGTCACCCTCAAGAATAACTACGTTTTGAATTGCGGGTTCAAGCTTGTCAGGATCTGTGAATGCATATAGGGCTGGTTTTGCCTTGTACTTTCCGTCAAAGAGGAGCGGGCATTGGGTCTGTGTTCCGTCAGATGCTCCACCAACGCTGCTTGATGACTGGAGCCATGAGTATGGATCAAGTACACCCCAGAACACGATTCCCTTTACGTCGATTCCGTCTTCCTTGTCAAGTTCCTTGAGCTTGTCGTAAATAGCCTTGAAGCGGTATGCCTGCTTGTTGTATTCTTCCTCTGGATTCTTCGGGTTAAAACTTGCGCTTGCCTTCATGTCGAATTCTGTGATCATCACGCTTCCGACTTCTGCACAATAGGCGCGGACTGCATTTTCAATCTGGGCGATTGTCGGACTGTTCAAGTCGTAGTGTCCCTGCATTCCCATTCCGCTGATGCGTGTTCCTTCGGCGTTCTTTACGTCCCTCAGCAGCTGGACGATTCCCTCAACCTTGCTTGGAGTGCATTCGTTGTAGTCGTTGTAGTAAAGTTCAAGAGATGCTGGAGCATATTTGTTTGCAAACTTGAATGCATTGATGATGAACTCATTGCTCTGATAGACGTGCCACCAGCTTGATTTGCTTCCGTGTGTTGAGTCAGAAAGCTTGTCTGCTCCACCTTCTGTATCAGTGCGGTAGGTTCCTGTTGCATCGCTTATGGCCTCGTTTACGACATCCCATCCGTAGAAGAGTGGGCCGTATTTTTTACCTGTTGTAGTTGTCTGATCGGTGTAATATGTGAGCATGGTCTTGATGTACCATTCAAGGCGCTCGTTCATGACGTCTTTGGTAACGTATGGTTTTGACGCATCATAGTCCTCGTGGAAGAACCATTCCGGTGCCTGTGAGTGCCATACCAGTACGTGTCCGCGGACTTTAAGCGCCTGGCTTGGGTTTTCCTTGTTCCATGCCGCAATCTTGTCCAAAAGTGAGTCTGCCCTGCTGTGGTCAAGAACAGGTACCTTTATTTCCTTTCCGTTGAGCGTGTCGGTTGTGATTCCGATGGGGCTGCGGTTTCCGTCGTGGTAGCCGTTCATTGCGTCCATCTTGAGTTCGTTTCCGAGCGTTACAGAGTTGAAGTGCTTGAACAGGAGGTCCATGTAGAGGCTGTCGGATGCTTCTGAAACTGTTACAGCTCCACCTGCCCAGACTTTCTTTCCGAATCCTTCCTTTGAACAGAGGGCATCCCTAAAGCTTACGATGTCTTTTTCAATTGAAAGAACGACCGGTGAATCAAGACCCACCCTAAAGTCGTCGATGCAGTATGAAAGGCCTTCGCTTCCGTTAAACTGGAACTGAACCTGATCATGCGGATCGGCAAGGACGAATGTTCCGGAAACAAACTGCCATTTGTCGTTCAGCGTATAGTTTTTGTCGAATTTTACGTTTGCTGAGTCAACCTTGGACCAGTCGGATGCGGCTCCATTTACCACAAGTCCTACAGTTCCCGTTGGCACTGCACTTTCAGGGGCAACCTTCATGTAGCATGTGAATGCATAGGTCGCTCCACCTTCTATGAGGGATGCGATTGGACCTGCACAAATCTGGCACTGGGCTGAATTTCCGTTTTGTGAAAGGACTTTTACATAGTAGCCGCCGCAGTCAGGGTTGGGCTGTTCTCCGTCTGAATATGCCTCACGCGGGATGTTGTTCGGTGACCAGCTGTTGTCATTCCACCACCAGAGGCTTCCTGAGTCGCTGACTCCCTCAAAGTTTGCGTTGTAGTCGTTCAATACGTTCTGGTTTATTTCCCTGTTTTTTTCTTTTTCTTCAGCAGCAGTCTTTGAGTCGCCGCTGATTGAAAACGTGTTGAGAATAAATGGAAGTACAGCCATTGCACATCCAAGAATTACTGCATTTTTCAATTTCACATTCCTCCATAATTCCTTTTTACTGGCAAAATTGCCTTTCTACCATTATATACCCATTTTGACAGAATTTGCAACCTTTGAGACGTTCAGTTGTCTATAATATCAAAGGGTTTTTATTAAGTTTACTTTAAAGGAGCTGACGAGGACTCTATGAAACGGTTAAAGATTTTTCTGGGAGCTGCTGTATTTGCTGCGGCATCCATGTTTTTTATATCATGCAAGGACTCTTTTATAAGTGCGCCAAGTCCGGTTTCTGTTTCCGATACGACAAGGGCTGGTGCTCCTGTTGGGCTTATGGCGACAAACGGTAGGGCTGGATGCATCGAATTGAGCTGGCAGAGCGTAAACGGCGCTTCAAGATACTACATTTACGGTACGGACAGTCCGACACCCAAGGAAAGCGACTTTAAGCAGATTGAACAGACCGAGGATACTTTTATCTCCATCAAGGTGGCTCCGGGGTCTACGGCATGGTACAAGGTTGCGGCTGTGGATTCCACCTATCGTGTGGGAAAACAGAGCATTGCCGTCCGCGGTTCATCCCTTGCTAAACCGGAAATCACGGATTTGGACTCCAGCGAATCGAATGACAACGTAATCAAGATAAACGTGCTCTGGTACATGGCAAATTCTTTTGACGACACGTACAGGTCTTCCATCACCTACGAGATAAAATACACCAATCCGAGCAGTCAGTCTGAATCAGTCTACATAAAGGCAAATGAGCTGGAAGAAAACAAATGCGTGCTTGACAACCTCCTTCCACACACAGAATATTCATATCAGGTCTTGGTTCATAATGACATTTACGGTGATACGGAAGAAAGCATTTCAATCAGGGAAGAAACACTACACAGGCTCAGGCCGTCAGCACCAATTGACCTCAAGGCAGAAAAAGGCGGCTCAAAGAACAGCATTACAATTAAATTCAAGTTGCCGGAACAGGCGGATGTATGCCACACCAACGGAGCAGAAGTGTCTTATGCGGGCATTCCCCTTTACTTTAAGATTTTGCGAAGGGAAGCAGGTTCTCAGGGGTCATGGGAAATCAGGAACGACAGCTTCCAGATAGCGGACTATGAAGAGGGCAGGGAAGTTTCATGGACGGACAGCTCAATTCCAAATTCCAGCAGGGGAATAAAATACGAGTACAAGGTTCAGTCTTATATCGACAAGACCAAACTTAACCACATAAAGACGGAAGTATTCAGGGATCCGGATGACAAGAACTACACATATCAGGAAACCTCTGATGTATATTCATATTCCATCGACCAGGGTTGGGCAATGGCAATACCGACCATCGCCGTAAAAAATTATACAGCCGTTTTGAATGGGGAAGGGGATGCATATTCATCCGCAACAGCAGACTTCAGCTTCAAGTGGAACAACTTCCTTTCCGACAGTGAGGAAGAAAACAATGCCCTTTCAAACAAGTATTACTATCATCTCTATAGCGAACTCACTCCGTTTAATGGAAGTACCGGACCAGCCTCTCATGTAAGGACATTCCATACTCTGGCAGAAGTAAATGCTTATTCCAAAACATTTGCCCTTCCTGATGAAAGGGGAAAATACAAGTTCACGCTTTACATTTCCGATTCCCAGTCTCCGTCTGCATCTGGATTGGATTCTGCGGTCATAGCACAGCTGATTGTAACGGATAACCCCGGTAAGATTAGCGGTCTTACAATCACAGGCGGCTTTAAGGACAAGTTCACCATCTCATGGATTTATGACAGTTCATATACATATACGCTTTCATACACACAGAAATACAATGGAGTGGATGAAGGTGAGACATATACTGTTAACGTTCCGTCTCATTCAAACGGGGCAATTACAATTGAAGATGATTCAAACTTGAGTGGACGCTCTGATTATGGAGTAACGCGCACATACACCCTGTCCGCAGAAAAATCCACCATGGCTCCAATCAGCCAGACTTACGAGCCTGTTGAATCCCTTGGAACACCTCAAGTGAATTTTGATCCGATTAATCTTGCATACGACAGCATCACGGTTTCCTGGCAAAAGGTTTCCGGGGCAAAAAGATATGCGATAAAGCTTGAAGGACAGTCAACTGCCACAGATATTATACTTCCCGGTGAAGATGATTCAAACGTAGAAGAATTCAAGATTGCTGGCGATACATTCTATTCATATACATTCGGTCCGGAAGAAGTTGGAGCGACCTACTATAGAAGTGCAACCCAATCCGGCAAACCAAAGGCTGTTACGGTAACGGCATATTCTGACAACGCAAACTCTGCAGGAAGCGGAAGTGCAAGAACCATGGGACCTGCAAATGTCGGTCTTTCAGCAGAAGTCGCACAAAAGGAAAAATCCATAGACGTAACATGGAATAAAATTGAAGGTGCGGCAGGTTATGTCCTCCAGAGGCTCCGCTACAAGGTTGTGGGAAACGACTACAATCAAAAGGACGAGGACACACCGGAACTCTTCTATATCGACGCATCAACACTTGCTGTACAGACAAATTCAGGCGAGGCGATTTCCAATTCTGAAATGCTGGTAACAGAAAGCGGCGGGAAACTTAAGCTCACAGACACATATGCGGCGGTTAAAGACAGTTCCACAGAATCACAGCAGAGGGAAGTCACTCAGTCAAGGATTCCTTGGGGCATCCCGATTGAGTATACCGTAGTTCCAGTGCTGAGCGACAGGGACAAATATCAGGACGGAGAACTTACGTCAAGTTCACTCAAAGAAGGGAACAACTTTACATACACGAATACGGCTTCCATCGCAAAGAAGGGTTCGGCTTACGGATATGGCTTGAACATCCGCGCGTCAAAATCCGAATACAGCAACAGGATTGTCATTGAATGGGATAGACCGTATCCAGGAACCAATCTTGGAACTCCTCTCCGTTATGAAAGAATAGCAAACAGGGCTACAGGTTTTACAAGCAGCGATGGTCATACAATTGCAGGCGCTACAGGAACAACTACAAGTACCACATTTGAATGTAATACGGACGACAAGCTTACCAATGCCTATGAGTTTGCCGTCAAGTATACTAAAACAGGATATGACCAGACGAATCCATTTGTTCCATCGTTCATGGAAAGACTTGCGGATGAGAATGAAAGGGATCCAGTTTCTCCAACGGAACAACGCAACAAGGGCTATGCATTCCACATTGCAGAATTTGAAGCCAGAGGTGTTGATTCAAACGGAAAGGAAAGCTTTACGGAATCAGTAACATGGTCCAGCTGGAATTCCGACATCCGTGCATTGGGACCGGAAGACATCGATGGAAGCCCAGCATATACAATCTGGGAACGCAACTTGAACAATGCGTCCGGATGGTTCCAGGTCGGTTCAATGACTGCAGATGGTATTGTCTCTAAAGCTACAGATCCGGGATGGTATGCTACGACCATTACACCTTCGACAAATTGTCTTTCCCTTACGCCAACCGGAGTCACAGACAGTACGGGATACAACAACGGCCTCCTTAAAGTGCAGAGGGATGCAAAACATTACTACATGATTTGTGCACAGAGAAAAGTTGGAGATAAGACAATTTATACCTACCGTGGACTGGACTCAAGCGATATCGTGTATACATATAGAAAGATTTCCGCAGAAGAGTTGGCAAAGTGTGTAATGCTGATAATTGCTGATGCGACCAATCAAACCGCCGTAACTGAAAAAGAGGGTGAATCATGGTGTAATGGAGCTTCTGGTAAATATCAGTTGTATCATAAAAGTGCTTCGAAAACTCTCGTCTTCGGTACGGGCGGAAGCAATTATGTTCATTATTTCTATGACGTTCCTGGTCAACGGTGCACAGATACATCGAACAAATCAAATTCAGTTAAGCTGAAATCAGGCTTCACAATCAAATTTGCAACAGTGGAACAACGTTCAGCTGCTGATGGAAACAAAATTCACTACTTCCCGAATACAAATGTTACAGTGACTCATGAGAATGGAAGATCTTCTTATGAAGGGACTGTCAGTTTTACTGTAGGAACAGAAGGTCATACAGGATTGACAGTTTGGAGCGATGGTGTTACTGAAAGTAAAACAATAACTGTTACAGGAACTCAGAATTCCGGTAGCTCAATAACTCTTTCTGGAAATGATACAGGCAGTATGGAAAAGATATTCCCATTCAAAATGTTTACAAGTTTGGGAACTCATTATCATTGTTGTCTTAATCTTAGTAATGATGATATTAAAAAACTACCACAATATTCTTTAGAAAACTGGTGGAAAATCCAAGGCGGTGGCAAAGAAACCGATGAATTCAAGGAAGAGGAGGAATAAAGATGAAAGCGAATAAGAAATTTGCATTTGCTCTGTCGTTAATTCTTCCGCTCCTTGCAACATCTTGTGCTGACATGTTCCAGGAAAAAATCCCGATGAACATAAACAGCGGTAATTCGAGCCTTGCAGAATTGCTGGTGGAAAAAACACCGGTTACCGAACTGGATGCCCCAAGCCAGGTTTTCGTCTCACAGGGAGATAACGGTTCAACAATAACGGTTTCATGGTCGGCAGTGGAAAACGCACAGTCATACCGTCTTGAACGTGCAATTTCCACCACAAGGGATTCATCCGGCAATTTTGAGGAACCCAGCGAGGGAGACTTTCAGACTATCACTACTGGAGTCGGTTCAACGGCATACATTTACGACACCACATATTACGAGGACAAGATACTTTCCGACCCCAACTATCTGAGTGACGAATACGGATACAAATACTTCTACAGGGTTATGGCAGAAAACATCACCAAGGGTTATGGCTCTTCGGAATACACTGAACCTGCTGGCGGAACACTTTTTGCTCCTCCAAGCGAAACTATTGCCAGTGCCGGAAAATACAAGGACAAAATCGAAATCACATGGGCAAAATCAAGTTCCACTTCCACTACTGGATATGACATCTACAGGAGCAAAAACTCTGACGGAAGCAGCTCGACAAAAATCGGAAGCGTAAAATCCAACATGACAAGTTATGTCAACAAGATTGACGAAGCAGACAGAGGTACGGAATACTATTACACGGTCTATGCAAAGAACAGGATCGGAGAATCATCAGTTGCATCATCAATCGCAATGGGATACGCTCAGGCAGACGGAGCTCCTATCCAGGTTACCGATGTTCATGTCACCGAGGGTAGGGGATTCAACAATTCTGACATTTCAATTGTTTGGTCTGGAGACAGTGAAACTCATTATACCGTATACCGTACAAGTTCAAAGGACTCTGCCCTTACAATGCTTGCCGCAGATAAGAGTGGCTCATCAAACTATACATACACAGACAGCGAAAACCTTGTTCCTGGAATCTATTATTATTACCTTGTGCAGTCATGGAAGCTGCAGGAAGATGGAACAAAGATAAAAGGACAGATGTCTGATTCTGGAAGCAAGTCAAAGACTCCCGCCGAAGGATTCATCCTGAGTTCGCCCACAGGAATCGTAATTTCCAAGACAGGTTCGGGACATCAAATATCATGGGAACCATCCATCGGTGGAATTGCAGAAAAACAAAACTACATATATAAGGTTTACGGCTCTGAAACAGCCAACGGATCATTTTCTCCAGTCGCATCGTTTACCGCTGCTGAGCTTATGGAGTATGAAGGAAAATATACAGCAATGCTTTCAACTACAAGCAAGTACTACATGATGACCACAATCAATGGCTCTGCTGAAAGTTCTCCTTCAGAAGTCGCAGCTCCCGCACCTTATGCGCCAAGAAGCATCACTGTTTCTGCCTATGCAAACCTTTCATCCGAGATGGGATCCAGTTGGGTTGCAAACAACAATGGAGTCTATCCTGTCAAAATCACATGGACTCCACCTGCAGAATCAGATGACGTGGCGGGATATTATGTATATCGTTCAGAAAAGAAAAACAAGGGATGGAAGCTCTTATCCGTAAACAATGACGAAAAGACGTTCATGGTCACGGGAAATACATTCTACGACATCAATGTTTCTGCACGTACAAAAAAGATTTATTACTACAGGGTTCTTTCACTCAACTCCCTGCAGGGTGGCGCAAACTATTCCGACATCAAGTGGGGATACGGAGCCTTGACAGCAGCCCAATACATGAGGGAATACAACTTTATGGTAAAGGGTTCTCAGAAAAAACTCAAGCTCATGTGGAAGAGTGGTAGTACGGATAAATTGGGACAGGAAACAGCATACGGTACGCTTGGAGGTAGTTTGTCCTACGATGCTCATATTAGTGGAACAAGCGGTCGTGTAATAATGCATTACTCAGATTATGCAGATTACTACATTCATACAAACGGAAAGATTGATGCCAGTCCGTTGGATTCTGAAGATGAAATAATCGGTACGGCAAACGGACTCTTCCTTTTGATAAATGGAAACACGAATACATCAGCCGGAATGGATATGGCAGGATCCATGGACGGAACAGTAACCTGTAAGGGAATGTATCCTGGTTCTGTTGGTTATGACGGAGTACAAATCAAGGGTGGTGCTGCCGGTGGCGGTTACTACAAGATAAAGCGCGAAGGCTTTGCCGATGAAAACGTAAGCTGGACGGTTGGCGAAGAATGATGCTTTGGCTGCGTTCAACAAATTATGGAGGAAACGAAATGAAAACGAACATAAATCTTAGGAAAATATTTTCACGCCTTTTGCCTGTGGTTCTTATTGCAGGGCTTGTCGGAATAATGTCATCATGCTATGCGCCATCGCCATTATACGGAACATGGTCAGATTCCTATGGAAGTAAAATCTCATTTATGGCAGACGGTACTTTCAATGCAACAACAACAATCAACAATCATTCTGAATTAAGCGAAGGAACATACAGCGTCCTTAAAAATGTCATAGTCTTTACACGCTCATCCGGTACGGTTATGACTACAGAATGGGACATACGCGGAAACCTTTTGTATCTGGACTGGCTTGATGAAATGGGTAACAGCAAGCAGCTTAACCTGATGAAGATTTCAGACTGAGGCATGATATGAAGCTGATAAAACTATTTGCACTTTGTACAGTCTTTATTCTCGCAGGTTCCCTTTCATTTGCCAAGGATTCAAATACAGAACAGGCGGTTGATGTTCAGGAGTCATCAGAAGAAGACTTGAATCCCAATACGGGGTTTCCAAACATAACGAACAAACCTTTTGTGGTTTTTGACTACGGACTTTCTGCTGATTGGGTAACACGAATTCAAAAGCAGACAGGACGGAGTAATTTTGTTTTCGGACACACTCTTGTGGGAGCCTATTTTACAATGGAAACTGTAAACATAAAGCCGTGTGACAGCGTGCTTAGACTTGCCGCATATTATCCGCTTTTAAATACATTCAATGATGTTCCTCAGATTGCAAAGCAGCCAATACTTTATGCAGTGGACCTTGCATTCATGCCGTTGTTCCGTGCAGACATGTGGCATTATGTAAAACTAAATTTCGCACCAGGCATTCATGTCCTTTATCAGTTGACCGACGACTATCATTACGTTCAGCTTGGTGCAATCGGTATGGTTGGAGTTGAGCTCCCACTTGCAACAAGATGGACAATACTTGTCAATGGACTTGCTTCATTCGATTATGCAAACCTGGGCTCAAACCGCGACATGTTCCCCATCGATTATGCGTGGACATATCAGGTTTCCCTTGGTGTCCGCTATTCCAAGAAAAAGGAAAACAAATATTCATACATCAGCAGCAAGAAAAAAGTTAAAAATGAACAAGTGGAAAGCATTGAAGAATGATTTGTAAGTTGAAGGTTGAAAGCTGAAAGAGGAAAACTGGAAGTTGAAAGTTGAGGGGTTTGATTTAGTTGAAATTGAAGTAAACGGAAAAACATATGAATATTTCATGTTCAATCAGCTTGATGAAGTCAACAACAAACTTGCAGAGCTTGGATGCAGACCTCTTGTTTCTTTGGATTACCGGTACAATCCCAGCCTTTCAACTGCCGTAAAGGACAAAATGGTGGAACTGGGAATGTGCTATTCCCTGACACTTTCTCACAATACCGAAGTACTGAATTATTATACAAAAGGGAGCATCCCGTTTACAGTCTTCCTTAATGAATTAAAAACACCAGACAGTAAAAAGATAAAGGCAGTATATGCAGGGTTGAAAAAACTAGAGGAAACTATCTCTAAAACAAATCCCAAAGTTAAACTCAAATTCTCCCCATTGATGACAGCGGTTGGAATTGGAGCTGTGGATGTGGTGAAAAAACTCATTGCATCCGGTGCCGATGTAAACGAAAAAATGTCAAACGGAATAACAGCACTTCATGTTGCCAGCGTAAAGGGTGATGCGGATATGGTGCGGCTCCTTTTGAAACAAGGCGCAAATGTCAACATGACCAATGACAACGGATTTTCTCCCCTCAGCTATGCAATCGTCATGAAAAGGGATGATGTAGCGGACATCCTCACCAAGGCCGGTGCAAATCTGAATATCCCGATTGCAACAAAAGTCAACGGAGAGAAAATCACATTCAATCAAAAACTCAATGAATATATTTCACAGTTTACGCTTCAGGGTAGGGGGAAACCGTCTGCAATCTACAAGGCCACGGAAGTCTACAAGGGACAGTTTGCCCTGAGCAAGCAGACCTTTTCTAAAATACGGAATGAAAGGGGAGAAAACTATCATCCGGAAAAGAAAAATGTCTTCCTCCTCGCAATAGGAATGCACCTTACGCTTTTGCAGACCGAAGACCTTCTTTCCAGTGCCGGGTATGCCTTTGATTCCTCAAGCAAATTCGACATGGTGGTTAAAAGATTTATAGAAGAACGCAACTTCAACATGGGAAAACTCGAAGAAACCCTCTACAATGAAGTCGGAGAAACTTTCTGCAAATATAATTAGAAATTCGAATAGTCTGATTCAACGGAAGAAAACGAAAAAAAAATGTTGATTTTTCTATGTGAATGTGGTATATTTGATTATGTTGGGTAACCCGAGATCGCGCGAGGGAGTTCCGTAAGGATTGGCTTGTCGGCGCCTTGCCTAATCCCAACTTGAATGCCGCCTATGGCTTATGTCTAGGCGGCGTTATTTTTTTTCAGACTCATTGTTCTTTGTTCCAAATTGGAGTTTTATTTTTGATGAAAGTTCTCCTGGTTGGTAATGCTGTTTTTACATCATAGAATTCACCATCTGTCATAGGCGTGAGTTCAACATATGCTAGAGCGTCCTTCTTGCCATATTTATATAGTAATAAATCCCTGCCATTTTCATAAATTTCATCAAAGTCTCTGCATATAAATTCCACCAAGTCACGTGCACATTCGAAACCTGCAGCTTTCATTTGTTCAAGCCTAAGGTCTCGTTCAATATGTTTTTCTCCAAAATTACCTTTATTCCCCTTGATTTCGAGTCCTATTCTAAGACGTATTTTTCCATGCTCGCGTTTGATTGCCTGTGCGATTTCTGATGTGATTTCTCCAAAATCCTTGCTTCCGCTTGAAGTCAAGACATATTCGCCTTCGTGTTGAACTGGTATTTCCACTTTTTTTTTATCCTTATTGCATTCAATTATACAAAAAAAAGAATGAAAATTCTACTGCAAATATCATCTGTTAAAAAGTCGCCTGGTATGCGACTAAAAACCTGAATAAATGGATTACAATTTTCTCTAGTATGTCAGGACTAGAGAAGTTTTTTGAGCTGTCTGTCATTGGTGAACTTGTAACCAAAAAAGGCATGTTCAGTAATATACAAAAATTTGATTTCCTCTCTCAATGCTCACCACTTGTGATTGCGATTGTAAAGAATGATCCAAAGATGGTAAGGGTGCAGCTTGAAGCAGGGGCAGATCCAAATGAATGTGATGATGACGGATTTACTCCCCTGATGGCCGCTGCAATTTTTTCAAGAAAGGAAATCATAAGGTTTTTGCTAGACCATGGTGCCGATGTAAACGCAAAGACTAAAGACGGTCACACGGCTCTTGTATATGCCAGTTTCTTTTCCGACAGTGAATGTGTGAAAATGCTGGTCGATGCAGGAGCAGACTTGAGTACTCCGCGATTCAGACATGACAATTCAATTAAAACATTTCCTGAGGCCCTTAGCTTTTACATGAGGGAATACACTGCACAAACCGGACAGGACATCTCCACAATCTACAAGAATACCGAGATTTCTGAAAAAAGTTATGCCCTTACCAAACAGACATTTTCAAAAATCAATAGGAACATCAACAGCAATAAAAAACAAAATTACCATCCCAAGAAAAACACAATACTGCTTCTGGCCTTTGGAATGAGGCTTAATCTTGAGCAAACTGAAGACTTGCTTTTGAGCGCCGGATACAGCCTGGACGAAAACAGCCGCTTCGACATGATTGTCCGCAAATCCATAGAAGAAAAAAATATGACCTGGGAAAAATCAACGACATCCTCTTTAAGGAAACTGGACGGACAGTCTTCAGATTCTGGGAAAAGGATGATGGGAGAGAAGTTGAAGAATGACAACAAGGGTAGCCTGTAAGTCGCCTTAAAGTAAACGAAAAGATAAAAAGTCGCCTGTTAAGCGACCAAAATGTCATGCATGGGTTGTAGAATAATCTAAAGAATAACAAATACCGCCTGTAATTTATGGCAGTATAATATGGAGGTAGAAATGAAGAAATTTATTTTGGGACTGCTGTTGGTTTTTGCATCAGTGTGTTGTTTCGCAGGAGAAAATGAAAATGGAGTTGGAATGTATATGAAGGCCGGAGTTGGGTATGCATTCTGGGCTCCAGAAGTAAACAATGTCTATTGCGAATCTGACTGTTTTGAAATTGAGGCCGCCTTTGGTCTTTTTCCAATAACAGGGAACAGGAATTTTGCAGTGGAAGCAAGTGTGGATGCCAATTTTGGTGGAAAGGATGAAATGAAGACAATGGTTATTGCCCCAAAAGTCATGTCGCTGTTTTACATCCCGATGGAAAGCCTTTTTGGTAATGGTTCGCTGGTAGAGCATTTCAAGCCCTATACGGGAATTGGTTTTTCTGTTCCCATTCAGAAAGTTGAATATGCCAACGTAAGTGAAATGAATACGTCGTTTAAGCTTGATTTGCAGATTGGCTGTGGTTTCGAAATAAATGACAAGCTGTCAATCTGTGTTGATTGGAATTCAGGCTTGCTTAGGCCGTGGAACTGGTCTGTTAAGGCCGGAGTAATGTACATATTCAAGTAGAGGAGGATTGCTATATGAAAAGGAAATTGTTTGTAATTTCATTTATGGTTTTGTTCGCAACTTTGTTTGTTTCATGCGCAGATGGCCTTAAGGGAAGCATGGAAGGGCACTCATATGGTTCAGGGGGCCATTCAGGAGCTGGTGGTGGAGGAAATACTTCTGGTGGAACTACATTTCTTTCTGGGAGTGTATGGAAACAATCATCGGGAGGAACTCTTGTTCCTGATGGAGGAACCATTACTTTTTCAACTTCCGGAAATAAAGCTACTTTGTCAATAATGGGAAGCAATCAGGTATGGGATTATTCAATAGAAGATCCACATACTGCCCGCTTCACGATGTATGGAAGCACTACACAGTATATGACCTTTGAAATTGATAGCTATGATGATGATTTAGCATATTTTGGAGGATGTGAGTATACAAGACAATCAAACACAGGCGGAGGAAACAATTCTGGTGGTGGAGGTAATTCTTCTGGTACAGGTGCTACAGCATATCTTCCCGGAAGTGTGTGGGAGCAAACATCGAATGGAGTTCTTGTACCTGATGGCGCAACCATTACTTTTTCAACTTCCGGAAATAAAGCTACTTTGTCAATAATGGGAAGCAATCAGGTATGGGATTATACAATAATAGATGGAAATACAGTTCACTTCACAATGTATGGAAGTACTACACAGTATATGACTTTTTTAATAGATAGCCTTGATGATAATAAAGCATCTTATGGAGGTTGTGAATATAGGAGACGGCAATAAAAGTCTTTTGATGATGAATATTGTATTACAGTTAAAAGCGTTGCGGGACTCATATTAATGATAAGATGTATTTAAAAAAGTTTGTAATCTCAAAAAAACGGTAATAATCTAGAAAAAAAATCCAAAAGCATAAAACCAGATGTTGGATAAAAGGGTATATTACGCTATAACTTGTTAATGAAATTATCAAAAAGGCTTGACAACGAATTAATGTAATGGTAGGCTAACTAATTGAATATTGAAAAACAAATTTTGATGAAGATGTTTCTATAAAGAATTTAGATAAAAGGGAAAGTACATTTGTCTTGATTGTTCTTAAAAGATATGAAGAATTATCTTTGAATTTGTTGGGGGAAATATATTGTTCTGTAAATACTGTGGAAAAGAATTGATGAACAATGCGCTTTTTTGTTCTCGCTGTGGTGGTAGAATCAAGTCTTCTCAAATTTCATCAGTTATGACAGACGGTACAGAACCATCAGATTCACAAACAAAAAATAGTAAAATCAAATTCTGTAAATTTTGTGGAAAACAAACGATGGTTGAATCTGTTTTTTGTCCAAGATGTGGAAAACAAATAATGTCCGTTGCAAAATACACTGGTGATAATAAAAAGATTGGGGAAGAAACTTCCCTTGAGATAATGAATGTTGATGAAAGGATAAAAGAAGAATGTGAAAATAAGATAGGAAAAACTGAGGAAAACGGCAATAGTGCATCTCTAGGGAAAGATAAAGCGGAAAACCAAAATGATTATATGATACATAAAACGTCGAAAAATGAACAAGAAAAATCAGAGGAAAAGGAAAACGAAGCAGTTAAGGTGAATTTAGATACCGAAGAAAAGAAAAAAATCCAAATTGATAATTTTTCTGTTAAAGATTTATTTCTTCAAGTTTTCAAAAAACATACGTCAAAAGAGCGTGATGAAATCCTAAAAGCAGGTATTGTTACTAATGAGAAAAGAGAAATCACGCCTCAAAGTTTCCAACCATGGCTATATTCAAGAGTTTTTTTAATATTGTTTACTGTCTTCATAACTTTTGAGATTGGTTTGTTATATTTTGGCAATTCAAATTTAATGCCAGCTGTTATGTTGATAGGAGCACTTGTGATTCCATTTTCGCTACTAACTATGTATTTTGAGTTAAACATATATAGGGATATTAGTTTTTACAGGGTAATAGGAATTTTTCTTTTAGGGGGTGCAATTTCTCTTCTCTTTACTTTAGTTTTATATGCTGTTTTTCCAAGTGGAGAAAATTTTAGTATTTTAGGGGCATCTTTGGTGAGTGTAATCGAAGAAATTGGCAAAGTCTTTATTGTAATCTTTATATTAAATAGAAATAAAAATAGCACAGTTTTGCATGGGCTTTTGATAGGTGGAGCTATTGGTTGTGGTTTTGCTGTTTTTGAAAGTGCGGGATATGCTTTTAATGTTTTTCTTAATGTTCATGATTATAATACTAGAGCCGGTATGATTAATGATTATCTTCCATGGTATTTGCAATACTCTTACGAAGATTCAATAGCTGCAATGAATGTCAATATATTACTTCGTTCATTACTTTCATTTGGAGGACATACAGCATGGGCCGCGATAGAGGGTTCTGCCTATGCAAAAGAAAAGAAAGTAAATCTTGAATTTCTTAAAATGTTTGCTGTCTGTTTTGTTCTACATGCAATTTGGGATGTTGATACACCGCTTGCTTATTTAAAATTATTGGTTTTATGCTTTGTAGCTTGGGGAATAATAATTTGGCAAATTAAACAATATCTGAAGGTAACTTCATTTTAAAACTGGAAATAACACGAATTTGGATTTGAAGATAATCCAAGGAGGAGAAGAATATGTTTTGTATAAATTGTGGAAATCAACTGGAAGATGATGCTGTTTTTTGTACTAAATGTGGCAATAGAATTGATAATAGAGTAGATGTTGCTGTCAATATGGAAAATATTAGAGATAAGCAGATTGAAGAAGTTCCAAGTAAAGAAACTAAACAAGTAATAGAAGAGGATGTAACTGCTAAAAACGATCAGAAATCAATGGATCCAGGCAATCTTATTAGACAAAAATTGATTGACAATGGTTTGGATGGATATATACAACTTTTTGAAGATCAACATCTTTTGGATTTAGATGTATTGTCAATGATGAACAATGAAGATTATCTTCAAATTGGTGTTTCAATCATCGGAGATAGAAAAAAGATGCTGTTGTTGTTTAATCAAGAATTTAAAAAAATGAATATTAATAAAAATGAGCTAAATAACAATGATAATAAGAATGAACAAAAAATAGAAAAGAATGCGATTGATTGTTTAATGAAAGATCCTCAAATAAAGTCTGAAGCAGAATTACTATTTAAAATGTATGGAGAGAAAGCGTATAAAAACTTTATAGAGAAAAAGGCTAAAGAACAGGATCTAAAAATCTCAGAAGAATATATTGAGATTGAAAGAAACGGAAAACTTTATTGTTTTAAACCTTCGGAGCCAAAAATAATGCTTTGCAGAAAATGTCATGCAGAAGTTCCTGAGGAATCCTACTTGTGTTGGAATTGTAATAATAGTCTTGTAAAAAAATAATAATTTTACAAAAGTCTCTATTAAATTATAGAAATTGATCTGTAATCTTTCTTAATGTAATGTGAGAATTTAAATTGTTTTCATTTAATAAAATTTCAACTTTGGAAGGAGACATTGTGAAAGGTGTAAAGAAAAGTGTCTTGATTTTTATTTTGCTAGTTTTATGTCCATGCATATTTGCTGATGATTTCACGGATGCAGTTCAGGACTTGGGAATGTATGCAGCTTGTATAGGCACTTATTCTTCAACCGAAGCTGGCGGTGGCTGGAATGATGATCCTCATGATTATTATACGCCTCAAGATATGGCTTCAAGACTTGCTAAGGAATCAGGAAGTCAAACAAAAACCAATACATTCTATGGCGTATGCTTTAACTATGCCGAAGCTGCATTTGAATATGTAAACAGATATGTAGCTTGGTATCAGTCGCAGGGTATGTTTGAACGACAGTTCTGGATTGCCGGTGTACAACAAAACCCGAATCAAATTGAACTTATGGTCATTGGTACTAAAAATGATTATAGTCGTATGCAGAATGGAGTTCCTGTGAAAACGTATCCAACAAGTTTAAGAGATGTAAAAACTCATGATGGGGCAACTTCCCATGCATGGATTTGGATTGAACGTGAAGATGGTGTTTGGTTTTGGGTTGATCCTACTTGGACCGATAATTTAGGGTATGTTGTATATGGCTATGTAAATCAAAATGCAGAAGAAATCCAATGTAGGCCAGATAGGAATTACTGTAAAAGATTTCCAGATACTTTGGAAAATCTTCCTCTGCCACCTGTGATGGGACCAAAACAAGTCCCAAGTCAAACTGCAAATTCAACAAATAGGGAAGAAACAATAAAGGATGCAAATGTTGTCACGAAAAAGAAAATAAGTGATAGTTGGTTTGGTGAATATTATGGAGTTGTATTGTATGCCGATATTCCATTTTCTATCTTTGAGGGAGACGGATTTAAAGCTGATAATATGGGGTATTCAATTGATCTTACATCTCTTTCACGTTATTTAAGTATGACCATTGGCCTTGAGTATTTTATAAATCTTCAGGATGATAATAACCTTCATTCATTGGTACTCAAGTCTGATTTTATGAATCCAATAAATCAAAACCTTTCATGGTATTGGGGAGGTGGTTTGGGACTGCGCTTTGATTTTTCAAATGACTGGTGGAAACCAAAAACCAACCCTTTCTTGGGTTGGCTTGCTTGGGAGGTTGATGCCGGAATAGTTTGTAGACTCTCATACTTTTTCTTGAAATTTGGTTCGTCCTATAATAATATAATCGGTTTTTCAACGTCAGTTGGTCTAGGTCTTGTTCTTTTCTGGTATTGAAACCTATCGCTGTATAATTGATCAACATCTGCACAAGCGTAGCGCGGTTCTTGCAACGTAGTTTCTAGCAAGCCGTTGTTGGGTGGCAGACTTCGATGGGAGCATCTTTTATTTGAGTTTTCGACGCTGTTTAGTTAATAATGAATATGTTCCCTCTATCTATCGTTGCCTAGTAAATTTCGTATAGTTTGCACTTGACTTACACACACCTTGAGTGAATGAGGGGCTTGTGATAGAATGAAACCATGGACTTTAGAAAAATCAATTACGATGTCATGAACGACACGGTGGACCTGTGCACCAAGCTGGACTATCTTAAAAAATCGATTAATGATTCTGTTGCCAGGGAATACATTGTCTTTCAGGATGATAAAGTGGAGCCAGAATCTCTTGTGCCTAATGGGAACATGAAAATCATGGTTTCCGGCAGACGGACTTATGAGGCGGCGGAACAATACAAGGGTAAAAAAATCTGCTGCCTGGATTTTGCCAACAACCACAATGTAGGCGGCTCACCCTGGTCTGCAGGCGCTCAGGAAGAATCGATGTGCAGGATTTCAACATTATATCCATGCATTTTTGCAAAGAAGGAAGAATATTATGACAGGCACAAAAAGAGTTTCGAAGACG
>DBWR01000012.1:134534-139670 GCA_002309305.1 Treponema sp. UBA1233 | reverse complement strand
CGGATGATTTTACTCCCAAGCTGAAGGATGAATCGGAATGGTTCAAGACGGATGTAATTGTGTCTGCTGCCCCTCAGTTGGGATGGAATTATGACGAGAAAAAATACAGGACGGTAATGGAAAGCCGCATTAAAAGAATCCTTGATGTCGCTTCACATGAAAAGATTCAGGCATTGATTCTTGGGGCATTTGGCTGCGGTGCCTTTAATAATCCACCGGAAATTGTAGCTGACGTTTTTGCAGATATGATACGGAACTATGATTTTGAAACTGTGGAGTTTGCGGTTTTCTGTTATAAGGAAACAACAAATTTTGATGTATTCGAAAGGCGGTTTAAAGATTTGACTGTATAGGCAATTTACTCTTGAATGTTGTTTTAGGTTTGTGGTATACTAGTATACGAGGTAATTTATGAAAGCTTTTCTTGATGAAAATTTTGTTTTGGAAAACGAGTATGCTCAGATTTTGTACCACAAATATGCCAAAAGTGAAGCTATTTTTGACTTTCACAACCATCTCTCACCCAAGGAAATCTATGAAAACAAGAGTTTGGGAAACCTTGCAAATGCATGGCTTGATCACGACCACTACAAATGGCGCGCGATGAGGGCCTTTGGTGTAAGTGAAGAATTGATCACAGGCCACATCAACAAAGATGGCAGCGTTAAATCTGATGAAGAACGTGGCGGTCCTGATGCGGTTCAAAAGGCAGACTATGAGCGTTACCTTGCTTTCGTAAAGACACTTCAGGGATGTGTTGGAAATCCCCTTTACCACTGGAGTCATCTGGAACTTGCACGTTATTTTGGAATTACCGAACCTGTTACGGAAAAAAATGCTCGTGAAGTTTGGGATAAATGCAATGCGCTTCTTTCCCAGCCTGATTTTGGTCCTCGTGGTCTCCTTAAAAAAATGGGTGTCCGTGAACTTTGCACTACCGACGATCCACTGGATAATCTTGAATGGCATAAGAAACTTGCAGAGGAATGGAAGGATGTAAAGGTCCTCCCGTCGTTCAGGCCGGATGTAATCGTCAATGCGGAAAGCCCTGATTATCCGTCGTATATTTTGCGCTTACAGGAAATGGATGGAAAGCGTATCATGGAGCTGTCGGATATGATGGAAGCAGTTTCACGTCGCATGGATTTCTTTAAGGAAAACGGTTCCCTTGTGAGCGACCATTCTCTTGAAAATGATTTTTATCTTCCGGCAAGCTATCAGGAAGCAGGTTATATTTTTCAAAAGGCATGGATTGGAAAAAAACTTTCACATGACGAACTTGCAAAATACAAGGGATGGGTTTTGATTGAACTTGGAAAACTCTATGCGCAAAAGGGTTTTGTAATGCAGATTCACATAGGGGCGCTTCGCGATCAAAATGCCGCTATGTTTGATGTGGCGGGAAAAAACATCGGTGAAGACAGCCTGCATGACTTTAACTTTGCACCACAGATTGGAGCAGTGTTGAACGCAATATATTCTGCTTCCCCAAATGCACGGACAATACTCTACAACCTGAATCCAAAAGACAATGAGGCTCTTGCAACTATGGCCGTCAATTTCCGAAACTGTCAGTTTGGACCTGCATGGTGGTTCAACGATCACAAGGACGGAATTGAGGAACAGATCCGCGTGTATGCCAGAACTTCAGTTTTGTCACGTTATGTCGGAATGCTTACGGACAGCCGCAGTTTCCTTTCTTATCCAAGACATGAATATTTCCGCAGGATATTGTGCAACTTTATCGGCAAGCTTGTTGAATCAGGTGAGTTCCCGTGGCAGGAAGAATCTTTGGGCGAAATGGTAAGGAACATTTGCTGCAAAAATGCGGAGGAGTTCTTTAGGGCATAAGGGTGAAGGAGTGTTGAATTATGGAAATCAAACTGAAGGATTTTGATAATGGAAAGGCATTTGATTTTGGAAAGACCTCCGGGGACTATGCGAAATTCCGTGACATTTATCCTGATGCCTTCTATCAGAAACTTGCGGAACTTAAGCTTGGTGTAAAGGGACAAAAAGCATTGGATTTGGGAACAGGTACCGGTGTCATTCCACGAAACATGTACAAGTACGGAGCGGATTGGACAGGAACCGACATTGCGGAAAACCAGATTAAATTTGCACGTGAGCTTTCGGAAAAAGCAGGATACAAAATCGACTATCTTGTCTCACCTTCAGAAAAACTTGATTTCCCGAATGGTTCGTTTGATGTCGTTACGGCGTGCCAGTGTTTTGGATATTTTAACAAGGATGTGATACTTCCAAAGATTCATGACTGGCTCAAGGACGGAGGTCATTTTGCCGTTCTGTTTATGGCATGGATTCCTGCAGAAAGTGAGATTGCCGCAAAGACGGAAGAGCTTGTTTTAAAATATAACCCGGACTGGAATGGCGGTGGATGGAAAAGAAATCCCGTTGAATTTCCTGACTGGGCGGAACCGTATTTTACTATGGAAGATGGAATCGGCTTTGACGTGCCTGTTACCTTTACGCGTGAGTCATGGCATGGCAGGATAAAGACATGCCGTGGTATTGGAGCCTCTTCTTTAAGTGCGGAAAAAATTGCGGAATGGGAAAAAGAACATCTTGCATACATGGCAACTCTTCCGGAACAATTTGACATAATTCATTACGTTACGATTTTGAATTTAAGGAAAAAATGATATGGATGAAAATGTCGCGGCAAAAAGAAAATGGAATTTTGATTCAAGCCTGGAATTGAAAACCGAACGTCTTACTCTCAGACCGGTGCGTGTTGGAGATGAAAGGGCTGTTCATGAATATGCGGGTGACCCTGAAATCACGATGATGTTCTGGCTTCCCAACGATACCTTTGAGGAAACCGTTGACTTTGTAAAAAAGAATGCTGCGGCATGGGAATCTCCTGATCAGACCAATTTTGAGTTTGTAATTTTGTATGAGGGAAAAATAATCGGCGGATGTGACTGTGATTTGGGACATAGTGAGGATCATTCATACGGAACGCTCGGATGGATACTGAACAAAAAATACAGAAAGCAGGGCTTTGCGTCAGAGGCGGCCAGTGCGGTTGTAAAGTTTGCATTTGAAAACCTTGGCATAAACAGAATCCTTGCACAATGCGACTGTAATAATGCGGCTTCGTTTGGCGTGATGAAAAAAATCGGAATGAAGCTCATCAATGACAAGGGAACTCGCACTTATCCAAAAACAGGAATTACATCGGGTGAATTCACCTGTGAAATATTAAAAGAAAGCTGAGGAAGAAATGAAAAGGATTGTTCAATTTGTAATCTGCATTTTGGTGTTGTTATGTACGGCTTGTTCAAGTTTGGATTACGTGGAAAAAGACAAGACACAGAATATTGCAAAACTGCAAACTTGTGCTGATTACAATTCAGAACCTGTAAACTTTGAAATAAAAAGTCTGGTGGATGAAAAACAGTCTGCAATAATCAGGAAATATTTCAAGGAGAATGCAGGCTTGGATCTTGATGCTCTGGCTTCTTCAAATAAGTCAACTTGGGAAAAGGCTGTTGAAATAGCTGTCTTTGTTGCAAAAAACATTCCGCACGACAATCAAAAGGAATGGCTTGACGACCGCTGTGCAATACCCCTTTGGGAATATTCGCGCAGGGTTACGACAGGATTTAACTGCAGGTGGCACAGCATTATTTTGAGCGAACTGATGCTTTCTGCAGGAATAAAAAACAGGTTCATCACATGCCTTCCTGAGGATAAGGATGATGGCGACTGTCATGTCGTGAATGTTGTATGGCTTCCGGAATTGAACAAGTGGGCCATGATTGATTCCGACATGGTTGAATATGTAGTTGATGATGATGAGGTTCCACTTTCTCTTACTGAGATGCGGGATGAAATCATTGCGGGACGGGAACTTAATGTAAGGGTTCTTCCTGGTTTTGAGGATTCATGGGTGGCACAGGAAAGCGGCATCAAATACATGCAGGCATATTGGGCAAAAAATCTGTATTGGTTTGCGGCTCACACAACTTACGGCTTTAATCTTGAAGGAACAAATAGACCTTCGCAGGACAATTATTCAGCCTTGATTCCACCGGGATATGACTGTTCTGACTCGTATAACAGTGGACATTCAACTTCAAATAAAAATGCATTCTGGGACATTAAGTGATAAAAAAGAGGTAAATAGAATATGAACGAGACATTGAAGAAAATCGGAGAAACTGGAATCATTCCGGTTGTTGTTTTGAATAAGGCGTCGGATGCGGAACCTTTGGCAGAAAGCTTGATCAAGGGCGGGCTTCCATGTGCGGAAGTTACATTCAGGACAGATGCGGCGGAAGATAGCATTCGTGCGATTGCGAAAAAGTTTCCCGACATGTTTGTTGGGGCTGGAACCGTACTTACGACAGAGCAGGCTGACAGGGCGGTTGATGCGGGTGCAAAATTCATAGTCAGTCCCGGCTTGAATCCAAAGGTTGTGGAACATTGCCTTAAGAAAAACTATCCCATAACACCTGGAATCATGACGCCGTCTGAATTGGAAATTGCATTGGGCTTTGGACTTGACGTTGTAAAGTTCTTCCCTGCAGAAAATGCGGGGGGACTTAAGATGATAAAGGCCATTAGTGCTCCATACACGATGATGAAGTTCATGCCGACCGGTGGAATCAATACGACAAACGTGCGAGACTATCTTGCCTGTGACAAGATCCTTGCATGCGGGGGAAGCTGGATGGTAAAGGGCGACCTGATAAATGCCGGAGATTTTGCAAAGATTCAGGAACTTACAAAAGAAGCGGCGGCTATCGTAAAGGAAATCCGCGGGTAAGTGGAAAGTTGAAAGTTGAGATTCCGAATCGAGTTCGGAATGACGGTATCGAGTTCGGAATGACGGTATCAAGTTAGGAATGACATATAATATGGAGGATAGAATATGAAGGTTGTAACTTTTGGTGAGATTATGTTAAGGCTTGAGCCTGAGGGATATTTCCGTTTTGTTCAGGTGGACAAGATGACTTCGACATTTGGTGGGGGAGAGGCTAACGTGGCGGTGTCGCTTGCAAATTACGGGCTTGATGCATATTACGTTACCAAACTGCCAAAGCATGAAATCGGTCAGGCGGCGGTGAACAGTCTTAGGCGTTACGGTGTCCACACAGAATACATCGT
>DBWR01000012.1:132912-134452 GCA_002309305.1 Treponema sp. UBA1233 | reverse complement strand
GAGGATTTTAACTGGAAGGAAATCTTTACTGACTGCAAGTGGTTCCATCTGACGGGCATTACTCCGGCATTGGGCGGCAACATGGTAAAGATTTGCATTGAGGCATGTAAGGCTGCAAAGGAAGCGGGTGCAACCGTAAGCTGTGACTTGAATTACCGCGGCAAGCTCTGGACTCGTGAACAGGCCCGTGAAGCAATGACGGAAATCTGCAAGTATGTTGATGTGTGCATTTCAAACGAAGAGGATGCAAAGGACGTATTCGGAATTGAAGCGGAAAATACGGACATCAACGGAGGCAAACTGAACAAGGAAGGTTACAAGTCAGTAGCAAAACAGCTTGCGGATAAATTCGGATTCAAGAAAGTTGCCATTACACTTCGCACTTCAATCAATGCAAACAGGAACAACTGGGCTGCCCTTTTGTACGACGGAAAGGATTACTGTTTCTCCAAGGAATATGAAATGTACATCGTGGACCGTGTTGGTGGAGGAGACAGTTTCGGTGGCGGTTTGATCTATTCCCTCTTGAACGGAAAGTCAACACAGGATGCCGTGGAATTTGCCGTAGCGGCTTCATGCCTAAAACATTCAATCGAAGGTGACTTTAACATGGTGAGCGTGGACGAAGTGGAAAAACTCTGCAAGGGAAACGGTTCCGGAAGGATACAGAGATAAAAAAGAAAGCATCCGCTTTTTTATTCATTTAAGCCAAGTAATCATTTGCAAAGGCATCGATGTCGGGGTATCGCTTTGGTTTTATCCCGGCCTTTTTGTATTCCTCCAGGAATGAATCCAAAAGTGAATCGAATTTCTGTGCGGTTTCGTTCAGGTCATCGGGGTTGTATGCCTGCATTCCGTTGTAAAGCGCGATGTCCGTCATGCCGTAAAGCTCTTCTGCCATGCCGGTGAAATTGACAAGGCTCGTGTATGCAAGATGCCTGTTCCCTGTGGAGGCGGCAAGGTGCATTTTGTTCCTCCAGTTGGAAAACATTTCCTCGTAGGCCCCGGGAAGAACGTCGGCTGCCTTTTGCTTTTCGCATTCAAGAGATTTCTTAGCCTCATCAAATGTTGCGGTGCATTTTTCCATGAGCGTGCACAGTGAGGATTTGATGTCTTCTATTTCGTTGGCAGAGATTACAGCTTCAATCAGATTTGTTAAATCCGATGGCCTTTTTTTCATTTCCGAAAGTTCTTCATAAATCCGCTTTGAACTTTTTTTGAAATAGGTCTTGTTCAGCATGGCTAGGCTGTTTTCAAGGACAATCACCGTGGCACCGCTGTATTTCCTGCATTCTGGAAGTGCCGTGGATGTAACTGCCCGAGCGAAAAATGACTGTGCCTCCTTTAGCGATGATTCGGCTTTTTCAAAATCATCATTGGAGAACGGCTGGTTGAGTTTTTCCCTTACGCTGTTTTGTAGAGATTCAAGCTCCCTGCGGTACTTTTCGTCTGAGCAGTAAACGATTTTTGAGTCCATGAGTTTCCCGATGTTGGGGTGATTGTATTCCGCGTCGTTTTTGAGCGAGTCCCAGTTCGTGCA
>DBWR01000012.1:132264-132862 GCA_002309305.1 Treponema sp. UBA1233 | reverse complement strand
TCATTTATGAGTATGAGCAGGTCCAGGTCGGATTTTGCATGAACGTCTCCCGTGGCAAAAGAGCCGTATATTCCAATTAGCGCAATTGAGCCGGGACAGGTTTTCTTTTCCTTTTGAAGGACAGCATCAATTATCTTCTGGTTCCTTTCTTCAAGCTGCTTTTGATTGATGTTGGATGCCATGTTTTCTCCCATTTAATTTGATAAAAAAAGAGTGGAGGAAGATTTCTCAAATGTATTGAAGAAACTTGCTCCACCCTTGAAAAGTCCTATGTTTATAGAACATTGATTTCGTCAGAAAGTTCTGCGAATGGTCCCGGTATTACGTGGGTTCCGCGGTGGTTTCCGAAGAAGTCTGTGTTGAATGTAATGTCGGTTCCGTCGCGGCTTTCAAACCTCTGTTCGGGTTCAAACGCAGAGCCAAGGACTGCCGTGGTGATAACTCCCGTCCTGTAGTCGCCAATCAGTTCTGCAAGATTGTTTTTAAGCACTCCACCCTTGAGGCTGATCTTTGCCTTTGTCTTTGACGTGAGCTTGTCGCTTTCATGCTTGCAGATGTCGGCACCGTTGAAGTAGGCGTTTCCGGAAAGCCATACAGG
>DBWR01000012.1:130968-132110 GCA_002309305.1 Treponema sp. UBA1233 | reverse complement strand
ACGAAGATGTTGTTGTAGATCCTGTCGTCGCCGTGCAGTATCGTCATGAATCCCGCAACCTCTGTCCTGTGGCGGATGTGGTATGGGGTGTAGCGCGGTTCCCTCTGGTCGTTTACGATGCTGTCAACTCCGGAATTAATCAGGCTGAATGAGCCTAAAATCAGGTTGTGCACCACACCGATTCCCTCGCTTGGAATTGTGATTGAGGTTTTTGAAAGCAGGAGGTTGTTGTCGATGAGGGTCGGTCCGTGTCCTACTTCGATGAATACGTCTGTGGAGAACATTGCGCCCTTTGCCTGCTCAAGTCCGTCCGGCCTCTGGTTATTGTACATGAGGTTTTGGGTAATGCGTGCCCCCTGTGCCTCCCAGTCAAGCCATACGCCCATGATGGTGTCGTGGATGTGGTTCCTCTGAATCAGGACGTCGATTGCGGCATGAAGCTTGATTCCCGCAGTTTCCGCTCCCCCAAGCTGCTGTGAGTTGCAGATGTGGTGGATATGGCAGTCTTCTATTGTAGAGAAAACGGCACCCATGCGTCCGACGATACCGGTCTGCTCGCAGTGGTGTACATGGCACCTTCGCACGATGTGGGATCCGATGTTTTCTTTTGTCCATCCGTGGTACTGTCCGCGGCAAACGGCATCACGTTCCATCTGTGTGGGACTCTTGAGCCTCTTGGTGTAGAAGTACATGTCGTTTTCCCTGTCACGGTATTTTCCCAGGGAGATTCCACAACAGCGTGCATTGCAGACTTCCAAATCCTCCAGAATCCATCCCTTGCTCCAGTGTGGTCCGATGAGTCCGTCCTGATATGAGGCGGGTGGGGCCCATGTGGTTGCTCCGTTGCAGATCTTGAATCCGCTTACGGTGATGTAGTTGAGTCCGTTTTTCTTTGGCATGAAGCAGTTTCGCCTTACAAGAACTTCAACTTCCTGCTTGTTTGGGTCCAGTCCCTTGAAGTTGCAGTAGAAGACAGTGTAGCGTCCTTCCTTTGTGTCCTTGTCCCATGCGTTTACGACATATTCAGTTTTTTCTCCCTTGGGCTCGGGGGCTTCTCCTTCCTGCTGGCAGAACCACTTGAACTGTGATTCCTTTTGGTTCCATGCGTAGGGATCAGGCTTTCCTTCAAGGCATTCTTCAAG
>DBWR01000012.1:130738-130914 GCA_002309305.1 Treponema sp. UBA1233 | reverse complement strand
GCAAAGTACCAGTCGCCGCAGACGTATGTGGTGTAGGGGTTGTAGCCTCCAAAAATGCCGTTGTCTATCTTTGCGGTCCAGACGTCGCCCTTGTATTTTTTCCATCCCTTGAGTACTTCTGAGCCGCTGATTACTGCAGCCAGGGGTTTTTCCGACTTGTATGTGATGCGGTTTTC
>DBWR01000012.1:75372-130671 GCA_002309305.1 Treponema sp. UBA1233 | reverse complement strand
ACTTCATCTCCAGCCTTTGCAATGGCAGCCGCCTCATTGATTGTCTTGAATGGAAGCTCCTTTGTTCCATTTCCGTTTTTCTTCGTTTTTGCATTGACGAAATAAACCATAACCGAAAAATCCTCCTCTTTCGTTCTGGGCCAAAATGCTGTAAGGGCATGAAAGCTCCACAGTAAGCGATATTATAACACAGGATTTGTGAAGAGGAAAGTTGAAAGTTGAAAACTGAAAGATGAAAGTTGAAAACTGAGGGGTGGAAGTGAAATTTATGGGATTTTTTGGAATTTGGGTTGAAATATTCAGGATGGTGCGTTAGAATTAATGGTATCTGCTGGATAAATTTAAACAATGTGAGGTATCAAATGAAAAATGTAAGGTTTATTATCTTTTTGCTATTAGTTCCCTTTGCTTTCTTTCTGGCTTCCTGCGACAACGACATGTCAGAAGAATTCATTCTTGAAGTTCACCCGGAATCAGTCGAGAATTATAACCATGATAATCCATTTAAGGATATAGACTATTTTATGCTGTCACTCTATAAAGTGGATTTGGATAAAGTTTCTAGTGATATTCCTCAATTTGGTGCGGCTCCAACAGAATATACTCCACCATCAGTATTCAAGGACAAGAGGCTGAACAAAGGTGACATACTGAGGCTGGATTCTCTGGAGCCGGGATATTATTATATGGAAGCAAAGGCATGTTGCGAATTGGATCAACATTATTCTGAACGTCATGAGGTCATTGTTAAAAGTAACAACTCGATAACTGTGCCTGTAAATCAAAATGGTGTTACTGCTGAATTTATTGTGGTTGAACCTGGAGTTCCCACTATAATAAAATTCTCCATAAAATTTGGATCGCCTTGATTAAAAAATTTGAATTATTAATTACCAGAGGTTGATTATGCAAGGTAGAAACTTCTTTAAGCTTGCATTGGTATTGTCCATCTTTACCCTAATCCTCTTTACTTCCTGCGACAACTCTGTTCCAGAGGAATTGCAGCTGGAAGTGAGGGAAGTCGTCTCCATGGACAACCTTTCTGCAGACCAAATACTAGACGGCATAGAATATTTTGACTTGATAATAAATAAAGGTTTTGAGGATGATGAGGCAGGTGGGCCACAACAAGATATTCCTCCTGTGTTTGAAGGCAGGGTTTATAGAGGGGAATACTTAAGAATAGAAGGTTTGGAGCCGGGAAAGTACAGGGTTCTGGCATTCGCGGGTGGAGATCCTGATATCTGTGAGTTTGTAAGTGTTGATGTAGAAAGCAACAATATGGACGAGTATGGTAACATCATTATAGAAAGAGGTGTTCCGGTATTAATAAAATTGCATATTGATTATTATAGAGCATGATATTACTTGAATAGATGATTCTATTAATGCGGTAATGTCCTGACAAGCCGGAAGCCCATGATATCAGATCTTCCGCCAGGAGGGGCCGAATTTCTGTAACAAACAGAACAATAGTTTGCATAGGCATCGGAAGCCAAATAAACATTCAATCCTATCCAACTACCACCACGCCTAACTTTGTTGGTACCAGACGAAGGTCCTGTTGGATTGTTTACAATGCCATCAGAATCTGGTTCATCGCCTGATGTAACGTCCGCATTATACCAATCCCAGCACCATTCGGTAGCGTTTCCGCTCATGTCATATAGTCCAAGACGATTTGGTGCCTTTTTCCCTACCTCATGACTTCCGTAACCGGGGGTACCGTTTGTAGGAACAGTATCTCCTGTGATACCTCCATTTACAATATTAAACCAATACCATCCGACACTGTCTATGCCGGTATTTTTGTGATCAGTATATACGGATCCCGCCGCTTTAGGGTGTCCGCTGAAAGTAAAATCCCAATCTGGTTTAGAAGTGTTTCCCCCTCTTGCGGCAAATTCCCATTCTGCTTCTGTCGGAAGCCTGTAACCCGTTTTGCTTGCATCCATAGTGACAGTTGCACTTCTTATATGGCCGTCAGAAACTGAAATGTTAGAAATGGTATAGACTTTTTTATCTGCTCCCAAAGTTTTTTCCGTATACAAGTTGCAGAAATATACGGCATCAAACCATGTTACATTGTCAACAGGTCGCTTGCCTTGTGTCTCTCCTTGAGCAAGTGGAAAATTTAAGGTCTCTCTACAAGACGAGGGATTACTGTTTAGGGAAGTGCCGTTTATGGTTTCTCCTTCCATGACAGTTTTGTACAAATCCTGGGTCACTTCGTATTTGTCAATCCAAAAAGGTGTAAGCCTTACGGTTCGTCCCTCGATAAACACACCCGGATAATTGTCGTTGTTGTTTTTACCGATGATTATCCAAGTATAATCATCAGTTTTCTTCTCCTTTAAATCCTCGATTAAATTTGAACATGAGGCAAGAATAAATCCGGAAATCAATAAGGTGGAAAGAATTCCAAAACAAAAGCTTTTTTTCATTTTCTTTAATCCCAAATCAGTAATAGATACTTTCTAAGTATTCTTTAATTCTATGATTGAATTTAAGGCTTGTCAAGCCGTAATTATGAATTATTTCCACGCGGGCATGGAGGGCGGCGGGAGCCGTTGCGGAACGACGTGGAGCAATGAACGTAGTGGAACCCGGAAGGCCTTTCCCGGCGGGAATTGCGGTCTGGCTATAAAAGCCCTAAAACAAACTTAATTATCAATTATTGATTATTGAATTTCTTGCCTAAATTTAGTATGATGTATCCAATATGAACATTATTGCAACAATCCTTCAGCTGGTGGGAAGCCTTGCCTTTTTGCTCTTTGGCATGAAAATGCTTAGTGACGGTATTCAGAAGAGTGCCGGTTCGCGCTTGCAGGCTGCCCTTAGCTTTATGACGGGAAACAGACTTCTGGCTTTTATAACCGGATTGGTGCTTACGTTCATCATTCAGTCGTCCGGTGCTACTACGGCAATGGAAGTGAGCTTTGTTAACGCGGGGCTCATGACGGTAAAGCAGTCCGTGGGTGTTACTCTGGGTGCCAACGTCGGTACTACGATAACGGCATGGCTGGTGGTTTTCTTTGGATTTAACTTTAAGATTTCGGCTTTTGCGGTCCCGATTTTTGGTCTGGGATACATAATCACTCTTTTTAAGAAATGGAACAAGCAGTCTCTTGGCGAAGCGATTATGGGCTTTGGAATGCTCTTTATCGGCTTGAGCTGGCTTTCTGATACTATTGATCCCGACAACGGTACGCTCAACTTCCTTAGGCATTTTGCGGATTTTGGGGTGTGGAGCATTTTGATTGGAATCATCGTGGGTATGCTGATTACTGCCCTGATCCACTCTTCTTCTGCGGAAACTGCGATTGTCATAACCATGGCCTACAACAGGCTTATTCCGTGGGAATTTGCGGCGGCTCTGGTCATTGGCAGCAACATCGGTTCGACAATTGATGCGGTGCTTGCCTCGTTAAGGTCTTCTGCCAATGCCAAACGGACGGCCCTGGTCCATGTTCTTTTTAACGTGGCGGTGGTCCTCCTGGTCTGCATATTCTTTACTCCGTTCCTGAACCTTATTGATTCGATTGTGCCTGGAACTCCCGAAGACAACATTACATATCACATAGCGGCTCTGCATACTGTGCTTAAGACCATTGCGGCGCTTTTGTGTCTTCCGTTTACGGGGCAGATTGCATGGCTCATGGAAAAGCTTATTCCCGAAGATCCGGATGCAACACCAACCGAATATGTATTTGAATTCAATGAGACGGCTGGACGCGAAAATGCTACCTCTTACATCGTTCGTGTGGAAAAAGAGATTCAGGACATGACGGTTTTGGTTACCAAAATGTTTGAGGGTGTGTCGGAGGGATTCAAGAACCGCGACGAAAGTTTTATCGAGCAGCATATGGAAGAGCTTACGCGGCAGGAAGATTATGCCGACCAGATGAAGGAAAAGATTACGCGATATCTTGTGAGCTGTTCCCATTTGCCTATGAACACGCAGCAGTTGGGAAGCCTTAGCATCATGCAGCAGATTGTGGACGACCTTGAGGAAATGACCGACGACTGCTACAACGTTGCGCTTCTCCTTAAAAAATCAATTGAAAAAAACATGGAATTTGCACAGGAAGACATGGAGCGCCTGGATCCTTACATGGACCTTGCACGACAGAGCATGTACTTTGTGAGCACGAACATCAACAAGCATCTTGAAGAAGACAAGCTTATCATTGCCCGTGAAATTGAAGCCCAAATCGACGTGTTCCGTCATACGCTGAAGAAGGTTGCCAGAAAGCGCCTTGAAGCGGGTGCAAACGTTAAGTCCGAGCTCCTGTACATTGACCTTGTGCGTCAGATAGAAAAATTTGGGGACAGGGCTTACAGCATTGCAAATGCCTTGTCTGAATTCTGATAAAACAAAATGGTGGTGGGAAAATGAAAAAAATTCTTGCATGTGCTTCTATCGCATTGATGCTTTTGTGTGTTTTGGGATGTTCCAAGAAAAAGGAAAAACGAATTGCCCCGTCTGAATCGGAGTTTTCGCAGGGGTCGGGTTCATCTCAGGACGAAGAGGAAATCATCAACTGGACCAACGAGCAGGGTGTCATCGGCGTTCTGTTTGGTTACGGCTTTAACGACAAGGTTTTTTATGACCAGGCTATAGAACGTATTTCTTCCGTGTACGGGCTGGATAAAGACGGCGGTCTTGTGTATCCGGTGCTTTATCCCGACGACTTGAAGAGCAAGATTTCAAACCTGTATTCTCATTTGAAGGATGTGGATTTGCGCGGACTCATTCTGCTTGGGGCTCCGGATGGAACTCATCTTCAGCTTGCCAAGTTTATGGATGCTGATGGTGGCAGGACTTTTCCCGTGTTTTCGTTTTTTCCGCAGGATGACGTTTTGGGACAGGAATGTACGTGTGACTTTGTTCTGGAATATGAGCGCAACGCCCAGGAGCAGGTTGATTCTACCGAGGTGGAGCACAAGATAGACACTGATGCCGAAGAGATTGCATTCAAGGCAGTGCGTTACATGGCTCTGCTGAACGGTCCGCTTCCTATGAACGACCAGCTTAGGGATCACATTCAGAATATAGTGGGTGACAAGCAGATTAAGCGCTACGTTGACCATGACACAGGAATTCAGTCCATGAACCATTATGTGCTGGAGCAGAAATAGTGGCGTTACCCGGTAGCTTTGAACAGTGTCAGTGCGGCATTCTGGGGGCCGAAGAAGACGTGCTTGCCCTTGCCCAAAAGAAAGAAGCCAACGCCCTTGTTGTTGCAGACTCTCACGGAAACACTCCAAGACTCAAGTCGATAATCGAACAGTGGGGAACGGATTCCGATGCATTGATTTTTTGCGGGGACGGAATCAGGGACTTGTGTGCCATACTGGGAAATGCGGTAGAAGACAGGTCCTTTTCGCTTTGCATTCCACCGGTAATCGGCTTTGTGATGGGAAACAATGATTTTGACAGCTTTGTTGCGGTAAATCCACTCAGAAAGGAAGATGAAAGCCATCCATATTATGTCGAGGTAAAGGTTCCTCCGGCATTGTGCATGAATATATGCGGAACGAATGTCTTTGTCTCCCACGGCCACTATTACGGCGTTTACGGAAGCCCTGTTGCCCTGTGTGATGCGGCAAGGGAAAACGGTGCGGCTCTGGCATTGTACGGACACACCCATGTCCCGAATGCAAGCTATATTGATGATGTGTATGCGGTAAATCCGGGAAGCTGTTCACTCCCAAGGATGGGTGAGCCTCCGACTTTTGCACGCCTGTTCTTTGCGCAGGGCAGGAAGATTCCGTTCTGTACGTTCTTCAAGCAGCAGGGTGGAAAATACGTTCCATACAAGCCGCTTGTAAGCCTTTGGTAAAGGATGAACGCAGTCCTAGCCGATGAGTGACTTGTTCTTCTTTGTGACAGGCTCGCTCGTTACGTCAACTCCCAGCTTCTTGAAAATCTTTCGGTCAACTTCACTAAGCATTACGGTTGTATGAACCTGACATCCGGCAAGGTCTGGAAGATGCTCCAGGGCCTTCTTGCAGTTTTCGTCGCTTAATGAAAGCATTGCGAGTGCGACCAGAACTTCGTCGGTGTGGAGCCTTGGGTTTTTGCCGCGGAGGTATGACACCTTCATGTTCTGGATCGGTTCTATCATGCGGGCGGGAATGAGCTTTACGCTGTGGTCGATTCCAGCCAGATGCTTTATTGCATGAATGATGAGTGCAGCGCTTGTTCCCAGAAGGTCAGAGGTTTCGGATGTTACGATCGTGCCATCGTTCAGTTCCATTGCGGAGCAGGGGAGGCCTGATTTTGCACCGCGTTCCTTTGCGGCAACCGTTACCTTCCTGTCTTCGGTGGTAATCTTTGCCTGCTTCATCAAAAGTTCAATCTTGTTCACTTCGTCTTCGGTGGCCTTTCCTTCGGCAAGCAGGTTGAGCGTGTTGTAATAGCGGCGGATGATTTCCTGCTTTGATGCAAAACAGCATGCCTCGTCGTCAACGATGCAGTAGCCGGCCATGTTTACGCCCATGTCGGTGGGAGACTTGTACGGGTTTTCGCCGTAGATTCCCTCGAATATGGCGTTGAGCACAGGGAAGATTTCTATGTCGCGGTTGTAGTTTACAGTTGTCTGACCGTATGCGTCCAGGTGGAACGGGTCGATCATGTTCACGTCGTTAAGGTCTGCCGTGGCGGCCTCGTATGCAAGGTTTACTGGATGCTTTAACGGAAGGTTCCAGATGGGGAATGTCTCAAACTTTGCGTATCCAGCCTTGATTCCGCGCTTGTTCTCGTGGTAGAGCTGGCTTAGGCATGTTGCCATTTTTCCGCTTCCGGGACCAGGTGCCGTGACGACAACCAGTGGCCTTGTGGTTTCGATGTAGTCGTTCTTGCCGTAACCTTCGTCGCTGTCGATGAGGGCCACGTTTGTGGGATAGCCTTCGATTGTATAATGGTAGTAGGTCTTGATGTTCATCTTCTTGAGCCGTGAACGGAATGCCTTTGCAGCTTCCTGGCCCTTGTAGTGCGTGATGACGACGCTGCCCACCATGAGTCCGCGGTTCTGGAATTCATCCCTCAGGCGCAGTACGTCCTTGTCATAGGTGATGCCCAGGTCTCCGCGCACCTTGTTCTTTTCGATGTCCACCGCAGAGATGACTATTACGATTTCCGCATAGTCCGCCAGCTGCATGAGCATTTTGAGCTTTGAGTCGGGCTGGAACCCCGGCAGTACGCGTGAGGCATGGTAGTCGTCGAAAAGCTTTCCGCCGAATTCCAGATACAGCTTGTCGCCAAATTTGGCAATGCGCTCCTTGATGTGTTCTGATTGAATCTTAAGATATTTGTCGTTATCGAATCCCGTTTTCATACGGAATTTAATTATAATTCAGATTGGGAAAAAAGACAAGTCGGAGAAAAACTATAAAAATGTGTAAAAATATGGGTAAAAATGCTATAAAAATGTGTAAAAATAGGCTAAAAAATCAATAAAAATGTGTAAAAATGGTTCTAAAACCCTTTATTTTTGTGTAAAAATCACATAAAATATAAGCATGTACAGAAAGGCGCTGATGAAACTGGCACAATGGAAATCCTCCTCCCATAGAAAACCTCTTGTTTTGCGTGGGGCACGTCAGGTTGGAAAAACCTGGCTTATGAAAGAATTTGGCCGATTAAATTACGAAAAGACTTTTTATTTCTCGTTTGAAAATGACAGCGAACTTGCAAAAATATTTGCAACAAATAAAGACCCCTATAGAATAATTTCGCTTTTGGGAACAATTAAAAATTCAAAAATCGAAAAAGAAAAACATCTGATTATTTTTGATGAAATTCAGGAATGCCCAAATGCACTTAATTCGTTAAAATACTTTTGTGAAGATGCCAATGATTATCATGTAATAGCCGCAGGAAGTCTTCTTGGAACTTTTCTTTCAAGACCTATGAGCTATCCGGTTGGAAAAGTGAATCTGCTGAATGTTTATCCTATGGATTTTGAAGAATTTTTGGGAGCTGTTAATCAGCCACTTTTAAAATATTTGGAAGAAACTCCACCGGAAGAAATAATTTCCCTGCAGCATACGAAGCTTGTTGAACAGTATCATGACTATCTGATAGTTGGCGGGCTTCCTGAATGTGTTTCAAGCTGGGCGGAAGAAAAAAATTCTGGGACAGTTATGCAGATTCAAAAAGAATTGTTGGCTTTGTATGAGAACGATATAACAAAGCATAACGGAAAAATTGATGCAGGCAGAATTCTGCTGGTTTTCAGAAGTATTGTAACACAGCTTGCTAAAGAAAACGAAAAGTTTATTTACGGTTGTGTAAAGCAAGGTGCGCGTGCCCGCGAATTTGAAGTGGCTATAGAATGGCTTGTAAGTGCGGGTCTTGTACTTCGTGTTTATGATGTTAAAAAGCCTGAGCATCCGATAAAAGTTTTTGAGGATTTTTCAAGTTTTAAACTCTTCTTTTTTGATGTCGGATTGGCAAAATGTGCAGCTGAAGTTCAAAATAAACAGATTGTGCTGGATTCTGATTTTCAGTTCAAAGGAGCGCTTACGGAAAACTATGTTCTGCAGCAGCTTCATGCGAATCTTGAAAATGATGTACATTATTATTCCCCTGCTCAGAATTACGAGGTTGATTTTCTTTTGCAAAACGAAATGCAGATAATACCTGTTGAATGTAAAGCCGGTGGAAACGTAACTTCCGCGAGCTTTAAGCGTTATCGCAGGGAGCAAAAGCCAGAGCTGGCAATAAGGTTTTCCCAGCTCCAATACAAAGAACAGGACGACATGATAAATGTTCCGCTGTACCTGGCAGACAAAATAAACGAAATTGTTTCAAAGTAAGTTCCCGCTGATTTCGAGGTAGGGGTCGCCGGATTCTTCCAGCCATTGCATGATCTGGTTCTTGACGTTTTCTATCCTGCGGCGGGAGTTTTTGCCTCGGATGGCACATTCCCAGACAAGGCACACGCGCCAGCATTGGTCCTGATAGTACTTTATGACCTGTTCGTCACGCTCCCTGTTGCGCCTGAATTTATTGCTCCAGAACTCCTGGTTGGACGAGGGAAAGCGGAAATAACGGCAATTCTCATGCGCATGCCAGAAGCAGCCGTTTATGAAGATTACGGCGTAGTGGCGGGGGAAGATTAGGTCGGGTTTTCCGGGATAGCGCTTGTCACAGATGCGGTACCTGAACCCTGCCCTGAACAGAGCGGAGCGGATCTGCTTTTCCGGCCTTGTGTCCTTTGACCGAATGTGAGACATTGCCTTGTGCCGTGACTCTGGAGATAAAACGTCCATGGGGGAGATTCTATAACATTTCCATGATTTTATCCAGAATGAGTTCGTCGGCGGGGAGCCATTTTACTGAATGGAGGGTTTCCCGCGTGAGCCAGAGTGCGTTTTCGTGCTCCAGGAGCTCAAGTCTGCCAGATTCAAGGATGCAGAGGATGCAGTGCATGGTCAGGTGGAATGCGGGGTAGTCGTAGTCCACGGTGCCGATGATTTTCTGCGCATGAACCTGGGCCGAAAGCTCTTCCCTGATTTCGCGCTCGATGCACTGTTGTGGGGTTTCCCCTTCTTCGATTTTACCGCCGGGGAATTCCCACCAGCCCTTCCAGTCGCCGTAGCCGCGTTGGGTTGCGAAGATTTCCCTTTTGCCGCTTTCCGCATTTGTGCGCAGGATGACCGCCCCGCTTACGGTTATGGTTTTCATAGTTGTCCTCCATCCGTACCAAGCATATCAGTTCTTGTGGTAAAGTCAAGATACATTTCGTCGGGAATCCGTTTTTCCAATGCAAATTGAATTGTAATGGGCTTGTTGCCTTCTGCCGTGTCAGAAAACGGGACAACTTTCCCAAGGTAAACGAAAGGCTGGGTAACGCCTTCAACTTCCTCAAACTTCCGTACGAAAAGATGCAGGTTTATTCCCCGCTTGTAGCCGAAAATAATATCCTTTCCAAGTTCAGAATCCTGACTTGTGCTGTTGGGAGTCTGCCACTGGAAAACGCCCGGTGAAATGAATTTATCTTTGTAATTAATCGATTCCTTTATGTCTGCATTTTTATGCAGGTTTACGAAGATAAAATAATCAGGCTTTGCCGATGTTAAAAGTCCCTGGCCACGGAAAGAAGAATGAATTTTTTTATAATTGCACAAAAGGGCCAAATCCCTCATGGAATATTCATAATAAAGTTTCAGGAATGGTAAGGCATAATCCGTAGAGCCGAATTCATCCTGATAGCGGAGAAGATTGTATTTAATCAAATCTTCAAACCATAAGCGGGCAGTTTTATCAGATTGTAAAAGGGAGTAAATTCCCGGCTGGAAAGAAACAACATTTTCATCAAATAAAAGCAAGGCTGATTCATATCGCTTTAACTCAGATGAATCAAAATATTTACCGCTCAAAGTTTCTGCCGCGTGAAAAAGTCTTTCATTGTAAACTGTGTCGAGGTATTTTTCTGCATATCCAGTCAATTCTACAAGACTTACCCTATTATTTTCTGACTTTAAAAGCGAGTCGGCGATAATCCATTCTTCAATGCGCTTGGCCGGTGTGTAAAAAGTAAAGAGTCGCATCAAGGATTTAAAACTCTCATTCTGCAAAAGAAGAGAAAGCTCCGGGTGCGTTTCCTTTTCCATGTAAGCCACAAATTCCAGGTAAGTCTTGTAGTTTGCACTGAAAGAAGAAAAACGCAGAGGGTCCACACTTCCGTCGCGCTTTAAATAATCGATGAGCATGGGAATCTTTCCGCCGCAGACATGTTTGAATCCAAGATAAGATTCCTTCATGTATTTCATGGACATGAACTTTTCGTTTTCAAGCTGGCGTAAAATCTGCTCTTTTGCTATTTTGTCCATGTGAATGTAAGTGCCGTTTGGCAAGTCGGCAAAATCTGTCTCTACCTCAACTTTAAGCGAATCCTTGTCAAAGTTCTGCTTTCCGTTCAGAGCAATTGCCATTAAAAAAGACTTGTTGTAGTTGCCGATAAAATCAAGGACCGTCACAAACTCTTTGTCTGCAAGTTTACGAAGTCCACGACCCAGCTGCTGAATAAAGATAATTGAAGATTCCGTGGGCCGCAACATTAAAATTGTATTCACCGACGGAATGTCAATTCCTTCATTAAACAAATCCACTGTGAAAATAACTTTCAGTTCATCGCCATCATCTTCAAGGCGCTTTGTAAAAGCAATGCGCTCATCAATGCTTTTGTTGTCTTCGCTTGAAAGGGCAACGGCTGAAACCCCGCGCTCACAAAATTCCTTCGCCATATATTTAGCATGTGCAATGTTTTGACAGAATCCTAAAACTTTTGGTTTTTCCGCGTCGTGTCCGTAAAATTTCATCTTTTCAATGATGTAGTCAACACGGTGGCCGACCATAAGCATTTTTGCAATTTCTTCCGTATATTCCGAAGTGCCAGGTTCAGCTTTGATTTTTGAATAATCGATTCCTTCCGCGTCGGTAAGACCAAAGTAATGGAAAGGGCATATAAGATTGTATTCGAGGGCCTGCCTTAAACGGATTTCCACCGCTACGTTGTTGTCAAAAAGAGCGTAGATGTCACCGTTGTCGCTGCGTTCCGGGGTTGCGGTGAGTCCCAGTAAAAATTCCGGCTTAAAATAAGAAATGATTTTCTGATAACTTTCGCTAGAGGCATGGTGGGCTTCGTCGATTACGATGTAGTCAAATGAATCAGCAGAAAATTCACCGAAATGCCGGCTCATGGTGTCGCGTGTTGCAAAGAGGTAAGTGCAGTCGGCTTCCTTTTTGTTTCCGGTAAAAAATCCCGAAGAATAGTTTTTACCCGCAGCGCCGCAGATTGTGTCAAAAGATTCCTTTGCCTTTTTGAGGATGTCTTCCCGATGAACGATGAACAAAAGTCGTTTGGGCTTGAACTGCAGGGCATCAAAAACCGACATGTAGGTTTTACCGCTTCCGGTTGCAGCAATTGCAAGGGCTTTATTAGCACCGGCTTTTCTCAGTTTGTCAAGTTTTACGATTGCTTCCTGCTGCATTGCATTGGGCTGAATTGCCTGGCTGTGCTCATAAGTAAAAAGTTCTGCTGATTTTTGAAAACGGACATTTTCCTTTATGCGGGAAAGATAGTCGCGATAGGAAATCAAAAAATCATCAGAATACTCTTTTGCCCAGGGGCTCTTCCAAAGCTCTTCAAATTCATCCAGTACTGACTTTGCAAAAATACCTGGTTCCTGAGCTTCCTGTGTGGGTTCATTCTGCAGAACATTCCATTCCACATTGGTTTTTAATGCGCGTCCGGTAATGTTTGAGGAACCGATAATCACAGTCCACTGGTCACTGTCGGTAAATGATTTATGAAAAAGATAGCCCTTTGCGTGAAAGCCGTCTGTCTGTGTAGGCGGAACATAAATCTTAAGCTTGATGTTGGGAAAGTCAGAAAGTCTTTTAAGAACCTCAGGAGTGGTCATGTTCTGATAGGTTGTGGTTAAAATTTCCCCCGGAATGTTCCTTTTGGAAAGTTCTGCCAGTGTTTCAAGAAGAACCTGAAGCCCCCCGTAGGTGATAAAGGCAACGCTGATTTTGAACTCCGTGCACTGCAGGAGGTTTTCGACCAATATGTTAAAGAAATTGCGGGTCCGTCCGTTGTAGATAAACTGAGTTGATTCCATGTTAGGCAGTTCCTCTTATGCGTGGGAAGTATGATAGAAAAAACCGAGGTTTAAAATGCCAATTTATTCTTTGCCATTTCAGGTATTTTTCATTATCTTAAAAGCATGACCTACGGATATATTCGAGTGAGCACTAACAGGCAGACAGTGGAGAACCAGCGGTTTGAGATTCTTGAGTTCTGCAAAAAACAGGGGATTACTGTCGATTCATGGATTAAAGAGACAATCAGCGGGACCGTTGAACCCAAAAAGCGGGAACTTGGGAAACTGCTTGAAGGCGTAAAAAAAGATGATCTTATTATCTGCTCGGAGCTTTCACGGCTGGGACGGAACCTTTTTATGATTATGTCAGTGCTGAACATACTGATGGAAAAAGGCGCGCGGGTCTGGACCATCAAGGACAACTACCGGCTCGGCGACGACATTCAGAGCAAGGTTCTGGCCTTTGCATTCGGTTTGAGTGCAGAAATCGAGCGGAACCTCATCAGCCAGCGCACAAAAGAAGCACTTGCGCTCAGAAAAAGTGAGGGTGTAAAACTAGGCCGGCCTCTTGGCTCAACAAGCAAAAAAAGCAAGCTTGACGGTGCAGAACTTGCGGTTAGCGTGATGATTCTTGCCGGAACAAGCGTGAATCAGATGGCGAAATTATACGGAACACATCGGAAAACTGTGAAACTTTTTATCAGCAAGAAGACCCTGGATTCAAAGAGCAACCTAAACAAAGTGCAGAAGATGATTGCCGGATAAAGAGTGGTAGATCTATAGAAGGAAAATGAGTTTTATGATATAATTCAGTTTGAGGTTTGTTATGCAGGAAGTACATCCAAAAGATAAAATAGAATATACGGTAGCTCTTGTAAGCGATTTTGCAAAAAAATATTCGCTTTCCACAACACAGGCTTTCAACTATCTTGACCGATTTAATGCTATAGATTTTATAAACCAGCACTACAACATTGCGCACACCCTCGCTTTTACAGATATTGTCGAAGACCTTTCATTGTACTGTAAAAATCACGGAGGAAATCTCTGATGTTTTTATATCATGGCTCAACCGTAGAAATAAAAGAAATCGATTTAAGTCTTTCAAAGCCCAACAAGGATTTTGGCCGAGGTTTCTATCTTTCTAATAATTTCGAACAGGCTTATGAAATGGCAACTTACAAAGCCGGTCTTTTCGGTGCGGAGCCTTATGTAACGAAATTTGAATTTGATGAAAACCTCTTGGAAAACGGAAGTTTAAAAGTTTTATCATTTCCCGGATATTCAAGGGAATGGGCTGATTTTGTCTTCAAAAATCGCAGTCAAGAGAATCAAGATTGTCCCCACAGCTACGACATCGTAACAGGTCCCATAGCAAATGACAGAGTTGGAGCCCAAATCCGCCGACTTGTTGAAGGAGACATTTCTTTTGATACTTTTCTTGAGAGGCTAAAATACATGAAGGGTGTTACCTTTCAATACTTTTTTGGTACCGAAAAGGCGATTCAGACACTGGTAAACAAGGGACTCTGCCATGAATGACGTTGAATATCAGATTGAATGTACCACCCGAGACTTGGCAACATACCTCGTAAGGGATTTTTCTTTCAGCGTGGAGCAAGCTTTGCGAGCCGTGTATAATTCCCTACTCTATCAGAAACTTTGCGACCCAAAAACAGGACTTTACTTTCAAAGCCCCCTTTATGTGTATGATTATTTGAAAAACGAAATCAAGACAGGAAAACTACAGTGAGTAAAAATATGAACAAAAACGAAAACAGCACCAAAAACCTCGGTTTAAAGGATACAAAGGAGGGGAAAGCCTTCCCCTGCGCCTCATCTAAAGAATCGGCTACCCCTTCTGCGGGGGTCACCCCCGCAACGCCCCCGAAATGTCACACGGATTCGATTTTGCTAACGCAAAATCAAGGGAAGCATACATTCATTGATTTATTCGCTGGAGCAGGTGGACTTTCACTTGGTTTAGAACAGGCCGGTTTTACACCAATTTTTGTTAATGAAATAGTCCCTCAGTTTAATGAAACATACAGGAAAAATAGAAATCTCTCTGATGATCAATATTTTGTAGGCGATATAAAAGAACTCAATGAAAAAATCGATGAATATCTTCCTCGTTTTAAAAACGTTGATTTAGTTTGTGGTGGTCCGCCATGTCAAGGTTTCTCAATGGCAAATCGCCAGAGAATTATAGATGACCCAAGAAACCAACTCTACAAAGAATACCTAAAACTTCTCTCTGTTGTTCGCCCCAAGTTTTTCATTATGGAAAACGTTCGGGGAATGAGTAACAAATGGGAGGAAATAAAAGAAAATTTTGAAACATATCTTAACTCAAATCAAAAAGAACACTATCAATTCTCCTCTCATCTTTTATATGCAGAAGAATTTGGGGTTCCTCAGCATCGTGAAAGATTTATTGTAATTGGAAATAGGCTTGGCATAAATCCAGAAATCGTATTTGGTGAAATCTTCAAATACAAGAAGACATCATTTGTTTTAAAGAATGCTCTAGAAGGTCTTCCTAAACTCGGGGCAAAAAAAACAAAAGGCAGAAATGATATTGAAGATTCTGATACGGGTTTTACGGAATGTGATTTTGAATATATAGAAAATGATTTTTTCCACTTTATAAATGGTAATAAAAAACTACATAAACTTTACAACCACAAGAATCGTTATAACAATCCTCGTGACATAGAGATTTATGCCCGCCTTCCTCAGGGTGCAAATTCTTTGCATAAATCCATTGCGGACATAATGCCTTACAAAAGCCGCAATGACATTTTCAAAGATAAATACTTCAAACTTGAAGAAGATAAAATCTGCAAAACAATAACTTCTCACATGAAATTCGACTGCAATATGTACATCCATCCGTGGTGCAGTCGAGGCCTTAGCCCAAGAGAAGCCGCACGAATTCAAACATTCCCAGATGATTACATTTTCTATGGTTCACAGAACAGCTGGTATGCACAGATAGGAAATGCCGTTCCCGTAAAGCTTGCCTTCGCAATCGGCAAAGGAATCGCAAAATTCCTATGAACCATGTAGAACTTTTTTCTGGAATTGGCGGATTCCGACAAGCCTTAAATCTCATTCAGAAGGATTTTAACATTCCTTTTAAATGTGTCGCTTTTTCTGAAATAGAGAAAAATGCCATAACAACATATAAAGCAAATTATAACACAACAGGCGAAATTGAAATGGGCGATATAGTTGCTTTCAATTCAAATGAAGATAATATTCGCAATTTGAATTTTGATTTACTGACAGGAGGTTTTCCTTGTCAGCCCTTTAGTATGATGGGTGACCAACTAGGATTCTCTGATACTCGTGGAACGATGTTTTTTGAAATTGAAAAGATTCTTCGAGTAAAAAAGGAACAGGGAGAACAAATTCCATTTGTTGTGTTGGAGAATGTTAGAAATCTTTATACACACGACAGAGGAAATACTTTTAAAACAATAAAGGCTCATTTGGAAAACCTTGGTTATCACTTTTTTTCAAGCATTTTCAACACAGAAAATTTTGCTCTCGCACAAAAACGAAACAGAATAATCATGTTTGCAACAACAAAAAATATTCCAGACGATTTTGACTTTTCTGCAGAAAATATTAAAAAGGTTTTTGAGGTCCATATCGATGAAATGAAATCTATTTATAAGCAGCAAACAACTCTTGATGTTTTAGAGAAAGACGTTCCTGCAAAATATTTTCTTAGTGAAAAGATAAAGCCAACAATTCTTTCAAACGGAACAGCTGGGTTCAAATCAAATTCAAAAATCAATCTTCTTACGGCACGCCCTTTGTGTGCAACTATGCATAAAATGCATCGTGCCTGTCAGGATAATTACTTCAGTCAAGAATTTATCAGCTCCAAGAATCCGATTGCATATCTTGAACATGAATACACAAAAGAAGAAGAGGCAACTCATCATATCAGAAAACTAACTCCAGAAGAAGCTTTTAATCTCCAAGGTTTTCCAAAGGAATTTTGTAAGAAACCTCATGAATTAAAAATGTCTGACGGAGCGTTATATAAGCAAGCTGGAAATGCAGTAAGTGTAAATGTCATTTACGCAATTATGTATTATATATTTGTAAATCAGAAGCTCGGAGTGTAAAAAGATGGAAAAAATTGAATGGCAGATAAAAAATCAAAATGCAAAATACAAGTTTTCTGAAAACCTTTCTAAGGAAACAAGCATAAATATTTCAAAAGAAATTTTTGACTTTCTCGGAGCTAAGCGAAGTGGAGATATTATTACAGTGACTCTTAGAAAGAAAGATTTTCTGCTTGCTTTCTCAAAACTGATTTCAAATCTCCCATTATATTATTATCGGAATGGCTCTCAAAAAGCTGATTTTAACTCTGACTTCTTTGATACAAATTATAATGAAATTGAAGAACAGTTTGGTACAAATGAAAGAATAAACTATCAAGTAAAGATTCGAATAAACGATGAAACTACAACACGCTATTATCTCTATAGAGTAGACGGTACAAAAAATTTTATTCTTCGTGATTTCTTAATTGGTGAAAATTCGGTTTTAAATTTTATAAAAACTGATAATGGAGAATTTATAGTAGAACCTGTCATCATTATTACGAAAAAAGAAGAATCCTTACGACATAATACCGAACCAGACAATTCTAGTACAAATATTTATCCCACCCAAACCATCTACTACGGTGTCCCCGGCTCAGGCAAATCCCACAAAATCGACGAGGCAACAAAAGGACTCCCTGACGAACAGAAAATGCGTGTTGTCTTCCACCCAGAATACACGAACGCGGATTTCGTGGGACAGATTCTGCCTGTTCAGACTGAAAAAGGGCTTGAATATCCTTTTAAGGCAGGTCCATTTACCCGTATCTTAAAGCGTGCACTCAAAAATCCAGATAAGACCTATTACTTAATTATAGAAGAAATAAATCGTGGAAATGCGGCGGCAATTTTTGGAGACTTGTTCCAGCTGCTTGACCGAGACTCAGACGGTTGGAGTTCTTACAGTATCGAAAATCTGGACATCAATGCTTATATCCGCAGTGAAAATGAACGCTATTCGGAAAAGTCCCCTCCAACTACTAAACAGATTGGAAATATCGAGTACACGGAAAACACATCCATCCGCTTGCCACCAAATCTTTCTCTCTACGCCACAATGAACACCAGCGACCAGAACGTATTCACCCTGGACAATGCCTTTCAGCGTCGTTGGGACATGCAGCTTGTCAAAAATGAATGCACTGACACTAATCAGATGGACGCAACAATCACCGTGAACAATCAGTCAATCACTTGGAAGGATTTTCAGGAGACAATTAACGCTGTCATCGGTGAAAAATCCAACGAAGGCGGACTTTCAAGCATGGAGGACAAACGGCTTGGCTGCTGGTTCGTGAAGGCTGAAAATGGCGAAATTAAAGCAAGTGTTTTTGCGGATAAAGTTCTTAAATATCTATGGGACGATGCATTCAAGTTCTATCATCAGGAAATGTTCAAGGGGGATATAAAGAACTTTGAGGAACTGCACAAAACTTTCCTTGCAAAAGGCTTTTCCGTTTTTAGTGATGAGTGTAGGTTAGGGGAAAAACTTCAGTCAGCGGACACTTCAAAAAACTCCGAATCAAGTTCTGAATGACATCGCAATGGTCCCGACAGGTCAAGCTAAATGGAAGCAAAAGAAATAATAAACAAACAAAAAAATTCTTCTCTCTCGGACGTCTGCGTTTACTTTGATGATAAATCTTCCCGCGACGAAGAAACTGGGCAGGTGGATAAATTTGTGGGCCTGCGATTTCTTGACGGAAAGCTTTCCATTCATTTTCCTGTGGGCTACAAAAAGCCTGAGTCTTCTGACGAAAAACAAATCCGTCTTGATGTCTTAAACCTAATCAGCGTGCTCTCTTCTTTTGGTATTCCAGAGGCGGAGCTTGACAGAAACGACTTCCGCTCAAAACATCAAAATGTGGAGTTTCCAATTCATGCCTATCTTTTTATCATCAGCGATTTTTTGAATCACGGCTACTACCAGCAGAAAGAGCAGATTTACAAACGGGGCACAAGTGGAAAAATCAATTGGAGCCGCACGATAAAACAGGTGAGAACTCAGATTGCAGACGAAAGTCCAGTCTACTTAGAGTTCATAACACAGAAAACCCTTCACAATGAAAATGCCCTTTTGACTTTGATTCACAAATACTGCGTGTATGAAAGCTTTCAAAAGCTGGGGTTCCTTTTTAGTTCATACAAGCCACAAAAAACTGCGTTGGTTTTCAACAAATCTCTTTTTTGCTCTGTCATAAAGTCAAAAATTGCCTCTACCTTTAACGAAAAGGAAATACATCTTTTTAAGAACATGCTGGATATGATTAACTACCTTGACAATTCCAACGAAAAAAAAGATTTCATTTACGGCACGAACAATTTCCATCATGTGTGGGAGCAGCTGGTAGATTTTGTTTACGGCGAAAAAGACAAGGAAAAATTTTATCCAAAAGTCTACTGGCGTCTTAATGGAAGTTCAAAAGCGTTTGAGTTTGATTCAGAAAAACGAAGCTCCTTGCGTCCGGACACAATCATGATTACAAACCGCGGAAAACCGAATCAGAAAATATTTGTTCTTGATTCAAAATACTACCGCTACGGAGCCACGAAAAATCCAAATCATCTTCCGGACAGCAGCAGTGTTGTGAAACAGCTTGCTTATGCTGAATACATTGACAACAAGGACAACCGAAGCAAACTTCCGAATGATGTCCGTGACAGTATTTCAGATTGTTCCATATACAATGCATTTATCATGCCAGCAGAAAACGCTGAGCCAGAGAACATTGGTTATGTTTCGGCAGATTATGTACTTCCACAGGATTCGGAAAAAGTCACAAAACCTTACCATAAAATCTACGGCATTCTTCTAGACGTACGCTCTCTCTTGTACCATCACGTCCCCCACGACAAGCAAATGATTTCCCGGCTTGCTAAACTGATAGACAAGACGTAAAAATCCACTGACTGCCAATTGAAATTTCCCGCCGACCAAATCCTATTGGACAAAGTGGCCCCATTGTTGTAGACTCAAGGGCAGGGGGCACGATCATGGCGAATGGAATAGAGGATTTGCACGAAAAAAACAAAGGCGAGACTGAGCTGAAACAGGATTCCCGCTACGACTCATGGCGCACTTTTCAGGGGCGGGAAGATGCGGAGATGCTGCAGGAAAAATCGGCGGGATGGTCTAGTAAAAAGGCAAGCCGCGGAGAATATGACTCCTGGGAGGATGATTGAAAGATGAAACAAAATTTATCTTATGCAATAACGCTCTATTTCGACAAAGATAGCACGGAAAAAATCCGCACTCTTACCTCTGAGCTTGCGGGGCTTACTCAAAATGACTATATGGTCCGCAATTCTGTTCCGCCTCACCTTACTTTGGGAATGTTTCATGCGGAGGATGCGGATGAGGGAAAGGTCAAGGAGCTGTTCACGGAGTTTGCCGGGGGTGTGGCAAAAGATGTCATGGCGGACGGTGCTCTGAATGTGGAGTTTTCGGGGGTGGAAAGCTTTCTGGACAAGGTGCTTTTCATCAAGCCGGAAAAAAACGAAAGACTCTCAAGGCTCAACAGTACTTTGCACGAGCTGTTCCTTGCTCATTTTGAACCTGCCGACAACAGAAACTATCTTCCGGAAAACTGGTACCCGCACATCGCCCTTGCCGTAAAGCTGGATCATGGTCAGTTTGAAAAAGGCATGGACTTCTTAAAAACAACGCAAGTGATTTCTTCATGCAGATGCGTCCAGATTGGCCTTGCGCGTTGTGATCCCTATACTCAGCTTGTGGACGTGGCCTTATAATATGACATTTTGAACAAAAGGAAAAGGAAAATGAATGAAACTGTTTTGAAAATAATTCTGATATATCTTGTGGTCGTGAACCTGGTGGGGTTTGTCATGATGGGGGTCGACAAGAACAGGGCTCGGAAGCAGGCGTGGAGGATTTCGGAAAAGGCGCTGTTCCTTGTGAGCCTGATTGGTGGCAGCCTTGGGACATGGGCGGGAATGTATGCGTTCCGTCACAAGACCAAGCACTGGTACTTTGTGGTCTGCATGCCCCTGATCTTCTTCGCCCACATTGCCCTTGCCGTTTACCTCATGTGGAAGTTCGGAGCCTTCCCCTTTAAGTGAATTACAGGATTTTTTCCATAAAGATGTCGGCCTTCTCGTTGTCGTTGTAGCGTTCGGTTCGGGTAAAGCCTGACTTTTCGTAGAGTTTGAGTGCGTGGGTGTATTGCGCCATTGAATCAAGGACCGCACGGCCGTATGATTTTTCCCTTGCAAAAGAGAGTGCGGTGTCCATGAGTTTCTGCCCGAGTCCCAGTCCCCTGAATTCTCTGTCCAGATAGAGTGCCTTGAGTTCCGCCGTGCTCTGGTCGATTTTCTTTATTGCAGCCGTACCGATTATCCTTGAGTTACAGAGCATGCACCAGAATGAATCGAATGTGCCTTCTATGTCCCTGTAGAATGAATGCCTTCCGTCGGGTTCAAAGCTTTTTCCCAGTTCCCGAAAGCATCGCTCGGTAAAGTTAAAAAGGCCTTCCCTGTATTCTTCCTGGTATGTCACGGTCTTTAAGTCGATGAGCTTTAGTTCGCAGCATGAATCCTCGTCGTTCATGATTTGGGTAACGGTGTCAAAGAAATCTTCTCCCAAATCGTTCCTGCTTTTTTCCGCATTGTTCCAGAATGCCTCAAGCCTTTCTCCGTATTCGTGGAATCCAAATCCTCCGCGCAAAAGGTCTGCCAGGGCATCAAGGTTGCGGCCCGTCTTCCATTCAAGATTCCTTGTAAGGAGCCTTTCCATTTCCGTGTAGAATTCTTCCTTGGTGCTGAATGTGTTTCCGTCGATTAAAATGCGTTTCATAGTGGTTCTTCCATGGACATTTTATTATTCCACCGTAAAAGATTCAAGACAAAAAAAACTGCCACACCGAATAAATCAGCATGGCAGTTTCGTCGGATTAATGATTAAATCGCAAGATTAAATCATCATATTAAATCAGCCGACCGTTACCGTAAGGAATACTTCCTTGCAGCCCTTTGCGGGTGAAACCAGTGTGCCGTCAACTGTGGCGTTGCCCTTGTTCAGCGTGATCTTGATGTCTCCGCTGTTCTTGTTGTTCACGACGGTGATGTAGAATGTAACGCCTCGGAATTTACGGGTCATCTCCGCGTTCTTTACGTGCTGGGGCAGGCGGGGTTCAATCCTGAGTCCTTTGTATTCAGGCTGAAGTCCGCAGATGTACTGGCTCAGTGCAACAAAGTTCCATGCGGCGGTTCCCGTAAGCCAGCTGTTCTTTGCCTCACCGTGGCGTGATGCTGCCTTTCCTGCAATCATCTGTGCGTATACGTAAGGTTCCGTGCGGTGGATTTCGCTTATGTCCTCAAGGAATGCAGGTGCAATCTTTGTGTAGTGTGTCCATGCATCCTGCGGGCGTCCGGTCTTTACTTCACCGATGATTACCCACGGATTGTTGTGGCAGAAGATTCCTCCGTTTTCCTTGTATCCCGGCGGATATGATGAGACTTCACCAAGCTCGATGTGGTAGTCCTGATAGGGCGGGTCAACTATTACGATACCGTACTTTGTATCAAGGTATTTCTTTACGCTGTCCAATGCCTTTGCCGGATATCCCTTGTCGGCTCCAACCTGTGCCATTGAACCGAATCCCTGTGTTTCGATAAAGATTTTTCCGTCCTTGCATTCCTTTGAGCCGATCTTGTTTCCAAAGTCGTCGTATGCGCGGAGGTACCATGCTCCGTCCCAACCTGTCTTGCAGATCTGTTCTTCCATCTTCTTGCAGGCGGCCTCGGCTTTCTTTGCTTCGGCTTCGTCTCCCTGCAGGCGGCACATTGCGACATAGTCCGGGGTTACGTACACGAACATCTGTGCAATCATTACAGACTCTGCGTTCTTTCCTTCCTTGTTTGTACATGTCTGGAATGAATCGTTGGGGTCCTTTGAGAAGCAGTTCAGGTTAAGGCAGTCGTTCCAGTCGGCACGTCCGATGAGTGGAAGTCCGTGCGGTCCCATGTGGTTGATGATGTAGTTGTAGCTCCTCTTGAGGTGTTCGTACATTGTGGCCTTGTTTGTTGCACTGTTGTCAAACGGAACCATCTCGTTCAGGAAGTCTGCGTCACCTGTCTCACGGATGTAACCGCCAACGCCAAGAACAAGCCAGAGCGGGTCATCGTTGAAGTTTGATCCGATGTCTGCGTTTCCGCGCTTTGTAAGTGGCTGGAACTGGTGGTATGCAGATCCGTCCTCAAACTGTGTGGCTGCAACATCGTAGAGCCTTTCGCGGATGCGTTTCTGTGGAAGCTGGTGAACTGCTCCAAGCATGTCCTGGGAAGTATCGCGGAATCCCATTCCACGTCCGATGCCGCTTTCAAAATATGATGCTGAGCGTGCAAAGTTGTATGTAACGACGCACTGGTACTGGTTCCACATTGCCATGCGGTCAAGCTTCTGGTCGTTGGTCTTGAGCGTAAAGTGGCTCATGATTTCGTCCCAGAAAAGTTTGAGCTCATCGAATGCAGCGTTTACTTTTGCCGGTGTGTCGAATTTTTCCTGAATTGCGTATGCCTTTTCCTTGTTGATTACGCCGGAAGCCGTGTTGGTCCTCTTGAGCTTTTTGTCAACAGGTCCCTTGGCCCATTTCTTGTTCTCGTCGTTTTCAACATAACCCAGAACGAAAACGTAAGTCTTGCTCTTTCCCGGTTTGAGCGTGCATGTGAGCCTGTGGCTTGCAATCGGAGACCATCCGTCTGCAACAGAGTTTCCGCTCTTTCCTGAGAGAACCACCTGAGCCTCGTCAAGTGAGTTGTGCAGTCCAAGGAATGTTTCCCTGTCCGTGTCAAATCCCTTGATTGCTGAGTTTACGGAATAGAATGTGTAGTGGTTGCGCCTTTCGCGGTATTCTGTCTTGTGGTAGATTGTGCTGCCTTCAATTTCAACTTCGCCAGTAGAGAAGTTCCTCTGGAAGTTTGTGCAGTCATCCTGTGCGTTGTAAAGACACCATTCAACAAAGCTGACTACGGAAACCTCTTTGTCCTCGTTGGAGTTGTTTGTGAGGGTAAGCATCTGGACTTCGCAGTTTTCACCGTTGGGAACCATGTAGAGAACGTCTGCCGCAAGCTTCTTTTTTGAAGAAGAAATCTTTGTGTAGCCAAAACCGTGACGGCACTCGTACTTGTCGAGCTTGGTCTTCATCGGCTTGAATCCAGGGTTCCAGATGTTCTTGCCGTCCTGAATGAAGAAATAACGGCCGTTGGAATCCAGCGGAATGTCATTGTAGCGGTAACGTGTAAGGCGCCTTAATCTTGCGTCCGTGTAGAAAGCGTAGCCGCCGGCAGTGTTTGAAATGAGAGAGAAGAATTTCTCGTTTCCCAGGTAGTTGATCCACGGATAAGGTGTGAGGGGGTTGTTGATAACATACTCACGGTTCTTATCATCAAAAAATCCGAACTTCATATATCCTCCAAAAGGTCGAATGTCGATTTTAACAGTATGAATATAAAAACTGACTCCCAGCGAGATCTGCCCCACAACAACGGCTTCCGCGCTTCGCTTGTGCAGATGTTGTTGCGTGTCAGCCTCTCGCTTCCGTCAGTTTCATTTTTCTTCATTAAAAATCGACATTTGTCCTTTCATTTTATCATAGAAGGATTAAGGTGTAAAGATAATTCATAGAAGATAATGCTTGATTTTACAAGCCTGGGAGGGGGCCCGATTATTAGTTGCCGGGGGACAAATAATAACCGGGCTTTGGGGTTAGACTTTGAACAGGTCTATTTGTGAGCCTATCTTTTGGATTGAAGTCTTGACCTTGTTTGAGATGTCGCTCAGGGCGGCTCCGGTCTCGTTGATCTTCTTGGCGCTCGTACCCATTTCGTCCATGCTGTTCTTCATGGTTATTGAAGAATCCTGCAGGCGCTTGATTTCGTCCAGGATTGCGCTGTTGCCGGCTGACATTTCTGCGGATGCGTTTCGGACCTCAAGGGTACTGTCGTTCATTCCGCTGAGGGACTCGCTTATCTGGAGTGAACCTGCGTTCTGTTCTTCCATGGCGGACTTTATCTGCATGACCAGCTGGTCGGTGTCCTTGATCTTGTTGGATACAATTTCAAAGGCCTTGCTTGATTCTCCGGATGCCTGTACTACATCACGGATTGAATCCTTGATCTTCTTGAGCTGTTCACCAATGGTCTTGGACTGTACCGATGAAGTTTCGGACAGCTTTCGGATTTCATCAGCAACGACGGAGAATCCCTTTCCGGACTCACCTGCGTGGGCTGCTTCGATTGCGGCGTTCATGGCAAGAAGGTTTGTCTGTTCTGCTATGGATGCAATGGCAGAGTTGGCTTCGGCAAGCATCTGGCTCTGGCTTTCTATCTGCTGAATCCTTTCGTTTACGTCCTGCTGTTTGGCGTATCCTGAGTTGGCCTCGTTCCTGAGGTTTTCAAATGACCTTGCCATTATGTCAACAGAACCGTTTACCGACTTGATGTTTCCAATCATCTGTTCAATTGCTGAAGATGCGTCTGCAACCTTTCCGCTCTGAGTTTCAACCATGCGTTCAAGTGAAGCGATGTTGGAAGAAATCTCATGCACCGCACCGGCAGTCTCTTCTACACATGAGCTCTGTTCCACTATCTGATTGTGCACTCCCTCTATGTTTGCAAGAATCTGCGTGATGGCTGAAATTGTTTCGTGGGAGGAATAATCCATGTCGTTTCCTGCAACACTAAGTTCGTCCTTGGAGGTCTTTACGTCGCGTATGATAGTCTGAAGTTTTTCTGCAAAGGTATTGAATCCTGAAACCACCTGACCGATTTCGTTGTTGGAATGAATGTCGATTCGTTTGGTAAGGTCTGCGTTTCCTGTGGCGATGCCGTTGATTGTGTCCTTTACCATCTGGAGCGGCTTGAGTGAGCGGACGAGTACAAACATGCCCATGAGCAGTATCATCACGAGAACAACAATTCCAAAGAAAACCGTATAGTTCCTTATCGTGGTTCCCAGCGCATTTATGATCTGGCCCGGAATTACAAAACCGAGTCCCCATGGAGTTCCAGAAACCCTGCAGTAAACCATCAGGTCCTGTTTGCTTCCAGTCCATCCCGTAATCCATTCAGCTCCTTTCTCGCCAGATAGCATTCTCTTGGTTACGTCAACAAGATCCGCGTGAGCCTCATCAACCGGTATGAGGAAGTTTCCTCCTTCTTCTGCGGCAGGGTGATATATTACCGCACCGTTTCCGTCAATCAAAAACTGCCATACTCCGTCCGGTACGTCCAGTTCCTTTATCGGCTGTGCAAGTACGTCATTCTTGATGACTCCAGCCACCATTGCAAAAGTCTTTCCCTTTGCGTCCTTGAGTGCAGTTGCAACGTGAACAACCCTGTCACCCGTGGTTTTGGATATGACGGGATTGTCGATGAACCTTTCCTGACCGTTCTTTACGATAGCCTGAAAATAGCCGCGTTCAGCTATGTCGGTGCGCTTCCCAAGGTCGGTATATGCAAGTCCGTCCGGTCCCGCAATCATGATGTAGTCGAATTCCTTGCTCCTGAGGTTGGCGTTGTTAAAAAGCCATTCACCTGCGGCAGTTACATCACCTGCTTCCATTACGTCTGCTCCGACGTAAACCTGAAGGTCCTTGTAATAGCCCTCGATTATTTCCTGGAGGGTAGTGTCAACGGAATTGACCCAGCGTACATAGTTTGCAGTGCTTTCTTCCTTGGAATTTCTCTTTGCAACTCCCGAAAGAACTGAAACCTGAACCAATGTAATGACTGCTACACCTAGGCCAATTAACGCAATGAGCCTAACGACAAGGCTGGATGATTTTTTCACAGATTGTGCCATTTTTGATTCCTCCTAAAAAGCAGCCCGATAGTGCGGGGCTGTTGATTAAACTATATTAATGAAGGAACTTTTTTAAGCTAGGGGACACGGCAAAATCCCTCTCTCAATGATTCGATGTGTCAATAATTATGATACCACGGATTAAACTAAAAGACAAGGAAATATTTTAAACATTGTGGAAGGCAAGTGGAAATATTCATAAAGAGTGATAAATGCGATTATTAATGAGGAAGCATCTCCATTTACGGCGGGAACCGTGCCAAAAAAACAAATAAAAGGTGCTCCCATCGGAGTCTGCCCCGTAACAACGGCTTCCGCGCTTCGCTTGTGCAGATGTTGTTTCGTGTCAGTCTCCGATTCCGCACCTTTTATCTATTTTACACAATGAATTCATACCAATAACGATGCTTCCTCAATCAATTTGTATTTTCATTTTCCTAAATATCTGCACTTGCCTTCCACAGGACTTTCAAATATATGATTAAGATAAATCGATAAACATATGAGGTTTCCAAAAGAGAAGGATGAAGAAGGTTCAATTATTTACAGTGGAATTCTGAATTCGTGTGACAACTTTCAGTTTTCCACTTTCCACTTTCAACTTTCCACTTAATGTGTTAAACTTCCCCCATATTGGAGTAAAGTATGAAAAGAATTCTGTTTGCTGTGCTTGTATGCATCTCTGTTGTTTCTTTTGCAGCCTGCCGTGCTGAGCCTCGTGTTGCTGAGGAAGGGGAGCTTGTCCATGATACTGAGGGAATCATCTATAATCCCGACATGGGGTTTTACAGTGCGGTTACCGTAAAAATGTCAAAGGACGGAATCTCTGATTTTTCGGACATCAAGAAGAAGATAAAAAAGGCCCCTACGCTGTTTTCCGGGAGATATTCAAGTGAAGACAAATTTGCGCTCATCCACCTGAAGATGGACATAAGCTCGTTTTCAAAGAAGAACAATCCTTCCACGGATGAAACGATGACCCAGGCCGCCCTTGATGATTTGGACACTCTTCTTTCCTGTGTGGAGGAGGCGGAAAAGACTGCAATAATCCGCTTTGCCTATGACCCCGAATACAAAGGGAAAAAAGACGGCAAAAAATATGCGGATGTTGAGCCCGTAAACTTTGACAATATCCTTTACCACATAGATGCACTCTGCCCTGTCTTGAAGAATCATGTAAAGTGCCTTACTGCAGTTGAATGCGGCATGATAGGTCCCTGGGGAGAAATGCATTCCACAACTTATGCAAAGGGAATTACAGGCGACGAACTTTATTACATAAAGCAGGTAATTGAACGCTTTCTTGACGGTCTTGACGGAAGCAAACTGCCTCTTCTTGTACGCCAGCCACGGTTTATTTATGACTGCATCGGAAATGACTACACGAGCGCTTATTCTGTTCAGCAGAATTCAAAATACTACCTGCTTGGCATTTACAACGACGGCTATCTGGGTTCAGAGGGTGACCTTGGAACTTTCAAAGGAAACCGTGCTCAGGAAGTTGAATTTTTAAAGCAGTTTACCGACCACACTCCATACGGTGGGGAGCTGTGCGACGGTGATGATAAAGATCCAGCACTCTGGAGGACAAACCTAAAGGCTGCCATGGACGAAATGAAGGACGTTCACCTTTCTTTCCTGAACATAGGATGGAACCACAGGGCTCTGAGCGAACTTTGCAACAAGAGGAAATACTCTTACAACGGCGAACAGGCTTTCATCTACATAATCAAGCACATGGGATACCGCTATGCGTTCAAGGATGCCAGTGCCACAAAAAGCGGCGGAAACCTGAACGTCTCGTTCAACATAGAAAACAGCGGTTTTGCCGACATGCCCATGCAAAGGCAGAAAAAGGTTCGCGTGTATTTTGAAAAAAAGGATGGAACTATTGTAAACCAGAATGGAATTTCAGTTTCGGGAAAAACTTTTATCGGAAGTACAAGGAATATGAGTTTCAGTACCCAAGCCCCATCGGAGCCAGGTACTTACAGAATCTATCTGCGGTTTGCGGACAGCGATGGAAAATATGCCGTCCGCTTTGCTGACACTGACTGGAACGAAAGCCTAAAGGCAAACTTCCTGTGCAGTGTCACGGTTGACTGACTACCAGTCGATTTTTCCGCTGATTATTACGAGCGTGCTGTTTTTGTCGATTGTTCCAAGGTTAAGCATGTCTGTTTCCGGTTTGTTTGTCATGCCTGTTTCCCTGCCCAACAGTGTTCCTACATCAAGTCCAAATGCATGGCACATATCGAAGATTTCTGACTGCGGGTTGGAGGCAAGTCCGGTAAGAAGGTCGGTTGAACTGATCTGGCCTTCAAAAATCGGAATCTGATGCTTTCCGTTGATGTCCTTTGTCGGAGTTGTAGCTCCAGGCTTTCCGTCTGGTGGAAGGAAGCTTGTTGGCTGGTTGGTCGTGTCAATTTCGGCGTGTGGTTTTCCAGGTCCCTTTGCGACAAGTCCCTCTGTGGTCTTGATGCGTCCGTCAGCAGAACATTCAACTACGGTTCCACGTACAGAAGCCGTTGCCACCGGTGAGCTTACCTTAAAGTCAACTTTCTTTGCCGAATTCTTCTTTACGTCGGCCTTTACTTTTCCTGTATCAAGGAAGAGGTTTGTCTCGTCCTTTGCGTCGTTTGATGCGAGTTTTTCAACTGTTATTCTTGTAAGGGGTCCCAGATCCACTGTGGTGCTGTCGATGGAAATCTTTGCGGAAGACTTGAATCCTGTTGAGATTATTGAACCCTTGCTGATTTTGTCTCCTGCCTTGAGGGTTTTCCATGCGGAACCGTTAGACTGGACTTCAACTTTGCCTGTAACGGAAATCACCTTTGCGTCCAGGGCGTTTGCAGATGCGATGGAAAATGCCAGTACAAAGATTGCTGCAAAAAATTTGTTCAGTTTTTTCATTTTATTCCTCCTAAATTCTATATTCTAGAATGACAGGCTGGCGTTGAGTGAGAACGCGGTACTGTTGTTTGATTCTTTCTTAAAGTCATAGAACTGCTTTGCCGTTAAAGACACCTGCAGGTCAGTGAACGGCTGGTATTTTACTCCTGCATCCCACTGTACACCCCTGAATCCGGATTCTTTTCCGGTATCAAGAACCATGTCAGTGCCGACTACAGCGTAAATGGAGTCGATTGGTTTGATTGAACCCCTGAGTCCCAGCTTGAACAGGCTTGTATATTCAGGTGAGTTGTATGCATAGGTTGCAATGTTGCTGCTGAATGACTGGAATGCCTTGAATGGGCCTGCTTCACCGGATGCGTATGTTGCGTTGAGTGAAAGTGCTGATGACAGGAAGTCCGGATAGTATGAAACAGTAGCCGTCGTAAGGTTTGATATTCCATCGTTAATTCCGAGCGTGCTTGTAAAGGTGTAGTAGAGGTTCTTTGCAAGAGGACCGTTCAAGAATACGGTAAAGTATCCGCGGTTGTATCCTGAGTTGCTTCCCCTGAGTCCGCCAGTTCCAAACACACCGTAAACTTCCGCGCCGAGGGTTTGGTTTGCAAAGAGGTACGGGGCGGAAATTGTTGCACCAGTGATGATGTACGGAGAGTTCCAGCAGTACACCTTCTTGTAGTCGGGTACGTAGGTGGAAGTTACACCGTCGTTCATGGTTCCGAACTGTGCGTTGGTGAATCCGGTATATGCGGCATAAAGGCTTGCCTTGAACGTGTTGGCTGTGAATACTCCCTGTACGCCGTCTGCTGTCTGGGAAAGTATGATTGCCGTAACGTCCGAGAGGTAGAAGCGGCCCAAATTCAGCTGGAGGAGGTTGTCGCCAATGTTGAAAACTCCGCCAAGCTTAAGGAGGTCGATGTCCACCATGAAGTTGCTTGTATTCTTTGAGTCAGAAAGGTTGGGTACATACAGGCTGTATGCAAGGGTTCCTTCTGTTGCAAGGTAGAGGCTTCCGTCGCTGTTGAACGGAACCTTGAGCCATGCGGTCAGGCTGTTCTGCTGTGTAAGGCTCCATGAGTCAAAATCGCTGGTTCCCAACTTTGTATTGTTGTCCACAGAGCCACCGAAATCAACTGCGAATGCTGATGCGGCAAGGATCAGGCTTAAAAATACTATTGATATTCTCTTTGCGAAGTTCATTCTTCCCCTCCTTCTGCTCCGAATTTTTCTATGCAGGCGCTTATTACATTCAGGGCCGTCCGTCCGCTAATTATCTGTGACGGATCTGCATTGGACGAAATCACACCCAATGACTGGAGCTGTTTGAATGCATATCGGGGGCTGTTTGTAAGCTTGAAAAACAGACTTTTTTCAACTTTCCATGTTTTGCTGCAGATGAAGGCAAGTTCGGCATAGGTTGCCGGATCAGAGGCATTGTGTCCCGCCTTAAGGATGCCTGTGTCAACTGCTGCCTGAAGGGATGCGTCATAACTGGCGCCTTCCTTGATCAGATTCAATTCAGAACCGGCCATGTAGGCAAGTTCGCCGATGGTTACCTGCTTTTCCTCCAGAATCTCCGTAACCCTACTGGCTGACTGGGCACCGGCAATTCCTGCGGCCAAAACCAAGAACGCAAGTAAAAAGATACTTCTTTTCATATATAATCCTCTTTACAAAAATATATAGGAATGTGTCTATTAAATAATTATAACATATGATATAATATTTGTCATGGATAGAAAGAAAAAAAAGGGATTTTTTACAAAATTTACCTCAGTTTGGATTTTGGTACTTATAACCGTCTTGTGTATAGGTTTGGCAGCAACAAACGTTCAGCAGAAGCTTGATTACCGTTTTTATGACATGATGCTTGCACTTTCCAAGGAGCCGGAAACTGTTCAGGACATAATGCTTGTGGACATAGGTGACACAGCCCTGAACGAATACGGTTCCTGGCCATGGTCCCGTGACATAATTGCCGACGTACTGCTAAGGCTCAGGGAAGCGGGTGCAAAGACTGCCGTTTTCGATATTGAGTACCTGACGGCTTCTTCGCTCGGTGTGGATGAGGAAATCAATTCCGTTACCGAGAATGTCTTTACCAGCGGTGAGGGCGCGATCTCCTCTGCAATCACGGATTTTGCCCGGTCGGTGCAGTCTGGCAGGGTGGCCCAGTCTCAGGCGGTGGATGCCTCCAATGCCCTTATCTCGGACACGGTGGATCCTGTCTTGTTCTCCATGTATCAGGAAATCTCTGGCGGCTTGAACCGTGACTACGATGACTATTTTGCCAGAACCGTTCAGTTTTTCGGAAACACATCTCTTACAATCAACATGCGCGACATCAAGGTTGACGTGAGCGACGAGGATGCCGACTATGCGGACAGCCGCTTTCTCTTTGCCAATGTATCGGATCCGGACGGACTTGTTGACTCAGGAAATGAATATTCTTTAAAGGAAGAAAAATCCACGGAAGGAAAGGACTTTGTTCCTGCATTCAATAAGATAATCTCAAGGGCAGCAGGAGCCGGATTCACGAACGTTATCGTAGACCGTGACGGTACCAGGCGGCGTGTTGAGCTTTTGAACTCCCACGGAAACGGACATTACACCGGACAGCTTGCATTTGCACCTCTTGTACGCATGATGGATGTTCAATCTATGGAAAGAAAGTCACGCTCACTTGTCTTGAGGGGTGCCATTCTTCCGGGAAAGACAGAAAGACAGGACATCACCATTCCTCTTGACCCGCACGGACGCATGCTCATCAACTGGCTCCCTACACGCTATGAGGAAAGCTTCAAGCACATGGGTGTCGAGAACATCAAATACCTTGACGACGAGGAAGAGCTGATATACAACTGTCTTCTTGGGTTAGTTCAGGCAGATCTTTCTGAGCTGGATGAGGATACCGCATCATTCATTCAAAACGCAGAATACCTTGTTCAGAGCTACGAGGAAATCCTTGAGATGAAGGAATACCTCTTGGGCCTGTGTCAGGGCTTTGACATAAACGGAAACCCAATTGACGGCGGAATCAGCGACAGTGACTATGAGGACTACTTCAACCTGCGCAACGAATATTTTGAAAACGCGGAGGCATTTGCAGTCAGCCTAAACGACATGAACATTGCGGATGATTCTCTTTCCGAAACAATCGCAACGCTTTGGGACAATGCCACCACATACAGGGAAAACGACAGCCTGATAAAGCAGTATGCCGGAAACTCATTTGCAATCATCGGTAACTCTGCGACGGCCAGTACGGATTTGGGTGTCACACCGTTCTGGAGGCGTTATGCAAACCTGGGTACCCACGCCAACGTAGCCAACACGATACTTCAAAAGGCTTTCATCCGCTATGTCGACGTATGGTGGGGAATCGCATTTGCCTTTGTGTTCTGCCTCATCGTAATCCTGTTTACAGAAGGAAAAACACCGGGCAAAAAATCTGTGTTCGGACTTTTGTATCTTCTTGTTCCAACGGGTGTGCTGATTTTACTCATGGTAGTATTCCATATATATGTTCCAGTGACGGTTCCTTTGGTTTTGTCCGCCATCACATATATTGTTGAACTTGCCAACAGCTTCATCACTTCTGAACGCGAAAAGAACACACTCCGCCGTGGATTCTCTTCTTACGTTTCACCGGAAGTCGTAAGCGAAATCGTAAAGAACCCGCAGCTCCTTGGACTCGGTGGTGTAAACAAGAGGATAACAGCCCTGTTCAGCGACGTAAGGACATTCAGTGGATTTACAGAATGCATCAACCGCGAGGAAGGTGAGGAACACGGTGCCGTTCGTCTGGTTGAAATCCTTAACGGTTACCTGGGCTCCCTTTCCGACGCAATCATGGCACAAAAGGGAACAATCGACAAATACGTCGGTGACGAAATCGTTTCATTCTTTGGAGCTCCAATCGACAACCCAAACAACGCCTTTGACTCATGTATCGCCGCAATCCGCATGAAGCAGGTGGAAGAAGAATTCAACCGCGAGCATGAAAAGGAACTTCCGATTCACCCGATAACAAAAACACCATACCTCCTCAAATCCAGGGTGGGACTCAACACCGGAGACATGGTTGTAGGAAACATGGGAACCGAACAGAAGCTCAACTACACGGTCATGGGCAACAACGTAAACCTTGCATCCCGACTTGAAGGAACCAACAAGGCATATGACTCATGGATCATCGCATCAGAAAGCACGTGGAACGAAGCCAACTCCGGCGAAAACGAGGGAAAGCTTGTTGCCAAAATGCTTGACTGCGTAAAGGTCATCAACGTGGAAAAGCCAGTCCAGATATACAGCATCCAGGGACTAAAGGGTGAAATCTCTTCTGCTCAAGTTGAAGGAACCGCCCTCTTTAACAAGGGAATGGAATGGTACCTCAAGGGCCGCGAGACACCCAACGGAGAAAAAGACCTTGAGGACTTTATCAAAGCCAAGCACTATTTTGAAGAGGCATGGAACTGCTATCACACCGAAGAAGAGCAGGACAAGAAGTTCATCACCACAGAACGCAAGATGATAGAGCGCTGCAACACGTTCCTAAAGGAAGGCCTCCCCAAAGACGCAAGCGGCATAGTACTCCCATGGGACGGCGTATACACGATGAAGTCAAAGTAAGTTGAAAGGTGAGAGTTGAAAACGAATTGTAATTGGAGTAAAATGGAAGCATGAACATCGCTTTATTTTCCGACAGCTATTTTCCTACCAAAAGCGGCATCGTTACTGTTGTCGTTCAGCTCAGGCATATTCTTGAAGAACTTGGCCATCATGTCGTAATCGTGACGGTATCCAATACGGATCCCACTTATACGGAAGAACCCGATCCTCTGGTGCTCAGGGTAAAGTCATTCAGGTCTCCGGTGGGCGACAATCAGAATTTCGGGCTGCCGAAGACAAAGGAAGTCGTAAAATTCCTGAGGGAACATAAAGTTGAACTGATTCATTCGCATACGGAATTTTCCATGGGTAAAAGTGCAATCAAGTGCGGAAAGAAAATGGGCATCCCGGTCATTGCTTCCACCCATACAATGTGGGAGGATTACTATAAGTACTACCTCAAGTTTGCGGCAATCATTCCAAAGTGGGCCATCCGAAAGGCAGTTAAGGCGGTATACAAGAGATTCTACGCATTCATAAACGTGTCGCAAAAGGCACATGATTATTTTGTCGCTCCATTCATGCTTCCGAAAATTCCTTCTACGGTAATTCCAAATGCAACCGACACAAAAAAATTCGTGGACCTGAACGTTACCGAAAAGGATAAGCAGGAAATACGCGAGAAATATGGCATAAAGGAAAACGACCGTGTCATAGTTTATGTTGGCCGTGTTGTGGAAGAAAAAAGAGTTTGGGAACTCCTGCAGATCATAAAGCGTGTGGTTCGCCAGCGTGACAATGTAAAGATGCTCTTCTGCGGATCCGGTGCAATGGAGGAACCTCTTAAAAAGGAAGTTCAAAAGGAAGGGCTTGAAGATAAGATTATCTTTGCGGGTTTTGTGGACTGGTTCAAGCTTTCACGCTATTACTCGCTCAGCCACCTCTTTGTTACGACATCGCTTTCAGAGATGCATTCGATGACTGTCTTGGAGGCCATGGTCATGCACCTGCCCATAGTCTGCCGCTGGGATACGAGTTTTACCGATACAATCATTCCGGGTGAAAACGGATACATGGAAAACACCGACGAGGCCCTGGACGCACGCATACTGGAACTCTGCGACAATCCTGAAAAATGCTCCGCCATGGGAGAGGCAAGCTACCGGCTTTCCAAAAACTTCCTGCTGGAAACCCACGGAAAAAAGACTGTGGCATTCTACAAGGAAGTCCTGTCACATTTCCCGGGAAAAGTAACTTCCGAGGAACTGAAGGCCGCGGTAGAAAAAGAAAACCCTGTTTCATAGGGGAAACTCATCTAGCCTTATATTGACTTTTGTTTTTATTTTCGTTACCCTATAAAAATAATATGGTTAACGAAAATAATTCTACCAAAGAGAAAGTCTTGAATGCCCTAAAGCAAAATGAAGGACCTCTTTCTGGAGCCGATCTGTCCCTGATGCTCAAGGTTTCCAGGACATCAATCTGGAAGGCGGTTCAAAGCCTGCAAAATTCCGGCTATAGGATTATTGCGGAAAAAAAAGGCTACCGGCTTGAAGATGTAAACGCCGATATTCTCTGTCCCCTTGAATTTGGAATTGAAAAGGACCGCTTCATTCATTTTACAGAGACGGATTCCACGATGAACGAGGCAAGGAAAATCGCCCTAAAGTCCCTGGAGGAAAATGACAGGCAGACAAGGGTAGTGACGGCGGACATGCAGAGGGAAGGAAAGGGAAGGGGCAATCACAAGTGGAAGACTACACAGGGGTCGCTTGCCTTTACCATGGTGACTTTTCCGGAAATCCTTTCATGCGAGGCAGGCAGGGAAGTGATGGCGTCTCAAATTGCGCTTGTCCGAACTCTGACTGAAATTTCAGGTAGGGATTTTTTCGTCCGTTGGCCCAATGACGTATGGAGTAAGGATGGAAAGGTGGCGGGCATTTTGGATGAGTTTCTCTGCACGGGTTCTTCATGCGGCTTTATGAATCTTGGAATAGGAGTGAACCTCAGCGCAAGGCCTAAAATCAAAGGCAGCGACATAATCTTTGACTCAAAGCCTTCTTTTACCAGAAAGGAAATCCTCTCCATATTCATCAGGAAATTCAACTCCATGCAGGCGCTTGTAAAAAAAGACAGCGATGACCTTCATAAAATGTGGAGTCAGCTGAATTATGATGCGGATAAAAAAGTCAGCATTATGGAAAGGGGTGAGTTTATTTTTACGGGAATCAATTCTCTTGGTTTTGCGGCGTTAAAATCAACGAGGGACAATTCAATACAAATTTTTCCACAAGGAAGTATAAAATATGAAAAGCATTAAAATTCAAAAGAACCTCATTCTTTCAGCATTATTTGCGGCACTGATTTGTGTTGGCTGCTTCATTCAGATTCCCTTACCGGGCGGCATACCGATTGTGATTCAGGACATGATGGCAATGCTCAGCGGTCTTCTTTTGGGACCTGTGTTTGGGGCACTTTCTGTCATCGTGTTTTTGGTTTTGGGGGTAATAGGACTTCCGGTTTTTACGGGCAAGGCGGGAATTGCTGTTTTACTTAACGGACCTACAAGCGGCTTTTTGTGGGGCTATCTTGTTTCGGCAATTGTCGGGGGACTCTTCCTTTTAATCGTTCTTCCGGGTGGAAAAAAACATTCAAATCTCAGACAGTATATATGCATCATTCTTGCGGTGATAATCGCGGACATTGTTCTGTTTGCGTGTGGAATTGCTGGAGGAATGATCATAATGAAAATGAGTTTTGAAAAGACTCTTGCGGCATATCTCATTCCATTCATTCCGGGGAACATCGTCAAAATGGTTCTGATGGTTTTCCTTGCAAAAAAAATCAGGCCTGTGATTTACAGTTACACGCATTAAAAAATGAACGCAATCCTTAAAGTCAAAAATGTAAGCAAAGTTTTCTCGGATGGAAATAAGGCACTGGATGATGTTAGCTTTGAAATAAGCGAAGGTGATTTTACAGTAATCGCAGGATCCAATGGCTCTGGTAAAACGGTACTGATGACACTGATTGCAAGACTCGATGAACCGACGGACGGAAACATTCAGCTTGAAGACGGATTTGACGCGGGACTTGTATTTCAAGATGCTGATTCTCAGATTCTGGGAATGACTCCGTGGGAAGACGTTCTCTTTGGTGCAAGACATTCAGGGTTAAAAAAAGAAGATGCACAGAGGGTAACTGAAGAAGCGTTGAAGGAAACCTGCCTGCTGGAAAAAAAGGATTTGAATGCCCGCACTCTTAGCGGAGGAGAAAAAAGAAGGCTTGCGGTTGCTGGAGTGCTGGCGTTGGGAAGAAAACTCATCATCTTTGACGAACCATTTGCAAATCTTGACTGGCCCGGTGTAAAACAAGTCCTTACCATAATGCAGAAACTTAAGGCTGAAAAAAAGACGGTAATCGTTTTGACCCACGAAATAGAAAAAGTGCTTGCCCTTGCAGATCGCTTCATCATTCTGGACAGGGGAAAAATTCAATTTGACGGAAATCCGGAAGAAGGGCTCAAGCTCCCTCTTGAAGAATATGGAATCAAAAATCCGCTGGACTCTTACCGAAGCTTAAAGGACCTGTTATGGAAATGACGCTCTTTTCATACAGAAGGGGAAACTCCATAATGCACAGGATCAATGCGGGCGTGAAAGTGCTTTTTCTTGTGGCATTCAGCATCGTCGTGTTCTGGGGTAATTCAAGTGGTGAATGGGTCAGCAAAACCGAACTGATTGTTCTTGGGGCCTGCTTTTGCATTTCATGGATATGCTTTTTTCTTGCGGGTTCAAACTGGAAGGGCCTTTTGTGCCTGCGTTTTGTCTTTGTAATCGGAATCCTGGTCACGGTGCTAAAGATGACCGACTCTCCAAAACAGGGGCTCGTCTACGGTCTTGTGTACACTGCAAGATTTTTTACCACCGCATTTCTTGCACAAACCGTTTTTGAAACAACATCGATGATTCAGATTCAGGACTCACTCCACTTGCCTCGGATAATCGCACTGTCAATAAATTTCATTCCCCAGATTTTTTATGAATGGAATAAAATTCGTCTTGCATCAAGGGCACGTCGGACCAAAACCAAAAATCCGATAAAGAAAGCAGCCGCATTTTTATACGAGCTTGAATCCCTCTTTTTCGTCATGCTGAACAAGGCCGAAAACGTAAGAAGGGCAGTGGAAAACAGAATCAACAAATAACAGTGTTTTTCTGCTTTTTTTACTTGTTTTTCTCCGATAATTTTGTATAATTATTTATAGTGGATTAAGAGTTTGAAATTTGTAATTATGAATTATGCATTATGAATTATGCATTAGAAATTAGTGAGGTTGCCTGTGAAAAAGACGGATTACTGTAGGCTTTTCACTCATGGGTTTTGTAGGATCCCGCTTGTTTTACTGACTTTTTTTGCTTCACTCTTTGTATTATCCTGCGACATGATGAATGTGCCGGTGCGCAAGTATTTTGAGGATTGGACCAACGAAGTTGCCATCGTTAAATTTGAAGTTGATGGAGTTGAATCATACTACGATAAAGACGGAAACCTGTGCATACCGAGCGGTAATGACGTTCCGATAACCCTTTTCATGAGGAATCCTTACCATTACGTGTTGGGATCAAGCGAGCCTAATCCTGGTTTACAAAATCAGTATGGTTATGCAAAAGAAGGACCATATATAACTTCAGCATTTGATGGAGGATTTAGCGGTGTTGTCAGTCAGGATGCAGATGATACCACTTTGCTTAAGTTTACATATGGCAGTGCATATCTTGTAGAAAAAGAAAGGGGTGGAGAAGTTGGAGGTGAAGTAACCGTATTGCAGCCCTTTAATGGTGTGGATAATAAATTTTCATTCAGCCTCAAGTGCAACTCAAAGCCGCCGGTGATTTCTGATGTATCCATAATGAAAGGGACTGATTCTGGGGGAAATGAGGTATTCGTACTTGCTTTTGCTCGGCCCGATGTAAGTGGAATACACAGTGATATTGTTTCCATAAACATTAACGGAACAGACTATCCTGTCAGTACCGAAACTGGAAAAATGACATTTGGAGACAATCCAAAATTCAGCACTAATTCACAAACCCTTGAAGTTATTAACAGAGGGTTTACTCATAACGAGGGAAAATCAGCGTACTTCTTTACCGGGGAACCTTTTATAGAAGGACAGAAAACATATACAATTGGTTTGATGGACAGCGCTGGCCTTAAAAGTTCATATGTAGCGGACACATCCGTAATAAGGGTTTCTTCTCCTGTTGTAAAGAACAATGATGGAAATGTGCTTTCTGATGAATCTACAAACAGTATTCATATTGATTACAATCCCGATGTTGAATATAGCACTGTTGAAATTGAAGTTCCCACAACCGATGAAGCCGGTAATACTGGTCTTACTGGTGTGACGGTAAAGTGGGAGCTCAAACAGGGTTCTGAAGTAATAAAACAAGATGGCCTGAATTACACTGACAATATCGGGTCAAGTTCAAGTGAAGTGAACCTAAAGATTCCTGATGAGGGAAATTACACCCTTAGGGTTTGGGCGGAGAAAGGTGGCCTCAAGGAATCAGAGACGCGTACATATAACTTGAGCCTTGTATATACACAGCTAAGGAATCCTGCCGTCAAGAAGGGAACAGATTCTCTTGTGACAGGTTCTACAAATTACATAGAAGGTCCGACCCAGAGTTTAGCTGTTGTAGCCCCTGTTAAAGATGTTACTAACCGAACACTTACGGGTTCTGAAGTAACACTTACTTACGCTTTGGATGATGGCACGGAAACTTCTGGTAATGGTTCTATTTCACTTGAGACTGGACTTCATACACTTACTGTTACTGCATCTAAACCTGGATATAAAGAATCCAGCTGCACATATTCAATAAAGATATTCGACAAGGACATCTATGTAAAGGGTGGTGAAGGAGGCAGCGACACAACCGGAGACGGAACGCAGTTAAAACCGTATGCCACAATTAAAAGGGCAGTACAGGATATAGCCACATACAACTGCAGCACACTTGAATATACGATTCATATTCTTGATACCGTAAAAGGAAGTCAACAGATTGGAGATAATGTAAATAACAGGGCTGCCAAAATCACCTTGCAGGGAGAAAATAATGCGGGAGTGCTGGACGGAAATCAAGATGGTATTGTTCTGTATGTACAGGGTAAGGTGGAAATTGACATAAAGAACCTGACAATAACTAATGGAAAAACACCGACTGGTGCCGGAATATATGCATCTGCCAATACTAAGATAAACATTTTGTCTGGTACAAAGATAACGTCGAATACTACCACTTCAGGCGGCGGTGGTGGTGTATTTGTTGCCGACAAAGGTACTGTTGTTCTTGATGGTGGAACAATAGGCGGTTCTTCGTCGGAGAAAAACACCTCTGTAGGCTCGGGTGGTGGAGTATATGTTGTCTCAGGCGGAACATTTACAATTAAGTCTGGCACAATCAGCCATAATACAGCCAAAGTTAATGGTGGCGGTATATATAATGCTGGCACTTGTAACATAGAAGGCGGCTCAATAAGCGGAAACAACGCAGGAACGGATGGACAGAGTGGTTCGGGCGGCGGTGTTTACAATGCAAAAACCTGTACTATGAAATCTGGTTCTTCTGTTGCCGGTAACTACACAACTTCCACTGGATCCGGAGGTGAAGTTTATACAAGTAGTTCTTCCAGTGACTTTGACATGCAGGGTGGTACTGTCGGCGGTTCAACTGCAAGTACTGCGGGAAAAGGCAAAGGCATCTTTGTGGGCGGTTCATTCAAGATGTCTGGTACTGCAAAAGTTTCAGATGCAAACGATGTCTATATCGATGGAGTTGCCTATAGTGACGGTAAGACAATAAACATCACAGATACATTAACAAATGATACGGTAGCGAAAATAACTCCAAGCTCATGGGTGCGCGGAAATAAAGTTCTTTCTGGGGCTGTCAGTGCAAACTACAGTAAATTCAAAGTTAGCGACAGTGATTGGGATGTAATTCTGCATGATTCAGTAGGAAGAATTGATGCTGATATATATGTTGCGCCAACTTCCGGTACACTTTATTCATGTACTGGATACGGTGATGATACAAATGGACTTGGAACAAAATCAAAGCCTTGTGCGACTGTTAAAACGGCTGTTTCTAAATGCTGGGATGGTTCAAAAACAGATGGATATACAATTTACATCGACGGAAAAGTGACTGGAGCTCAGGAGATTCCATCCAGTCTTACAACAAGTACTGCAAGTGCCATAAAACTTAAAGGAACAAATGCCAACGCGACTTTGGATGCGGAAGGTTCTGCTTCTCAAAAGAGGACAACTCTTACAATTGGGTCTTCTGTTCCAGTTACTGTTGAAACCCTCAAAATAACAGGAGGTTATAATAATAATGGTGGAGGTATCTATCTTGATGCCGGCAAGACCCTAAAACTTGGAAGCGGTGCAAAAGTTATGGGAAACACTGCGGCCGAATTTGGTGGTGGTGGTGGTGTTTATTGTAGCGGAGGAACCGTATTTATGTATGGAAACGCCGAGATTGGTGATTCATCCTTAGGAGATGGTGAGTACTCGAATTCTACTGTAGGTAATGCTTCCTCCGGTGCTGGTCTTTACTGTACGGCTAACGCAAAAATCTACATTGGTTATACCTCGGCAACAACAAAAGACTCAAGTTTCTCCGGAGGTTTCTTTAAAAACAAGGCGAATTTTTATGGAGGTGCAATTTGTGCCGCTGACACTACGGTAATACTTAAAATGAATAAGGGAAAAATTAATGGTAATTATGCTGATTATAACGGTGGAGGAGCATATCTCGAGAGTGGATTCGATATTTGTGATGTAACCATGGAAGGTAATGAAGCTAATGAAGGTGGTGCTGTTTTTGTCCGTGATGGATATCTTGGAATGTCTGGTTCCTCAAAAATAACATATGGTTCTGCAGCTGGTAAAAACGATGTTTTTCTCGATGGAACTGAAAAATATGGGGAACCGGGGGCAACCCAATGCAGGATTTTGGTATCCTCTAATCTTACGGCAGGTGCGGCAACAATTACCCTCCCTTATTACAGTGATGGCAGACAGGTAATCATTTTTGGAGAAGATTATAGCTGGTTTTATGGAAAGATAGGCGTTAAAGCCAGTACTTGGTGTGTCGGACCTGATGGCATGTTACATTTGTCGGCGGCTGGTGCTGCGGCTAAAATTAAAGCGACTGCAGAGAACTCAACATTTGTAGTCACCGGAAATCTAAGTGCTGATGATTTTGCTACAATAAAAGAGGCATTATTGCACGAACTTGATTACCGCCAAGGGGTAAGGATAACACTTGATTTTACCAAAGCGACTTTTACAACAGTTCCTTATGAAGCGTTTAGGGGTTGTGCTAACCTTGTGGGAATAAAGCTACCAAAAACCGTTACTACGATTGGAGATTTTGCTTTTTATGGATGTACAAACCTTGCCCTCATAAATCTTCCCGACAGCATAAGTAAATTTACTACGGGGCATGCTTTTGGCCACTGTTCTTCGATTACCAGCCTTACCATTCCAGAGGGGGTAACATCTGTTGGCAGGGAAGCTTTCTTAGAATGCACTGACCTGACCTCTGTCAAATTGCCCAGTACTTTGACAAAACTTGAATCCCGTACTTTTTATATGTGTTCGGCGCTTACTTCTGTAACTATCCCAGTTTCTGTTACTGAGTTTGAGGATCAGCTTTTCTATAGCTCAGGAGTTACCACGATAACATACAAGGGAACAAAAGCCCAGTGGAATGCAATAACAAAGCATTCTTCTTGGAAGTCTGGCCTAAAGTCAGGTGCGATAGTTAAATGCACGGACGGAAATATAACACCGTAGATTTAATGTGGTCTTGAACAATTCTTTTATTTACTATATAATTAACCATATTTTTCTAAAAGGAAAGAACTGTTATGATATCAACAAATGAAATCAAAGTTGGGTCAGCCTTCATTTTCGAGGGCGCTCCTTTTATCGTTCAGAAGAAGCTTGGCCAGAAGGGTGGCCGTCAGGGAATCACTGTTTTGCTTCGTGTAAAGAACATCGTTACTGGCAGCACACAGGATCTTGGTATCGATGCCGGTGAAAAGTTTGAGGAAGTTGAGCTTACGGAACAGACTGTACGTCTTTCTTATCTTGACGGAGAGGAATATGTTTTCCAGGATCAGACAACTTGGGATGAAGTTCGCTTGAGCAAGGAAGACCTCGGAGACAATGCAGGATATATTTCTCCGGATGATGATTTTGACGTAAACATCACTTTCTACGAAGGAAAGGCTGTTGGCGTTAACCTTCCAATCAAGGTAACACGCACAATCACATACTGTGAACCTGGAATCAAGGGAGATACTTCTGGAAAATCCCTCAAGCCCGCTACATTGGATACAGGCGCAGAAATCCGTGTTCCATTGTTCTGCAACACAGATGACCGCATCGTAATTGATACACGGGAAGGCACATTTGTAGAACGTGCCAAAGACAAATAATAATGTCGTTCATGGGTTGTCGCTAAGGCAGCCCTTGACATACGATCCACTAGCTCACTTGGATAGAGCGACAGCCTCCTAAGCTGTAGGTAGCGCGTTCGACTCGCGCGTGGGTCAAACAACCCTCCGTATTGAACGATGCGGGGGGATTCTTTTTTTATGGATATAATAAACAATTTAAGGGGTTATATATGAAATCATATTTCGATTTAAAGGGTCAGGTTGCAATCGTAACCGGATGTTCAACAGGTCTTGGTGTTCAGATGGCCAAGGCTCTTGCAAACCAGGGCGCAAACATTGTTGCCATTGCACGCCGCAAGGAAATGATAGAAGCTGTTGCCAAGGAAATCAAGGATACTTTTGGTGTTGAAACCATGGCAATCAAGTGCGACATCACCGACACAGCAGTTGTGGATTCAGCAATCGACCAGGTTATGGCAAAGTTCGGACGCATCGACATCGTAATCAACAACGCCGGAACAGGTGCAGTTGCCCCAGCCGAAGACATCACCGACGATCAGTTCAACAACGAGATGAACATCGACCTCTTTGGTACATTCAGGGTTGCACGTGCCGCCGCTAAGAAAGCCATGATTCCGGCTAAATACGGACGCATCATCAACATCTCATCAATGTACGGTCTTGTGGGAAACAAAATCGCAGGTTCCGCTCCTTATCATGCCGCAAAGGGTGGGGTAGTAAACCTTACTCGTGCCCTTGCCGCCGAATGGGGAAAATACAACATCACGGTAAACGCAATCTGCCCTGGATACTTTTACACGGATCTTACAAGGGAAACTTTGGATTCTGAATTCTTCCAGCAGAACGCAAAGACTATGATTCCAGAGGAACGCTACGGAAAAGAGGGTGAGCTTGATACGGCAACCATCTTCCTTGCATCTCCGCATTCAGCATACGTTACAGGTGTGGCCCTGCCAGTTGACGGCGGGTATACTGCGATGTAATCGTGATAAATTGATTATTGTTCCAAAATCAAGTCGGTGACGGTTGCCTTTGTAACTGCTACAAGGTCGTTTGGGGAAAGTACAAGCTGCTCTCCCCGGACACCGGCACTGATGCAAATCTTTTCAAACTGAAGGGCGCTCTGGTCAATGAAAGTCCGGTATGTCCTCTTCATTCCGATGGGGGAACATCCTCCCCTAACATATCCGGTCAATGCCAAAAGTTCATCCTGCTTTACGGGGCTTACTTCCTTTGCTCCACATGCGGTTCTTGCTTTTTTCAGGTTTATTTCGTGAATTGCGCTCTGACAGAAAACAATGACTTCCTTGCTTTCCGTCCTCATTACGATTGTTTTAAAAACAGTGGCGGCGTCAATCCCCAGTTTTTGGGCAGTTTTTTCCGCTGCTCCACGTTCCAGTTCATGCTCGCCGTCATCGTCGTATTCGCGGCATTCATAGGCGATTTTTGCACCGTCCAGAATGCGCATTGCGTTTGTTTTTTTCATCTTATTTCTTTGCAAGTGGTGCGCTTGAGTTTACGATGTAAGTTCCAGCTTCCGCAAAGAGTGCGATTCCGTCAACCTGCTTTTTCCAGTAGGTGGCTTCATCCTTTGTTGAATATGGGCCTACGCGTACACGGTAATAGAGCGTGCCGTTTGAATCGAATGTGAACACTTCGCACTGAATCTTGTTTTCGTCCAGAATGCTGCGTGCTTCTTCGGCCTTGTTCTTGCTTGAATATGATGCTGCCTGAACCCAGTATCTGTCTGGAATTGCAGTCGTAGTTTTTGTCTCTGCCTTCTTTTCCGCCGTCTTTGTATCGGTTTTCTTGGCGGTAGTTGTTGCACTTTTCTTTGTTGTGCTTTCGTCAAGAGTCTTTGCTGTTTTAGCAGTTTCCTTATTCTTGATTGCGGCTTCTCCAGCCTTGTTTGCTGCCTTTACGTTGCTGGAAGAATATGCGTTGCTGTATGAGCTAAAGTCAAATGTCGTAGTGGTGCTTCCGTTGGCGTTTACTGTTTCAGTGCTTTCTGGAACATATACGTTTGTCGGACCGTTTGCAATGACGGTGAGGTTGTCTGTCTGTGCGATGGCGTCGCTTGCGGTTACAGTCGGTACCCCTTCTTCCGGGCTTGAAAGTCCATCCCTGAGTCCCGGTGCCTTTACCTGATCGTCTTCTTTTACCACTGCTGTGTTCGTATAAGTTGGTTCTTCTTTCTTTTCAGCTGGTTTGACTGAATCAGAAGGTGACAGCCAAATAGATGACGGGTCGTTTTTAAGGCTGATGGCTGTGGTATTTTTCTTTGAATTTGTACCACTCATCAGATAGGCAAAGCCGAAAACAGCACAAAGGAAGAGTCCTGCTGCAATCAAAATCCACAATGTTCTTTTTTGTTCCATTCTTTTATCCCCGGCTGGCTCTTATAGAGGAATCTCTCAATCTTTTTTTCAAGACTTTTTCCAGAGCCAATATTCCATACTCTTAGAATATCGGCATTTAAAGCCCTGTATTTAGCAAAAAGATTCCTCTGGTTCCTGAACCTTTGGAGGATGTTTTTTGCCGAAAGTCCGTCCCTTTTCCTTGCCCGGATAAAGCGTATGGGGGCGGGAGCGTCTATGAACAGGATGGCATCCATTTTTGCAAGCAGTTCGGGGATTTTATACAGAACCGTTGCATGGAGAACAATGTCCTTTTTGTCGTTTAAGCTGATGAATTCGTTTATGCGTTCCGTGATGTAGGGGTATACTATGTCTTCCTGACGTTTTAGGAGGCTTGGAGCTGAAAAAACTATGGCTGCAAGTGCCCGTCGGTCGATTTTTTTGTCCTGGGTTTCAAGCTGAATCTTCCTTTTTCCGGCTTCATCTGAAAATTCCCTGAGTATGGCTTCCCTGCATGAGTCAACCGCATCGTGGGCCACTGTGTCCGCGTCTATGCTGGCAAATCCCTTTTCTTCCAGAATCCTGGCTGCAAGATTTTTTCCCGCCGCCATTGGACCGGTAACGCAAAGAATCAATGGAATTCCCCCCAGTTGCTTCCGCTTTCTATGCTGACTTTAAGCGGTACGTTGAGTTTTACAGCCCCTTCCATCTTGCTACGGATTACGGAGATTGCATGTTCCAACGTTTCCTTTTCGTCACTGCATTCAAATATCAGCTCGTCGTGAACCTGCAGCAAAAGGTGGATTTTTCCGTTCAGCTTGGGGTCGCTGTCTATTGTGTTCTGGACGCTCATCATTGCGGTTTTTACGATGTCTGCGGCACTTCCCTGTATCGGTGTGTTTACTGCGATTCTCTGAGCCGCGTTCTGTTCGATTTTGTTCTTGCTGTTGATGTTGGTGATGCGCCTCTTTCTGTGGAGTATGGTTTCCACATAGCCGTTTTGTTTTGCCGAACTTATCGTGTCGTCAAGGAATTTGCGGACTCCGCTGTATGTCTCAAAATATTTGTCGATGAATTCCTTTGCCTGTGTGCGTGAGATTCCAAGTTCATTTGCCAGCCTGAATGCCGACATGCCGTACATGACTCCAAAGTTTACCGTCTTTGCCATGCGCCTCATCTCCGGTGTAACCTGATCCGGCTCAATCCTGTTGATTAGTGCGGCGGTGGCCTTGTGCACGTCAACTCCCTGATTGAATGCGGAACACAGGTTTTTGTCCAGCGAAAGATGTGCCAGTACCACAAGCTCAATCTGGGCGTAGTCTGCGGAAATCAAAACGGTGCCCGGAACTGCCGTAAATGCGCTCCTTATGCGTCTGCCTGCCTCGTCACGTATCGGAATGTTCTGCAGGTTGGGGTTGCTCGATGAAAGTCGTCCTGTTGCGGTTCCTGTCTGGAGGAATGTCGTGTGTATCCTGCTGTCCTTGTCTGCCAGTGTTGGAAGTGTCTCCACATAAGTGCCCTGAAGTTTTGTAAGGCTCCTGTAGTCCAGAATCAGTCGTGGAAGCGGGTCTTCGGTGCGTTCGATTAATTCCTCAAGAACGGCGGTGTCGGTGCTGTATCCGGTCTTTGTCTTTTTGCCGGGAACAAGCTGGCGCTCTTCAAATAAAACGGTCTGAAGCTGCTTTGGACTTGCGATGTTGAACTCGTGTCCTGCCTCAGTGTAAATTGCCTTTTCCTTTTCCTGAATCTCTTTGGTCAGATAGACGTTGTAGTCGGCCAGTGCCTTTTTGTCCAGATGAATGCCCTGCCTTTCCATGCGTGCCAGTATCGGTAGAATCTTCATCTCCATGTCATAGAAAAGTTCGTGCAGTGAATTTTTTTCAATCAGCGGATCAAAATATGCCTTTAGCTGCCATGTAAAGTCCGCATCTTCTGCGGCGTATGGAACTGCATTTTCAAGACTTACGTCGGCAAAGGTCTTTCCCTTTGGAACCACATCCTTGAATTCAATTCCACGGAGCCCAAGCTTTGTTTCACCAAGATATTCCAGACTGTAGGGGGATTTACCCAGCTCGTCGGGACTTAAGAGCCATGCGGCAACCATAGTATCAAAGATTTTGCATTTGGGAATTCCAGAATATCCGTTTGCCCAAAGCACTTCCAGGTCGAATTTGCCGTTGTGCATTATGAGCGTAAAGTCTTCTGCATCCAAAAGCCTTGAAAGTTCCCTAATGCATTCGTCTTTTGGTGCGGACTCGGGTGCAAACATCATGTCCGAAAAATACACCGGAACATAAACTGCGGTTCCCGTCTTGCTGCACAGGCTGAATCCCACAAGCGATGCGTGGTTTGAATCAAGTCCGTCGGTTTCTGTGTCAAAGGCAACACACTTTTCCTTGGATGCCAAAACTTCGTCGATGAGCTTTTTCAAATCCTGAATGTTTGTTATTGCCGAATAGTTTCCGTGGTTCTGCTTTACTTCAAGCACTGGTTTTTCTTCGGCATCAGGTTCGCCAGTAACTGCTGGTTTTTCACCCTGAGAAAAGAGGGGGCCAACTTCCACCGTCGCATAACTTTTTGCAACGGAAAACGCCTCGTATGAATTGAGCTTTTTTGCGGCTGCAGAATAATCAAGGTCTGCTGTAGAAAATTCATCAAAGTTAATTTCAACCGGAACATCGTCCCTTAGCGTAATGAGCTTTTTTGAAAAATATGCGTTGTCCCTGTCCTTGCGTATTTTATCTCCAACGGCACCCTTAATGTCGTCAGCGTGTTCGTATATGCCGTCCAGAGTTCCCCATTCATTCAGAAGCTTGAGTGCAGTCTTGTCGCCAACCCCGCTTACACCCGGAACATTGTCCGCACTGTCTCCCACAAGCGAAAGGTAATCCAGTATCTTTTCAGGAGGAATGCCCCACTTTGCGATTACCTCTTCAATTCCTTCTTCCACCCAGCCACCGTTGAATTTGTCCGGCTGCATTTCCTTGCATTGTTCGTTTACGAGCTGGAGCAGATCCTTGTCACCGCTTAGGATGCGGCATGGTCGGTTTTCTTGACGGCATTTTTTTGCAACGGTTGCGATGATGTCGTCGGCTTCAAATCCGTCCACCCTGAGTACCGGAACCTTGAGCTCGTGCAGGATTTCCTCTATCCACGGAACCTGTGCATGAAGGTCGTCGGGAGTCTTTTGTCTTGTGGCCTTGTATTCGGCATACATCTGGTGCCTGAAAGTAGGCGTGCGTGAATCAAATGCGGCCGCCAGATATGCGGGTTTGTATTTGGAAAGAAGTGCCTTGAGGTTTCTGAAAAAAATTGAAAGTGCCCCAATGTTTTCGCCACGTGAATTTGTAAGGGGATGACTTATCAGAGCAAAGTAAGCCCTGTAAATCAAGCCGTATGAATCAAGAATGTAAACAGTTTTATCGTTATTGTCTGACATTCTTCAATTATAACACGTTAAAACCCTTATTGCAAATTCTGCTGGAGGATGAACTTGGGGTTTGGAAAATCAGGAGTGCCGTTTTCGGATACTGCGAACTTGCCGTAAATCCAGCCGCTTTTTCCGTCGCTGTCCAGTCTGAGCCATGGATATGCAATGCCGCTTTCCCTGTCGGTTGTGGTTTCTTCGGTGATTGCGGAAATTGAATATTCAGGGGATATGTCTCCCTTGACCTGGATTACTCCGATTTTATTTGAATGTCGGACGCCCGGCATGTCATAGATTTCAGTTCCGTTCTTAAATGAATAGAATCTTTCGCCCATGTTGCGCACTGTCCATTTTTCATCTGCAAACTGAAACTGATCCAGTACCATGTAGAAGTCGTTTTCGTATGGATCAGGTATTGCACCGGCATACAGATATCCGTCAAAGCCGTTGTCGTCTATCCTGAGCCAGATTTCCGTTGTGTTGGCTGTGGTCAGAAGGCTCTGGGTTTTTGCAATTGCGGTTACCTGAACTTCCTGAGGAATGGAAATGCTTCCGACAATGTTCTTGTATTGGATTGAGTCATATATGTTAGTGTCCATAATCAGCTTTACGTTTACCTTCTGGTTGTGGCGGCGCATGGTTATCAGCGTTCCGTCTTCAAGCTGTTCGGTCTGGATGATTTCACCGTCATATTCACCTGGCGTAAGTGCTTCAGGTTTTTCTTCCTTCACTTCCTGAATGTCTTTTCCGTCGTCTGCCTGGTCGATGAAGCTTGTTTCTTCTGCTTTGCTTTCTTCGGGTGCTTCTTGTGTAACTGCATTTTCCTGAACAGGTTCACTTGCGAGTCGTGCTGCCTCTACATTTGCGTTGAATAAAAAGAATGCCGCAATTGCATAGAAAATCAGTGCGATGTATCCCATCCAGATGAGGGAAAGTCCCAGTATCCTGCTTGGCTCAAACACATTGTTGTCGTCAAAATAATTCTCTTTGTTTTTGGAAGGCATGCACCACAAAATCAGGTTTATTCCGGGAAGTACTATGAACCATCCGCTGAGTCCCATGTCGTGATTTCTTCGTACTGCGACGGAAATCAGTGGCATTATGAGGACAAGGCCCGTCAAAAGGGTGATGGCAAAGCCGATTGAAATTCCGTTTACCGATCCAAGTTTTACAACTATATTGAAAAAATGTTCCAGCGCATATAAAAATCCTGAAACCGCAATACCCACAAGCATCAGCATGAGGGAACATGTTACAAAACTCCAGAATTCGAGTCGTGATGTCCTGCCACGTAGAACCAGATATTTCTTAAAATTGAGGGCAAAGTATTTCCACATAAAGTCCTGCCTTAGTTTTCCTTTGGCTTTCTTCCGCGTTTTTTGGGAGCGTCCTTGGCTTCGTTTTCTTCAGAAGGAGCGGCGGCTGGAGTTTCGCTTGTGATTTGAGCACAGTGTTTTTCTGCTTTGACGATTTCGGCAAATTCCTTTCCGTCCATGGTTTCCTTTTCAAGAAGGTTGTTTCCGATGTATTCCAAAAGCTGCCTGTGGTCTTTGAGCAGTTTCAGGACATATTTGTATCGCTCCTGCATGATGCGGGCGATTTCTTCGTCGATGTAGTGCTGGGTTTCCTCAGAGAACTCGCGTACAAGCTCAGGCTCCTGCGGTCCACCGTAACCCTTTCCGCTTTTTCCCAAAGTCATGTTCAGGAATTTGTCGCTCATGCCGTAGTCGGTAATCATGCTCTTTAGGATTCCTGTGGCACGAGAAATGTCGTTGGCGGCTCCAGTGCTTATCTCTCCGAATATGACCTGTTCGGCTGCACGTCCTCCCAAAAGAACGTCCACTTCGTTAAGGAGGTCCCTCTTTGTCTGGAGGTTCTTTTCTTCTTCTTCGCGGTACTGTGTGAATCCGCCGATTCCATGTGAGCGTGGAACAACGGTAATCTTGTTGACTGGAGGATAGTCCGGGGTAAATGCACCCACAAGCGCATGTCCTGTTTCGTGGAATGCAACGGTCTTCCTTTCCTTTTCGTTTTCGCGTCTGGTCTTTTTCTTGAGGCCTATGCTCACCTTGTCTATTGCGTCATTGAAGTCTTCCATGGAAACAACTTTGCGGCCGTTCCTTACTGCAAGAAGGGCTGCTTCGTTTACCATGTTGGCAAGATCCGCTCCTGCAAAACCGATTGTACCGTGTGCAAGGGATTCAAAATCAACACTTGGGTCAAGCTTTACGTTCTTTGAGTGAATCTTGAGGATTGCCTCGCGTCCCTTTACGTCTGGGCGTTCAACTGGAACCTGGCGGTCAAATCTTCCGGGGCGGAGAAGGGCAGGGTCAAGAATGTCCGGTCTGTTGGTTGCGGCAAGAACGATGAGTCCCTTTTCGTTGTCAAATCCGTCCATTTCAACCAGAAGCTGGTTCAGGGTCTGTTCCCTTTCGTCGTTGCCACCAAGGTTGTTTACACGGCTCTTACCGATTGCGTCAAGCTCGTCAATGAATATGATGCAAGGAGCCTTTTCGCGTGCGGTACGGAACAAATCACGGACACGGCTTGCTCCCACACCAACGAACATTTCAACAAAGTCAGAACCGCTGATCCTGAAGAACGGAACACCGGCTTCTCCAGCAACTGCACGTGCCAGAAGTGTCTTACCGGTTCCAGGCGGTCCCACCAAAAGGACACCCTTGGGAATCTTTCCACCGATTTCTGTATATTTCTTGGGCTGCTTCAAAAAGTCAACAACCTCGACAAGTTCTTCCTTTGCCTCGTCAACACCGGCCACGTCTGCGAATCTGGTCTTTACCTTGCCTTCGTCAACTGCCTTGGACTTACCGCCCCCGTTACCGAACAGGGATCCCATGCCTGTCATTCCACTGCCCATCTTGCGGAACATGAACACATAAAGTCCCACCAGAATCAACACCGGAAGAAGTGAAATCAAAAGCTGAAGCCAAAATCCGCTTTGCCTTACCTCACGGGAATAAGTGACTCCCTTTTCATTCAGGAAATTGATGAATTCATCAGTCTGAACTCCTACAGTACGGTATTCCGTTGTGCTGGGTGCCGAAGTGAATGAAAACAGGCTGAACGGCTTTTCCATGTCCACATTGTCAGTACCGCTTTCCTTGTAGCCAATATAATAGGTGTCGCCCATTATGACGGTATCAATTTCGTTTGCTTCAATCTTTGCACGGAATAGTGAAAAATCAATAAGATTGTCTGAGTTGTGGGAATTCCTTACAGTTGAAAAAATCAGGAATCCACATACAAGCAGAAATAGAAGGGTAAAAATAGGAAATGGCTTCGGTTTCTTTGGTTTTTTATTCTTATCGTCCTTGTCGTCCTGATCCACAGAAAGCTTAAAAAAGTCAAACGGGTCGTTTGGATCGTTATTCTTGTTTTCGTTAGGCTCGCTCATCATCATCCTCATTTTCTTAATGGTAGAAAAATCTACAGTTCGCTAATTATATAATATATGGAAAAAAATGTCCACGGACAAGATTGTGGAAGGCAAGTGCGAACATAAACAAAACTTAGTGACTAAAATTTCAAGAGGGAGCATCTTTATTCCCGACAGAAACCGTGTCAAAAACACAAATAAAATGTGCTCCCATCGGAGTCTGTCCCACAACAACGGCTTCCTCACTGCGTTCGTGCAGATGTTGTTGTGTGTCAGCCTTCGATTCCGCACATTTTAGCTATGTAACTTCACTGATTCATGCCAAACAGGAATGCTCCCTCAGTCAATCTGCAACTAATTTTCCTCTATTCTTGCACTTGCCTTCCACACACTAACTAAAAAATGAGAGAGTTTTAAAAGTATTACACTATTACACGAGACACAACGATAGCATTCCCAGATTTCATAATGACCTCACTTTTTTCAATTCTTAATTCCTAATTCTGCATTCCGAATTAATCTAAGCTTCCACTTGAATCAAATTGCCGGATTCGGTGTCGGCGGCGTAGACGGAATTCAGCTGGCGGTAGGGGTTGCGCATGGTGGCAATCTGTTCCTTTAGGTCTGCAAGCTGGGTACGCAGAAGCTGGCGGTTCCTTTCGTTTTGGGCAAGGACCTGGGTCTGCAGATGGGTCAAATCATCCTGGAGCTTTTCGATTGGAATGATGTCCTGAGGGTTGTAGGTTGAGTTTTTGGCGCTCAGATAGAGTTTCTGCATCGGGCCGATTACCTTTTGAAGTGAGCCGATTCCCTTTACAATCTGGGTTTCCAGTTCGCTGTGGGCAATAAGGGCCATGGAGTCCTGCTGACAGATTTTGCTTTCCTGCTGTTCAAGGACCTTGAGGTATTCCCTGAATTTGGTGCGCTGCTGTTCAAGCAATGTCCTGAAGCGTCTGAGTATGGCAATGCGTTCGTTCAATTCTTCCTGGCTGAGCTGTTCGTTCATGTTTCCCACCTTTATTCCCATTATTCCCGATATAAACTCAAATTAACCCGTTATACTGATTGTCGGCCTGTCTACCGCCATCTTTACAGTATTATTGGCCTGTGTGTTGGCGGCGTTTGTCCAGGAATCCCTGAGCTGGTCCAGAAGATTCAGGATGAACATTAGTTTTGACCTGTCGTGCTTTATGCTGGCGGTCAAGAGTTCCTTGTTGAAGTATATGTACAGTGCCATCAGGTTTTGAGCGATTTCTCCGCCCTTTTCCATGTCCAGGCTTACCTGAAGCTCCGTGATGATGTCCTGAGTCTTTTGAATGTGGATGCCGAATTTTTCGATATTATGTGCGGCAATCGTGTTTTCACCATCAATCATGTTGACGGCTTCCTTTAAATGAGAGACGGCCCCTTCGTACAGCATGACGACCAGTTTCCCCTGACTGGCAGTTTTGACGCCGACTTCGCGGTATGTGTTATACCCACCATAAGAATTGTAACTCATAGCAATACCCCACCTAAATAAATTAGTAAACAATATTCCTTAATTCTTGTTATCGGAAAAAGAATTTTAGACTTTAGCACTTTTTTAACTTTTTTTTGAAAAATTTGTCACGCGGATTAAAGTAATTAAGAATTAAGAATTATGAATTATGAATTAACCAAAGCCACTACTAGAATTCTTCCATAAAATATGATATTATTAGTTGAAATTAAGAGGGAGCTCCGTTGCGGGGGGACCTTAATTTCACATTTAAAGAGGACATTATGGCTTACTATTATGACGAACCGTCACACACCTTTGGCGAGTATCTCCTGATTCCAGGCTATACTTCTGCAGACTGCATTCCAGAACATGTTTCTTTACGCACTCCGGTTACACGATTTAACAAAAAGGCCGGGGAAGAATCTGACCTTTACATGAACATTCCGATGGTCAGTGCCGTAATGCAATCCGTTTCCGACGACAGGATGGCGGTGGCCCTTGCTCAGGAAGGGGGAATCTCGTTCATCTACGGTTCCCAGACCATAGAAGCCCAGGCTGCCATGGTTGCCAGAGCCAAGTCCTACAAGGCAGGATTTGTCACATCAGATTCGAACATTCGTCCGGACCAGACTCTTGAGGAAGTTATCCAGCTGATTCAAAAGACAGGACATTCAACTATTGCCGTAACGGCAGACGGAACTTCACATGGAAAGCTTGAGGGCATCATAACCGAACGTGACTTCCGCGTAGATCATTTCCCGGCAGGCTCTAAGGTCAGGGATTACATGATTCCGTTCAAGGACATGATTACAGGCCAGGACGGCATTTCATTGAGCGATGCAAACGACCTCATCTGGAAGCACAAGGTCAACCAGCTGCCAATAATCGACAAAAACGGAAACCTTGTTTCACTTGTATTCAGAAAGGACTTTGATTCAGCCGCAAACCATCCGAATGAACTGCATGATTCAAAACACCGCTATATCGTTGGTGCAGGAATCAATACACGCGACTACATGCAGAGGGTTCC
>DBWR01000012.1:72738-75339 GCA_002309305.1 Treponema sp. UBA1233 | reverse complement strand
TATTCTGAATGGCAGGCAAGGGCCCTTCACGACATACACGACAAGTTTGGCAAAAACGTAAAGGTTGGTGCCGGTAATGTTGTTGACAGGGACGGTTTCATGTTCCTTGCAGAAAATGGTGCTGACTTTGTAAAGATTGGTATCGGCGGTGGTTCAATCTGCATTACTCGTGAGCAGAAGGGTATCGGTCGCGGACAGGCCACGGCTACAATCGAGGTTGCAAAAGCCCGTGATGAATATTACCAGAAGACAGGAATCTATGTTCCAATATGTTCTGACGGTGGAATCGTACATGACTATCACATTACGCTTGCACTTGCCATGGGTGCGGACTTTGTTATGCTGGGACGTTATTTTGCCCGCTTTGATGAGTCTCCTTCAAATAAGGTAATCATCAACGGAAATTACATGAAGGAATACTGGGGCGAAGGAAGTTCCCGTGCACGCAACTGGCAGCGCTATGATCTTGGCGGAAAAGCCGGAATGTCATTTGAAGAAGGCGTAGACAGCTATGTTCCCTATGCAGGACATCTTCATGACAATGTTGCAATCACGATCAGCAAGGTTGTTCATACGATGTGCAACTGTGGTGTTCTTTCTATACCTGAACTTCAGGAAAAGGCAAAGATTACGCTTGTGTCTGCCGTAACTGTTCAGGAAAGCGGTGCCCATGACGTAACGGTCAAGAATGCATCCGTAAGTTACAAGAGTTAGTTTATATTCTCATATATTTGTTGGAGGACAAAATTATGAAGGTTGTTGTTATTGGAGCCCAGTGGGGAGACGAAGGAAAAGGTAAGATCGTAGATTACCTTGCAGAAAAGGCTGATTTTGTTGTCCGCTATTCAGGCGGTCCAAATGCCGGACACACGATTGTTGTAGACGGAAAACAGTACGCCCTGCACCAGGTTCCAAGCGGAATCCTTTATCCCGAAAAAATCGTTTATCTGGGAGCCGGCATGGTTATTGACCCGGAAGCCCTGTTCAACGAGCTTGATATGCTAAAGAAGAACGGAATCAACTGGGAAGGCCGTGTATTCATCTCCGACCGTGCCCACATAATTTTGCCCAAATACAGGCAGATGGACAAAGACCGTGATGCAAGCCGCCCGAGACCAATCGGAACCACAGGACGCGGAATTGGAATCACCTATGGCGAAAAGGCAAACCGTGATGGCCTCCGTCTTGCTGACCTTGACTGGAAGGACAAGATTTCAGAATATACCGGTGAGGACAAGGCTTACCTTGACAAATACAAGAAAAAGCTTCTTGAAATGCGCGTTGACCTGACTGCAGAAATGTGGAAGCACAGGAAGGACAATGTTCTGTTTGAGGGTGCCCAGGGTGCAATGCTGGACATCGACTCTGGAACATATCCGTTTGTAAGCTCAGGTCCTTCATGTGCCGCTGGTGCCGCCGTTGGAACCGGAATCGGACCGCATGACCTTGATACTATCGTGGGTGTTTTCAAGGCCTACGAGACACGCGTAGGAAACGGACCAATGCCTTCTGAATTCAACAATGACACAGAGAGCGAACTTTGCGAATACGTAAGGAACACTGGACACGAATTCGGTGTTACAACCGGTAGGGCAAGACGCTGCGGTTATCTTGACCTGGTAGCCCTCCGCTATGCATGCCGCGTCAATTCACTGGACGGCCTCATCCTTACTCACCTTGACATCTATGATGACATGGACGAAATCGAAGCCTGTGTTGCATACGACATCAACGGACGCATCGTAACGGACTTCCCGGCAAATGTTGACGACATGAACAACGCCAAGCCAATCCTCAAGAAGTTTGACGGCTGGAAGACATCTCTCAAGAAGTGCAAGTCTTACGCACGCCTTCCTGAAAATGCCCAGGCATACATCGAGTTCATCGAGGACTTTACTGCAACTCCTGTAACAATTGTTTCTGTTGGAAGCGACCGAGGAGAAACATTTGTCCGCGCAAATCCATGGAAAAAGGACAGTGCCAAAGCCCTGACTGGAACTACGGCAAAAAAGCCAGCAAAAAAGCCTGCCGCAAAGAAGACAACCAAAAAGACAGCCGCTAAGAAAACTGCCAAAAAAGCAACAGCAAAAAAGACCACAGCTAAAAAAACTGCGGTAAAAAAAGCTGCTGAGAAAAAAACAACAGCAAAAAAATCCACAGCTAAAAAGACAGTCAGCAAAAAAGCAACCGTCAAAAAGGCCATGGTAAAAAAGACAGCAGCAAAAAAGCCTGCTAAAAAAACGGCAGTCAAGAAGCCCGCTGCTAAAAAATCAGGTCCAAGAAAAACTGTTGCTAGAAAGGCTAAATAATAACCGTGAATAACAAATATTCTGATGTCACCATTTTGTGTCGTGTTGTGGACAATTATGGTGACATCGGTTTTGTTTACCGTCTGGCACGCAGTCTGAGTGATCTGGCACCGGAATTAAAGCTGCGTCTGGTGGTAAGTAATCTTGAATCGTTTGCATCCATGGCTCCGGGACTTGACCCAAACAGGGCCGTTCAGGAATACCGTTCGTGGACTGTGCTGGACTGGAATGCGGATGATGCCTGCCGTATTGAATATACAAAAAATCCCCCGACACTTATTTTGGAATGTTT
>DBWR01000012.1:54794-72709 GCA_002309305.1 Treponema sp. UBA1233 | reverse complement strand
GAAGTTCAAATCATAAACATAGAATACCTTACCGCAGAAGACTGGGCGGATGACGTTCATCTTTTAAAAAGCGGAACCAGGTCTGCCCTTGTAAAGAAAGTGAATTTCATGCCGGGCTTTACGGAAAAAACTGGTGGCCTCGTAATCGACAATGAGTTTGCCTCTTGTCTTAAAAGCAGGGGCGATGCGCTTTTACGCCTGCAAAATCATCCTGAGTATCAGGAAATTGAAAAGGCCGTTTCTGAAAACCTGATGTGCGTTTCCCTTTTTACATACAAGCGGGACATGAGCCCCATCGTGCGTGCGTTAAAGAATTGCCGCATGGAGCCTTGTGTTTTTGTTGCACCGGGATTGAGCCGTGATGTTTTTCTTGATGAATGGAAAAGGGAAGGGGAACCGTTTAAAATCGTTCAACTTCCGTATCTTGAACAGGAATCGTGGGATGCGCTTTTGACCCTGATGGATGTGAACATCATCCGTGGGGAAGATTCGTTTGCACGTGCATGCCTTTGCGGGAAACCGTTTTTGTGGAATGCCTATGTTCAGGACGAAGAGTTCCAGCTGGAAAAAGTCAGTGCCCTTTTGAATCGTATGGAAGACTGCTTTGCCCCTGATGCTTCAATTTTCCAAAACTACAGGGACCTCATGATTGAATTCAACAAAACCCAGGATGCAGATTCATATAAAATCGAATGTGGCCTGAGCGAATTCCTTAATTCCATTGAAGAAGCCAAAGTTCATTTTTCAAGTTGGGGAAACAAACTTGTGTCTTTAGGAAACCTTGCGGAAAAACTTCTTGCCTACATCAACCGGAAAGCCTAATCGGTAAACCTTACCGGAACACCATCCTTGTCCAGAGCTTCCTTGATGCTTCCAACAGTGTACTGTCCCGAATGAACCATGCTTGCAATCAGGGCCGCATCCGCCTTTCCTTCGGTAAGAACTTTTGTAAGGTGTTCGGGTTTTCCGCCGCCACCGGATGCAATTACAGGAACGTTCACCGCCTCACTTATCATGCGGGTAAGGTTAAGCTCATAGCCGTCTCTTGTTCCGTCTGCGTCAATTGAATTGAGTACGATTTCACCGGCACCAAGCTTTACGCCCTTTATTGCCCATTCCAATGCGTCAAGATCGGTTGCGACACGTCCTCCGTTCAGGTATACGCGGTATCCGTTTGGCATCTTGTCGTCACGTGCGGCATCCATTGCAAGGACAATGCACTGGTTTCCGAAAATGCGTGCACCTTCGCTGATGAGTTCGGGATGCTTTACCGCCTGAGAGTTGAGCGAAACCTTTTCCGCCCCTGCAAGAATTGTTGAACGTATGTCATCGATTGTACCTATTCCTCCGCCCACACAGAAGGGAATGAAAACCTGGCTTGCCACACGGGAAATCAAATCCAGAATCGGTCCTCGTCCACGTGCAGATGCCATGATGTCATAGAACACAAGCTCGTCAACACCCTGCCTGTAATATTCCGCGGCCATTTCAACCGGGTCACCGATGTCCAGGTTGTTCTGGAATTTAACGCCTTTTGTTGTCCGTCCATCTTTTACGTCAAGACAAATGATGATTCGTTTTTTCAGCATGGGAGTCCTCCGTCTGCAAGGTCATCCTTGACATAGTTCTTTAGGATCTGAAGGCCAAAGCGTCCTGATTTTTCGGGGTGGAACTGGAATACCGTGATGTTGTCCTTTTCAACAATGGCGGGAACCATAGTTCCGTATGTGGCATATCCCTTTATGATTTCCGGATCATCTGGGTGGATTACGTATGAGTGTACGAAATAAAAATCACTTCCGTCGGGAACACCCTGCATCAGCCGGCTTGAACCGTTGCAGTATGTCACGTCGTTCCAACCCATGTGCGGGACCTTTAGCGTGCAGTCGAGCATGGGAGTGTCGGATTCCTTTTTTTCCTTTTCGCTTGGATTTGTTTCAGCCCATATCGTGTCAAAATGACGGATTACACCGGGCAGGAGGCCAAGGCATTTAGTGTCGCCTTCCTCGCTGTAGTCAAACACAATCTGTGAGCCAAGACAGATTCCCAAAAGCGGTTTGCCGGAAGAAGCCCAGTCCTTTAGAAAACTGTCAAAACCTGTCTTGCCCAACTGATCCATGGCATAGGCCGCTTCACCAACACCGGGGAAAATGAGCCTGTCTGCTTTTTCCATGTCACGGGGGTCTTTTGAGAGTACATACGGCACTTTAAGGTAACCGAGAGCGCGTTCAACACTCTTTATGTTTCCTGCGTTATAATCTACAATTCCAGTCATAGTCTGATTATACCTTCACGCCGAAAAATATTCAATTGCTTGGGAATAAGGGGCAAAACGGTTCCATTAAAGAATGAAACTAAAACAGCCGATAGGCTAGATATGAACATCAAAGAATTTTGGGAACTTTGCAAGCTGGTTCTGACGGACTGGCGTGTAATATTTATAGCGATTTTTTTCATAGTATTTTCGTCTCTTGCGGGGTATGTTGTAAAATACAAAAAAAAGCCTCCTAAGCCAAAGAAGAAGTCAAAACTTCTAGAAAACGCAGCCGCTAAGAAGACCGAGAAGAAAAATGAGAAAGAGAACGAAGAAGCTTGAGTTTCAGTTCCCTTTTTACATGACTAAGGCGAATTTCTTTGCCTTGTAGATGAAGCCATTTCCTGCTGAAATAAAAGGTGGGGAGTGGCTTCTGTTTTTTATGTGAACAGTCAACTTTTCCAAACCATGGCCACAAACATGTCCGAATCAGCCTTTTACGTTTAAGCTGAAATAAAATCTGCTCTATGTCCGCTCCTTCCCAAATGTGCATTCCGAATTTCTTTTCATCATGCCGGTTGAATAAATCTAGGAGCCTGTCGCCAAGTTCCATCCAGTCGTACATTTTCCTGTGGTGCCTGATGAACTTGAGAGCAAGCTCCGCATCCCACGCAAAATCCGCCCCCCTTTTGTTAATGCAGACATCGCATCCGTCACAGACAGCCTGTTCCCCTGCAAGAGCATCAAGCAAAACCTGCCGCCTGCATGTATCGGCTTCTGCAAATTCCTTCATCACTCGTTCACGGCTTCCGTTTTTATACCGCGAAAAATGCACTGAATCTCCGGGACTCCACAGTAAGATTCCCTTTCCGATTGAACCGTCCCTTGCCGCCCTTCCTGATTCCTGAAGATAGTTTTCCGCATTTGCAGATGGCTCAAGATGAATTACTGTGTGGATGTCCTTTTTGTCCACACCCATACCGAATGCCACGGTACAACACAAAACCGCATCAGTTTTATCGTAGAACCATTTTTCCACAGCCGTCTTTTCTTCACGTTCAAGACCCGCATGATAAAACCTTACCTTGTCGCGTCCAAGATATTCGGAAAGCTCCCGGGCCATGTCTTCCGATTTTGCCCTTGTACCGCAGAAGATTATGAGGGGCTTCTGTTCAAGGACCGCAAGCCTGAATGCCGCCCTTTTTTTTGCATATGCGTTTTGAACATAGTAATGGATGTTGGGCCTGTCAAAGTCGCTTTTTACGACATGGCTTTTTCCGTGAAAGAGCACTTCCGATATCCTTTCAAGCACCGAGGGAGATGCCGTCGCCGTAAATGCAGTTACAGAGGGAGGGTTGATTCTGTCGATGATTTTTCCCAACTCAAGGTAAGAGGGCCTGAATGAATCCCCCCATTCGCTTACACAGTGGGCCTCGTCAATGGCAATGTGCTGTATGTTAAAAGCTGCCAGGCGTTCAACCAGTGTCTGACTCTGAAGGACCTCCGGGTTTGCAAGGATGATTTGTGCCCCTGATTGGATTTTCGCAAAGTTTTCCTCACGTTCTTCTGCAGTCTGGCCTCCACGGAATTCAACACTGTTAAGCTTTCCGTCTTCCATGCGCCGTTTTTGATCCGCCATCAATGCAAGAAGAGGATAGATTACAAGCGTAGGCCCCTTGAGTAAGAGTGCCGGTGTCAAAAAGCAGAGGGATTTTCCCGCTCCTGTTGGCAGGAGTACAATCTGCCTGTTGTTGTCCGCATTTGGTTCCAGAATGTTTGAGATGACAATCCTTTGCCATGGATAAAGATATGTAATTCCAAATGCAGTTTTGGCTGCCTCGGTAACATGATCTTTATCTGCCGAGCATTCTTCTTCGATTTTGGTTTCGTCTTCAAGCTGAAAAAAATTCATACAGCCTCCATATATATATATGGTGCAGGGGTAGGGGTTTTTTGACAATTTTTGCAAAGAATTTTTTATTTTTTTTTATGCCCGGCTTGAAATCACTTTGGCAGAACTTCCGTAGACCGGGTCTTTTGTTACGGCAATCTTGTCGTCAATCCTTCCGTCCAGTCGTTCTACATGGGAGATTATGCCTACAAGCTTTTTGCCTTGAGCCAGAGAGTATAGGCAGTTCACAGCCTTGTCCAGCGGTTCCTCACTAAGGCTTCCAAAACCTTCGTCAATGAACATACAGTCAAGTTCGATTCCACCCGCATTGGCCTGAATCTCATCGGAAAGTCCCAGTGCAAGGGCAAGGGATGCCTCAAAGGTCTCGCCGCCGGATAAACCTGCCACAGGACGCACCTTATCGGAGAAATTGTCCTGAATGTCCAGATCCAGTGCAAAGCTTGAACGGTTGTCGTCGCTCTTTTGCTTGCGAACAAGACGGTACTGGTTTCCCGCAATGTCCTTGAGCCTTTGGTTTGCATAAAAAAGGATTCGGTCAAAGATGGAAACCTGAACGTAGGTCTCCAAATCAATCCTTCCGTTTTCCGTAATTTTTCCGCCAGCCACATTGTCCAGGTCGTTCATCCACTGGAAGGTCTCCTGGGTTTTCTTTAGCTTTGTCTGTAACTTGGTCAGCCTTTCTGAAGTGGCCTTGTTTTGAGCAAGACGGATCTTTATTTCATCAAGTTCATCCTGCATCTGCTCCTGTTTTTGTATAAGGTCGTTGAGTGCGTTTTCCTGTGTTTCCACGTCAACTTCTGTATCACCAAGCTTTTCCTTTAATTCTGAAATGAGCGTTTCCTGCTGGCTTATGATACCGTCAAGGCGTGAGATTTCTTCCTTGCATGCGTCAAATTTTGTGCGTGCGTTTTCCTGTGCGGTTTTTATGCCGCTGATTTTATCCTGGATTTCTTTTGCGGCATTTTGTGCGCTCTTTCTTTCTGCGTAGGGCAGCGCGTTCTGTTGTTCCCTGATTGTCTTTTCATTTTCGTTTACCGAGCTTTTTAATGCGGCGATTTCCGTTTCCAGATTGTGTACGGCATTTTTGTCTTCTTCAAGTTTTTTCTGGTCAGCGTCAATTCTTTCCTGAAGCTCAGTCTTTTCCTTTTGATTTGCTTCAAGTGTTTTTAGCTGGTTTTCTTTCTGCACGTATTCCTTTCTAAGTTCATTGTATCGTGCTTCAACTTCTTTTGAGTCAGAGTGAATGTCCCCCTTGAAATTCAGTTCTACAAGTCTTGATTCAATCTGTTCAATTATGGTTGTGACTTGGCCTGAAATGTTTGATGCATCTCTGCTTTTTTCTTTGGCCTCGTCTTCAAGTTTCTGGCTTTGTTTTTTCAGTTTGTCTATCGTAGTTTGATCTGGTGCGTGTCCGCTCAAGTGTGCCGGTTTGGGATGTGAAGTTGAACCGCATACAGGACAGGGCTTTCCTTCTTGCAGGTCGTTTGCAAGGATTCCGGCCTGTGCATCCAGGAATGTCTTTAATGCCCTCTGGTATTCCTCCGCCGCCTTAGAGGACTCATCTGATGCCTTTAAGTATTGGACCTTGAGCTCTTCGTTTTGCTTTTGAAGTTCATCATGTTTTTTTATCTGTGCGATTATGTCGGAAAGCTTTTTTCCTTCTTCCGTAATCTTTTCTTTTGCGGTCTTGAATTTTTCTACCTCGACTTCAATTCCGGAATATGAATTGATTTTTTCTTTGGCAGATTCAATTGATTGGGCAAGAAGTTCATTTTGATTTTTGAGCTGTTCTATTTCTTTGTTTTTTGAATTTATGCTTGTTATGTTTTTGTTAAGCTGTTCCTTTTTCTGTTCAAGTAAATCGTATTTGGAAAAACTTTCGTTTATGAGGGTGAGTTCTGAATTCAGCTTGTCAATTTCCGGCTGCCTTGCCATTTCTTTTTCTGCATTTTCTTTGAGAATTGAAAATTCCTCTTCATGTTCCTTGAGTTTTTGTTTTGAATCTTCAAGGTTATGCTGCTTTTGGACAAGGTCCTTAGTACCGTTAAGCTTTTCTTCGGTGGTTTTTATTTCCCTGTTGATTTGTTCAAGTTCCTTTATGCATTGCTTTTGCTTTTTGTCATCGTATTCAAGCAAGTCGAGGATGTTTTGGTTCAGTTCTGCATCAGGAATTTGTGATGAGAATTTGTCTCCGTTATATTCATCTGGAATTTCAATTGCCTCAACACATTCAGTTTTTCTTCTGACTATATCTTCGCTTTCATCCCTGGCTTTTTTTGTTTCCTCGCTGATTCTTTTTTGAAGGATGTTGAAGAGGTCGGTTCCAAAAATCTTGCTGTAAATATCCTTCCGCTCATTTGTCGGAGCATTTAGGACGTTGTAGAAATCACCCTGGGCAATCATTGCAATCCTGCAGAACTGTTCTTTGTCAAGCGACAATAGATTTGTGATGTATGAGCTTACTAAAGATTTTGAGTCTGCCAGTACGTCTCCGTTTTCATCAAATAAAGTTGCGTTGCCCGAGATGTTTTTTGTAGTCTTTTTGTTTTTGGAAAGTCCCACATAATCCGGATTTCGTATAATTCTGTATTTTTTCTTCTTGAACTCAAAGGTAAAGTCAACTTCGGTGGGTACCTCTGGCCCTGCGTTTACAGTCCTGAGCATCTTTTCTTTTCGAGAGGTTCCGCTTGGAAGCCCGTATAGTGCGTAGGTTATGGCGTCAAAGATTGTTGTCTTTCCTGCTCCAGTGTTTCCTGTTATGAGGTAAAGGGTTCCGTCACCAAATTTTGTAAAGTCGATTTCGCAGCGGTTGGCATATGCTTCAAATCCTGTGATGATGAGTTTGAGTGGGCGCATCAGGATTCCTCCCATATTTCTTGAATAAGTTTTTTTACAAAGTCCGCCTGCCTTTTGTCCATTTCAGTCTGAGTCCTTTCCCTGTAGAAAGTAGAAAAGATTTCCATCGGATTGAGCTGCTTTGCGTTTTGAATTCCCTGGGTTCCTGAATCAATCAGCCTTGTACGTGAATTGTCATATTCAAGCCGCATGATGTTTGGAAATGTTTTGCGCAGTTCGGAAAGTGCGTCGGGAATCGGAGTTTCATCTGTGAGGATTACGCGGATGTAGTCTTCGCTTTTTGTTTTTGTTATGACTTCCGCATAGCTTCCGCGGATTTCCCTCATGTCGTGCAGGGGGGGTAGCTTTTGTGTCGAAATCTGAATGTCGTCCTTGGAATTGAATTGAACGACCGTAACGGATTTGTTGTGGTTCTTTTCGGAAAATGAGTATTTGAGCGGAGTGCCACAATAGCGGATGGTATCGCGTTCAACTTTTTGAGGACCGTGGATGTGTCCCAGTGCAACATAGTCAAAAGGAGAGAATACGCTTGCATCTATGTTGTCCTGTCCTCCAAGCGATATTTCTTCTGAATCACATCGTGTGGCTCCAGTTACAAACTGATGTGCAATCAGTACATTTCGTTTTGTCGCATCAACATTCATGTGTGAGATGGCAGACTTTACCGCGCCTGTATAATCGAGTATTTCTTCGTCAGGGAATATAGAGCGGACTGTCACTGGTTTTACAAAGGGCAGCATGAAAAAATCAACTTCACCGTTTTCATCGGATAAAGTTACCTTGTGTGTCAGACCGTCGTATGCTGGACATATGTGCATGTGCTCCACCATTCTATTGGAACCAAACGATATGCGTTCTGCAGAATCATGGTTGCCGCTTATTATCATCGTGTGAATCTTGAGCGAAAAAAGCTCATCAAGAAAATCGTCCAAAAGGTTAATTGCTTCCACCGAGGGCTGGGTAATGTCATAAATGTCGCCCGCAATCAATACCGCATCAGGCTGTTCATGTTTTATTATTTCAAGAATTTGAGTAAGGATGAAACGCTGGTCTTCCAGCATGGAAAATTCATTTACGCGTTTTCCGATGTGAAGGTCCGAAAGATGAATGAATTTCAATTGTCCCCTCCAAAAAAAAGCGGTTCAGTATATCGTATACCTTGCTCGGCTTGTGTCGGTTTCAAATACATCCACGGCAAAAAGGTGCAGTTTGTTCGTGTCGCCGTCAAATGCAAGCTCAGGCATTTTTTCCACGATCGAATTGAAGATGAAAAGTGCAATTCGTTCTGCAGAGGGATTCTGCTTGAACACAGGCATGTCATTCAGGTTCGTGTGGTCCATGATCTTGCATACTTCCCTGAGCGTTTTCTTGAGCACGGAAAAATCCAAGGCCATTCCGCCATCGTCCAGCGTATTGCTTTTTACATGTGCATAAACCTTGTAATTGTGTCCGTGAAGGTTTTCGCACTTGCCGTGATAATCCTGTAAAAAATGAGCGGCCGCAAAATCCGCCTCAACTCTGATTTCAAACATAGGCATATTATACCATTAATATTAGGAAGATGAAAGTGGAAAGTTGAAAGTTGAAAACTGAAAGATGAAGGAGGAAAATTGAGAATTATGGTGAATTATCCTTTAACACATCATTCAAACCAGTTTTCTATCTCAAGATTGCTAACTTTCTGGATGGCTTCAAAGTGTTTTGTGTTTCTTGTAACTAAAACCATGTGGTTTGCCAGGGCGATAGCGGCTATCATGCTGTCGGAAAAGGGCACTGGTTTTCCAATTCGTTCTGCATCAGCTCGGATTTTTGCATGAATCCGACTGGATTTTTCTGAATAGTGTTTTACTCTAAAATTTTCAAGAACATCATCATTTATATAATTCCCAAGAAAAGTCTTCTTTGCTCCATCTGCCATTTTTTCATATCCGTAAAGAAGTTCATGTAAGGTAGGAGAACAGATGGCACAGTCTGAATTATGTTCCGCAATTTTTTGTATCACATTAAAATCTGCATCCCGTTTAATCAATTCGGATACGATATTTGAATCCAAAAGATAATGAGGTTCGTCTTCATTGTAATCATTATACTCATTCATCAGTCGTCAAACACTCCTTTAAAAACATCATCTTCCCAGCTTGTTCCTTTTGTTGAATGATCCCTTACATCAAATATCCTGTCTATTTCCTCGTCGGTGAGTGTGTCGTCAACTTTCTTTCGGAATTCAGCCGCACATTCAAGGATTGTTTTCTTTGGCTTTTGGGACACAAATTTGTTATAGTCCTGAATTGAAATCAGTACCCCTACGGTTTTATTTCTGCGTGAGATAAAAACAGGCCCTGCGGTTTCTGCCTGATGCATGTAAAGGGGTAATTTGTTCTTTGCCTCATACATTGGAATTGTATTCATAAACTGGCCTCCTTAAACAATGGTTTCTAAAGTAATTATAAACCAATATAGCTATAAAAGCAAGGATAATATAGCTATGTTTACTCACCGGGGAAAAAGAGGTTGAAGACCCAGCCTGTGAATTTTCCGATGGGGATTATGTCGTAGCCAAGGACGTTTTCAAGGATGATGATTGCGAATAGAATAATTGTTCCGTAGCGGTAGATTTTGTTTTCAGTTTCGGGTTTAAGGTTAAGGCCTGCAAGGAAGATGTGGCTTCCGTCAAGTGGTGGAAGCGGAAGAATGTTGAATACAAAAAGCCCCAGGTTTATGAGCGCCATGTCCAGTATGACGTATGATATCACGTACACGATGTTGAACGGAATGTTCATCTTGTAGAGAAGGGGAGTCGCAAACTTGATGAACATCATTGATGCAAGTCCCAAAGCCAGATTTGAAAGTGGACCCGCCGCCGCAATGAGTGCCTTGTCCCTTCGTGGGTGTGACAGGTTTTCCGGGTGGAATGAAACAGGTTTTGCCCAGCCGAATCCCGCAAAAAGAATGAAGATGAATCCCAGCGGATCAATGTGTTTGAGCGGATTGAACGTGAGCCTGCCTTCTGTCTTTGCCGTCTCATCCCCCAGCTTGAATGCCGCCAGAGCGTGACAGTATTCATGGAGGGTAAGTCCCAGCACAATGCCGGGAATGAGATATAGCTTGGACACAAGATCGAAGTTATTCATCTATTTTTCTTTGTGCCTCTTGTCCAGTTCATCATAGACGTCCTGCCAGGTCACGCCTTCCTTGTACATCAGCACGCTTGCAAAATACAAAAGGTCTGCCGCTTCCCATACAACTTCGCCCTTTCCTTCGGCTTCTGTAAGTTCCTCGGCTTCTTCCATTACCTTTTCGCGAACACGCTTGTCGTTCAGGGTGGCCGTATAGCTTCCGGGACGTGGATTTGCAAAACGTTCGCTTATGGTCTGGTACAGGCGTTCCATGCTGCTCTTTTCGTCCGCTTCCGAACCAAAGCATGTCCAGTGTCCGGTGTGGCATGTAGGTCCGTCGGGCACAACTGTTGCAAGGATTGTGTCACGGTCGCAGTCAGCTCGCATGCGTACAAGGTTCAGGTAATTGTTGCTTGTCTCGCCCTTTGTCCAGAGGGTGTTTCGCGTCCTGCTGAAGAATGTGAGTTTCTTTGTCTCGAATGATTTTTCAAGGGCCTCTTTGTTTGAATATCCCATCATCAGAACCTGACCGTGGGTGCTTTGTGCGATTACGGGAATCATTCCGTCAACTTTCTTCCAGTCAAGGCATCGGATGAAGCTGTCCTTTAGGCCGACTTTTCCGGTATAGAGTGCCATTCCAAGCTGAACGTCACAGCCCAGTCGTTCAAGTTCTTCTATCTGATCAAGTGAGTTTACTCCACCAGCCGCAACCACACGGCACTTTACGGCTTCGCGAAGGGACTTGACCATGCTCATGTCCGTGCCCTGCATGCAGCCTTCCTTTTCCACACAGGTGAACAAAAGCTCGCTTGCAAACTGTTCCGCCGCCTTTGCCCCTTCCACAAGGGAAATGTTAGCGGTTTCCGTCCATCCCTTGAGTGCGATTTTACCGTTGATTGCATCCACAGAGATTATGACCCGCTGTTTTCCGATTGCATCACAGAGTTCCTTGAGGAATTCCGTGTTGAGTATTGGGTCGCCTTCCGATTTCCTTTCCGCATTCCATGCGGCCGAACCGATGATGACTTTTTCCGCCCCAAGTGAAATCAGCTGCCGGGCTTTCTTTACGTCGCGAATTCCTCCGCCTACCCTTACGTTGCCCTTGCGCAGCAGTGACTTTAAAAGTTCCGTATTCTTGGTGTTGCCCTTTTCGTCCGTATTGCGCATTGCCGCATCCAGATCGATTATCGCAACCTCGCCGTATGTATCAAATTCAGAAATGAGGGAGTCCGCATCATCCCGCTGCAAGACCAAATCCCTGCCGTTTTTCAACTGAACAACATGTCCGTCTTTCAAATCAATAGAAGAAATAACCATAATGGGCTCAGTATAGCAGAATTACGGGGTATTTACAATCAGTAATGAATAAGAATATGGAAGGCAAGTGTATATCACAGAAAACAAAGGCTTTATAAAGTTATAGAGGAAGCACTTCCATTCTCGGCGGGAACCGTGACAAGCCTACATGAGCCGGGACACCCTCGTTACCATTTTTGTTTCGGCTAACTGTTTTGGCAACACTCCACCCCCTTGCAAATGTATTCTTGTCACGAACCCCGCCTACATTGCAGTGCTTCCTCAATTTCTTTTTTTAACTCTTTGTTCCTTTGTTATTGCACTTGCCTTCCATAAATTATCCGTTATTTAGAAATTATTGCCAATCAATTATCTTCTATACACTCAGTCAAAGAAAAAGAAGGAAAAAACAATTAAGAAGGGAAAAATCATTCTATCATGATGATTTCCCACTGGCCATTTGTTTTCTTTATCCTGTAGGTGCCGCCGAAGGTGCCTGAGATTAGGTAATCGTCCGTGGAAAGTTCAAGGATGTCGCTCGGGTCCCAGCCCCAATGATAGTTAGAGCCGTTTTTCTGTGGAATCAGCTGCCGGGTATTTTTGAAATAGACTATCGGGGAGAGGGTGTTTCCTGTCAGCTTGAAGAGACCGCTCTGACCTGCCAGTAGGACGTAATCATCGGTGGCGTTTACGGCTAAAACGTCAAAATTGGGTATTTTTTTTCCTCTAATGGTTCCATCATAAATGAGGAATTCAAAGGTGCCGGTTTTTGAATGGCGGATCAGGCTTGTTGGTGAAGATCCATCTCCTGCTGTAACGTACAGGTTTTCATTTTTGTCGAGTGAATATGAATAATTGTTTTCCCATCTTGGGCCGTAGGAACCTACCAGACCAGTTTTCTTATAGAACTCTTCCATTTTGTGGCTTTTCAAGTCAATGAGCCAAAGTGATTTACTGGATTCATGCAAACCTTCATCCCTGATGTATAGAATGTCATCATAGATCATGGGAGGAACACTTGAATTTGGAAAATCATTTTTTGAGGAAAAAATCTTGGTCCATTTTGTTGAACCTGTAAGTCTGTATATATTTTGGGAATATACCGCTATCAGGTCGCCTGAATAGATTCCAAGCGAGGGATCGCCTTTGTCACTTGGAAGGGGGACGGTTTTGGTTTTGCCTTTTTGTATGGAAACAAGTTTTCCCGTTTTGCCCTTTTTGCCGTAAATCCACAGCACGTCATTTATTTGCACGGAAGACATGATTTCATCAAGTAGTGGACATTCGATGGCTTTGATTGTATTTGATTTTAAATCAATTTGATATGGCATGGACCCGTAGATTCCGTTTCCGTTTTTGTCTCCCAGTTTTTTTCTTACGGAAGCATATACGCCGTTGTTATTTTTGCAAAGATAGCGTATCCTCAGACGGCATTCTGTTTCCATTGTCCTTGATGGAAGTGAAAGGGTCGGAGCATTGTTTGCTGAGAATGTTATTTCCACCATATTGTTCTTGATGAAGTCCTGGGCCTTTCTGTATCGTTCTTTTTCCTCATTCTCCCAGGCCAATGCCTTATCCCAGTATTCAGCGTATTTCTTTATCTCAGCGTCCAAATCGTATTCAACTCCATGCCTCTTGCACCAGAAGGATTCAAGAATGGCGTTTGACATGTCATCTGGATGCCTGAATCCAAGCTCAAGAAGGTATCTGCACAATTCAGAGTCAGCCTTCCACAATCCATAATTGTTGCGGATGTACATTCCAATTGAATGATGGTACAGAATCATGTCGTCCTTGGTTTCAAGTGAATCGATTTCCCGGAGAGTCTTTTCATCAAGTTCCTTTTCAAGTCGAGAATGCGCTTCATCCAGAGGTGTCTTTGCCTGAGAAAATGCAACTTGAACAAAGAAAATGGTAACAAACAGAATAAAAAACTTTTTCATAACTTTCTTCCTATACTTTAAATCTTAGCCACAAACAATCACAATAACATAACTCCATCTTAACCCCGAACTCCAAATTTTTCAAGTGAGAAATAACTCTTCCCCCTCTATGAAACAATGGCTGGGATAAGACATGCGCCATAGTAGAAAAGAAAAAAATATAATGTTATACGAGGAAGCATTGCAATGTAGGCGGGGTTCGGGGCAAGAATACATTTGCAAGGGGGTGGGGTGTTGCCAGATTACTTAGCCGAAGTAATTATGGTGACGAGAGTGTCCCGGCTCATGTAGGCTTGACCCGGTTCCCGCTGGAACTTAAAGGGCTTCATCTTATTTATGGTATAATTATATGGATTAAGCTTATGTGGGAATAATAAAAATGCTGGAATCGAGGTTCTGGCACACACAAACATCTGCACAAGCGTAGCGCGGAAGCCGTTTGGGTGGGACAGGTCCTCGATGGGAAGCATTTTTATTTGTTTTGTTGACATTTAATGCATAATTCTGCATAATTATACTATTATGATATCTCCATTAGCACAAGAATTAAATGACGTCCTTGCGGGGACTGTTGCCGGTGACCTGCTTTCTGATATGGGAAAAAGGCTCTATTTCCCTAAAGGCATTATTGCCCAGAGTGGAGAAGCTAAAAAGCTTGGTAAGACTGCCAACGCCACAATCGGCATGACCGTTATCAATGGCTCTCCCGTAACACTGCAGTCAATTCAGGATCAGGTTCCAAGTTTCAGTTCAAGGGAGCTTGTTGCCTATGCACCTACTGCCGGTAATCCTGATTTGCGCGCTTTGTGGAAGGAATCTATCATAAAGAAAAATCCACGCCTTGCTGACATTCCGTTTTCAATGCCGGTTCTGGTTCCGGGACTTACAGCGGGCATTTCATATCTTGCAGACCTTTTCCTTGACGAATCAAAAGGGCTTGTTGCATCCGATCCATCATGGGACAATTATGTTTTGATTGCCTCTGCCAGAAGGAACGCTTCTTTTGTTCAGTTCCCCATGTTCAAGGACGGTAAGTTCAACATCGATGCACTTGAGGAAAAAATGAGCGAAGAGGCAAAGTCTGGTTCTGTCCGCGTGCTCCTGAATTTCCCACAGAATCCTTCTGGTTACAGCCCCACCACCGACGAAGTAAAGCGCCTTGTTGAATTCATCAAGGGTCTTGCCGACAAGGGTGTAAAGGTGATGGTATGGTGCGACGACGCATATTTTGGTCTGGCCTATGAGGATGAGATTGAAAAGCAGTCTTTGTTTGCACATCTTGCCAACCTGAGTCCCAACGTTCTTGCCGCTAAAATTGACGGTCCTACAAAAGAAGACTTTGCATGGGGATTCCGCTGCGGATTCATCACTTTTGCAAGCAAGGGAATGACAGAGGATCAGTACGATGCTCTTGTCAAAAAAATGATGGGAACAATCCGTTCTTCCGTTTCATGTTCTTCAACACCACCGCAGAACATTTTGCTCAAGGCATTCCAGGATCCTAAGATTGAGGAACAGAAGGCCGCATACTTCAAGATTCTGGAAAAGCGCTATCAGATTGTAAAGAATTTCGTAAACTCACATAAAAGTGACGCACTCTACGCCCTGCCGTTCAACTCGGGATACTTCATGTCATTCCATTTGAATTCGGTTGATGCCGAAGTCTTGCGTAAAAAGCTTCTGGAAGAAAAGGGTATCGGAACAATCGCCATAGACAGCTGTACTTTGCGTATCGCATTCTCTAGTCTGGATGACGATAAGATTGAGACGGTTTATTCTGCAATTTACGAGACGGCTGATGAACTTGCGCGTGCTTAAAAAAACAGCTTTTGTTCTGGTTCTTGTTTTTATCGGTTTACTCTTTGGATGCAAGAAAAAGGATCCGACAATAGTAATTTGGACCAACCGCCCGGAGTTTGCCTCGTATGTTGAACTGTTCAATTCAACCCACCAGGACATGAAGGCCGTTGTCGTGTACAAGGAAAATCCCTCCGCTTCACTTCCTCCTCAAAAGAACGAAGTTCCGCCGGATTTGATTGTAGGACCGTGGCTCAAGAATTCTTCCACAAAAAATTATTATTCACCATTGGACAAGATGTTTGCAAAGGATGAGAATGATGATGGCCTTGACAGGACAATCTTCTATCCGCAGCTTCTTGAATACGGTGTCGTAAACGAAAAACAGTATTTTCTTCCAATCAGCTACAACCTTCCTGCTATGGTGTGCCTCAAGGATAACGAGGAGCTCTTGCCGCACCAGCACGTACTTACTTTGGATGCGATAAAGGAATGTGCCGCCGAATTCAATTCGACAGACAAATACGGTGATTTTTCTACAATTGGATTTGCTCCGTCATGGGATTATGATTTTGTTTACGAGGCATCAAAAATTCTGGGTGCCGGATACGAGCAGGAAGAAAACGGATTCAAGTGGAATGATTACGGTCTGAATGCGACGGTTGAATACATGCGCAAATGGACGGAAGAAGTAAACCAGAGCACGACGCTTGAGCAGAATTTCATGTTCAATTACCTTTACATGCCAAAGTACAGGTGGGTTTCTACAAAAAAGTGCCTCATGGCGTTTATGACCAGTGACGAACTTTTTTCCCTTTCCAACGAGCTTTCACAGAATCTTACTTTCAGGTGGCTCATAACCGATGCGGAAAAATTCCCTGTTGAAGACGGCATAGTCTTGATGGGAATGTATAAAAAATCACGGAATAAAAAACTTGCGGAACAGTTCTTCTATTGGTTCAATTCAATGGATACCCAGCAGGCCCTGATAGAACGCAGCGAAAAAATGAATCTTGATTCAAAGTCGTTTGGAATTACCGGCGGATTTTCTTGCATCAAGGAAGTGAACATTACCGTATTCCCGAGCCACTACAGGGTTCTTTTGGAGAACCTTCCCACAGAGGAAAACATGGAATTTGGTTCTGTTTTGCCAAGTCGATGGAAGGATATAAAGGAAAAGGTGTTCATACCATATTTTTCACAGAGATGTGATACTGACTCCAATCCGGAAGAATACACCTCGCTTGAAGACTTGATTGCAGACTACAACCGCACTGCATGGTAGTTTTTGTTCAAGAGAAAGATTTAAGCTGAAATTGAAAACACTTCCCCAGCCTCAGGGAGCAGTCCTGCCAAGCCGTAAGTTCCGGTTGAAGCGGTCTGTGTTACAACATCCTTGATTTGCCTCTGGTAGTTTACGATTCTTGATTCAAGATCTGCATCGCTTAAACCTGTGGCCTCTTTTTCCAGTGGAACCTTCTGCTTCATTGTGATAAGGCGGTCTATGAGTGTATTGAGTATTCTGATTTTGTCGACGGGAACACCACGTTCGCCCTTGGGAGCCGGAGTACCGCGAACATGCTCAAACTGTGTATAGACAGCAACATTGTTCTTGACAGGTACAATAATCCGCCCTGACGAAGTAGTTGTAAAGAGCGAATTATATGTGTGTGCATTCAAGTTGATTTCTTTTGCGTACATAACAATCACCTCTCTATTTCCCCTATCGGAAAAAAAGAGGGGTGACTTTAGCGGGAAATGGATGATTTGCGGTTAACTTATGCCCAAAGTAGCCAGAGGACGATGGCCGCCGCCGCTGTCGTTATGATGGTGAAGGGGACGCCTGCCTTTAGCCATTTGCCGAAGTTCATCGGATAGCCTTCCTTTTTGACTATGCCCATTGCAACCACGTTAGCGGATGCCCCAAACGGTGTCAGGTTGCCGCCAAGACAGCTTCCCACAAGCAGTGCGAACATGAAAAGCTCTCCGTTCATGCCCATGGTCTTTGCCATCGTGTCTGCAACCGGAAGCATTGTGATGATGTAGGGCACATTGTCCACAAAACCGCTTATGATGATGGAAACAGCCAGGATGATGATGAATCCCAAAAGTTTTGAGCCACCGGTCAGACGCGAGAGGAAAAGGGCTAGGTCATTCAAAAGTCCTGCCGCTTCTATTGCGCCTATGACCACGAATATGCCTATGAGGAAAAAGATTGTCTCCCAGTCAAGTTCCTTTACGACCGTGCATGTATCCTTGAAAGTTTTTTTCTGGTACAGGAGGTACCACAAAAGCCCGATGATGCCCAGACCCAGGACAAGGAGTCCGCTCAAATATGCAAAATCCGTGTTAATGAATGAAACGGCCGCAAGTCCAAGGATCATCGTCAAAAGCAGGATGAAAGGGAACCATGAGATAACAGGCTCGTTGTCAACCTGAATCTTGTTTTTACCTGCCTTTGCAAAGAAGAAATAGAAGAAAATACATCCGGCAAGAAGACCTGTCTGTACGATAAAGAAAATTGAAAGCCTTCCGTTGTGGATGAAGAAGTCGTTGAAATTGTAGCCCGCATAGCTTGCAAAAATCATGGATGGCGGGTCTCCTACAAGGGTTGCGGTTCCTTCAAGATTGCTCATTACTGCAAGGCCTATCATGAACATCGTCGGGTTCATCTTGAGTTTCTTGCAGAGGGCCAGTGCGATTGGTGCCATGACAAGGACAGTGGCAACGTTTTCTACAAA
>DBWR01000012.1:0-54714 GCA_002309305.1 Treponema sp. UBA1233 | reverse complement strand
GGTACCTTGGAATAAATGAAGAGGGCGGCGATGATCATGCTGCCCAGGTAAATCATAAGGACGTTCCAGTTGATGATGTCGCGGAAACTGTGTACAAGTGAATAAAGTCGTGCCTGAACCGAAGAACTGGACGTGATAGCCTCAGGAAGTGCAAAAATGGCGTTGGGAAAAATGAATCCCAGTGCAATGACAAGAATTGCGGCGGCGGTGGTAAACCAAACCTTCCTGCTCTGAAATGCAATTACAAAAACATACATTAAAACGGCAATGGCCAGAATAATCCACTTTAGGTTAAGCATCTTTTTCCCTTAATAAATTGAGTTATACACAATGTAAAAGTTTAGGTGAAATTTGTCAAGGCGGAATGCCTCATGCATTTACAGAGAGTCAATCCACATTATCCCTATGCCTTAACAGAAAGTTTTTCCTTAATCTGTAGGACCTGCTCCAGCGGAAGGCCTATGCATCGGGCAACTTTTTCTGGGGAATCTCCTTCCCTAAGAAAGTTTTCTGCGTCTTCCAGGGCTTTTTTGGCGGCTCCGTCTGCTAGGCCATCTATGTAACCATCTTCTCGGACATTCTGTTTGAATAGTTCTTCATCAAATTCGGTTAATACCATTTCGATAACCTCCGATTTCTGCTGTGAAAAAAATCCTTCCAAAAGGTTTTCTTCTATGGCTTCATTTACAGCCTTGTTTATTGAGTCCAGTTCATCCATTCCATTTTTTGAGTTTTCCCGTACTTTTGCAATGAACTTAATATAATCATACAATGGTTTGCACTTTTTTTGAAGTCCTTTATTACGGTTTTCATTGATATTCTTGACATAAGCAGTCCATTCATAGGCTCCACTTTTATCAGGATGAATGAAAGAATCTGAAAGTTTCAGTTCAAAATCTTCTGGTTTGTTTGACGGGCCATTGTATAGAACAATGAATTTTGGGGTTGGAATTTTGATTTTGGTGTTCCGATTCTGATCCTTTTTGTTTGTACTTAAGTATTCGTTGTATAATTGAGAAAAATACAGGAATCCGCGTAACGGCATGTTCCAGTTATGGCTGGATTGTTGTNNAACCACGAAGAGGCATATTGGCATTTATCGTACTCTGTTGTTCATAAAGTGTCATCTGTGAATCAATTAAAAACGAAACATCATTATGCATCGTTATGTAAATGACGTTTTCAATCGTGTTGAGTTCCAGGTCGTCCGGGTTGCTATAGTTTGTTCCATTGAGCGCATTGTAAAGGTCGAGCCGCCACCGTTTGCTTTCCTCCGTGTCGCGTCCAAATACTGCCTTAAACAGCCTGTCCTTGTATTCTCGCTGAGGTTTGATTGTAATGTCCATTTTAATACTCCTTTGATTTTTTTTGGGTAACAAGCCCCTATATATAAATGGTGTTGGGGGTAGTGTTTTTTAACAAAAAGTCATAAAAAAAGTTGAAAAAAATATGCAAATTTGAAGTCTTGACCCATGTACATGTTTAATGTAGAATAGTTCTAATACGATGAAGTGTCATTTAATAAATAGGAGAAATAACGATGAAAAATGTGTTTAAATGTATTTTGATTTTGTGCTTGTCCCTGTGTTTTTTCGGGTGCAAGAATGATGTGTTCGATGCTTCGATCACGGAAGTGTTTTATACTGATGACAATCCCAACAATACGTCCTTGTCTTCACTCCAGAGGGTTGATACCATCCTAAATGGTGTTGGGTATTATCTTGTTGTCGATTTCCATCAGCCGAACATGGATGTTGCCAAACTGATACTGCAGTATGGTCCTGATTCTAGGGAAATTTCATATGATATAACGGAACGTAAATTTGTAAACCAGTACACATGGTGGAGTGGGATGAAATGGACTGTTACTGAAAATGAATATGATGCGGAACTGAAATTTTATCTTGAAGATAGTGATGGAAGACGAAGCTCCTCGTATAGTCTGTACGTGGATTTCGTAAAATAATTAAAGTGACTGGCACTTCATCTTTCATCTTCAAGAGAAGTACCTTGCGGTTAGGGCGTCGGCTAGGGTTTGGGATTTTCTGAAGGTTTGTAAAATCAGCGGGACAAAGAGGGGGAGGAGCATCTTTACTTTTCCGAGGCCTTTGGCAGAAGCGAATGCACCGCGGACGAGCTGGGTCTTTATTATGCCGGAGAGTTCTTCTATCAGCAGGGGGACAAAGCGGAACATGATTCCAACGGTCAGGACGAAATAGCGCACTGGAATTTTTATGAGTGCAAGTGGCGTGAGGAAAGCGGACAGTCCGTCCATGATCTGCCGTTCGTCGGTGGAAAAGATGAATGTTCCCAGTATTATGATTATTGAAGGTGCCCTGATCAGCATCCTTAAGACCATGCCAAGTTTGTACGACGTGATGTTTATGAATTTCCAGCTGAAGAATACCCTTGAACTGTCAATGCTTGCGGGGTAAAACAAAAACTGCAGTATTGAAAAAATCAAAAGGAAGGGCAGGAGCTTGAAGAATGCATAAAGCGGCTTGTTGAGCGGATATTTTGCCATAAGCGCGTACAGGACGGAAAGGGCTGCCATCGTGAGCAAAAATGGAAGCGGGCGTGCAACCATGGAGCATACGAAAAGCGAAAGGAAGAGGATGAACTTGCAGAGTGCGGGCATCCGGCTTATGATGGAATCTGGAATCTTTGGTGGAGCCATGAGTGCTGCGCTGGTCTTTTGAATTTTCTGCAGTATCGAAGAATTCTTCATTGGCAAAAGGAGTTCAAGTCCTTCATGATTTTCATTCTGTGGTGGGGTTTCGTTTTTTACAAGGTCTTCCCAATACAGGTGTACGTCGGCTATGTCTGCTTCTTCCATTCTGTGGGTGCTGAACAAAACCGTCTTTCCCGAATCCGCCAGTTTGCGCAGGGTTTCAAGAACTGTTTTCCGTGAGAAAGCATCCAGGGCTGAAGTAGGTTCGTCAAAAATCAGTATGTCTGCGTCCAGTGCCAGAATTCCTGCCAGAGATAGCTTTCGTTTTTCTCCTCCTGACAATCTGAAGGTACCACGATTGCTGAATTCCTCATATGGAAGTCCTACATCCTGCATGGACTGTTTAACCCTTTCCACAAGAGCCTTTCCCTTTATGCCGCGGTTCATTGCTCCAAAAGCCACATCGTCCGCTGCATAGGATTCAAACAGGGCCGCCTCACTTTCCTGAAGCGCAAGCACCGGTCTGGATTTTCCATAGATTTTACCGCCATTCAGTTTGTTCAGTCCGGCAAGACATTCAAACAGGGTGGATTTACCGCAGCCAGAAGGACCTGTAAGAGCCGTGACCGTTCCCTTCTTCAAGCTGAACGAAAGATTGGAAAAGACAGTCCTCTCCGGATAAGAAAAGGATGCCCCGGATACGCTGAGGGATGTCTCACCATTGGCAGAACCGTTGTCTTTGGCCTCAAAAGCCTGGATGGGAGAACCGAAAATGCCGTCTATGATTGAAGCGGAGGCTATGAAATCTGACTTTTGACCGTCGAAAATGAGTTTGCCCTTGTCCAGCACAAGAACCCTCTGAGCCTGAAAAGCCTCGTCCAGATCGTGGGTTACGTGGATTATCGTGTGTCCCTTCTTGTTCCATTGGCTGATTAGCTGAATGATTTCCGTGCGTGCCAGTGGATCCAGCATGGCGGTGACTTCATCCAGAATCAAAACCTCGGGGAAGAGAGCCAGAATTCCGCTGAGTGCGAGACGTTGGGTTTGTCCCAGAGAAAGCTCGAATGTTCTTGAAGAAGCACGGTCTGCAAGTCCCACCACAGAAAGACATTCCAGAGTCCTGAGCTCGATTTCGCCCTTGGTCATGTCAAGGTTCTGCGGTCCAAAAGCCGTGTCGCGTTCAACTACACCCGCAACAATCTGTTCCTTTGGCTGCTGAAAGACGATTCCCGGCAGAAGGTCGTCTCCACAGTCAAGCCGTCCGGAGTCAGGAGTAAAAAATCCAGCCAAAATCCGGGCCAGAGTGCTTTTTCCTGAACCGTTTCCTCCGACAAGAGCGATGTAATCCCCTTTGTTGATGCGAAAAGAAACGCCATCAAGAGCTTTTTCCGTTGACTGGGGATATGAGTAAGTAATGTTTTCTGCTGTAATGATCGGAGTATTCTCTGGCATAGGGGCATTTTACATTATTTGAAGGCTTTTGTCATCAAGGAAGGGTTTTAAAAAGATTCAGGGGCTGCCGCTGTGGACAACCCCCGTAATTTTTTTCAAATGGATATTTTATTTTGAAGTGCTTACAAAGCGGAATCCGTTGAGGTAATAGCTTTCGGAGGCTTTTGCAGAAGAGCGGTTTGAAACACGGCAGATGCTGCTTCCGTCACCGATGATGCTTGAGCGTGAACCGCCGCGGAGAACCTTTTTGTCTCCTGAACCCGGTCCCTTGGTGTTGCTCTGGTTGCCTTCTGAATAGAATGTTTCTGAGTAGTTGTCCCAGCACCATTCCCAAACGTTGCCGCTCATGTCATAAAGTCCGAGTGAGTTTGGAGCCTTTGTTCCGACCTCATGGGTTTCGTTGTTGCTGTTTCCGGTGTACCATGCGACTTCATCAATTGAATCGCTTCCGGCATACTGGAATTTTTCGTTGGCTTTTCCGCCACGTGCTGCATATTCCCACTCAGCTTCTGTCGGCAGACGGTATCCGTTGGCATTGAAATCACAGCTTACGCTTGAACCGATTGTATAGCATGGATCAAGTCCCTGAATTTCGCTCAATTTGTTGCAGAATTTTACTGCATCCAGCCAGCTGACTTTTTCTACTGGAAGTTTTTCGCCCCTAAAGTATGACGGGTTGCTTCCCATAACCTTCTTGTACAATTCCTGGGTAACTTCTGTGCTTGCCATCTTAAAGGAACCGACATCCACGGTATGGACCGGGAATTCATCCTTTTCACCCATGGAATCGCCCATCTTAAAGCTGCCGCCGGCAACATCAACAAGCTCAAAAAGTCCTTGTATCTCAGCGGCTTTCGCGGCTGCTGCTGCGGCTTCTTCCGGTGTCTGTGCCGTTTTGGAGCCCGAAGCACATCCCATGGCCACAATTGCCACGACAGTCATAGCTGCAATAAACGCTTTTTTCATTACATCATCCTCCAAGATATATTCTTTATTCTATAATTTTAACACATGATTCAAGAAAAGAAAAGAGGAATTTTCAATAATTGAAGATATTGCAAAAATCAGTGAGTTAACTCACTGGAATTTTTTTATTTTTCGATTATACTTTTTTATGATGGGCAAGATTCCCATTGCAAATACTTTATTTATGCGAGGTCTTTATGGAATTTAATGTGAATTTGGAAAATGACTATACACTTGTTCCTTACCGGGCTGGCAAAACGCCGGACAGACAGTTCAAGTTGTTTTTCCTTTTACTCCTGAGCGCATTTGCCCTTCTTTTTTCATCTTGCGACGGAGTTCTTTTTGGTTCGTCTGATGAGGATGTCCTGATACGGACTTATGACACGACTGAAGAAGAAATCGTGAAAGATGTGGACTTAAGCCCCGACTACGGCTGCATAATTTTCAAGGCCCCAGAAGACAGTCCAATTGAAATGTCTCTGTTCTTTGAGTTGAGCATCGATATAAACGGAACAACTTATACGGAAACCCTGTCACAAGGCCAGGTAGTGGTAATAAACAACATCCCCGCCGGAAAAATCTACCCGGTAAAATGCACCGCAATGACTCCAGACGGAGGCGTATTTGCAGCAGGCAGTACAGAAGCAAAGATGACAGCCGGAAAGATAAGCACACTGGATTTGGTGATGAGAACGTTGGATGCCGGTTCTGAACCTGATCCAGAGCCTGTCATCTTCCATGGAACCCCATATACAGTAGTCGGAGGAAACGGAACCGCCGGAAATGGTTCTACATACGTAATTTTCGGAGACTGGCCTCAGAGTATAAAAGCTGATGGTATAATTGTGTATGAAGAAAAATCCGTTCAAGTCGGAAACCTCACCTATTATAGGGGAAATGACGATGCATGGTATGCAAGATCTGGTGAAAATTATTACAAGGTTGAACCCATCAAATGGCGTGTGCTTGATGATAGTTACAAGGGAAACAAACTTCTGCTTGCGGAGAAAGTCCTGGCAGGCCACAGATATGATGATAATTCAAATAACTATATGAACTCAGAGATACGTGACTGGCTGAACGGGTATTTCTATAATACGGCATTTGCAGATGACATAAAAAGCCACGTTGTCAATACAACTGTAGATAACAGTGCGCAATCAACTACCGATTCAAATGAAAGCCTTTATACTTCGTCTTCTTATTGCGAAGACACACAGGATTATGTTTTCCTGTTGAGTGAAAAAGAAGTAACAAACACTGGATATGGCTTCGCTGGGTATCAAAATGAAGCTTCTGGAAATACTCGAATCCGTACGGCAACTGATTTCGCCAGGGCAAACGGAGCGACTCCTTATGGTGGTGGTTATTATTGGTGGCTTCGTTCTCCTGGTTTAGGCTCTGATACTGCACGTGCCATATCTACAGCCGGTAGTGCAGACTTTACTACAGATTACACTGATGGTGGGGTTGGTGTGGTTCCGGCTTTGTGCGTAGATAATTAATAATGCATAATTCATAATTCATAATTCATAATTGAGGGAAAAAATTCTTAATTATGCATTCTTAATTCTTAATTAAATTTTCAACTTTCCACTTTCCTGTTGAAATTATTCCATTAAATGTGTAAAATTATACGTACGTCTTTTGTTGCGTACAAGGTTCTAATTGGTAAACTATTGGAAAAAGGGGATTGCTATATGGAAATTTCAAAATATGAACTTGATGAATGTGTAAGTTACATAAACCGTTGCCGTACTGAGGTTTCAAAAAGGCTTGTTGGCCAGAAGGAGATTGTCGACGGCATTCTTACTGCGATGATAGCGGGAGGTCATGTACTGCTGGAAGGTGTTCCGGGTCTCGCAAAGACTCTTGCTGTGCGGACTTTTGCGGAGATTTCAGGGCTTGAATACAAGCGCATTCAGTTTACTCCTGATCTTTTGCCGGCGGATGTCACCGGTACCCTCATCTATCAGCAGACATTGGGAAAATTCGCTGTAAGACGCGGACCTGTTTTTTCCAACGTGCTTCTTGCGGACGAAATCAACCGTGCCCCTGCAAAGGTTCAGTCGGCGCTTTTGGAAGCTATGGCGGAACATCAGGTAACAATCGGTGAGACCAGCTATCACCTTCCCGAACCGTTCTTCGTGCTTGCCACACAAAACCCCATTGAACAGGAGGGTACTTACAACCTTCCCGAAGCGGAATTGGACCGTTTCCTGATGAAGCTTTTGATTACATATCCTACACCGGAAGAAGAGATTCAGATTATCAAGGCAAACGGACAGTCAATCTCATCTCCGGTTCAGCAGGTATTCTCTCCCACTGTTCTTGAAAAATGCAAGGCTGCGGTACAGGCCATTACTGCCGACGAAAAGATACTTCGCTATATTGTTTCCATCGTCAATGTTACAAGACCTGAACCCGGACGACAGGAAAAGCGTTCATCTGCCGCACAGAAAAAGAATGACATACTTCATTACATTTCATTTGGTGTGTCTCCTCGTGCCGGTATTGCGCTCCTTCAGTGTGCCCGTGTTGCCGCATTGTTTGCAGGACGTGGTTTTGTCCTTCCTGAAGATGTTCAGAATGTGGCCAAACCGGTATTGCGACACCGACTTGTCCTGAATTATGAGGCCTCTGCAGACGGAGTTTCTTCCGACGACTTGATTTCCAAGATTATCGAACTCATGCCACTTCCATAATCATAGGGGTGCATGATGGAAACAGAAGCTCTTGCCAAAAAAGCATCTTATCTACACCTGAATTCCGTAAAGCTTGCCCAGGGAATGAGGATTGGTTCGTTCCGGTCACTGTATAAGGGCAGGGGAATTGAATTCAGCGGTGTACGCGAATATCTTGACGGTGACGATGTACGTTCAATTGACTGGAATGTTACGGCTCGTATGGGACGTCCTTTTGTAAAGCAGTATGAGGAGGAACATGATTTGAATGTCCTTCTTGTTCTGGATGTTTCCCAATCCATGCGTTCTGGTTCCACAGGCCGCTCCAGGCTTGATGTTGCGCTTGAATGTGCCTCGCTTTTGACCCTTGCCTCGTTCCACAATTCTTCTCCGGTGGGAACTGTCATTTTTGACGGTGACATAAGGTTCAACTGCATACCGCGTTCCGGACACGATCAGGTGATGCTCCTTCTTTCTGAATATGAAAAAATCAGCAAGGTGCTTAAAAACGGTTCGGCTCTGGACAATGCCCTTTTGGGTGCCCAAAAACTCCTTAAAAAGCGTACCCTCATTTTGATTTTCTCCGACTTCCGCACTTCATCATGGCAGGATCCCTTTGGACGGCTCTGTCAGAAAAACGATGTTGTTGCAGTCCGCATTGTGGACCCCATGGACGAGATGTTGCCTTCTGTTGGTGCAATTCCATTTGCCGACAGCGAAACCGGTTACCGGCTTGTCCTTCCCACTTCTTCCACCAAATTCCGCAGGATGTGGCGTGAGGAAAATGATGCCCATATGACCGAGTGGGAGCATGAGTGTGAACGTCACGGTGGATTCCCCCTTGTCCTGAATACAAGTTCTGATCCGCTTAAAGAGCTTACAAAATTCTTTATGATAAGGGAGCGCTAGGATGAAGAGATTTTTCAGCCTGATTTTTTGCCTGGCCCTTTCCTGCACCGCACTTTTTGCACAGAGTTCGCTTAATGCCGCCGACGATTTTGTCCAGCAGATTTTGTTTCCGAAAATTGTTTACGTCGGAGACCAGACGGAACTTCAGTTTACGTTCAACAGTCCGGTAGATTTTTTTGCACCGGCTGATCCGGCCCACATCAACGGAGACACGCTTTACATAGATCCTTCACAGCCTGAGTTTTTTTCTGCCGACGAAAGCTTTACGGTAAAACAGGTAGCCCTTTACCGCAACGGAATGTCATACACGCTACAAGTTTCGTTCATTCCATGGAAGCCAGGAGTCATAGACATCCCTTCATTCAACTTGAATGCATGCATCATTGGCAGCAAAACAGAAGACGGACAAACCCCCGAGACTTTCGGTGAATATAGGATTGACCTTCAGCCTTTTACGGTTGAATCCCTCTCTCAAAAAAGCGGTGACCTTTCGCTAAGGCCTCCGTCTCCTCCGATTCTGCTGCCCGGTACAAATTATGTCTTGTGGACTGTCATCATTGCCGGAATCATTTTCCTGTTCCTGATTACCTTCCTTTTGGCGAGGATCAGGGTAATTCAGGAATTCTACTATACCATAAGGGAAAAACTCGGACTCATGAGGAATTCCCATGTTACCAGACGGAAGCTCAAGAGGCTTTTGGACTCACAGACGGACGATGTGGATTTTGCATCCTCATGGCAGCGTATTGTCCGCTCATATCTTGAATACAGGTTTGGATGTCCGTTCGGTTCGGTAACTGCATCCCATGTGGCGGGTGTAATCAATAATGCAACCGGAAACATGCTCAGTGACAACCAGGAAAGTTCCGTAATGGATTTGGTTTCGCTCTTTACGCGTACAGACTATATTGTTTTTGCACAGGGTTCCATTGACTCAAGACTGGATCCTCCTCAGGAACATGAGGCGGCGTTTGCAGAAGGAGAGAGGATGGAAATCATAAAGATTACGGACCGGTGCATTGTCGGACTGGAAGCTGTGAACGAAGAAACGGGAGTAACTGTATGATGGAATTTGAAAACCCCACGGCATTCTTTTTGCTGCTCTTGATACCGGCATTCTTTTTCCTGCGATATCTCAAACTTTTCAAGCCGATAACATTTCCGCTTACCCTTGGCGACTGGCACGGCCATTATTTCCAGTGGAGCAGTTCAGGCAGGACGGCCCTTGGTGTGGTTTCGGTGCTTTGTGCGGTGGCGGGATTCACATGCCTTGTCATCTCCTATGCAAATCCTGTAGTGCATCATCAGGACAGGGTTTATTCATCCAGGGGTGCGGACATTCTTTTTGTTCTGGATACAAGCCCTTCAATGGCGGCAAAGGATATGGCGGGAATGAGTCGTCTGCAGGCGGCGGTTCAGGCAATCAAGACACTTGAAGGCGATAATACCGGTGATTCTGTCGGGCTGGTTGAAATGGCCAAAACGGCGGCGGTTGCTGTACCTCCTACAATGGACAGGGAAGTATTCTTCAGGAAGCTGGATTCTGTCATCATAGGCGACATGGGTGACGGTACTGCCATAGGAAACGGTCTTTCATGTGCGATTTTCCATCTGGAAACATCACGTTCCCCACGCAAGTCAATAGTCCTGATTACGGACGGAGAAAACAATTCAGGAGTCATTCATCCCTTTACGGCTTCCAGGCTCGCAAAGGAAAAAAACATTTCGGTTTACGTCCTGGGCATCGGTACAAAGGGAACCGTTCCACTTGAATATGTTGACCCGCATACAGGAAAGGTTTATTCGGGATTCCTCAATTCAGATTACGACAGCACGGTTTTATCTCAGATAGCAAGCGAAGCGGACGGAAAATTCTACGAGGTTTCTTCTCTTGCGGAACTGGCTCAGGCCCTTGATGCTGTTGGCAGAAACGAAAGTCTTGTTCAAAGCTATCACATAAAGAACACGGACAGGAAATTCTATCATGTGTTTGTATTCATCGCGGCGGCACTGTTCCTTCTTTCAATTTTAATACGCTCCGTGATTCTGCAGGAGGTTCTATGAATTTTTCAATTGAACGGCCTTGGGTACTGTATGGACTTCTGTTATTGATTCCCTATATATATTTCATGTTCTCACGTTTTGCACGCATCATGAAGACTTTGGGCCCTCACAGGTCTCTGGCAAAGGATTCGGCGGTTTTGACACGCACAAAGTCCAGCTTTGTTCCCCGTACGATTTTACGAGCCCTTGCATGGGTCATGATTGTGGCTGGGGCGGCAGGAATCTCATGGGGTGCAAATTATGTTCCGGTTCAAAAAAACGGACGTGCCCTGTCTCTGGTTTTTGACATTTCGTACAGCATGGAGGCGGAAGATGCCCCGGGTGACATGACCCGACTTACTGCGGCGGCCAACTATGCTGACAGTCTTCTTGAACACATTCCGAATACCTCGGTTTCCGTGGTGCTTGCAAAAGGTGAGGGGGTGGTTGCCATTCCACTTACAGAAGACATTGAGGCTGTAAGGACCCTGCTTTTTTCTCTTTCTCCAAACCTCATGACGGCACAGGGAACTTCTTTGGGCAAAGGCATTCAGACTGCAATCAATTCTTTCCCGGTACAGGCTTCCCAGGCGGCGGCCATATGGCTTTTTACGGACGGAGAGGAAACGGACGGTACTCTGGTTAACGCGCTTGTCGAGGCGATGAAATTTGGAATCCCGGTTACGATAATAGGATTTGGTTCGGAAAGGGAAATCTCGGTGACTGCAGGTGATGGAAAGACCCAGGTAAAGACCGCTTTGCGTTCAGATTCACTTGAACAGGCGATTGCATCTGCAAAGGAAAAATTCGTTCAAAAGGCGGGTGAATCTCCAACAAATCCGGAAATCTTTTACATAGACGCTTCGGTTTTGGGTTCGGCAAACACTGTGCTGGACAGTTTCGCAAAAAAAACAAACGGCACTTCATGGCAGAATCAGATTTACAACAGCGAGGAAGAAAGTTCCGTGGTCTATGAACTTGAGACGGTGGACCGCCACAACCTGTTCATCCTGCTGGCCATAGTACTGATTGCCGCATCATTCATATTCGGTGAGCTTACAATTCCGGTATCCTACCTTAAGAAAAAGCGCATCGTGACTTCTTCCGTAATTGCCATGGCTTTTCTTTTGACAGGCTGTACGGAAAATGTTTCGGACGGTGCAAAGATTCTTTCCGGAAGGCTCAACTGGAACCGCAAGAAATATCAGGAGTCGGTGGCTTCATTTATGACGGTTGCTGAAAACGCTGAAGAAAGGGGCGACAGTTCCGTAAAGGATTATGCCCTCTACAATCTTGCCACAACCTACATGATGCAGAACGAAAACGAGGCGGCGGAAAAACGCTTTAAGGAAATCTCTCCGGATGCAGACGACAGGATAAGGTTTTCTACGCTGTACAACCTTGGAATTCTGTCACACCGCAACGGTGACTATGCAAAGGCGGCCGACTATTTTAAGCGTGCGCTTCTTGTGGACAGTACCAACATGAATGCAAAGATAAATCTGGAACTGTCCCAGAACGAGGTGGAAACCCATGCCCGTGTTCAGGAGCAGGTGTTGACTCCGGTTACACAGAATAAGGATGAACCTGATGCAAGTGAGAATTCGCTTTATTCAACCATAAAGGAGGATGAACAAAACCGATGGAAAAATCAACAGCAAGAAACAGAAAGTTCGGAATTGGATTATTAGTCCTCCTGTTCGTTCAGCTGCTGCCTGTATTCCGTGTGCAGGAAGCAGAGGCAATCTCGTGGGCTTATGTCCAGAGCCTCAGGTTCAAGAAAGTTGAAAATTATTTTTTTACCGATACAGACTGTTCGTTTATCGTGAACATAGAAAATGTTCCGCCTGAAAAAGTGAGCGTGTCGGTAAATGATGTCCCCGAGGGTGTGAGTTTTCAGGGTTCCAGCAAGGGAGCCTACATGCCGTATTCAAATTCATCCAGCGACCAGTATGGAACAACACTTACCCTTTCGTTCAGGTTCAATCAGCCGGGGTGGTATCAGATAAAGTCAATCGACGTGCGCATTGACGAAACCTATGCAAAGATTCCTGTTGAAAATGTTGAAGTTTTTGAAAATCCAAGTACCGTGCGGCCCAAGATAAGCATAGACTGGGGAAACTCCAATGTCCAGGTGTCGGGCAAGCATGTAAAGGTAAACGCGGGGGAACGGATTGTTTTTACAATGTACATCCAGTATGCGATTCAGGTTTTGAATTTTTCATGGAAACTGCCGGAAAATTCAATTTTCAAGGAACTGGAGCATTATGACATAAGCAAGAATGTCGTTGTGGGGGAATTCTCTCCGGACAAGATGCCTCTTGCTCTTTTTGAATGGCAGCCCCTAAAACCCGGTACATATGATTTCCCGGAATTTGACATTTTGGCAACCTCATATGGCGGAATACGTTATGAAGTAAACTACAAGGATTACAAGTACGAGATGGAAGTGCTTGAAGCCGATGAGAATTTTGGTCAGGCGGAAAAGGATGAGGGTGTGTTTGCCTATGCCTTTGTAAGTCCTCCCTCAACTCAGGAAGCCGTGCAGAAAAAGGCCCTCGAAGATGCTCCTGTGGACAGGCTGTTTGAGCTTTATACCACAGAGCGCCATTCAATACTTTTGTTTTCTTCCACACGCGATGAACGTCTTGCCCTGGAGGAAGAACTGGGCTTGTCGTCAATAAGCCATGTGCCTAGCGTACCGCTCTTGATCCTGGCATGGTCCTTGTGTATTGCCAGCTTTATTGCCACGATTCTGCTTTTTGCACTCAAGAAAATACCTCATGCGGCGGTTTGTGCCGTTCTCTTTGTCCTTCTGCTGGCTGTTGGAATACTGTACGGACATCAGGCTTCCAAACAGTACGGAATCTACGAAGGCGGTGAAATTTATTCAATTCCGGAAAATACCGGCGGTTCTGGAGTGAACATGCCCAAGGGTAGTCCGGTTTTGGTAAAGCACAGTGCATCCGGCTGGCTTTATGTCGTGTTCAACGATACTTACGGATGGGTACCGGAAAACACCGTCCGCCTGATCCAATAGGGGTGGAAGATGGATTTTGGCGACATCTTGAACCAGTGGGAGCAGGGACAAAAACAGCAGAAACAGAAAAAGACCGGGCCCCAAAAATCAAACAAAAAGGCAAATGCACTCACAAAAGAACAGCGGGAACTGTTGAAGCAGGGATATTCTCTTGAACGTCAGATGGAAGAGGATAATTCCAGACGGGCAAATCCAATGGAAGTGTGGCTGAACCAGCACGGAACTGTGGACAAGGATAAGATATATGACGAGGCGGCCAGGGAAAACGAGCTGAACGACCGGGAATACCTTAAGAGGCTCAAACCTGAGGCTGTAATCGACCTGCATGGCTTGACCAGGGATGAGGCTTGGTCCAGGCTGGATGCCTTTGTTACTGACGCACAGAGGAGGGCTTTCCGCAAGATTCTTGTCATTCACGGCAAGGGAAAGCACACTACAGGCTCGGATCCTGTTCTGGGACCAATGGTACGGCTTTTTATCGAACAGGACAAACGGCTGGGGGCTTCCGGACATCCCGACAGAAACGGCGGTGGAAACGGGGCCACATGGGTGCTTTTGCGCAGATAAAAATTTGTTTTTTCTTGATAAATCTCTTGTTTTTAAACTGAAATTTGAGTACCTTTACCTATATGGACGATCTGTACAAGGAACTTGGAGTAGACAAGAATGCCTCTGCCGACGAAATAAAGAAGGCTTACCGTAATCTGGCGTTTAAGTACCACCCGGACAGAAATGAGGGTGATGCGGCCGCCGAAGATAAGTTCAAGAAGATAAATGCCGCTTATGCAGTGCTTGGGGACGAATCCAAGCGCCGTCAGTATGATTTGTACGGCTCAAGTTCTTCCCAGGGCTATTCATCATCCGGTTCTCAGGGGGGCAATTCAGGCTACGGTCAGAGTTATGGTACATACGGATCATACAATACATATGACTGGTCTTCCAGCGAAAGTCCGTTCTGGGAGTTCTTCAGGCAGGCGGAAAACAGTCAGAATTCAACGGAAAAGAACAATACCTATACATGGACCACACGCAATACAAATACCAAATATACGCGCCGTCAGGGGGTCACAATGCTCCTGAACGGGCTTCTTCAGGCGATTGCGGGATTTGCGTTCTTTGAGCTGTTGATGTGGTTCCTGCCGGTTAATATAATCTGTCTGGGTATAGGAATCAAGGGAATAGTAAATGCATTCCGTTCATTCAAATACATATTCCCCGGCAAAAAGTAAAAGGCGGTACTACCAGAGGCCGGTTAGCGCTCGCGGAATATTATGCGTCCGCGGTTAAGGTCATAGGGAGACAATTCTACCTTTACGGTGTCACCCGGTACTATACGGATGTAATGTTTGCGCATTTTACCGCTCAGATGGGCAAGAATGATGTGCTGGTTCTGCAGTTCCACACGGAACATTGTGTTTGGAAGGGCTTCTTTAACCACTCCTTCAACTTCTATAGCTTCGTCTTTATTAGCCACAAATTCCTCCAGAATTTATTTGCTTTTTTTAGGATTTATACTTATACTAGTATGTACAAAATAGCATAAATTGTCAATAAAGGGGATTAAAATGAAAAAGGACTTTGTCGAAAAACAGAAGAAAAAATTACTGGAGATGAGGGAAGAAATATTAGCCAGCCTTAACGACCGCCATGAAGAGGCAGCCAAACTAGCAAGCACTTCTGAACCGGGAGATGAAGTGGACGTTGCTTCTACAACAATAGACGGCAACCTGCTTAACGAATTGAGCGACCATGAAACACGCCGCCTTAACATGATAAACAATGCGCTGGACCGCATTCAGCAGAATACTTACGGACGCTGCCTGCTGTGTGAAAAAAACATTCCTGAAGCACGCCTCGTAGCAATTCCGTATGCACCGCTGTGTGTGGACTGTCAGACCCAGGAGGAAAGGCGAACCCGCTAAGGCTCACATTTAAAACTTCTGCATCAAAGACCTGCCGCCGGAAAAATACATGAACTCCGAGTAGCCGGCCTTTTGTGCAAGTTGAACCGCCTGGTCAAATGCAAAGTCCAGGTGTTCTGTAGAATGTGCGTCAGAACTCAATGTGACGGGGACATTCCTTTCGTGCAATAATTCAAGCATTTCCAGGGACGGGTAGGGGACATCCAGTTTGCCCCTTGCCATCGCACCTGTGTTTATTTCCACGCAGACTCCGCTTTTTGCAATGGCATCCACAGTTTCCTTGATTGAATCCTTGTACCAGCCTTCGCTTTCATCGAACAGAGGATAGGGAGCCTTGGATGAGTTTTGAATCTTGACCAGATCACAGTGGGCAAGAATCTGAAAATCTCCGGCCTTGAGCATTTCCCTTTCGCATGCAAAGTATTCCTGAACGGCTTTTTTCACATCACCGTTGAACACACGTTTTATCTGCTCCCTTGCCTTGTCAAAGAAAGTATCGACTCCAAAATAACCTTTGCTCCATGGAACATAGTGAACCGCACCGATAAGGTATTCCGGCTTAAGTTCATCAGGATATTGGCTTGGAATGGGACAGCATACTCCCTCAACAAAGTCGGCCTCATATCCCAGCATTATTTCGATTTTGTCACTGTAGGCTTCCTTGAGCCTCTTGATTTCCTTGACGTAGGCCAAATGATCCCGGCATGAAATGTGCCAGTCGCTTGAAAAAGGATACATGGAATGTGAGCTGAATCCTATGGTGGTAAAGCCCCTTGCCAGAGCCTCCTGAACCACCTGCTCGGGAGTGTTTTTTCCGTCACAGAATGTCGTATGCATGTGGTAGTTTGTCTTGACTGTCATATGTACTTCCTATAATGTATTGTTCCACTGTCTGACCAGTTTCTTGAGTTCAACAAAATCCAGTGCGAAGTCTGTTTTTGCAGCTTCCAGTGCAACAGGATTGTTGTCGTGTGCCGCCTGTTCCATTTTTTTTGCCGCACCCGCCAGTTTGGAACTGCTGATGGACGTGCTGGTTTCCCTTGCTTTTCTGGAAAGTGTTTCAAGCTTTGAGTATTCCTTTTCTTCGTTTTCAAGTTTGTCCGTTATCTGGTTCAAGAGGCTTTCTGTTACCGCGATGTATTCCTTCATCATGGCAACCGCCCTGTCCCTGCTTTTGTCCGCTTTTCCGATAAAAGAAGCTATGTCCCACAGTCCCGATGATTTGCCGCTTACACTCGCTATTGTCATCAGGTTCCTTGCCTTGGGGAACGAAAGCACGGTGTTCCATTTTTCCAGCATCTGCTTTACGGAATCCCTCTTGAACGGTTTCACCAGAATGTCGTTTATGCCTATGCTGTGGTATTCTGCAAAGTCATTTGAATCGTTGTTTGCCGTACACGCAATGATTATGCCGCTGTATCCCATGCCGCGGATTTCCATGGTGGCGTCCAGCCCGCTTTTATTTGGCATGTGTATGTCCATGAACACTACGTCTATGCCGGGGTTGTCCGTCATCTGCCTTACCGCTTCCTGTCCGTCTTCCGCCTGAATGACATTGGATCCAAATTTTTCCAAAAAGGAAACAAGTACCTTTCTGTTTACCGGGTGGTCTTCCGCAACGAGTACAGTTTTTCCCTGCATCAGTGTGCTTTCTCCGCCCGGGTTCAGCATGCTGAAAGTGTCGGTCTTTTTTGCCTTGGGTTCTGCGGGTTCCAGTTCAAAAGGCTGGTTGAATGCTTCTACCAGAGTGTTAAGGAGCTGGTTGCGTTTTATGGGCTTGTAAAGGTATCCGTTGAACCAGTTCAGGAACTTCATCTTTGCCTCTCCCTTCATCTGACCTTCCGGTACCATGAGGTAGAGCTTCATGTTGTTTATTTTCGGGTTGCTGTTGATTTCTGCCGCAAGATACCATCCGTCCATTCCGGGCATGAGCATGTCGATGAACGCAAGCGTAAACGGATGTCCCCTGTCGTATGCGTCGTTCAGCTTTTGGAGGGCGTCTTCTCCGCTTGAGGCCGTGTCCACAGAATGAATTCCAAGGCCCTTGAGCTTGTCCACCATACTGCGCAGGCTCAGGTTGCTGTCGTCTACAATAAGCATGTTTGAAGAAGAAGGTATCTCCAGTTCAAACTGTTTTTCTATGCCAAGGTTCACACAGGTCAGGGGAACGGTAAACCAGAAGATTGAACCGCCGGATGGGTTTGTCTTTACCCCGATGGAACCTCCTGCAAGGTCCACGATGTTTTTGCATATTGCAAGTCCAAGACCTGTTCCGCCAAAACGCCTGGTAGTGGAAGCGTCCACCTGATAGTACTTGTTGAAAATGAGCTCCTGCTTTTCTTCCGGAACGCCTATGCCCGAATCTTCTACATGAAAGCAGAGCATGTTGTCCTGTCTTTGGACTGTAACGAAAATGTAGCCTTTTTCCGTAAACTTGACTGCATTTTTTACAAGGTTCAAAATCACCTGCTGCATTCGGGTCGGGTCACCCATTATCATCTTGGGAATGTAGGGGTCTATGTCTGTGGCAATTTCAAGTCCCTTTTCAAAGGCTTCTATTGCAACCAGATCCACCACTTTTTCAACCAGATCGGATATGTCAAAGGGAATGTTTTCAAGCGACATTTCGCCTGAGCTTAACTTTGCAAAATCAAGTACGTCGTTTGCCAGCTGAAGGAGGACGTCCGCGCTGAATTCGATTTGCCTTACATATTCGCGCTGTTCCTTGTTGAGGGGAGTATCCTGCAGAAGTTCCGTCGTGCTTACGATGGTCTGTAATGGAGTTCTGATTTCGTGGAGTGTGCTTGCCAAAAATCTGGAGCCGGAAATAACGGAATCATTGTCCATTTTATCAACTGTTCAGGACGCCGAGTGCCTTTTGTATGATGAGAGCCGGTTTTTGAGGTTTGACAAGATAGCTTCTTGCGCCGAGACTGAGTGACTGCAAGACGACTTCCTTGCTTGTGGCCTGGGAGTAAACGATGATTGGTGTCGTAAATCCCTGCCTCTGAAGGTTCCTGAGGATGTCAAGGCCGTTGATGTCAGCCAGATACAGGTCCAGGATTATTACGTCGAACTGGTCTTTTGGAATGGCTGAAACAAAACTGTTTCCGTTTTCAAAAGTAACGGTTTCAGCGTTTATGCTCTGGAAAGCTGTGGCCAGCAGTTTGCGAGTCGCTTCATCACCGTCCACGATTGCAACCTTGATGGTGGAGCTTTTTTCTTCATCCGCCTTTGTTGAACCGCCTTTGTCATTGCCAAAACGTGTGTCGATTGAGCTTGGAATGCTCTGGTCGTCCGCAAAGAGGATTTTGTCGGAAACAATGTCGCTTACATCGCCGGCAGTACCGCTGTCCACAAGGGCGTTGAGCACGTCGTTGAGGCTTTCGGCAACTTCGATTCCATGATATGCTGGATGTCCTTCCAAAAGTTCCGTGGTAAACTTGTTGAGTGAAAGGACCTTTATGTTCTTTAATGCAAAGGAATTGATGAGGTTGTCAAAAAGAATCTCCAGGTTGGTTCCATCGACAAAAGTCAATTCCAGACTCGTCATCATGATGATGATTTTGGGCTCGTGCATCTTGTTTTTTGCAACAATGTCGTCCAGCTTATATTTGAGGATTTCTATTTTGTCACGGTTGAGGCCCTGGGCGATGTCCACAAAAATGATGTTGCCGTTGACGTGAGTTTCGATTACGCTGGGAGTGTCGTCTATGGTAATCGGTGTCTTTATGATGCGGCTTATGACTTCAATCAGGACATCGAATTTTATCGGTTTGGTAAAATATTTGAATACCCCGTATTTGGCCAGGTTTGAAATGCTTGTGCGCGGAATCTCCGGACCCACGATGATCATGGGAAGTTTGGCGGCATTAGGCTCTGAAATCTTGTTGTCAAGGAAGTCCTGAATGTTGAGAATGTCGGACTCCACATCAACGATGACCAGATCGGGCATAAGGTTTACCATCTTTTGAAAAGCATCCCTGTTTCCCGCAGCGGTTTCCACCTTGATTTTTTCCGAGAGTAGCTTGTCTTTTAAAAACTCCATGAAAATAGGAGAAGCATCAATCAAAAGAACCTGTTTCATACGTATATTGTATAGTAACTATGGTAGAATTTCAAGTGAATTTTTATTTATGGGAAAAAAGTTTCAAAAAACATCACACGGATTCGCCTGTGGCTTTAGCAACAACGTCAAATCACATTCCTTGCAGGAACGGCTCGAAGAGACGTATTCGATTTTGCTAACGCAAAATCCTAGATTGACGTTAATAAAATGAATGTCAATAATATTCTGGAATAAGTATTGCATGAATTTGAATGTTTTCTTTGGTTGAAAGTGAGTTTATCGAATCTGCTGTGTATTCCCTGTCGGAGTGTGGCTGGGCATCTCCAATAAGAATTATATGTTTTTGTGTGGATTTTTGTTTCTCCCAATCAAAAAAGGTTAAAGCAGCGTATAAAGCTTCATATACAGCTTCTGGAGTATCTCCCCCACCATTTATATAAATGGTATCAAGTTTTTGTTGGATTAAATCCCAGTCTTCTGTGAATGGATACAGGAGCACTGGTAAACCATTAAAGCTGTATTCATCTTCTATATCTTTGTAAAAAAGGAGACCCCATTGTATGTTTTTATATTCGGAATAATGTTTTTTTAATTCTGGTATTAAATTTTTCTTGAGAAAGCTAAAATCATCTCTCATACTTCCTGTTGCATCTATGGCTAATACAATTTGAGCGGGCTGGTCTTTAGTCAGGTCGGTTAGCAAACAGTTTATGTCATTAAGAAGATTTGTTGGGTTGTTTGAGTATAAAACAGGATTAGCAAACATTTTGAATGCATCATTAGCATAGGTGTTGTAATTTGAAAATGATTTAGGTTCATTTATTACGACGATTTCTCTTTCGGCTCCCGACGATGTTTTTGTTTCTGCTTTTTTTAGTTTATATTCACTGGTATTATCTAGGTTGTCTTTTAGAGATATGGTATTTAAATAGGAGTCATCGGAGCTAGGTTTGTCTTTGTCAAGCCGTTCATACCAGATGTCATTTATCCGTTCTTTTTTTACAATGGGTAGGTTTGACAGCATTTTTGCTTGAAGGTCTGCAGATTCTTTGTTTGGTTGGTGTTCTTCCCACATAAGCCTGTAGTAGACTGTAAAATCCGGGGCTATATAGTGCGATATGTTTGTTTTTATGTCATTTTTTTTCAATAATTCCTGACGTCGTGTTGCATTCGTGAAATTTCTGAAAGAACCAAGATATATGCACCAGTCCTCAGAAAAAGTCAAAGCAGAGATGGAAAAAAAGAAAAGGGTTGAAACAAGATATTTAGCGATTTTCATAAAGATGTACCTTCTAAATTATTATATGGGGTAAAACTGGATAAGTCAATCTTAGGAAATCATGTAATGATTTCGAATCCGTGTGATGATAAATCTGATTTTGCCTTATCTATACTCAAATAAACCTTGACTTTAGGAATTATGGGGGATTATAATAAAAAGACATGATGCAAAGTTTTAACAGGAGATAAAAAATGGAAAACGAAAACAAAAATGAAACAAAGAATGTGATTACAGGAAAGAAATTTGTGACAGTTGTGTCAATCGTCGGATTTTGTGTCGGCGCTTTCCTGTTTGGCTGGAACCTGTATTTCAAAAGGGTGCCTCAGATGATTGTATTTCTTTTGATTACATTGATTTGTGCCGGCTTTTTTGTTAGCAACGTAAAGAGAAAAAAATAATACAAATAGGGGAATGACATGAAAAGAGCTGTAGTTTTTATTGCTGATGGTTCGGAAGAGATAGAGACTCTTTCTCCGGTAGATTACTTGAGGCGTGCCAAGGTTGATGTTACCCTGGTTGCAGTTTCCAATAGCAAGACAGTAAAATGTTCACGTGGGGTTACGGTTACTGCGGACAAGGCAATATCGGAGCTGGATTTGAATGATCTTCCTGATGCGGTTGTCGTTCCCGGTGGAATGCCCGGTACAAAGGTTCTGGCCGGAGACAAAACTGTAGTTGAAATCGTCAAAAAGATGAATGCGGATGGACGTCTTGTATGTGCAATCTGTGCAGCCCCAGCCCTGGTCCTTCCTCAGACTGGTGCTCTGGACGGTAAGGATTGGACATGTTATCCCGGCATGGAAGCTCAGGTTCCTGAATACAAATCAAAATATGTCAGCGGCAAGGCTTTTGTAAAGAGCGGCAATTTGATTACTGGTCGTGGTCCCGGAGCTGCCGAGGAATTCGCCATGGAGATTGTAAAGTCTCTTATGGGTGATGCTGTTTATTCACAGGTAAAGGCAGACGCACAGCAAAGATAAAGCCAGACAAAGGGAGGGGTACCGTAATTGGCCAAGGGGCTTTCCAGGGATGTAATTATCAAAAGTGTTCTGCATGCCGCATTCATCCGTTCTCCGGGTGGAATATCGCTTTCGGACGTTGCGGATGAACTCAACATAAAGAAGGCATCCCTTTACAATCATTTCTATAACCGCGAAGACATAATCGAAAGTACTCTTGATTTCTGCGGAAAGTATTATCTGTCAATTACCTTTGCTCCTCCTGATGTGGAAACCGTCGCCCAAAAGTATTCAGCTCAGACGGTACTCAAGGGGGTGGTTGACCGGTATATCAAAATGCACGAGAAACTCCCGCTAATCGAAGTCTACATCTTCCTGCAGAGCCAGAAATTCTTCAGCAAAAAGGCAGCGTTTATCGTTCAAAGTGAAATGGAAAAAATAATAACTCAAACCGAACAGATTCTTTCCGCCCTGATCAGGAATGGCAAAATATCGCTTGATGAAAAGATGATCCACACATGCGCAAAGTGGTTCTGTGCCGGTGTCAGCTCAATTCTCTGCGATTACATCACCCAAAAGAAACAGCTGATAATGGAAAATCCCGAAACTGGAGAAGGTGAGCTCTTTTCACTTCCCCAGGATTCCAGCTCACTTGAGTCGATTGAAAAACTTGTTTCTGATTTCTGTAGCCTTATTGCACCGTCGTCCTAACGCTTGTCGATGAGTACCTTGTAAATCTCTCCGATGTACATTGTGTGGAAGTCGTCATTCTTGTAATTCTGCTTGAGCATTTTTTCTTCCACAAAGCAGTCGGGGTCAAACGGCTGGGCATAAAGCTTTCGGCAAAAGAGGATGAGCCTTGCCTGCTTGATGTAGGGGGTTCCGTTGTTGTAGAGCACATCCAGCTTTGCGTTCTTGAATTTGTCTCCGTCACGTCCTGAATGGCTTCCGCAGTAATTGAGTGCCTGCCTGAATTTTTCCGGGAGTACGCTCAGGGTAAAGGTATCGGTTGCATCAATTATTTCTTTTGTGTAGCGCTGAGGCCTTATGTAGATTGTAGCTACGGGTTTGTTCCAGAGTTCACCGAGTCCGCCCCAGCTGGCAGTCATCGTGTTGACGCGTCCGGTGGTGATTTTGCCTTCCGGGTCCACAGTCTTTGTACATGCGGTAACCAGCATCCAGTCTTTGCTGATCAAAGAAATTGCGTTGTCAGGAATTTGTTCGGGTCTGATTTCCTTTATCATGATTCACTCCTTTTTGGGACATGTTTGATGAACAGGCATAAAAAAAGACCTAGTGTCATAAACATTAGGCCTATGATGGAGATGACCGGACTTGAACCGGTTACCTCTTGCATGCCATGCAAGCGCTCTAGCCAGGTGAGCTACACCCCCTAAATAATGTGCATAATATATCAGATTATAAGAAATACGTCAATATAGGATATGGAAGGGAAGTACAAAATAGCGATGCTTCCTCAATAAACTCTTAACAATCTTTTTTCTCTGCTTCAGCACTTCCCTTCCACCTCCCATAAAAAAAACATATCGAGTAAACAGATGTATTATGCGTATCATTTAGGGTAGAATGGTCAGGAGAAACATATGAAAAAGGCAATGTGTTATGTTTGAGCCGAAAACCAATCCTCTATGCGTAAAAATGTTTTTTCTTTTATTGTTGTAAAATCATCAAGATTATGGGTGACAAGGACCATGCCGTTTGAGACGGCGGTTGCTGCAATCTGTGAGTCATAGTAGGGAAGTGTTTTCCCATCTTTTTCCGCATCAGCCTGAATCTCTCCGCAAATCCGTCCGGTGAATTTGTCGTAGGGAATGACATCAAGGGCCTCCTCATATTCTTCAAGACAGTTTTGAAGATACTGCTTTTTTCGGCCTTCTGGCAGACGTTGGACTCCTCTTGTCAGTTCTTGCCATGTTATTGCAGAAATTGCACACAAATCTCTTCTAGCTTTGTATAGTTCAACTACCTGAGCATTAGGACGCTCTTTAGAAAACTCAGAAACAATATTGGTGTCCAATAAATAAGTTTTTTTCATGTAAATCTCCTGATTTATAATTGTGAATGCTATGCCCATGGATCTTTTGAATAATCCGGACATTCTCGTGAAGGTGTTATGTCGAATCCAAGATCATCTACGACATCAGAAAATTGTTTTTTTAATGCATCGAGTTTGTCCAGAAGTGATGGCTTTGTTTCCTGTTTATTCTCATATTCCCCGTAGCTTATGATTACGGCAACAGGTTTGTCATATCGTGTAAGCTCCACGACCTCGCCTTCTTCTGCCATCTTTACCAGGGCCGAGAAATTATTGCGCGCTTCGTAAATAGATGTCCTGCACATAGCTCCTCCTTGCTGCCAATAATATAACATGTCAATAAGGTCTAGTCAACATTAAAAAAAGTTAGCCAATACAGAGCGTATGGGATGTGGAAGGGAAGAGCAAATCATAGAAAAATAATATGAATAAATCTACAGAGGGAGCATCTCCATTGCCGGCGGGAACCAGACGCAAGCTGTCGCTTGCTAAGGAGTTTTGCTTTGGTCGCGAAGGCTCCCATTTTCCTTGAAGGAAAAACAGCAAAACTCCAGCTATATTTGCAAAATTGCTCGCTCCGCACAAATGTATGCTTGCCCCGAACCCCGCCTACATTGCGATGCTTCCTCAATAAACTCTTAACAATCTTTTTTTCTCTGTTTCAGCACTTCCCTTCCACCTCCCATAAAAAAAACATATCGAGTAAACAGATGTATTATGCGTATCATTTAGGGTAGAATGGTCAGGAGAAACATATGAAAAAGGCAATGTGTTATGTTTGAACCGAAAAAAATCTGCACAAGCGTAGCGCGGTCTTTGCAACAACGTTTCTAGCAAGCCTTTTTTCGGGGCAGAATCCCGCTGGGAGCCTGTTTTCTTTATCTCCCATGTTATACCCGACATTTGCCCAAAATAATATATTTCCTCTTGACAGTAAAGATGTTTTTATTCAGAATTAAATAAATGCAAGGTTTAATTCTTAACGGCAGCAAAAATGTTTTTGAAGTCGAATGTGATGATGAACGTACGCGCTTTTGTTCCATCAAGGGTAAGATTTTAAAGACAGACAAAGACTATTACAATCCGCTGGCTCCAGGGGATTTTGTGGAGCTTGAGGATTCTTCGCTGGAAGATGACAAGGGGCTTATCGTAAAGCTGCTTCCGAGGAAAAATGAATTTGTACGCTGGAACATAAAGAAACGTGAACCGCAGCTTCTTGCCGCAAACCTTGACTACCTGCTCATCGTGACAACACCCAACCAGCCTCCGTTCAGACCCCGATTCATTGACCGTGCCTTGGCTCAGGCCGAATATCAGGAAATTGAACCTATCATCGTCTGTAACAAATATGATCTTGTGGACAGCCAGGATTCCCTGTTCATGGACCAGCTTGCCGCATGGGAAGAAATCGGCTACAGGGTGATTCGTGTTTCTGCCGCAACAGGGGAGGGCATGGAGGAACTGTCACGGCTTCTGGAGAACAAGCTTTCTGCATTGGTCGGTCAGAGCGGTGTTGGAAAAAGCTCAATCATAAACGTTCTGGACAACTCCATCGTACTCAAAACCGGGAGCCTTAGCCAGAAATACGGACGCGGAACCCATACTACGACAAAAGGCTCACTCATGCATATTGAACTGGCAGAATCTCTTGTGGGGGGACTTCAGGGGCTTACGGCAGACATCATTGACACACCAGGGGTAAGGCGCTTTTTGCTGCACGACATTTCTGCAGAAAACCTTCACCTGTATTTCCGGGAGTTCAAGCCCTTTGTGGGAAAGTGTTCTTTTGGAATGAGCTGCTCTCACATCAACGAAAAAGGTTGTGCCATAAAGCAGGCTGTTCAGGACGGAAAAATAAGTCCATTGCGTTACGACAGCTGGATGAGGATAATTCAGGAATTAAAAACCGGTTCGTTTGAAGACTAGTTGAATATTAAAAAAGCGGTGGGAGCGGACTTTCTGCCTTTATGGTTTGACCCGTCATAGGATGAACAAATTCCAGAGACTTTGAATGCAGCATGATCCGTCCGTTGTTTTCTTCAAATCCTTCTGGTCCTCCGTACAGTTCGTCACCTACAAGCGGCAAACCCACCGAAGACAAGTGAACCCTGATTTGATGCGTCCTTCCTGTCTGGAGCGTGCATTCAAGGTGAACATGATTGCCCTGCGCCTTTACAAGAGAAAAATCCGTATGCGAAAAAAGTCCGTCGTCTTGATTTTTTGACATGCCCATTTTGCATGCGCTTGATTTTGGACTTATCCTTTTCATCCACCCTTCTACGGAAAAAGTGTCGGGAATTTCCCTTTTGTTTTTGTTGAAAGCTACGGCACGGTATGTTTTTTTTATCTTGTGGCATTCAAACAAATCATGCATGGCTCCGTTGATTTCCCTTTTCTTTGTAAACAGGATTGCACCCGAAGTTTCCTTGTCCAGACGATGCATCATTCCTACGTAGGGGGGATTCCTCAATTCCGGGTTCCTCCTGTAAAGAAAGTCTATTACCGTCTGATGAAGGTTGTTCCTGTCCTGAACCATTGTTTTTTCTACCGGGAAAAATGCGGGCTTGTTTACAATGATGAGCCATTCATCCTCAAAAAGAACGTCTTCCTGTTTTAATTCAAATTGAATGTCGTCCGGCTGCTTTTCGTACATGAGTTTTTCTTCGTCAACAAAAACTTCCAGCGTGGATTTTGGCAGCAGCATGAATGACGGTATCCTGCACTGTCTTCCATTTACTTTGACCGAACCGGATATGACCAGTCGCCTGATTTTTGAATTTGAAATTCCCTCTGTTTCCGGAGAAATAAAATATCTTTGTTCCTGAAGAAAAGAGATTAGTGTCTGAGGCCTTTCGATTTTCCAAAAGTATTTTTTCACTTTGTTTCCCGAAACTATTTGCGGATCATTCCTCTTCGTCCACCGCTTCCTGTACTATTTTGAATACAGAAATTGAATGTCTTTCCGCAGTGAAAAGATCTCCGGCGTTCAGGCAGTTTTCCACCACCGGCTTTAATTCCACCGTCTCCGCATCTAAAGAAAGCCCAAGCTGATAGTTTATGCTTTGTATGAATTCTTCCTTTGTGCGGGTAAAGGGTTTTTCGCTCATGTTTATCAAGCCGCAGTATTTTCCGTTCCTTGAAAAAATAACGAGCATGCCGGCTTCTATAGTTTCCATTCCAAATTCCTGCTTGTCCAGAGCCTTGTACCATCCGGCAATCTTTTGCGTGAATTCCTGTTCATTGATGTTGAATTCAATCAGATCATCCGAATGCATTATCTGGCTTGCAAAAAGTTTGTCCACAAGGGCGATCAGTTCCTTTTCTCCGTCGCTCAGGGAAATGTTTGTCGTGCGCAGGAATACGACATCCGGATCGTTGATGAAAATGCTCTGGTCCCAAAATGCGTGTCCCAATGTACTGATGAGGTTTGGTTTTGCTCCTGGACGTGCGGGATAGTGCATCCTTTCCAAGACGGGGTCATCCCAGTCATGCTTTGTATCCGGTCCAATGCGTGAAAGTGGAAGCGTGGTGAATGAAGATTCAAATGGAACTCCACAGCCAAGGTACGCTACACTTTGTCCCCTGGAGTTTACCCATCTGCGGGTCAGTTTCTTTATTGCCCTGTCATACCACTGATATGCGGCTCCACCCTGGTCAAACCTTCCATTCAACATTCCTGCATAAAGGAAGTCAAGCTTTATGTACCTGAATCCCCATTCCTCGATAATGATTTCCATAAGCCTGTCCAGATAGTCCAGTACATCGTCGCGGCTCAAGTCCAGACAGAAAAATGAATGTGCCTTTGAGGGCTGATGCCTTCCCCATCGAGCTCCCCAACTGGTGTTTAGGCCTGCAGAAAGTGGCTTCCTCCTTTCATCCTTTAAAATCCAGTCCTTGTGCTGTTGTGCAAATTCGCTTCTGTAATCGATGATGAACGGTGCAATCCATATTCCCGGAATGTAACCGGCGGTTTCAATTTTCTGCGCAAGATTCTGCATCCCCGATGGAAACTTTTCCGGGTTAGCCTGCCATTGTCCCAAAGCCTTTTCCCAGCCGTCGTCAATCTGGAATACTGCTGGAAGTTCCTTGCTTGTGTATGACAGGGTGATGAGGTTTTCGGTCTGGCTTATGTTTTCCAAATCTTTTGTAATTAATTCTTCGTCGATGTTCGAATAGTGGTTGTACCATGATTCCCAGCCGGCGCATTTGATTCTCTTGGTGTCGGTGTTCAAAAACGTAAGCATGGAGAAACGCTTTTCGTCAATTCCTCCAAACAGCTTTTTGATTCCATCCTTGAGCGCAAAGAAGGTTGATGCGGTGAACACGGTGATTTGACTCATCAGCTCAAACGGCTTCCATCTTTTTCCGTCGGCATATATTGTGGCGGCAACAGTTTTGTTTTCCCTGTCCACATAGTATTGGACGGGCGGCAGTAATTCCGCTTCCATGCCCACGATTGGTCCTGTTGATGCAAGGACAAGGTAGGTCTGCTTCCACCTGAAGTAGATGATGAACTGTCCCTTGAGGATGAATTTGTCCTGAGTCTTTTTTCCGTTGATTACTTCCGGCCATCTTCCCGGAAAGGTAAAATAGGTTTTTAATCCTGAAAGAAACGGTCCGAAATTTTTGGGATATTCCCCGGGAGAAAGTTCTCCACCAAAGCCCCATGACTGCCATCCGCCGCCGTAAAAGTAAAAGTCGTTGGACCTGCAGTAAGAAAGAAATTCCTGATCGTCCGTGCATTGGGCCAGCAATTCGTGGATTCCGTGCAGAGCAACAATGCGGTTCCTTCTGTCTGGTGAAGATTCGCTGGTATTGCCTACTGGACCGTCATAGCGGTACGAATATTGCATAAAGGAAGAGCAGCCTTTGACTTGTACTGGAAGAGCGTTTGCAGATTCAACAACGCCTGAAATCTTCATATAAAACTCCTACATAAACTTTAAAACGATTCTCGTGTGTATTATCCCATCGTTATTGTCAGATGTCAAGTTTTTTTGTATACTTGAATTATGCTTGTAAAGGACATTACTTTAATAGCAATAGGCGTTCTCCTGATTGTAGTGGGCCTCATCGGATGCATCATCCCTGGTGTTCCCGGTACTCCGTTGTGCTGGGGTGCCCTTTTGCTGGCGTATTTTACCACAAAGAGTTCGATTACATGGGTGTCCATTTTGATTTTGGGCATCATTACCGTCATAGTTGAAATACTGGATTTCTTTATTCCCGCAATGCTGACAAAAGCCTCGGGCGGTTCCAAGGCGGGGTCGATAGGTTCTACGATTGGGGTTTTTGCGGGGCTGTTGATGGGCTCCATCGTGACAATCCTGATAGGACCGTTTATTGGTGCACTTATTGGAGAATTGATACACGACTCGTCGGATCTGAAAAAAGTGTTCAAGTCCGCATGGTTTTCGTTCTTGGGCTTTTTGACCGGCAGCGGAATAAGGCTGGTAGTTTCAACTGTCATCCTGATAGTCTGGGTAAAGTCCTTCTTCTAATTCCACCTTTCTGATGGTAACTTGTGAATAATGATTTCCCACCTTACTGGTTAAAAATTTGTGGACAAATTCGTTAAAATATGGTTTAATAGATTGCAGGAAATTTAAGAAATTTAGGGGAAAAGTAAATGTTGTTAAAAACCAAAATCAGCCTATGGATGTTGGGCATCATAGTCCTTGCTAGTGTAATCCTGGTAGGACTGTCCTATACTGTTTCAAAAAAAGAACTTGACAATGCGGTAAAAGAAGAAAGCCTGAATCTTGCGCATGCCACTGCTTCTGAGATATTCAACGTAAATGACCGCGAATACAAAATGCTTGAGGCCCTTGCAAACCTCAGTACCATACGTGATCCTGACGTTGACCTTCATGACAAATGGCGGCTCATAAACACTGCCACAGGTGGAGCACCACAGTATCTTGGTATGGCAATTTACGACGACAAGGGAGTGGGTTGGACAACCACCGAAAAATACAGCGACCTTCACGAGCGCGAATACCTTAAGATAGCTCTTACTGGAAAACGTTCCCTCATGGATCCAAACTGGAGTCCTGTAAACGGAAACCTGTCCACTTTCTATGCCCTGCCATTCTATGATTACAAGAGCAAGCAGGAAGGTGTAGTCGTTTCTGTTTTGGACAGTACGGAATTGTGTCGAACTGTTGCAGGAATTACTTTTGGAAAAAAATCTCATCCCTATGTCGTAAACCGCAAGACTGGCGCATATGTTGCCCACGAGGTTCAGGACAATGTAAACGAGGGAAAACTCATAAGCGATGAAGCATCTCCCGAATTCCTTCCGATAATTGAACGCATTCAGGCCGGTGATACTGATACGGCAATCTACAAGGATTCTGCCACTGGAATAAAATATTCTGTTGCATACAGACCGGTGGAAGGCTGTGACTGGACTGTCGTGTGTGTCGCTCCTTATTCAGATTTCTACAGCGGACTGGAAGGCATGCTCCGTGTCATGATAATTACATGTATTGCGACGATCATTGTTGCATTCATACTGTCTTCACTTGTCATTTCACTTTCAGTTAATCCACTCAAGAAAGTCAGCAAATCAATCCATACGATTGCATCAGGAAGTGCGGACCTTACAAAGCGTCTTGATGAAAAGGCCACGTCGGAAATCAACGAGCTTGTGGACGGATTCAATCAGTTTACGGCAAAGCTCCAGGCGATTGTCAGTGACCTTAAGATTTCAAAGGAACAGCTCAAGAGGGCGGACTCCATGCTTGACGGAACTGTTCAGGAAAACACTGCCACAGTCAGCGACATACTTGCAAAAATTGAAGAAATGGGATCCATCCTTTCCGTACAGAACAACAGTGTGGACAGTACGGCGGGAACAGTAAGCCAGATTGCCCAAAGCATCAGCACTTTGCGCAAGATGATTCAGGATCAGAGTCAGAGTGTGGATGTTGCTGCTACAGCTGTAACCCAGATGATTGGAAACATTGGTTCTGTAAATACTTCAATCGAAAAGCTTGCAAACGAATACAATGTCCTTACCGAAAACGTTCAGAATGGAACCGAGCATCATCATCAGGTAAGCGAACTTGTCGCGGAAATCCAGAACAAGTCAAAGATGCTTAACGAGGCAAACTCCGTCATTTCTTCCATTGCGGAACAGACAAACCTTCTTGCCATGAACGCCGCAATCGAAGCCGCACATGCAGGTGAAGCCGGTAAAGGTTTCTCTGTTGTTGCGGACGAAATCAGAAAGCTTTCGGAAACTTCTTCATCACAGTCAAAGAATATCGGAACACAGCTCCACGGCATTCAGGAATCAATCGAGGCTGTTGTACAGGCATCAATGCAGGCCGATCACGACTTTGGTCTTGTAAGCGAAAAACTTCAGCACACTGGAATTCTGGTTCAGGAAATTAGGGGCTCAATGGACGAACAGGCTTCAGGATCAAAACAGATTGGTGATGCTCTTAGCGTGATGAACGATTCTTCCGATCAGGTGCGTTATGCTTCCGACGAAATGGAAAGGGGCAGTCAGACTATTGTTAACGAAGTTGAAAACCTCAAGCAGGTGTCTTCTTCAATTTCAAAGATTGTCCACTCTGTTGGAGAAACTGTAAACCGCATCAAGGAGGCTGATGATTCCCTGTTGAACATAACGGGTGACATGAACCAGTCCATCGACAGAATCGGTTCTCAGATCGACGAGTTCCAGGTTTAATGCGGTTTAGAAAAAAATAATTACGGCTATTGACAAAAAATTTTTTTTGCGATAGTATCAAGCCATACATCAAAGGCGATGTGAATTCTTTTTGAAACAATAAGGATTCACACCGCCTTTTTTTTATTGCAAATTGTCAGGAGGAAAATATGGCAGTGACAAATGTACCGGAACTTTTTGGTTCCTATGTTTTCAATCAGCAAGTGATGAAGGAACGTCTTCCTAAAGAAACTTTCAAGGCGTTGAAAAAAACTCTGGACAACGGTGAACCGCTGAATCTTGATGTTGCAAATCAAGTGGCCCACGCAATGAAGGAATGGGCTTTGGAAAAAGGCGCAACACACTTTGCCCACTGGTTCCAGCCTCTTACGGGAATCACAGCCGAAAAACACGACAGCTTTATAAATCCAACTGACGACGGAAGCGTCATCATGACATTCAGCGGAAAGGAACTTGTAAAGGGAGAACCTGATGCATCTTCTTTCCCGTCTGGAGGAACACGCGCAACATTCGAAGCACGCGGTTACACAGTTTGGGATCCGACAGTCTATCCTTTTGTAAAGGAGCACACACTCTGCATTCCAACTGCATTCTGTTCATACACTGGAGAAGCACTGGACAAGAAGACTCCTCTCCTCCGCTCAATGGAAGCGTTGAACAAGCAGAGCCTCAGGATCCTGAAGCTGTTCGGCAACAACACTGTAACACATGTTTCAACAACAGTTGGACCTGAACAGGAATACTTCATCGTAGACGAAAAGCTCTACAACAAGAGAAAGGACCTTCGCATGACCGGCCGCACTTTGTTTGGTGCAAAACCGAGCAAGGGTCAGGAAATGGACGACCAGTATTTTGCCGCCCTCAAGTCACGCATAGTTGAATACATGGAAGACTTGAACGAAACCCTGTGGAAGTACGGTATCACCGCAAAGACCGAACACAATGAGGTTGCTCCGGCACAGCACGAGATGGCTCCGATTTTCTCTACGACAAACATCGCGGCAGATCAGAACCAGCTGACTATGGAAGTGATGAAAAAGGTTGCACGCCGCCACGGACTTGTATGTCTTTTGCATGAAAAGCCATTTGCAAGGCTCAACGGTAGCGGAAAGCACAACAACTGGAGTATTGCGACAAACGAGGGTGAAAACCTTCTTGATCCGGGTGACAACCCACAGAAAAACGCACAGTTCATTCTGTTCGTTACGGCAATCGTAAAGGCTGTTGATGAATTCCAGGATTTGCTCCGCATCTCCGTAGCATCAGCAAGCAACGACCACCGTCTTGGTGCAAACGAAGCTCCGCCAGCAATCATCTCCATCTTTATGGGAGAAGAGCTTCAGGCAGTACTTGAGTCAATTAAAAACGGTACCCAGTATGATGAGATTACCAAGAAAAAGATGACTCTGGGTGTTGACGTTCTTCCACCGATTCCAAAGGATTCAACGGACAGGAACCGCACCTCACCGTTTGCATTTACCGGAAACAGGTTTGAATTCCGCTCTGTGGGATCTTCCCTTTCCATCTCCGGTCCGAATACGGTTCTTGATGCAATCGTAGCATACACGCTCAAGCAGTTTGCGGATGAACTTGAAGGCAAGAGCGATTTCCAGAACGCCCTTAACGAACTTATCAAGAGGGAATTGAACGCTCACTGGCGCATCATCTTCAACGGAAACGGCTATGACGAAAGCTGGATTACCGAAGCTGAAAAGCGCGGACTCCTGAACCTGCACAATCTTCCGGAAGCCATGGAACACTACATGGATCCAAAGAACGTCAAGATGTTTACCGAGCTTGGAATCTACAACAAGACTGAGATCGAAAGCCACTACGAAATCAAGCTTGAAAAATACTGTCAGGTCTTGAACATCGAAGTGCAGACCATGCTGGAGATGATCAACAAGGACATCCTCCCGGCCGCATTCAAATACATGCAGGCTGTAAGCAAAACCGCAATCGACCTTAAGGCTGTGGTTCCCGGCGTAAAGTGCACGGCAGAAACAAACCTTCTGCAGACACTGGACGGTTTGACAAACGAACTGGAACAGAGTGCAAAGGATTTGTGTCAGAAGCACATTGCAACAAAGGAATGTTCAGACTACATGAGCGAGGCAAAGAGCTATGCACAGAAGGTTCTTCCGGCAATGGCAGAAACCCGCGCGATTGCAGATCAGATAGAATCACTGCTTGGAGAAGAATACAAGCCATATCCAAGCTACGAAGATTTGTTGTTCCTGGTATAAAAAAGTTAATGGCGGTGTAAACGGTTTTTGTTCATGCCGCCGTGAAATTCAGTTTATTATTTTTGTACACAAAGGCGTGTATTCTTTCGGGGTTTTGGCTCCGGAAGTGTACGCGCTTTTTTTTTGTTTTACATTCGAAGGAGAGGATGTAAAGAAATAGGAGGTCTATATGGACATTGTAGAAGCAGTATCTTCCCTTAACTCTGACATTTGGGGAGTTTGGTTCCTGGCTGGAGCTGCTCTGGTTTTCTGGATGCAGGCTGGATTTGCCATGGTGGAGGCGGGATTTACCCGTGCAAAAAACACCGGTAATATCATCATGAAAAACTTGATGGACTTTTGTATCGGAACTGTAATGTGGTTTGTAATCGGTGCGTCCTTCATGCTTTCATATACGGATCCCACCACTGGCGAAGTGAGCAGGGGTATTTGGAGCTTTATCGGTAAACCGGGATTTGCGGTATTTACTCAGTATGCTTCATTTGACTTTTCAGGATTTGTGTTCAACCTGGTGTTCTGTGCCACAACGGCGACTATTGTTTCCGGTGCAATGGCAGAACGTACAAAGTTCAGCACATACTGTATCTATTCAGCAATCATTTCGGGAATCATCTATCCGATTGAAGCCCACTGGACATGGGGTGGCGGATTCCTTGCCGACTGGGGATTCCACGATTATGCAGGTTCAGCATGTATCCACATGGTTGGTGGTATATGTGCCCTGATTGGTGCCGCAATGCTCGGTCCGCGTCTGGGAAAATTCTCCAGGGACAAGAAGGGAAAGGTTACCGCTGTTCACGGTTTCCCCGGACACAACATTGCCATGGGTGCTCTTGGTGTGTTCATCCTGTGGTTGGGTTGGTACGGATTCAACGGTGCGGCCGCTACAGACATTCCGACACTTGGTTCCGTCTTCCTTACCACTACGGTAGCTCCTGCTGTTGCCACTGTTGTTGCCATGCTGTTCACTTGGATCAAGTACGGCAAGCCTGATGTTTCAATGTGTCTGAACGCGTCTCTTGCTGGTCTTGTTGCAATTACCGCTCCATGTGACGTTGCGGATTGTGCGGGTGCCGCTGTCATCGGTCTGGTTGCTGGTCTTTTGGTAATCTTTGGCGTATGGCTCTTGGATTACAAGCTTCATGTGGATGACCCGGTTGGTGCTGTTGCAGTTCACATGATGAACGGTATCTGGGGTACTATTGCAGTAGGTCTTTTTGCCACAAAAGCTGCTCCTGGATTTGAACTTGCCGGAATCGGAGAAGGTCTTTTCTACGGCGGAGGATTAGGTCAGCTGGTAAAGCAGCTCGGCGGTATGGGTATCATCATAGTATGGACTGTCATAACAATTACGATTGCATTCCTTATCTTGAAGAAGACAATCGGACTTCGTGTTACGGCAGAAGAAGAAATCGTCGGTCTTGACAAGCTTGAACACGGACTCGATTCAAGTTACGCAGGATTTGCAATGCAGTATACGGAAGAAGAAGTCGAGGAGGCCATTGTCGCTGGTGTCGCTTTGCCTGATTCTGAAACAATACCGGTCAAGATTGCTCCGGAAATCAAGGCTTCTTCAAAGAATGTTACAGCCCACAAGGTTGTCATCGTAACAAGACAGAACAAGTTCGAGGCTCTTAAAAATGCCATGAATGAAATCGGTGTTACAGGTATGACTGTAATCAACGCGATGGGTTGCGGCATGCAGAAGGGTAAGGATGAATATTACCGTGGTGCTCCGGTCAAGTCAATCAACCTGCTTCCTAAGGTAAAGGTCGAGATTGTTGTTGCAAAGGTTCCGGTTCAGACTGTAATCGAAACGGCAAAAAAGGCGCTTTATACAGGACACTACGGAGACGGAAAGATCTTCGTATATCCGGTTGAGGAAGTGGTCAAGGTTCGCACCGGTGAATCCGGTTATGATGCCCTTCAGGATGAAGAGTAAGAAAAAAGGAGTCGCTGATTGATACTTCCGGTATTAATCAGTGATGCCTTTATCTTTTGCACTCGTGACGGTCCCCTTACTGTCATGGGTGCTTTTTTTATGTCCCGTGTTTAATTGACAAAATGATTGTGCGCCTCTATAATCTTACTAGAGGTATATATGATGAAAAAGTTTTTTAACACTTTATCCGTTTCTTTTCTGAGTTTGTTTCTTTTTGTTTCATGTGCGTCAGTTCCAAAAGCCCAGGTACAGCATCAAAACGGAGTGTACTGGACGATTGAAGGTACAGACAAAAGCGGAAAACCGTCTTATGTTCATATTCTGGGAACAATCCACATGGGTGATGACAGGCTCTATCCCCTCCCGGATGAAATAATGGATGACTTGAAGAACTCAAAGCGTGTAGCCGCTGAAATAGGTTCAGCCGACATGGCGAGCATTCAGGGCAAGATGATGGGTATCATGATGCAGAGTGCGATAAAGGCAGGCGGAAGGAATCTTGAGGAAGAGCTTACCAAAGAGGAACTTGATGTTGTCATAAATTCAATTGGAATGCAGGGATTTGCCATGCTCCGTTTGTTTGAGCCGTGGGTCATTACCGATACCATTTCTTCCCTGCAGTGGACGAATTCTGGACTTGATTCTTCCAAGGGAATTGACACCACTCTGATGGAAGTTTTGAAAAAAGAAGGCCGCAGTTGGGAGGGACTTGATTCCGTTGACACCCAGCTGGAAATCCTCCAGTACGGAACCTACGATCAGCAGCTTTTCATGCTAAAGGATCTCCTTGCCGACATCATGGATCCCACCGAAAGCGACAAGAATCTAAACTTGATGTACGAGGCATATCTGAGCGGTGATGTTGACAGGCTGGCGGATGTTCTTTTTATGGAAGAAACTGAAGAACTCGAGGAGCTTGAGGATATTGAAGAAGCTGATGAAGCCATGATTGACTTCATAATTGAATACAATGACATTGTGATGATCAAGAGGAACAAGGCTTGGGCGGAAAAAATCAAGAACTGGCTCCGGGAAGGTGGAGAAACATTCATATTTGCAGGTTCAGCACACTTTTTGGGGGATGATTCCGTGTTCACATACCTGAGGAAGAACGGTGTCCTTGCAGATTAAGGCCCGCTTTGCAAAAACTTAACTTTTTGGACATTCCTACTATACTTCAATTAAAAAACATGATAAAATATAACTATCATGGGTAAAGTATTTGTATTTGTTAACCAGAAGGGCGGAGTAGGCAAAACAACTTCCGCAATTAATATCGGCGCCTATATAGCAAAGGCCGGTAAAAAGGTTCTTCTTGTAGACTTTGACAGTCAGGGCAACATGTCCAGTGGTGTCGGAGTAAGCAAGGATAAACCCACCGTTTATGAACTCATTGCTGGAACTGCCCCGGCTTCTCAGGCTATAAAGCATTCAGCCGTTCCGGGACTTGATGCAATCAGTGCGTCCATTGATTTGTCCGGTGCGGCAATTGAGCTTGTGGATCAGGAAAACCGTGAATTCTTCCTGAAGAATGCTCTGGATCCGCTGAGACCCCTGTATGACTATATTTTGATTGACTGTCCGCCGTCTTTGGGAATCCTTACGCTCAACGGACTTGCAGCTGCAGATGCGGTTCTTGTTCCGATGCAGTGTGAGTATTTTGCACTTGAAGGAATCACCCTTCTTTTGCAGACTGTCAAAAAGGTTCAGCAGAGCATTAACCCCGAACTTGTAATCGGAGGCATTTTCTTTACGATGTATGACAGCAGGACCCGTCTTGCACAGGATGTCGTCATGCAGGTAAAAAGTTATTTTAAGGATGTTGTCTTCAATACAATCATTCCACGAAACATCAAGCTTTCAGAAGCTCCGTCCCACGGTCAGCCCATATGCCTTTATGATCCGATTTGTGTGGGTGCAAAGAGCTACGAAAAACTGTCAGAAGAGGTGATTAACCGTGGCTAAATCAACTGGATTAGGAAGGGGTCTGGACGCTCTTATGTCGGACGCCAAAGTGGAAGGAATAAGCGCAATCTCTTCTCCCGCACGTGCCACCGAAAAGCCAGCTTCCAACCTGCCGAAAGGTCTTTCACAGGACGAAAACGGCACTCTGTGGGTTAATCCCAATTTGCTCAAGCCCAATCCACACCAGCCGCGCCGTTATTTTGACGAAGAAAAACTCAGTGAACTGACGGAATCCGTACGCCGTGAAGGTGTGGTTCAAGCTCCGGTAATAGAAGATGCAGGTGACGGTTCGTTCTACATCATTGCCGGTGAACGTCGTGTTCGTGCCGCAAGAGCCGCAGGACTTGAAAAAATTCCGGTTCAGCTCAGAAAATACTCGGACAGCCGCAAGCTTGAAGTTGCCCTTATCGAAAACATTCAGCGTACCGACCTGAATCCTATAGAAGAAGCCATCGCATATTCCCAGCTCATGGAAATGGAGGGAATTACACAGGAAGATCTGGCAGCCCGTGTGGGAAAAAGCCGTTCCGCAGTGGCAAACAGCCTCCGCCTGTTAAAGCTTTCCGAAGAGATGCAGAATGCAATTGCAGACGGTTCTGTTAGTCCGGGACATGCAAGGGCGCTTTTGAGTGTAATTAATCCAGCCGACCAGACGGTTCTTTTCAACAGGATAATGAAAAACGGCCTTTCTGTTCGTGAGGCGGAAAAGCAGGCTCAGGAATTGAACAACGGTTCCCGCGCCGGAAAAACGACAAAGATAGAAGCTCCTTCCGTTGCAGTTGAAAAGAGGGATCCTGATTATGTTGCAATCGAAAATAAATTCCGTGATGCCTTTGGAACAAAAGTTCAGATGAAGGGAGACTACGACAAGGGTACAATTACGGTACACTATTTTACTAAGGACGATTTGGACAGAATATATCAGATTATAGTTAAAAGTTGAGGCATAAAAAAAGGAGGTCATTATGTCAGACGAAAATACAAACATGAACGAAGATCCGTGGAAAGTAACTTCACACGAAGAAGTAAAGGCTGAAAACCAGGTAGTTCCGGTTCAGGCTTCCGCACCAGCAGCTCCAAACGGAAACATCAACGAAATCAGAAACGATTTTGGTCTTGTGTCAATGATTTGCGGAATCATTTCTTTGGTTTTGGGGTTTAGTCCATGGGGCATTCTCGGACTGATTTTTGGAATCCTTGCAAAACGCGGTAAGAACCAGAACTCACAGGCAACAGCAGGCATCGTGTGTTCAATCGTCAGCTTTGCCCTTACAATCATCTTGGTTATCGTTTTTGTTGCCGTTTATGTCGGCTTCATCATGAATATGGTCAAGAACGGCGGCTTTAACATTTAGGACACGACAAAAACTCCTGCATCAAGAGGAGGCTTCAATGGAATTTGACAAGAGTCAGTATTACAAGATTCTGTGCGGTGAATGGCCGGATTTTCTTGACGAATACATTCAGCTGCCCATGCTCCAGAGGCTTTCTGGGGTGGGGCTCCTGTGCGGTACAGACTGGACTCCGCTTTTTCACAACCAGTTTTTTTACTCTCGCCTGGATCATTCCATTGGGGTTGCCCTGATAGTGTGGAATTTTACCCATGACAAAATACAAACCATAGCAGGTCTTTTACATGACGTTGCAACTCCCGCATTCAGCCATGTGGTTGATTTCCAAAAAGGGGATGCGCAGACTCAGGAAAGCACCGAAAAACTTACAAGGCAAATCATAAACGACGACCTGATTTTGAGCGAGCTGTTGTTCAGTCAGGGAATCTACAAATACGAAATCGACGACTACCATCAGTATCCGGTTGCGGACAACAACATTCCTGGATTGAGTGCGGACAGGTTGGAATACATGTTCCCGTCTGGGGCTGCTCTTGACGGCATTTGGGACATGTCTGAAATCGAACGCTCTTATTCCCAGATACGTGTTCTTGCCAATGAAGCGGGCCAGCAGGAATTGGGATTTGTCTCTGCAGAGGCGGCACTTGAGTATACGCAGAAATTCCTCAAGACGAGCATGATACTTCAGCACAACGAGGACAAGGTTGCAATGCAGCTGATGGCGGATGTGCTTAGCCGTGCAATGGACTGTGGTTTCATAGATGAGCGTGACCTTTTCTTCATGGACGAGGAATATCTGATTACAAAATTTGAAGGCCTTGCCTCACGTAATCTGGATGCAAAATTCACACGACTGTTCAGGACTTTCAGGAACATGAAGACCGTAATGCACACTTTTGCTCCGATAGAAGACGCCTACTGTGTTTCGCTGGACGTTAAGAAGCGTTTTGTGGATCCTCTGGTTCAAACGGCGGGACAGGGTGCAAAAAGACTTTCGCAAATCAGTTCTGAAGGTGAAAAGGCCATCCGAGACTTTCTGGCATACAAGGATACAGTCTACGGCTGTGTCAAATGGGCCATGTGATGTACGGAAAAAAAATCCTGATTGTCGGTGCTGACACAAATGCACTGCATGCTTTTTCAGGTGACTTTGAGATGGAACTTGTTTCTTCGGTTTCATTCATCGATTCAATTCTGTTTACCTTCATGCCGGACATCATTGTTCTTGATTCAATGTTCGATGTGGATGTAAGGAGCATAAGGACAAATCCAAAGCTTTCAAGAACACCGGTTCTTCTCGTTGCGGAAAACATCTCTTACTTCAAGAATTTTTCACAGATAATCAGCCTGCCGTATTTGCTTTTGTGCAACAGTGCCATTCTTTCAAATCAGGACTTTCAAAACCACTTGAAAAAAATCTCGGAACTCAAGGTAAAGCTTCTGCCACCCAAAACCGGTTCACTCGTAAAGCAGACGATACTTAACATAAACCTGTCGTATTCACAGCCGATTACCCGCGATACCCTTGCCCAAAAGTTGAATGCAAGCTCCGACTATCTTTCAAGAGTGTTCAAAAAGGAAATGGGGATGCAGCTTTGGGATTATGTGAATGCCTACAAGCTGTCAGAGGCAAAGAACATGCTTTTGGAAACAGGAAGGTCGATAAAGGACATTTCGTTGAGTACAGGTTTTTCTGATCCGGCTTATTTTACCAGACTCTTCCGCCGGATGTACGGGCTTTCTCCAAGTGCGTTCAGGAGCCGCTAGAAGTTGAGCCTATGAAATCCGCAATCTGCTTCATTGCGTTTTTGGTTTCCGGAAAATTCTGCCTGAGTGCCCAGCTGTGGAACATGTCTTTCTTGAGTATCTGGACAGTTGCACCGTTTTCTCCGATTTTCTGAACAAGGGCATCCGTGCTTTTGCTGAACATGTCCTTGCTTCCGTAAATCAAAAGGGTAGGGGGAAATCCCTTGTACTGCATGCAAAGAACTTCCCTGTCGGCGCTTCCCTGAGGAATGTTCCTGTACCATACTGATTCAATTTTATCTGCAAGCTCCATTGAAAGGATGCGGTCGTTTTTTTCTTCTTCAACAAATGTTTCTTTCCATGAGTCCTGTCCGATTCCCGGCATTGGTGAGATGGCGACAATATGACCAGGCTTTCGGTTGACGCGGTTGCAGAGTCCGAGGACAAGATTCGCTCCGATTCCGTCCCCCATGAAAGTTACGTTCTGTGCAAGAAAATCCCTGAGTATTTCTGACCATGCCCTCTGAAGATAGTGCAGGGCGATTCGTACGGTTGCCTTTGGTGCCAGCGGATAAAAAGGAATGAATACTGCGGCTCCGGTAGTTTTGATGAGTGATGCGGCGGTCTTGAAATGCATTTCACCTGGAGGCAAAAATCCCGCTCCACCGGCTACGAACATGATTGCGTTTTTGACGTTTTCTTCGCGTGGAGAAATTTTGAACATGCAGTGTTCGCCGAATTCAAGTTTTTCTACGTCAAAGTGATTGTGGATGTAATCTGGAACGTCGTTTCTGTTTTGCGGCTGCTCAAGAGATTCAAATAATTCTTTTTTAACTGAGCCGTTCAAGGCGGTCTCGGCAATCTTGTACTGAATACTCATGCATTAACTTTACCACATTAATTGCATAAAAACAAGTCCCAAATAATCTTCAAAATGTGCTCCCATCGGAGTCCGTCCCGCAACAACGGCTTCCGCGCTTTGCTTGTGCAGATGTTGTTGCGTGCCAGCCACCGATTCCGCACATTTTGGAAAGTTTTGTACTTATTCTCATGCGTTTTCTAATTTGTAAAGTTAATATGTGTATTCCGTATCTCAGAACAAGATGAATCATATTGAAATCTTTACCACCTTCAATTATACTTGACTCATGAAGAACACGAAAAATGACGAGCTGGCGGTTTGTGGGTTTGCGGCTGTCAAGATGCTGGAGAAAAAGGGATGGGAGCGCATTACACGCCTGTACTTTGTCCATGAGAGGTCTCCTTTGTTTGGGGGGCTTTGCAAAAAACTTGCCTCGGTAAAGAAGCCTTACAATGTGGTAAAGGACCCTGTTGAGCTGGAAAGGCTCTGCGGTTCGGTTCACCATCAGGGGGTTGTGGCGATGATTGAAACTCCGCACATTCCTCCGCTAACGACAGATGACACCGACCGATGGATTTCGGAATCGGAAAATGCCGTGGTTCTGGACAGGGTGGGAAACGCAAACAATCTTGGTGCCATAGTCCGCAGCGCCGCATTTTTTGGAATAAAGAACATCGTCATTCCTCTTGATGAGGCACAGTCTTCGGTGACGACAAGCTCCTATCGTGTTGCCGAAGGTGGAATGGAATTCGTGAACATCTATTCGATTAAATCAATTCCACGCCTGCTTGGTGCCATGGAAGGAAAGATGGTCCGTCTTGGAACCGCCCTTGACGGAAAGGAAAGTCCACGCAGCATAAAGAAACTTGCATCCGGAAAACCGGTCATCCTGATTTTGGGAAACGAAGAAAACGGAATAAGCGATGTGGTCAGGCAAAACTGTGATCATCTTGTATTGATTCCACCAGCCGGAGAAAAACAGGTAGACAGTCTGAACGTTGCCCAGGCCGCATCAATCCTGATGTATGAACTTGCGTGATTTGAATTCTGCTTTTATGATTTATGGGAGATATTATGAATTTACTTAAGAAATTTTTTTTGCTCTTGGCCATGACAGCCGCATTTTCATCTCTGACTGTTGGAGCGCAGACAGTCATTTTCATAGACGAAGACGGAATCTTAAAGCGTCCCATCACTGATGAAGAAAGGTGCATTTCATATACACAGCCTTCTCCTTTTGGTCGCAATCTTTGGGTTGATGCCGGAATTACAGCCGGTGCCGCAGGTGGATACATAACCGCTCTCGCCATCAAGGCAACAGGAAACTTCCCTGATTATGACGGTACAATCTACGACATGGAAACGGTTCCTGCAATCGACCGTTGGGGCATGAGGCCATACAACAAGGCCCTTGACGTGACGGGAACCATAACCTGTGCTTTGGACATGGCGGTTTTCCCGATAATGACTTTGGGCTTGGAATTTCTTTTCAGCAACATGCCGAGACAGGACGGAATTACTGTTGGACTTATGTATGTGGAGTCACTGCTTTTGACTCAGGCGGTCAAGGATTTGGTAAAAATCTTTGCCATGCGTGTAAGGCCCTACATGTATTTTGAGGATTATGATGAAAGTGCAATTGAATATCACGATTTTGAATTCTCAATGCCCAGCGGACATACAGCCAATGCATTTATGGGAGCCTCATTCCTGAGTTACGTTTTCTGCGCGTATTATCCCAACTCCGCATGGAAGATTCCGGTTGTAGCAACTTCATATGCCTTTGCTTTTGGAACCGCCGCCCTACGTATGCTGAGCGGAAACCACTTCTTTACCGACGTTCTTGCCGGTGCCGCACTCGGAACCCTGTGTGGTCTTGGAGTCCCGTTCATCCACACCTTCCTTGAAAAACCAAATGCCAAAAAGCGGACAGCCTCAAGCGGAAATCCAGTCCTCGAATTAAGCGCCCTTCCCCTTGGAGTCCAGGTCACGGTTTTGTTTTAGAAACTTCTTTAAATGCAATAATCCAGGTTGGGCTTGGTTTTGGACTGTACAACGAGGTCTTCCAGAGTTATGCTTTCAAGGTAGTTTTTTATGACGTCGGACAGTCCCTGCCACATGGAAAGTGTGGCGCATTCATCTTTTTTGGGGCAATTGTTTACGCTTGTTGATAGGCATGCGACTGGTGCAAGATCACCCTCTGTTATGCGGAGGATTTCTCCAATGGTGTACTGAGAAGGCTGTTTGGAAAGCTTGTATCCACCCTGCGGACCCCTTACGCTGTTCAACAGACCGAATTTGCTGAGGAGGGAAGTGATTTGTTCAAGATACTTAATGCTGATTCCCTGACGCTCAGATATATCCTTTAAGGCTGTGTATTCGTTGCTGTTGTGTTGAGCCAGATCAATCATAAAACGTAAAGCATATCGTCCGCGTGTTGAAATCTTCATGTCCAAATACCTCTGTACCGTCAAGTATAATATAAAATAGTTGAATTGTATAGTAGGAAAGTAGGTAAGCTTTTTCAGATTGTATATTATACCAAAATATTGTATTTTTATTATTGTATTTTTTATTTGTTTGATGGAGGAAACATGCTGCAGATTATTCTTTCCGTGGGATTTTGCGTACTGATGCTTGGCGTTATGGTGGCTGTCAGGATCTGGCAGAAGAAGTCGATTAAAAAGGTTTACGAGGATCTTAAGGAAAAGGACTATTCATATACGCTTTTGATAAAGGGCTGTGACTGGGGCCCTGCGGTTGACCGTATGATTCTTGCTCCAGGGAATCACTTTGATGAGTTTAAACCCGAGGATTTTGACCCGAAGAAATTCAGCGTTACAGTTTCTACAGAGCGGTATCTTGAGGATGGAAAACTGGATTATTTTACAAAGCAAGTGGAAGTGACTGATGCGTGTCCGTGTGACATTGACGGAAATCCCCTTGAAGGTTTTGATGAAGCCGAAGAAGAAGGAGATGACGAACCTGGTGGATTGAACGGAGGCCACATACTTCTTACCCTTAAATACGGTCCGGAAATGGGGGAGACAAATCCTTTTGCATACAACTTCAAGACTCAGCAGAACAATTGGAAGGATAAATTCGATTTTACTGTTGAACATCCAAAGCTACCGGAACCAATTAAGGTGTGCAGCGACTGGTATTGTAAGGAAGCCCAGCAGTTTGACGACATCAAGACTGGGAACGAGCTTACGGCTACATCCTGGTGTCCTCCTTCTGACGGAAAAAAACATCCCCTGATTGTGTGGCTTCATGGTGCGGGGGAGGGTGGAACCGATCCGATGATTGCACTCTTGGGAAACAAAGTGACGGCCCTTGTGGAACCGGAGATTCAGTCGTACTTTGACGGCGCTTATGTCCTTTGCCCCCAGAATCCAACGGTATGGATGCAGCAGGGAAACACTCCCTATGACATTTTGCAGCAGGACAGTCCTACCCATGTTTCAAAATATACCCATTCATGCAAAAAGGTAATTGATTCATTCATCTCAAAACACGATGACATAGACAGAAATCGAATCTACATCGGCGGCTGTTCAAACGGCGGCTACATGACCATAAACATGCTCTTGAATTATCCCAATTTCTTTGCGGCGGCTTTCCCGGTTTGTGAGGCTTACTCTGATTCATGGCTTGGCGATGATGACATAAAGGCTTTGGGCAAGGTTCCCCTCTGGTTTGTGGCGGCCAAAAATGACGTGACAGTCGATCCTGAAAAACACATGATTCCAACCGTACGGAGATGCCTTGAATTGAACGGAGGTTCCAACGTGCGCATGAGCCTTTTTGATGACGTGCATAATTCTTTTGGGGAATACTTCGGGCACTGGTCATGGATTTACCTTTTCAACAATGAGTGTGTCTCTGAGGATGAGGAAGTCCTGTGGGAATGGATTTCTGAGAAGGAATTGATGGAAGACTCGTCAAAATAACCGTATCTGCCAAACCCTCTTGGATAAAACCTAAGATTTTTGTTTAAAGCTGACGATACTATTATAAAGGTGTTCCTTGTTGGAAAAACAGAAGGCGAAAATTGAATGCCTTGCACGGAGTAAACGATGAAAAAACTTTTTGTTGTACTGATTTTTACACTTTTACCTGCATTGTCCTGTTTTGCTCAGTTTGATGTCGGAATAGGCTCTGATTTGGCCATCCGAACAGGGGTTTCAGAAAATACGCTCATGTCGCTGAATCTGGGCGGATATATGTATCCTCAGGACCGCTGGTATGGATTTTACCGTCCGGTTTCTATTTCATACGGAAGTTCTGACATAAAGAACAATTACCAGTTCCTCTTTGATTTTGGACTTGGTTTTGGTACCCGCCTCGAGTTGAACGAGGAAAGCTCTTTCAGGTTTGGAATTGCTCCGGTTTTTACATATGACAGGATTAAAAACACTGCCGTTTCTTCGGATGCTGTATCTTCCGTGTGGCTTGGTTTTTCTCTGGACGCACACTATCAGTATGAACCCTTTGCCGATGAACAGGTTTCACTTGCCCTGTGCATAGGAAGCCGTTTCCAGTATAGTCCGTTCAGGCTGTATTCCCAGAATGAAGATCTGGCTGGAGGACAGCTCATTTTGATTAAACCTTACGCCGGAATCACAATCACATTCGACACTTCAATAGACCGCTACACTATGAATGGGCCGGGGTTGTAATAATGCGTAATGCGTAATTCGTAATGCGTAATGCGTAATTTTGAATGCTGAAAGTTGAAAGTTTAAAATGATAAAGGCCGTGAGTTTTTCGTTTTGGGTGAACCCACAGCCTTTTTTTATGCGGATTGCCGCTTATTTTTTCTTTCCCTGGTTGGCTACTGCTTCCATTTTTGCCTTTAAGGCTTCCTGGTCTCCGAGATAGTAGTGCTTTACTACCTTGAAGTTGTCGTCAAACTCGTAAACAAGAGGTGTTCCTGTGGGGATGTTTACTCCAAGGATTTCCTCGCTGCTCAAGTTGTCAAGATATTTTACCAGTGCGCGGAGGCTGTTTCCGTGTGCGGCAATGATTACGCGCTTTCCGGCCTTCATGTCTGCCATGATTGTCTCAAGGAAGAATGGAACTACACGCTCGATTGTTGTCTCAAGGCTTTCGTTCTGTGGCAGGAAGAATGAATCCACGTCGCGGTACATGGCCTGCTTCTTTGCTGAACGTTCATCATCATCAGAAAGTACTGGTGGCTTAACGTCAAATGAACGGCGCCAGATCTTTACCTGGTCTTCTCCGAATTTTTCTGCGGCTTCAGACTTGTTCTTTCCCTGAAGGTCTCCGTAATGCCTTTCGTTGAGCTTCCATGTCTTGTAAACCGGGAGCCATGCCCTGTCCATTTCGTCAAGAATGTGGTTCAGGGTGTGGATTGCACGCTTGAGGTATGAAGTGTAGCAGACGTCAAAGTCATATCCTTCTTCCTTAAGAAGCTTTCCGGCTGCCTTTGCCTCTTCATGTCCCTTTTCGCTTAAATCAACATCTGTCCAACCGGTGAAAAGGTTCAATTTGTTCCATTCTGATTCACCGTGGCGAACTAATACTAACTTTGTCATACGATACTCCTATAGTGCCCTGAGTATATCACAAACGGGCATTCTCCTCAACCTTATTGGGCGTTGTTTTTCTGCTTCTCTTCGAGAGCCTTTGCAGCGGCTTCTTCTTTCTTTGCTTCCTTTTTGTCCTTGATGTCGGCAAAACCGATGAACACGGCAATCAGTCCGATGAACGCGGCGAAAACCGGAGCACAGCCCTTTAAAAATGCAACAACATTTGGGCCCCATGCCAGTCCGATTCCAGCGGGAAGACAAGCGAATACACAGAATGCGATAAGAATTATACCAACGATTAATGCAACCATTTTATTCCTCCACGTGATAATTCAATGCCCTCATTATTCCACAGAAAGAAAATCAAGTCAATTGATAAACGGAATCTTGAAAAACTCATTTTCAAGGATTTTTTTTTGAATGCCTGTAATTCGTAATCTACACATGGTATAAAGACTGATACAATTATCCCATTTTCAATTACGAATTACGAATTAAGAATTACGAATTAGTTTTTCCCCACAAGGCACATCCATTCGGCTTCGGCGCAGAGGGTATCTCCAACGTAGGCCTTTCCGCTCTGCTTTACCATCTTAGGGGTGCAGCGCAGGTTTTGGATTTCCATCCGTACAGTGTCACCGGGACGTACCTGATGGCGGAATTTAACCTTGTCCACTGTGGCCAGGAAAAACAGGCTTCCTTCCTCAAACATCTTCTGATGGCTCAAGGCGGCTCCTCCACCCTGTGCCATGGTTTCAACCAGGATTACACCCGGAACAACAGGATATTCGGGGAAGTGGCCCTTAAAGAAAAAATCCTCGTCCGTAAACTTTCTTGTGCAAACGCAGCCTTCTTCGCTTATGCTTTCGATTGTGTCAACAAACAGAAACGGTTTCCTGTGCGGCAAAAGGCTTTCTATATCATTTGTTACCATAAGTTTTCTCCGTAATTTCCGTTATGCCTGGAACTTCCTGAACACCACGCAGCCGTTGTGGCCTCCGAATCCAAAGTTTGCGCTCATTGCCACGTCAACGTTTGTAAAGATTCCCTTGTTTGGTGTGTAGTCCAAATCGCATCCGCCCTCTACGTCAACTTCGTCCAGGTTGATTGTCGGTGGAATGAAGTCGTTTTCAATTGCCTTGATGCAGACGAGGGCCTCAAGTGAACCTGCATTTCCAAGACAGTGACCTGTCATGCTCTTTGTTGAGGAAATGTGCAGTTTCTTTGCGGCTTCTCCAAATGACATGTGGAGCATCTTTGTCTCGCCTGAGTCGTTCAGGTGGGTTGAAGTTCCGTGTGCGTTGTAGTACTGGACCTGTTCCGGTGTGATGCCTGCGTCCTTCATTGCAAGGGTCATGCAGCGTCCGCCGATTACTCCGTCTGGATTTGGCGCAGTAAGGTGATATCCGTCGCATGATCCACCGTAGCCCAAAAGCTCAGCGTAGATGTGTGCTCCGCGGGCTTTGGCATGCTCGTATTCCTCAAGCACGAGGATTGTTCCGCCTTCTCCCATAACGAATCCATCCCTCTGCTTGTCAAAGGGGCGGCTTGCCTTTTCTGGTGCATCAACCCATTTTGAGCTCAATGCCTGGAGTACTGCGAATCCAAGGTTTGCGAAACCGTTCTGCGTACATTCAGCTCCACCGGAAAGGACTACATCGCTTCTTCCGCTCCTGATGTTGTCGAGTGCGTCACCGATTGCGTCTGTTCCAGAGGCGCATGCAGTTGCGATTGTGTGTGTGGCTCCGTGAATGCCGAAGGCTATGCTTATGTTTGCGGCCGCTTCGTTTGGAATGAGCATTGGAACCGTCATCGGAGGAATGCGGGTCTTGTTAGTCTCAAAATAGCTCTTGAGGCTGTCTTCTGTAACTTCAAAACCGCCGATTCCAACACCGAGGAAAATTGAAGTCCTGTCCAAAACTTCCTTGTTGTCAATCAGCTTTGCGTCTTCCAGGGCCATCTTTGCGGCTGCAACTGCATACTTAGAGAAGTTTGCCATCTTGCGGGCTGACTTCGGATCCATGTATTTTGAAGCGTCAAAATTCTTAACCTCAGCGGCATACTTTACCTTGAAGGGAGTGCTGTCATAGCGGGTGATTGCGGCAATTCCGCTTTTTCCCTCTGTAATTCCCTTCCATGTCTCTTCAACTGAATTTCCAAGTGGTGAAACACATCCCAAACCTGTTACTACTACTCTACGCATTTTTATCTCCTAATATAAACTTAACAAAAATAATTCAATTAAAAATCAGCAGCCCATTCCGCCATCTACACCAAGAACCTGTCCGGTGATGTATGAACTTAAATCTGATGCAAGGAAAAGTGCCGCATTTGCAACATCTTCCGGTTTGCCAGCCCTTTTAAGAGGAATCTGTTCAATCCATGCATTGCGGATGTCTTCTTTTACTGCCTGTGTCATGTCTGTGTCGATGAATCCAGGGGCAATACAGTTGACCCTTACTCCACGGCCACCTGTTTCCTTTGCCAGTGACTTGCTGTAACCTACAAGACCGCCCTTGCTTGCCGCATAGTTTACCTGACCTGCGCCGCCATGAAGTCCTACGATTGATGTCATGTTGATGATTGAACCGCTTCTCTTCCTTATCATGTCAGAGCTGATAATCTGTCCCACAAGGAATGCCGCTGTAAGGTTTACTGCAATGACAGCATCCCAGTCTTCTTTTTTCATCCTGAACGAAAGTGTGTCGCGTGTGATTCCCGCATTGTTTACAAGAACGTCAAATCCGCCGGATTCGCCGAGCACATCCTGAACTGCCTTTGTAAGTGACTCGCTGTTGCCTGCATCCGCATAGAATTCATGGAATGAGGTTGAGTTTTCTTTTGCCAGTGCCTCAAGTTCAGCCTTTCCTGCTGATTCCTTTGTGCACATTCCCCAAACCTCTGCACCTTCCCTTAAAAATGCCTCTGCGATTTTGCGTCCTATTCCGCGTGATGAACCTGTCACCAGCGCCTTTTTATTTTCAAGTAATTTCATGTTGTCTCCTCTTGTCCTTTATAATTAGATTATGGTTGAATTCAGTTGTGAAATTGTTTCTGCAGTGTTGACTGGAATTGAAGTCAGTGTCTTTCCAAATTCAGTCTGAGCCCACAGTCCCGACAGAACTTTTCCAGGTCCCGGTTCAAGAATTGACCATGTCTTTCCTGAATCATTTTGAATCATGGATGCGAGAACGGCTTCTTCATCAGTCCACAAAACGCTGTGTGTAAGGTGGAGTACCGCATTCTTCTTTATTTCCGCCCCTGATGTTGCCTTAGCTCCAGTTACATTGCTGAACAGAGTGATTTTGGGATCAGCAAACTCGATGTCAGCAAGCGCCTTTTCAAATTCATCTGCCGCCTTCTGCATGAGGGGGGAGTGGAATGGACCTGCAACCTTGAGGCGAACCGCACGTCTTGCACCAGCTTCCTTGGCTGCGTTTTCGGCCTTTTCCAGGGCGTCAAAAGTACCGCTTATGACTGTCTGTCCAACGCTGTTCATGTTTGCGGCATAAGCATCCGGAATTGAAGAAACGATTTCCTTTACCTTGTCGGGGTCAAGTCCGAGGATTGCACTCATTCCCGGTGCCTTTCCCTGATTCTGTTTTGCTATCTCCTCGCACACCTTCTGCATGATGAGTCCGCGTTCACGTACGACCTTTACCACACCTTCAAAAGAGAGGACTCCTGCGGCATAAAGTGCCGGAAATTCTCCAAGACTGAATCCCATTACGGCGGAAGGTTCAATGCCCTTTTCCTTTAATACTGCAATTACCGCAAGTGATGCCGCTGTTATTGCAATCTGGCTGTTGTCGCTGCGGCTGAGCGTTTCTGCATCACTGTTCCACAGAAGGTCTTCCATATTGATGTTGATAATTGAAGAAACATCATCTATTACCTTTTTTGCAGAGGGATAATACTCCGCAACATCCTTGAGCATACCCGGTGTCTGTGCACCCTGTCCGGGAAACAAAAAAGCATATTTGTCCGCCATAAAATCCTCTTTTTCTTGTGTTTAAACTCTCTTTATGACAAATTATGTCAAAATGTCATAATAATGTCAATCGGGAAAGCGGAAAACTGAAAGATTAAAGTTGAAAACTGAAAGATGAGAGTTGAAAACTGAAAGGTGTTGTCATACCGGAATAACCGTCCAGCAAGATACAAAGCACATCATCCCGACAATCTCAATTCTTAATTATGCATTCTGAATTCTTAATTAACTTTCAACTTGACACCACACGAAATACCCCTTAAAATTCTATAAATTTTGGAGGATAAAATGAAAAAACGTATGGTTTTTGCCCTGACACTTGCACTTGCTCTTGCTGGGGCTGCTTGGGCTGACGGATGGCAGGCGGGACTGGAAGTTGGCGGAGGAGCGAGGTTTGAGCTTGCCGCTGGTGCAATGAACGAGCATGAGGTAGGAAACATTGTGGTTTCCGCAGATGCCGCATGGCCGTTGCCTTTGGGATTTTCACAGGACGGATTTCTTACAGCCGTGGGACTTGCTGCTGAAACAGGCTTTCTTTTTCCTGTCGGCAAGAAGGACTACATCGACAGCTGGTGGGGCCTGGACTTTGCCCTTGGCGCTTATGTTGACTTGAGGATAAACGATCTGATTACAATCCGACCGGAGCTTTTGGCCGACATGAGGATAAACAAGGTCGAATCAAGTGGACGCGATGTTAACGGAGCCTACCCGGATTTTGGAGCAAAGCTTGGAGCAACCGTAATCTTTGACGTGTTCAAGAACGGAGTCCTGCTAAAAGCCGGAGCGGGATACACCATCTTCCCGGAAAAGGACAATGTCTGCCATTACATCGGAATTGATGTGGGGGCAGCATATAGATTTAATTAAGAATGCATAATTCATAATGCATAATTTGTGATGCATCTGTCATTCCGGACTTGATCCGGAATCTCTGGATTTATTTGACTATCTAAAAAAGAAGAGGAGAATTTTATGAAAAAAAGACTTTGTTTGATTGGAATAATAACTGCCCTGATTGTTGCCGGGGTTGCTCTGGCTTCCTGCAGCAATCTGATTGAGGATTTGAAGGAGAAAAATACTGATAAAAGTATTGAATTTGGGATGTGGCCGCAGACTATAAAAGCAGCCGAAGTTACCGTGGATGAATCTGAGTTCAAGGTAGTCGGAATGTTTACATACTACAAGGGAGATGACGGAGCCTGGTATGTAAAACAGCAGGAAAAGGCGTATTCAGCAGGTTACAAGTATTCAGACGGAACTAATGTAGCCCAAGCCAGTGCAAACAGCTACAAATACTTTAAGGTGGAGCCAATCAGGTGGGTTGTCCTAACCGACAACTACAGCGGAAAGAAACTCCTTCATTCCGAAAAAATCCTGATAGGCCGAAGATATGATGCTGATTCAAACAATTACAAGAACTCAGAAATCAGGTCATGGCTGAACGGGGATTTTTATAATACTGCGTTTACAAGTTCGGAACAGAACAGAATTGCTGACACAAACGTGGACAACAGTGCCAGAAGCACGAATCCTGATTCAAATCCAAACCAATGGAACGGCGGAGCAAACCCGTATGTCTGTGAAAATACAACTGACAGGATTTTCCTTCTTAGTGTACAGGAAGTGACCAAAAGCGAATATGGTTTTGCCGAGTACAACGTGTACAAGGGGGATTCAAACGGAACGACGGAAAGCACAAGAATCCGCATGACGACGGATTTTGCCAAGGCAAGCGGTGCGTATCAGAACACAACCGCAGGCTACGGTGGTAATTGGTGGCTTCGCTCGCCGTACGATTTCACTAGTGATCGCGCGCACACCGTGACCTTCTATGGCCATGCCGACAGCGTCGAAGACGTCAGGCAGAAGAATGGCGGTGTGGTTCCCGCTTTGACCTTAAAAAATTAGCGTTTGTTGGTTTCCAAGGAATCTCTGCACAATGTAAAGTACAGAGATTCCGGGTCGTACTTCGACAAGCTCAGTAACCAGCCCCGGAATGACCAACCAGCAAGATGAAAACACCAGTCAGCAAGACACCCCACTTTAGAAAGATTTCGTAGAAATCTCGAATACGTCACTACGTGCCGTTTCTGTAAGGAATGAGATTTGACGTTGTTGCTGAAGCAACATGCGAAGCCGCATGACAACAATCTTTTTTCAATTACTATCCAGCAAGACACAAAGCCAATCAGTAAGACAATCTCAATTCTTAATTATGCATTCTTAATTGTTAATTGTTCCGCCAGTTCCTTTACTTTTTCCAGTGACAAACCGACACCCTGTGCAATCTGTTCGTGGGTCAGAACATTCATGGACAGAAATTTTCTGGCATTTTCCACCGCATTTCGTTGGATGCCCTGTTCAATTCCTTCCTGCCTTGCCCGTTCCATTATGTCCCTGTCGTGTAAATTCATAGCTAAGTAATCACCCCTGAATTTTTCGTTCGCTTTGAGCTTCTCAACTTCTTTCTTTTATCTTAATCCTATCAGCAATTTCCTGCACTTTTTCCAAAGGAAGTCCGATTGCCTGAGAAATCTGCTCAATAGTGTTAACACCCATTCGTAAGAAGTTTTCGGCGGTTTCTATGGCTTTTTGGGAGGCACCTTGGGCAAGACCGGCAGTAAGGCCTTCTTCGTACGCATCTTCTTTTTCATCATCTATCGTCTGTTGCCAAGTCATGTACTGCTTCCTCCATTTCATGTTTTTCTTGGCGAAACTAACCTTCTCCTCAATGGATTTGGTCAGCTCGCTCTGGACGCAATGTTCCTTCAGGTACTTGAAGAAGTTCTTTGCCTCTTCTCCTTTCATATTAGCATATTCCGACGCATTGAAAAAGACCTTGTAGGCCCTATCATTCAATTTTATACTGATATCTTCACGACAAAGGTTTTCAAAGAAATATACCGGTTTGCACTTTTTGAAAGGAGAATCGAGGCAGAGGAAGATTACATATGAGTCTTTCAGTTTGCTATATTTGTCCCCTCGGGATAGTGTGTCCATGTCGATGACACTCTGGTAATATCGTGCCCTCTTGGGAAGTTTCTTGCTTATCGTGGTCTGAATTTCGATATCAAAGACATGCCTTGAATCCTTTGCATAAACGTCAAAACGGACTGACTTTGAGTCAAGGGTCTCATACATCGTCTTTTCTGCCTGGGGAGCCTCAAGCCGTGCAATCTTAATTCCAAGAAGTATTTCCAGAATGCGACGGCACAGTTCCGGCTCGCTTTCCATTATCTTGCAGAAGAGGAAATTGTTGGCAAAGGTCAGTTCCTCCCATGACGGTGACTTTTTCTTTTT